>JBBILN010000107.1:0-18122 GCA_037444905.1 bacterium | reverse complement strand
CGAAGAGAAAGTTATCTCCGCTTTGGGCGAAGAGAAAGTTATCTCCGCTTTGGGCAAACAAAAACTGCAAGCTGCTCTCAGCCGAGAGGACCACCTGCAGGCTCTCAGCAAAGAGGACATGATTGCGGCTTTAGGAGGAAGAGAAAGTTTATTGAAACAACTGTTGGAAACCGTGAAGCCCGATCAATCCACTAAGAATTGATTCGACAGTGACGGGCAGGTTTGTCACGATTTGCCCTTTCGAGCCGATGCCGTGTTCTGCTCGAAAAAGCCAAACGCAGCAAGGGGGGGCGGACGCAACACTCCCAGTCTCGTCTTCGGCTATATGCGAGACCCCTGGGCGCTTTGCTAGAAGCCCAGAGGCCGGAAATTTTTACTCCGCAACAGTCTCCTCTGACACGTACAATTCCCCACGTATAAAAACCCACGGACGGCCTCACGCAACGGCTGCTTACATTTCGCCCACCTCGTGTCAACACCTCTCCCGAACCATTGCAAAGCATGGCAGTTTTTGCGCGTCCGTGCTTTCATTTGGTTGTGAATAAAACTTTCGCGTCGAACCGTTTTTCGAAAGGGGTTGCACATGCGCCTTCCTCGCCCAAATTATTGTCGCGAAAAATTTTGCCGAACGTTTTCTCTCCCGCTCTTGACAAAGTTTTGGGGCGTGTTGCTCGCGCTCGTTTTGTCGGCGAGCGCTCCGCAAGCGCGCGCGCAAACCTCGGTCTTCATTAACGAAATCCACTACGACAACAGCGGCACGGACACGGGCGAGGCCATTGAAATCGCCGGGCCGGCCGGCACTGATCTCGCGGGCTGGAGCCTCGTGCTCTACAACGGCGCGGGCGGCGCGGTGTATGATACCGATGCGTTGAGCGGCGTCATTCCGAATCAGTGCAACGGCTTCGGCACGATCGTGATGAGTTATCCCTCCAACGGCATTCAAAACGGCGCGCCCGACGGCATTGCGCTGGTCAATGCCTCCAGCGCGGTCGTGCAGTTCTTGAGCTACGAGGGCACGTTCACGGCCGTGGGCGGCCCGGCGAGCGGCATGTTGAGCACGGATATCGGCGTGCTCGAAGGCGGCAGCGATGCGACGGGAAATTCTTTGCGGCTCAGCGGCACCGGCCAATTCTACGAAGACTTCACTTGGAACACGCCGGCAGCGAGCTCGTTTGGCGCGTGCAACACCGGCCAAACTTTCATCGGTGTTGATACCGCGCCCTTCGTTGCGAGCACCTCGCCCGCGGATAATGCCACCGACATTGCCGTCGATGCGCATCTTACCATCAACTTCAACGAGGCCGTCAATGTCACGGGCAATTGGTTTGCGATCAGCGGCTCTTCCAGCACGACGTACACCGCGACCGTGAGCGGCGGTCCGCAAAGCTTCACGCTCGAGCCCAGTCCTGATTTTCAAAACAACGAAACGATCACCGTCACCATCTTCGCGGCGAATGTGACGGATGCGGACACGGATGATCCCCCGGACAACATGGCCGCCAATTTTGTGTTTGATTTCACGACCATCGCCGCGCCCGCGGGCGGCTGGGTGATCAACGAGATTCATGCGGACCCGCACGCCACTTTCGGCGATGCGAACGGCGACGGTATCGTGAATACCACGCAAGATGAGTTTGTAGAAATCGTGAATGTGTCCGGCGCAGCAGTGGATATTTCGGGATGGACGCTTTCCGATGCAATTGGCGTGCGCCACACGTTTCCTTCCGGCACCGAGGTCAAAGACCAATGCGCCGCGGTTATTTTCGCGGGCGGCACGCCCACAGGTGCATTCGGCTCCGGTGTCGTGCAAGTTGCGAGCAGCGGCCAACTCGGCTTGAATAACACGGGCGACACGGTGACGTTGATGAACGGCAGCACAATCATCATCACCTACACCTATGGCTCCGAAGGCGGCAACGATCAATCGCTCACGCGCGATCCGGATTTGACCGGCGCCGAGCCGCTCATTCAACATTTGAGCGCGAGCGGCGCCGCGGGCAGAAGATTTTCGCCGGGCACGAAGATCGACGGCGCGCAATTCTCCGGGTGCGCCGTGATCGACCTCACCAAAGAGATTTTTGAGATTCAAGGCGCGGGCTTGACTTCGGCCTTTGCCGGGCAAACCGTGACCACGGAGAACAATGTCGTCACAGCATTGCGCAGCGACGGCTTTTTCATACAAACGCCGGAGGCGCGCGTTGATGCTGATGCGCAAACTTCCAATGGCATTTTCGTGTTCATGGGCTCCGCGCCAACGGTCAGCGTCGGCGATATGGTCGATGTCACCGGCACGGTCACGGAGTTTTTCAACTTTACGCAATTCACAAACACACCCAGCGCGCCGGTGGTCACGGTCATCTCCTCGGGCAATGCGTTGCCCGCCGCGATTCAGCTCGACGCGCTCACGCCTTCGCCCGTGCAGCCGCAATCGACAACCGAGTTCGAGCGCTTCGAAGGCATGTTGGTGGAAATTGCCAACGGCGTGGTTGCCGCTTCGAATCAATCTTTCAACAACGATGACTTTGCGGAGATGTTTATCACCGCGAGCGGCAGCCGTCCCTTCCGTGAGCCGGGCATTGCGTTTCCCGGCTTGAGCGGTTTGCCGGTGTGGGATGCGAACGCGGAAATTTTCGAGTTCGATCCCGATAGGTTGGGCCTTGCGAATGCGATCATTCCCGCAGGCTCCACTTTCACCGCGGCCGGCGTGCTCGCGTTCGAGTTCGGCGATTATGAGTTGTGGCCCACGCAGTATCAATTCAACCCAACGACTTTGCCGCGCAGCGTGCGGCCCCGCAACGCAGGCGAAACCATGATCGCGACGTTCAATGTGCATCGCTTGTTTGACGACATGAATGACGGCATTGGCGAGCCGGTGCCTTCGCCCACGCAGTATCAAGACATACTCAACAAGCTCTCGCGCTACATTCGCGAGGCGCTGCTTGCGCCGGAAATTCTTGCGGTGCAGGAAGTGGAGAATCTCAACGCGCTGCAAGATTTGGCGGACAAGCTGCACGCGGATGACGCGGCGCTCGTTTACACGCCCTATTTGCTCGAAGGCAATGACGTCTCCGGCATCGACGTCGGTTATCTCGTGCGCAGCGAAGTGCAAGTGCACGGCGTCGTGCAATTGGGCGCGAATGAACTGCTCTCCGTCGATAATTCGCTGCTGCACGACCGGCCGCCGTTGCAGCTCAATGCGACTTTGCCCGGCGGCATTCCGGTGACGGTTTTGAATCTACACCAACGTTCTTTGAGCGACATCGATGATCCTTCGAGCGGAGCGCGCGTGCGGCAGAAACGTCACGAGCAAGCAGTTTCGGTTGCCAACATGGTGCAGAGCCTGCAAACCGGCAATGCGAATATCAACCTCATCGTGTGCGGTGATTTGAATGCGTTTCAATTTTCCGACGGCTACGTTGATGTGGTCGGCCAAATTCTCGGCGCTCCGGCGAATGCGAGCGAGGCGCTGATTCCCGGCGTGGAAATCGTCGAACCGAACTTGGTCAATCTCGTGCTCGATTTGCCGGCGAGTGAGCGATACTCGTTTGTCAATGCAGGCAGTGCGCAAGTTTTGGATCACGTGCTTGTCTCACAGCATTTGCAGCCCGCGGTGAGCGAAATGCAATACGCACGCGGCAACGCGGATGCGGCCGTGCAATACGAGAATGATTATTCCACCACGCTACGCACTTCGGATCACGACGGTTTGGCGATTTACGTGCGCTGCGAGGTGACCGCTAATGCCGGTGAGAATGTTGAAATTTGTTTCGGTGACTCTGCGCAAATCGGCGGCAATCCGACTGCCGGCGATGGCCTCACGCCCTACGCATATAGTTGGTCGCCCATCGCAGGCCTAAGCGACGCGACCATTGCGAATCCGAAAGCTTCGCCGGCGACGACGACTACGTACGCGGTGATCGTGACGGATGCGACCGGTTGCAAAGACACTGCAGAAGTCACGGTCACGGTGAATCCCAAGCCGCTTGCGAACGCCGGAGCGGATCACACGATCGCGCTCTATCAGACCATTCAACTCGGCGGCAATCCCACGGCGAGCGCAGGCACGCCGCCGTTTACGTATCAATGGTCGCCGCAAACCGGATTAGATGATCACACTTCCGAAAATCCGAACGCGACGCCGGAAGCAACGACAACGTATGTTGTAACCGTAACGGATAGCAAGGGCTGCGCGGATACCGATACCGTAACGATCACCGTGAAAGAGCTGGCGCTGCTCGCGAATCAGTCCATTGAAATTCGCCGCAATCAATTTAGCAACAGCGGCGGCGACATTCATTCCAACAATACGATTCACTTCAAGCCCGGCGCACCGACGATCTTTACCGGCAACGTCACGGCAGTGGGCGACGTTCGCATCGATAAAGAGAACACGATTAGCGGCGACGTCACTGCGGGAGGGGTGATCACGCTCGCGCCGAGCGCGCAGATTCTCGGCACGGCCACGAGCGGCGCAACCGTGGCAACGATCAATATTGCTGCGCCCACTTTCACCGCGGGCGGCGCGGATCATTTCATTCCCAACGGCCGCATGCGCGAGCTGGCGCCCGGTTCGTATGGCCATGTCATCGTCGGAGAGAATGCGAAGCTCCGTTTGCGCAGCGGCGATTATTTCTTTGAAACGTTGCTCACAAGATTGGATGCGAAAGTAAAGATCGACGTGAGCGGCGGCCCGGCGCGCATTCACGTCGTCACATTGTTGGAGTTTGGCAGAAGAACCCGCATTGAAATTCTGCCCCCAAACGAAGCCGCGAGCCGCAGCGTCAGCTTCACGACTTTGCAGAGCGCACCGGTGGTGCTATTCAAAGGGTGCCAAGTGCGGGGCACGTTGCTCGCGCCGCACGCGGAAGTTTTCGTGGGAATGAACACGCACTTTTTCGGCGCGATCTACGCGGATAAAATCACGGTCGATCGCGACGCAACGCTCAAGCCGCACGCCGCGCAAAGCACGCTGGCGAAAATTGCGGAAGGCGATGATGAGCGCGTCGCAACGAACGCCGCGCCGCTCGTCACCGACTATAAATTAGAGCAGAATTATCCCAACCCGTTCAATCCGAGCACGACGATCCGCTTTAGCGTTCCGGAAGCGAGCGAGGTGCGCTTGGAGATTTACAACGCGGCCGGCCAACTCGTGCGGCGTCTGGCGGACGGCACGTATTTGAAAGGAAGGCATGAAGCCGTTTGGGAGGGAACGAATGAGCAAGGCGCCGCGGTCGCGAGCGGCGTGTACCTGTGCGTCTTCAAAGCGGGAAAATTTACGGCACACAACAAGCTTTTGTTGATGAAATAACAGGGCCAGCCATAACCCAAAAGAATGATGGGACACGGAAACGGAAAAAACTTCTGCATGTTGTTCCGTTTCCGTGTCCCACTTTATAGACTAGCCGCACCTCCTACCAAGACATCATTTCTTCATCTTCTTCAGCATGGCATCCAGCGAATACGCGCCCGGCGAATTACATACGAAGAACAGCGCAACGAGCGCATAGCTCGCGGGTAAATCAAACCGGCCATAGAATAAAAAATCGCGATACGCCGCGACCGACATCGTAATGGCAACTGAAGCGGCAGCATAGCGCGTGCAGAATCCGAGCGCGAGCAATCCGGCGCCGAAGCCTTCTGCCAATGCCGCCATACTCGCAAACACGCTCGGCAATGGGAAGCCCAAATCCGCGACCATGCCGATGAAATCCCACGCTTCGTTTGCGCGCCAATAATTCCAACAGCCCTGCACTGCGATGATGCCGTGAAAACCGCACAGCATCGCGCCGGCGCTGAAGCGCAAAAGATTTTTAGCGCCTTCGGAAAAATTGAAATTCACCATTTCTCCTCACGTGTGTGTGGTTGAAATTGCCATGGTTCATTTAATACCGTGGCAATCTCGTAAATCAACATACGAACCGCAATTGGAAAACTCCGAGCACGCAATGGCCGAGTTTTTCTCTCGGCGAACTCGGAAAGGAAGGTTTCTTGCTTCGTCAGGATTAATTTCGGCTCTAGCTGAAGCATCAGGAGGAGAGTTAAAATCCATTTGCCCGCAAGCTGGAGGCTGCTTATTTTGGCGCGGCATGAGACGCACGCATTTTCCCAACAGCAGCACGCGCCGAGGCGCGTTGAAAGCGCCGGCGAGCCGCCCAATGATGCAAACCCAAGGAGAAGTTGCGCGCAAAGCTCTCGCCATTGTGTTCATGAGTCTGTTCGCGTTCAAAAATTCTGCTCGTGCCGCCGTGCTCACTGAGTTTTGCTTCCGGCAAAAGCATTGACATTGTAGCCAAATTCTGATACTTTCGCGCCGTTCAAAAGCCGCGAAAAAATGCAATTGCGCTTCTCGTTCACACATGATTCTAAAATTAAAATACGGCTTGGGCCGCGTGGAGGCGGAGTTTCGTCCGCCGCGCCAATGCGCCGAGCTGAAAACCAAACGCATCGCCACGCTGCAAAAGCCGGAGGAGATTATTGCTCAGGCTTTGGCCCAGCCCATCGGTTGCTTTCCGTTTGAGCACGTGTTCAAGCACGCGGGCAATGTGTTGCTCATCGTGCCGGATGATTTGCACGACCATGGCGGCGCGCATTATTTGCCGCTGCTATTGCGGCGCCTGCGGGAGCTCGGCGTGTCCATGCGCGAGGTGACGATTCTGGTGGCCGGCGCGTGGGGCGCGCGGCGCAACGGTGTGCCGCATTTGATCGCCGCGGAACGAGACGAGCTGGGCAATCCGCGCGTGGTGTATCACGATGCGAATGAGGCGAAGGAGTTGGAGTATGCGGGTGAGACGCGGCGCGGGACGCCGGTGTTCGTGAATCGGCATTTGGTGGACGCGGAGCATGTGATCATTTGCGGCGCGAGCGGGCATCACTCCTTTGCCGGCTATCGCGGCGGGCCGGAATTGATCGTGCCCGCGTGCGCCGGCCGCGAAACCATCGAGCGCAATTTTCTGCTGGCGTGTGATCTCACTCAAGGCCGCTTGCACCCGCGTTGCTATGACGGCGTCAACAGCGGCAACCCCATGCAGGAAGACATGCGCGAGGCCTTTCGCTTTCTCGATTGCAATTTTCTTTTGCACACAATCGTGAATGACCGCAATCAAGTGGTGAGCGCGGTGGCGGGCGAGCCGTTGCAAGCGCACGCGGCCGGCTGCCATATTGTTGATGACATTTACCGCGCGCCGGTCCCGCGCATGGCGGATTTGACCATCGTGAGCTGCGGCGGCCATCCGTATGATCGCAATTATCTCGAAGCGCATCGCGCGCTGCACCATGCTTGCCGCATCACCAACCCCGGCGGCGTGATCGTATTCGTCGCGGAATGCGCGAAGGGCTTCGGCTCGCCTTACTTTCTGCCGCGTATCGGTGTTGAATATTGCCACGGCGCAGAGCCGGCGGACCTCGGGCACTATCGCCCGGAAATGATTTGGGCGCTTTCCACCATGCAAAAGACGCGTGATTATCGCATCATCACCGTCACCGATCTCGCCGAGAAAACGGCGCGCGCTTTGGGTTTTACGCCCGCGGCCTCATTGCGTGAGGCGCTGCAACTGGCGCACGCCGGCTTGAGTGAAAACTATTCTTGTTATATCATGCCGCAGGGCGCGACCACCGTGCCAGAAGTGGTTTAATGCTGCTGTCATCGCACTTTAAATTCCGAACTGAAGAATTCAATTAAAATCGCAAAAACGCTTCAAGCTAGCCATTGCGCTAAAGTAAGGAGAAGATGGTCATGCCTAATCCGTCCGGGTTACTAGAGGCAATTCCGCAAATTCAGCAATTCCTCCAGCGTGAGAAGTTGGGCGGGTGGTTGATTTATGATTTCCGCGGCCTCAACGCCGTCGCGTGCGAGTTGGTGCCGCCGGATAAATTTCACGTCACCCGCCGCTGGTTCTATTTCATTCCCGCGCGTGGTGAAGTCACGTTGCTGGCGCACAAAATCGAGCAGGCCAACTATCCTCCGCTGCCGGGCCGCAAACAATATTATGCGGGTTTGCAGGAAATGCACGAGCATCTGCGCGCGTTGCTGCCCAGCGGCATCACCGTGGCGATGGAATACTCGCCCATGAACGACGTGCCGACCGTCTCCTTTGTCGACGCCGGCATGCTCGAGCTGTTGCGTTCGCTGGGCGTGAACGTAGTCACCTCCGCGCAATTGATTCAAGAATTTCAAGCGCGTTGGAACGCCGAGCAATTGCAAACGCACATTGCAGCCGCTAAAATTTTGCACGAGGCGCAGACCGAAGCTTTTCGTTTGATTGAAAAACGCCTGCGCGCGCAGCAGCCTATCAATGAATACGAAGTGCAGAGCTTTATTTTGGAAAAGATGGAAGCGGGCGATTGCATGACCGACGCGGCGCCGATCGTGGCCGTCAACGCCAATGCCAGCAATCCGCATTATGCGCCGACCGCCGAAATCTACAGCCCCATCAAGAAGGGCGACGTCATTCTCATCGATCTGTGGGCGAAGAAGAAAACTCCGGGCGCGGTGTTCGCGGACATTACGTGGATCGGATACGCGGGCCTAAACGTGCCCACGCGCGTGCAAGAAGTTTTCAATATCGTCACCGGCGCGCGCGACACCGGCGTGCGACTTATTCAAGAGCATGCGAAGGCGGGCGAGCTGCTGCAAGGCTATCGCGTCGATGAAGCGGTGCGGCGCTACATTACCGAGGCCGGATTCGGCAAATACTTTTTTCATCGCACGGGCCACAGCCTGGGCATGCTCACGCACGATCGCGGCGTGAATATCGACAGCTACGAAACGCGCGACACGCGCGCGCTCACGCCCGGCGTGGCATTCTCCATCGAGCCCGGAATTTATTTGGAAGAATTCGGCATCCGCAGCGAGATCAACGTCTACATGAGCGAGCGCGGCCCGGAAGTTCATACCCCTGCGCAAACGGAGATTACGAAGCTGGCGGTGTGAAACAAGCCGCAACGCGGCTCATTCGAATGCGCAAGTCTTCGAAATGCCACGCAGATGAAATTTGACGAACGAATTCGCTAAGGTATTGCGTGCCCTCCAAGCATGTCGCTCCGTAGGGATCTTTTTTGAGCACAGCGAATCAACGCGCCGCGCTAAAAAGGATTCCTCGGAATGACAGAACGGTTTTTCATCTCACCAACATTCCATCGCATCTTCTCCGCATGAACCTTGCTCTCAAGAAAGGCGCAGAAGTCGCGCTTGAAATCGAGTCGCTCGCGTTCGGCGCAAAGGGCTTGGCGCGGCTCAACGGCCTCGTGGTGTTCGTCGAGCGCGCGTTGCCCGGCCAAAGGCTGCGCGTATTGATCACCAAAAAAAAACGCGATTATGCCGAAGCCCGCACGCTCGAAGTTTTGCGCGAATCGCCGGATTATGTTCCGCCGCGTTGCTCGCACTTCGCGGATTGCGGCGGGTGCCTTGTGCAAAACCTGCGTTACGAAGTGCAGCTCGCCGCCAAGCAGCGCCAAATCGAAGAAGTGCTCGTTCATTTGGGCGGCTTTGCTCAGCCGCCGGTCGCGGCCGTGCTCGGCTCGCCGCAGCAGTTTTTCTATCGCAACAAAATGGAGTTCTCCTTCGCGCGGCAGCGCTGGCTCACGCGCGCAGAGATTGACAGCACGCAACCGGCCGGCGAGCGCAACTTCGCGTTGGGCTTGCACGCGCGCAATAGCTTCGACAAAACTCTGGATATCGAGGCGTGTTTCCTGCTCTCGGAGCTGAGCAATGATATTCTCGCCGCGGTGCGCGCATTTACGAAAGCGCATCCGCTTCCGCCCTACACCACGCGCGATCACACCGGTTTCTGGCGTTTTCTGGTGCTGCGCGAAGGCAAGAACACGCAGGAAGTGATGGTCAATATCGTCACTGCCGAAGCGCCGGAAGGCAGAAAAGCCGTCGCGGAATTGAGCGCGGCTCTGCAGCGGCAATTCCCGGCGATCACTACCATCGTCCACAATATCAATCACAGCAAAGCGCAGATAGCATTTGGCGAAGAAGAAATCGTGTTGCATGGACCAGGGTATTTGCGCGAGCAAATCGGCGATTGCACTTTTCACATTTCCGCCAACTCTTTTTTTCAAACCAACACGCTGGGCGCGGAACAATTGTATTCCGTGGCGCGCGACTTTGCCGCGCTCACCGGCGGAGAGACGGTTTACGATCTCTATTGCGGCGCGGGCACGATCGCCATCTTCATTGCCAAGCTGGCAAAGCAAGTCGTTGGCTTCGAGATCGTGCCGGAAGCGATTCGCGACGCCGCGGTCAATTGCGGCCTCAACCAAGTCGACAACTGTCGTTTCGTGCAAGGCGATTTGAAGGATGAGCTGGCGCGCGTTCCGTTTTTGGTGCAGCGCTGGGGCCGGCCCGACGTGGTTATCGTCGATCCGCCGCGCGCCGGCATGCACCCTCGTGTGCTGCAAAAAATGCTGGAGCTCGCGCCGCAACGCATCGTTTACGTTTCGTGCAATCCCGCCACGTTTGCGCGCGACGTGCGCTTCCTTTGCGGCGCGGAGTATCAATTGGAAAAAGTGCAACCCGTGGATATGTTCCCGCACACGGCGCATTGCGAGGTAGTGGGATTGTTGACAAGGAGCAAGAAATGAAACCACCCGCAGAATTCGGCCTGCACCAAATTGGACAAATCGCAGTGACGGTTCACGACCTCGACAAGGCCGTCGCGTTTTATCGTGAAGTGTTGGGCATGCGATTTCTCTTCAAAGTTCCCAACATGGCCTTCTTCGATTGCAACGGCGTCCGCCTCATGCTCAGCATTCCGAGCAGCGTCGAGTACGATCATCCCGCGTCGATCATTTACTACCAGGTCGAAGATCTCTACGCCGCCTATGGCCTGCTCTCTAGCCGCGGCGCGGAATTTACCGGCACGCCGCAATTGATCGCCAAGCTGCCCGACCATGAATTGTGGATGGCCTTTTTGAAAGACGTGGACGGCAACACGCTCGCTTTGATGAGCGAGGTGCGGCCGAGTTGAGCGCGCGCAAGTCGCATCGAGCGCTTCGTGCAAGGGGAAGAGATTGGACAATTTCGCGAACACGACAAAGCAACGGAAGAGAGGAGTCGTTATGCTAAAGGTGCGGTTTATTCACTGTGAAACCGGCGACGATTTAATCGTCTCGTTTGCCCTTGTTGCCGATAATTCCTTCGGGGTGGAAAGCCTGACTTTGATGCGCTCGCCAAAATATGAGAAATTTTTGTATCCCTATGAACGAGGGGTTGAGCTATCCTATGAAGCCGACGTTGACAAAAACGATGATGAAGTCGAATTGTTGAAGTCCATTCGCATCAGCGCCAACATGATCCACCTTGAAACCATCAAGCGGACCTTCGACCTCGATAGCGAAGGCATTGAAAAGGAGCAAATAAATAGAATACTGCAGGTATTGGCAAAGATGAACTTTGACCGGTCGTTCAAACTCGTGCAGTGACCGCAGCCGCATTTTTTATCCTTGGCATGGCAACGATTGGCCCTCGCCCAACCATGCCAATGCGCGTTGCATTTTGCTCATCAGCACGCATCTCAACCCACGTTGTATTCCTCAAAACTTTTGCTATATTGTGAAACAAAAACAAGTCGGCCGATAGGTTTCAGCCTTTTCCTGCCGAAGACTCGTTTTTAGTAGAATCATCTCATGGAAACGATTCCAGCCCGAGTGTAATGCCTCAGTTACCGGTGGAGTAGCGCAGGCGTCCTCGCCTGCAGACAAGATGTCTGCGCTACGTTTTCCACCGATAACTGAGACATTACGCCCGAGTATAAAATGAGCTTGAAAATATGAGCCCCTCATTCCTTAGAAAGCCGTCATTGCCGCTCGAGAAGATGATCGTCAACACCATCGTCCGGCACGCGCAGCCCCAAAAGATCATCTTGTTCGGCTCGCGTGCGCGCGAAGACGCGCAAGAACGCTCGGACTATGATATCGCCATTGAGGACGAGAGCCTGACACGCACTGCGCTCGCGCGCATCCGCGCCGATTTGGAGGAGCTTCCAACGCTACTCGGGATTGACCTGGTGTGGATGAAGCAGGCGGCGCCGGCGCTGCGCCAGCGCATTCTCAGTGAAGGAAAGATTCTGTATGAACAAAAAGATTGAAGATTCATTGAGCAAGTTGGAAGCGGCCGTGGCGCGTCTCGGAGAAGCGCTCGGCGAAGACAAATCCAACCCTCTTTATCTCGATGCAACCGTGCAGCGTTTTGAGTTTGTATTTGAATTGGCGTGGAAAACGCTGAAACGCGCTTTGGAATTGGAGGGGCTGGTCTGTAGAACGCCGCGGGAAACTTTCAAAGCCGCTTATCAAGTCGGTTGGCTGAACGATGAGGAGCTTTGGGTGCAAATGCTGGATGATCGCAACGTGACCTCCCACACTTACGACGAGCCGCTGGCCGCTGAGATCTATGACAACATCAAAAGCTATTATCCCGCACTGGTGAAACTCGCGGCATTCATTCGCGCGAAGCATCCGAAATACGAGGCTCCATCGGGTAGCAGCGATAATAATTCTTGAGTGCAATCACACCTATGCAGAGCGATGAGCTTCTCGAAATCATTCGAGGCGGCGAGAGCCAGGCGGTCGAATTCAAAGCCGAGGTCTCTCCTGAGATAGGCAGGAGCATTTGCGCGTTCGCGAACACGAATGCCGGTGTGATCTTGGTCGGCGTATCCGACGATGGCCGCATGAAAGAACTTGCGAAAGACGCGGATGAAAGAGTCGCGCAAATCGCGCACGGCTGCAAGCCTTCGGTCTATCCCGTGATCGACAAAGCGCTTTGCGAGGGCAAACCGGTGCTGGTTGTGTCTGTGCCGCATTCGAAGAGCATTTTGCACTCTTACAAAAGCATCGCCTATCGTCGCGTCGGCACGACCGACATGCCGCTCTCGCCGGAGGAAGTGATTGCCTTCGCCAAACAAGCCGGGCTGATTCGCTTTGACAATAAGTTTTGCTCCGCGCAGCTTGCAGATATCGATGAAGCCGCGCTCGGGAAATTCCTCCGCCGCGCCCTTGCCGAGCGCCGTTTGGAGATTGATTCGGCTCTTCCTTTTGCGGAGCTTCTCGACAAGCTGGAACTGCGGCAAGAGGAGCAGCTCACTTACGCCGCCGCTCTGCTCTTTGCCAAAGAGCCGCAACGTTTCGCGCTGCAATCCGAAGTGCGCTGCGCGCGTTTCAAAGGCACGGAGTCGTTGGTCTTCATCGACATGAAAGTGCTGCGCGGCAACGTCGTCGAATTGATCGACAACGCCGAGAAGTTCGTCATGAATCACATCCGACTCGCCGCGGAAATCGTCGATTTTTTGCGCGAGGAGAAATGGGAATACCCGCTCGACGCGATTCGCGAAGCGCTCACCAATGCCGTTTGCCATCGCGATTATTTTTCCACTGCCAATGTTCACGTCAGCATCTACGACGATCGGCTCGAAGTTTGGAATCCCGGCGCGTTGCCGCCCGAGTTGACGATTGAAGCATTGAAGCGCCCGCACAATTCCATTCCACGCAACCCACTCATCGCCCGCGCGCTCTTTCTCATCAAATACATCGAACACTGGGGCACGGGCACGGAACGCATCATCAAAGAAACCCTCGCCCACGGCTTGCCCGAGCCGGAGTTTTCGCTGAGAGACGGCGGCCTGCTGGTCGTGTTCAAAAAAGCGGAGGCGTTTCTGGCGAGCTTGAATGAGAGGCAGAGGAAGGCGTGGGGGTATTTGCGCTCGCATGGCAGCATTTCGCAAACACTCTATGCCGAACTTTATAATTGTGGGGAAACCACTGCGAAACGCGATCTGCGGGAAATGTTGGCAAAAGGACTAATCAAAAAAGAAGGCAAAGCCAGGAAAACTTTGTACACGAGAGTAAATTGAATCCGGCCAAAATCCGGCCAAAATCCGGCCAAAATGGCCCGATTCGATTACAGAGATTTTCTGACATCGGCTGCTCATAGCCTGCAGTTCACAATACCCAAACCGATGTGACTGGAAACGGTAGAGAACGTTACATGCTCAAACGAATCACAATCATCCTGCTCGGATTTGCCGCAGGCGTCATGGGCAACCTCATCGCCGGGTACGTGCAGCAGGACCTGTGGTCGAACGTGTTCACGCAAGAAAGGCTCTTCGTGACGGCAGGCAGTATTTTGCTGATGCTGCTTCTCGTCGCTTCGCTTGAAACCGAGCGCGCGCTTGCATGGAATTGGAGATGGCATCGCTTCTGGTATTTGCGGGAACTGCTCAAGAATCCCGAGCTTCGGCATTGGGAATCCGACTTCGCGCGTTTGGAGATGGTGCAAGGCAAGCGCGCAAGAATCTCAAGCGCAGAGGTGCTTGCCGGGGGCAATCGCAAAGACATGATCGAAGTATTGCGCGAATTGATTGTGGAACGTGACGGAAAAAACTCTCGTGCATTGGTTTTGGGCGAACCTGGCTCCGGCAAAACCACCGGCCTTGAACGCTTGACTTTAGATTTGGCTCGCGCCGGAAAACGACGCCTGGGAATCGGCTGCAAAATGCCCGTGCTCGTGCGCCTCGGCGATTTTCAGGAAGGGAAGCTTGTCGATCACATTGCCCAGACCATGCGCCATGGCGCCAGACACAGCAGCGGTAAAGTGTTGAGCAAGGGGATCGAGATGCTTTTGGAACAAGGCCAGCTTGTTCTTCTCTGCGATGCGCTCGATGAAGCTTTAGGTGCGCGGCGTGATTCGGTCATCGCAGAACTCAAAGTTCTTCTGACGAGCCAAGCCTACCAGAATGTGCCCATCATTATCACGAGCCGCACACGTGAAGACCCCGGCGAAGCGCTGAAAGGCTTGACGGTTTTTGAGATTCAAGATTTGAACGACGAAGCCGTGAACGCATTTGTTCCCGCCTACAAACAGCCGGAGCATAGCGAAGCCGAGATCACGCAACGCTTGCACGCGCATCGTTTGCTTGAACCCGGCGGGTTGGGACGGAATCCTTTTTGGCTCCGGCTCATTATTGCCAGCGGCGCGTTCGAAGGGAACAAGGGGCAGATTTTGAATGCGGCAGTTGATACTTTGCTGGCGCGTGAGTGGGATGAGAAACCGCGTGTCGAACGTTCGTGGCAAAGAGTGCTGCCACGTGGCGAGCAATTGGAAGAGACCAAGCGCAGCCTGGCATTTTTAGGATACTGGATGTCAACAGGAAACATGGTGGCAATTGAACAAGAAGGCGTTCTGACCGCATTTGAAAAAGGCTGGCTGGCAATGCGGCAACAAGCCGGCGTGAAAGGCTTGCGCCCACAAGATGTTTTAGGCTTGGGCCGCGATGCGCAAATTTTGGTTTACGAACCACGCCTTGTAAGATTTCGGCACCGTTTACTGCAGGAGTTTATGACCGCGTGGATGCTGAAGGAATTTCCTCTTTTGTTAGAACAAGAGTTGGAGAAAATTGACCAAGATGCGCAACGATGGCCGACCTTCTTCTTACTTGGCGATCTTTTCAATGATCAAGAAAGGTTTGTGCTTCAGGTTTTGGGGGATGGCGAAAGTTTTACACGTGCCTTGCTGGCTTTTGGATTTCTAGAAATTTTTGCGCAAGCCAAGCAACAGCCGGTTGAAGAATCGAAGCTTGTTCTTCATAATTTGATGAGTTTCAAAGCTTTTATACCAGAGCAGGAGTGCAAACAAAAGTGGCAAGCACTTTTGCTCCGCGTAAGTTCATGTTCCGAGGTCGAATTACAAGTTACAAACGCATTCGTTCATGTCCTGCTGGCTGATTTCAATACACGGCAAAAACAAATTTGCCAAGAGCTCTTTCAAATAATCGGCGAAGGGTTGGCTGATCGACTTACCTCACTTTTGGTTTACGAAAATTACGCTTGTCATGTGAAGGTCATCGAATTATTGCAAATCATCGGAAGCAAGAAAGCCGGGGAAGGGCTTGTGCTTGCGCTTGGGGATAAAAAACTGCGTGAGGATGCGCGCCGCGCTTTGATTCAACTTGGCGCGCCTGCCATCGCGCCTCTCGTTGAAGCATTGCGTTGGGAACAAAAGGTCGAGTTTTCCGAATTCGAAGCCATTTCAGAAGAACGTTCGTTGATCGGGCAAGAAGGATTGCGTAAGCAGGCTGAATCAGTCGAATTGCTCGAGATTTTTGGAGACAAAAAAACCGCTGAGGCGGCACGAACAAACTTGCAGATCACAAAAGAATGGCTAGAAAATTCCGAGGCGGCGTACAAGCGTACGGTAGATTGGATACAAAAAGCGACCCCGCCATTTCAAAACATCACCGGTTTACTCGAAGAATCTCATCAAGAAATAGTTCATGCTTTTGAAGAAGCGGGTATGCCAGAAGTTGCGCAAGCCCTCGTTAAAAATTTTGAGATCGAAAAATGGCTTTCGGCGCGTGTTCCAGAGTCACAATACATTATCGATATTCTCTCCCAAATTGGCGAGCCTACGGTTGGTTATCTTATCAAAGCAATGGAGCCAAAAGGATTTCTTTATATGTCCGGAGCGAAAAGAGCCGCCAGAGTTCTGGGAAAAATCGCTAGCGCCCAAGCGATTGATGCACTCGTCAATAAACTTGACGAGCTTTCTATCTTCACTGATGTGGGCAAGATTTTACGAGCGATTGGAGCGCCGGCAGTTCCGGCGCTCTTGCGTGTTTTGGATTCTGAAAATCTTTTGCAAAGAGTTATGGCGATATTCGTATTGCGTGATCTCGGACAACAGATGGTAACGCCACTGCTTGAAGCTCTTCGGGATAGGCGTCTCAATCTTAATACTTCCTGGGTGGCAGATATTTTACCTGCAAATTTAGAAACCGTTGACGCGTTGATAGCCGCATTGGAAGATAAGAATGCCGATTTACATTTAATGGCTGGATATGTAATAGAAAAAATTGGAGAGCCTGCCATAGATAAACTGCTCGCTGCCTTGAACGAAGGAAAGCTATCGTGGTCCAACGCAAATGTGTTGGGGCG
The DNA here is from genome assembly GCA_037444905.1 of bacterium. Lineage (GTDB taxonomy): Bacteria > Zhuqueibacterota > Zhuqueibacteria > Zhuqueibacterales > Zhuqueibacteraceae > JABWAN01. The sequence continues at coordinate 1,193 of JBBILN010000107.1, read as the reverse complement.
TGTTGGAATTTCTGCTCTCGGCTATTTGAGGGAAAATTTGAGCCACCCTAATGCAAATGTGCGTAGGGGCGTGGCGCATGCATTTTCATCCTTTATTCAGCGGTATCCAATCACTGACGACGAAACAATCCAGGCCCTGGTGCTCGCCCTGAAAGATCCTGACAGCACGGTGACACTTTCCGCTGGCCACGCACTTGCTTGGATTGGCAGCCCCGCTGTCGAGCCAGTAAGTCGACTCTTGCTTGAAGAAGATGCGATTACGCGTTGGTCGGCATTGCAGTGCTTTCTGATGATGAACATGTTTCATGCAGTAGACCTAACGAATGAATTGCTCCCAATTATCCATGACCCTTTTCCACCAATACGTTTATTTGCCATCGACATACTTGGAAGAGCAGGCAATCGACGAGCACTTGGGCCGCTTATTCGAAAATTTTTCACGGCTTTCAAAAAAACATCCCAACAATCACGACAAACTCAATCTGCGATTTTGAAAGCATGTATTAAAATAATACTCAAACCTATCTTCAATTTTAAGATGACAGAGAATAGACGTAAAGGGGAGTGGATAACGAAGCGGAATCTCAAAGCGAAGACGGCTTTATCGATGGAAATAGAAAGCAAAACTTCATAATAGCTTCGAACAAAATCTCAAAGATTTCCAAAGGCGCAATCACTGTTTTCAAAGTTAGGAGAGACCGCCATGCCCTCATCTCATCGCCCCAACTTCATCGAACGCCTCGCCGAAAAACTTCACCTCATTCCCAACTTGCACGAGGAGCTTGGCGAAGAACTGCCGCGACTTACTGAGCCGGGCGATCTCACCAGTTATCCGCCGCCGGAGAGCTGGGATGATTGGGTTGAATATGAAGCCAAGCGCTGGCCGCGACACGAGGCCAAGCATTACATGATCGTGCCCACGATTTGCTTTAATTGCGAAGCCGGTTGCGGCTTGTTGAGTTATGTCGATAAACAAACTTTGCAAGTGCGCAAGTTCGAGGGCAATCCTTATCACCCCGGCAGCCGCGGCCGCAATTGCGCGAAAGGCCCGGCCACGATCAATCAGATTAACGATACTGACCGCATTCTTTATCCGATGAAGCGTGAAGGGCAGAGGGGCGAAGGGCGATGGGCGCGGGTGTCGTGGGACGAAGTGCTCGATGACATCGCCGGACGCATTCGACAAGCGTTGC
>JBBILN010000106.1:16186-18859 GCA_037444905.1 bacterium | reverse complement strand
ACCGGATAGCCGAAAAGCTTTTTGCCGGTCATCGGTGATTTGGCCTTCGCATATTTTTCCAAATACAGATTGATGAGCTGGCCATACTTGTTGGCAAACTTTTCGCCGTCATACGCCTTTTCATAATCCTGATAACGGCCGCCGCGGTTGAGCACGTACACGACTTTTTTCCAATTCGCCTCGCCAACTGCTTGCGGCCATTTCACCGGATCGAAAACCGTTGGCGGCAAATGCCGGCGTGATTCGAGAAAAAGCTTCATCTCCGCATCATCGGCATCGGGCACCGCGTCGCCGGGCTTGTCGCCCGCGGCAATGTTCGCCACCATCTTCAAATAAAAATCTTCGGGACGAACCAACGCTTGATTTTCACCCAAGCCATTCGGCCCGAAACCGGGCAAGCCCATTTTCTCCGCAATCGCGAGAATCATACTCTCGAGAGAAATCGGCAGCTTCTCGCCAAACACGGTCACGGCCTCCGTCACCGGCGCGACCGCCGGGTTGCGCACCGGCTGCACCTTTTGCGGAATGCTGGGATGGCTGCCGTGAAATTCCCAGCGCTCCAAATATGTCAAATCCGGAAAAATGTAATCGGCGTACATCGAGGTTTCGCCGATGGTGATGTCCGAGGCAATCACCAGCGGAATCTTGTTGGGATCGCTGAGAATCTCGATGTTGGTTTGTCCGCCGGGAAGTGAATAAGTCGGCGCCGCCATGTACGTGAACAGCACTTTCGTCGGGTACGGATAAGCATCGCCGATGGAGGGAATGATTTCCTGATACACATCGCTGGAGAACGGATACCAGTTGCGTTTGGCCGGATAGCCGGTGAAGATCGTGGACTCTTCGTATTTCGCATCGTGGCGAATAATGCTGAGTCCGAACGGCTTCAACTTCGCCGGATGCATTTTGCCGAGCGCAAACGGCTGGCCTTCCTTCTCGCCGAGAATGTTGTAGGTGGAAGCTTTGATGAGTCCGCCCTTCCAATCCCAATTGCCGATGAGCGCATTCAAACAATAAACCGCGAGCACGTTGTAGAAGCCGTTGGTGTGTTGCGAGACGCCGCGATGCGGATCCGCGACCGCGCGCTTGCCATGCGAGGTGAACTCGCGCGCCAGCTCAACGATGTCATCCGCAGAGATGCCGCAGACTTCCGCCCACTCTTCAATCGTCTTTGAAGCAGCGGATTCGTAGATGATTTGCAAACTGCTCTTGACTTTGATGCCGCCAACGGTGGTGTTGACCAGCACGTCGCCGGTGGCAGCATTCTTTTCATCATTCGGATCGAACGCGAGCGGTTGGCCTTTGGCGAGAATGACGAACGGATCGAATTCCCACTCTTTGTCATCTTTCGTTTGGCGCTTTTCTTTCTGCGCCAAACCGATTTCCGAAGCGCGCAGGAACGCGCCGTCTTCTTTCACCAGCCACGCGGCGTTGGTCCACGATTGCTCGCCCGCAGCTTTGGCCGCGGCTTTGTTGGCGGCGCTGAGAAATTTTTCATCGAATCTTTTTTGCTCGATAATCCATCGTATCATGCCGAGCGCCAGCGCGGCTTCGGAGCCGGGCTTGGCCGGCACCCATTTGTAAGCCTTCGACGCAATCTTCGAGAAGCGCGGATCGACCACGGCGATTTTGACTTTGCCTTCGACTAGACGCTGCATGAGTTTGCGCGCATGATGCGTCGGGCCGTAGCCGCCTTCGAGGTAAGACGAGCCGATGGCCAGGAGAAAATCCACGTTGCTGGTATCCGCCTGCCAATAAAATTTTTGACCGCTGGAAAATTTGCCTTCGACGAATTGATCGCTCATCGCCTTGCCGGTGAAATAGAGCGAGCCTTGACACACGGTGGTGTGGCCGTGCGCATTGGTGGAGCCGAACGATTCGCTGATGAAGCGCTTGATAAATTCCGAGCGACCGGCCTTCAAACGGCCCCACACGAAACTCACCTGATTGTTCTTCGGCCCGAGATCGGGATGCTCGGGGTCGATGAGCAAATGGAGATGTGCGGCAAATTTCTTTTTGAATTCCTCCACTGCCGCTTTCTTTTCTTCCGGCGTTTTTTTGTGACGAATCTCGTCGATGGCTTTGCCCATGTCGGCTGCGAGCTTCGGATCACGCAACGCCCACAACTCTTTCAAGCCGGTGACGCGGCGATTCTCTTCGCCTTTGACGTTTTTGAAGAGCAAACCGCCGTTGACGATTTCATTGACGGCCTGCTCGAATGGAATGCTCACCCAGCGGTTTTCGCCGCGCTTGCCAGCGCGCTTCAAAACCTTGACGATGCGATACGGATCATAAAGCGTCTGCACGCCGGATTGGCCTTTCGGGCAAAGCGCGCCTTCAATTTTCGCCGAGTCGGGAAGTGGCGTTTTGTAATCGATCGGCGGCACCAGCGTCCACGGGTTGTAGGGATTGCCGTCGATTTTCACCGCGACGCCGTTCATCAGCTTCACGCGAATGCCGCAGCCGGTGTTGCATTGCAGGCAAACGGTGTGCAGCATGTTTTCCGGTTTGGCCAGCTCGTAGAGATCGGCAGGTGCAAGGGTGTCGGCTTCAGCAGCGGCGAGAAGTTTTTCGCACCAATCCATTTGCGTGAGAAACGCGGCGCTGCCGCCGAGCAACGCCGAGGTTTTCAAGAATTCACGGCGGGAGGTGCCGTTGGGTTGATCTATTTTG
>JBBILN010000106.1:0-16086 GCA_037444905.1 bacterium | reverse complement strand
AGATCGTTGTGCATGCGCATCGTTTCGCTGGCGCCACCGGCTTCGGCGAGAAGCGCAGGCATTTCAGGCGATGCCGTTTTTTTCGTTCCAGCCAGCAAGGCCGTCACCGTGGCGAAGCCCGCGGCCGCGCCGCCGGCAATTTGAAAAAACGCCCGCCGGGTCAATTCAGGTTTGTGTTCTTGAGCCATGTTTCGCTCCTCGACTAATTGTTAAACAAGTTTTTCCGGGCTTGCAAGGCAATCACGCAAAGACGCAAAGACATCGCAGAGAAAATTCAATGAACGCAGTCTTTGCGTCTCTGCGCCTTTGCGTGCGCTTTTTCCTCAGAACTTGAAGAAGACCGTCAATTCGCCGACGACGTTGGAATCCTTGCCCTCGGCTTGATAGCTTTCAATTTTGATGTTCGGCATGAGGTTGACGTTTTTCTCCGGCGCAAAATCGAGTCCGGCCACGATGAAATTATTGCCGTCGTTATCGACGTCGGTGTCGGGGTCGTAAACATCGAAGCGGGCAAACAGTTTCACTTTTGCCGCGGCTTTGACCGCGCCAAAAACCGAGAAGCCGGATTCGGTTCTATCAGCGTTGTTGGCCAGCGCCTTGTTGCTGGTTTTCTGAAACACTTCCACGCCGCCGTGAAAATTCAGCTTTTGAACGCCGGCAAAAACCGCGAGCAGATTTTTGTCCTTGCCGTCGTTGCCGCCTTCGTAGTCGGCATACGGAACGATAAAGTAGGCTTTGGCGATTTTGACGGGCACGTTCAAGTAGACCCGCTTGTTTTTGTCGGTTTCACCTTTTGTGCCGGCGCCGTTCGCGATCATGAGATGATAATTCAACACGCCGGCTTTGCCGAATTTTCCTTGCAGCGCCATGCCGAGGTCCGAGGAACTGGCGACTTTGCGCAAATCCATGATGGTTTTTTCCACCGCGCGATAGCCCCAAACCTCTTCCGAGACATTCCACGTCGGCGTCGGTGAAACACCGAAATACAGATTGCTCTCGGGAATGAGATTCTTCCAGCTCAAGTAGGCGTGTTTGATGTACGGCGTCATCAGATCGCTTTTGCCAAAATCCGGGCTGTTCATTTCGAGGCGAAAGCGCACCGCAAAATTTTCCGAGAGATCGCGATCGTAGGTAAAATAGGCGCGGCGGAATTGAAAGCCGTTGCGTTTGAGCGCCTCGGTGGTCGCGTCCGGATGCGAGAATTCATAAAAGTAATCGCCAAAAATGTAGCCGCTGATTTTGCCCTCTTGCGCAAATGCAGACGAAATTCCCGTGAGCAAAAACGCCGCACACAAAACGACGATGGACTGCAATTTCATAAAACCTCCTGACCTTGATGTGAGAAAAATTCAAGCTTTGAATTCGTCACCAACCTGTTTGACTTCATTGATTCCCTTGCGAAACTCGCTCACGCTTTTGCCGAGACCTTTGGCCAGCTCCGGCAAACGCCGGGCGCCGAATAAGAGCATGAGAATGGCAAGAATGATGAGCAATTCTTGAAAACCGAGCGCAGGCATATTTGACTCCTTTCCTTGTTCGCCTACATTTTATTTCAAAGCAAATGCCAGAAACACAAGACGCAAAGGCGAGGGCGCATGCCATGAAAATCATGGAATTACAATACGGCGGTCTCCCCGACCTCAGCCGCGACGGAAACCAATCGACGAAGAATCGCCGCGCGCACGGCGAGATTTCGCCGTTGTGAAGTCACAGCCCGCAGCCGCGAATAACTTGGGCAGAATAATTGATCGGCAGAATCATTTTAAATCATTCCGCCACGAAATTATTCCGTCAAAAGACTTTCGGCGTCTTATTTTAAGCTGAGACGCTCATCACTAAATGGCGGATTGCAGCGAAACAACTTGGTATAGGATGACTTCGAAACCAGGCGTTTTTTTTGCTTGCATTCGAAGCGCAGCGGATTAATATAAAAAGAGCACCAACCTTTGGAGATGCTCGTGCTGAATATGATCAGGTTTTGCTTCGCCAAAACTTCTTTGCCCTTGTGGTCGCTCGCCGTGTTTTTGGTGATCGGCTGCAGCCGCCGGAATGCGCCCGCCCCCACTCCGGCGGTGATGGCAACTGCCAGCGCCGTCGCCCTCGACAAGCCGGTCGTCCGCGTCGGCTTCATCTCGCGCTACAATCCGCGCATCATGTTCGAAGAGTATCAGCCCATCATGGATTATCTCTCGCGCGAAACGCCGTATCGCTTCGAATTGAAACTGGGAAAAACTTACGAGGACGCCGTCCATTTTCTTGAAACCGGCCAGGTGCAAATGGCCTCGCTGGGCGCGGTCACCTATCTGGAAGCGCACGCGCAATTCAACGCAACACCGATTTTGCGCCCCCTCAACGAAGAGGGCCGGCCGTTTTACCGCAGCCTGCTGGTGGTGCGCGCCGAAAGTCCGGCGCAAAACCTGGCGGATTTGAAGGGCGGCACCATCGCCTTTGCCTCGGTGCATTCAACTTCGGGAAATCTCATTCCGCGGTATTATCTGGCGATGGCCGGCATTCATTTGCAGGATCTGCGCGCGTACAAGAACCTCAAACATCATGATTCGGTGGCGAAAGCCGTGCTGGCCGGCGAATTCGACGCGGGCGCGGTCAAAGACATCATTGCCTACAAGTATCTCGACAAGGGTTTGCGCATTCTTCATGCCTCGGATCCGATTCCGAGCGTGCCGTTCGTGGTTCGCTCCGATTGTGATCCGGCGCTCGTCGCTGCCGTGAAAAAGGCGTTGCTGAAAATCGATCCCAGCGACCCCGAGACCCAACGAATGCTATCGTCCTGGAACGCCGAATTTCGCCACGGCTTTGCGGAAGCCAACGATGCTGAATATGCCGGCATTCGCAAGATGTTGAATGACATTCCGCGGCGCTGCGGCAATTCCTGCCATCCGGCAATTAAGTTTTGATGCAAAATGATCTGTATCAGTCAAGTCTTTGCAAAAAACAAGGCTTTCACGCAAAGACGCGAAAGCGCAAAGGATCGCAAAGAAAAACTTTGCGTAATCTTTGCGTCTCTGCGTCTTTGCGAGCGCTTTTCTCTTTTGGTTTCGGTTTGACCGAGCTGGGGTATTAACAGAATCAGTTTGACCTTATCATACTCGTTAAAGAAACAATGCTCAACTTGAGCTTTGTAAAATGGATTTACCCCCAACACGGACAAGCCGCAACCCGACGGGCGCAGCCCAAAAGATAATCTCCAACGGATAGAAGAACCCAACTGAAAAGCCTTTTCCGTTGATTTTTTCCAGCAGTTGAAAAAAATCTTTGCTTTTGCAGAGATATCACTTGTGACGCACTAATTATGAGTTCCTTTTGCACCTGCACGGCCAAGTATTTTTTGAATCGTCATGCACAAAGAGCTCATTTTCAAGCTCGAAACCAAATTCGTTTTGCTCGCGACCGTGGTCATTCTTCTCGCCTCGACGGTGGCCAACCATCTCATCCTCAAAGCCACCAAAGAGCGGATACTGAGCGAGGCGCAGCGCCGCGCGCAATTGCTGGCGGAGGCCACGGCGATCTCTTTTACCAACACGTTGATTTATGAGGAAGTCGGCTTGGTGGAAGAAGGCGGGTTGATGGAGAATCACATCGCCGGCTTGTTGAAGAACGAAAACACCGCCATCACCGACGTGGTGGTGCTGAACAAGGATGGGCACGTCATCGCTGCGAATGATTATTCGTGGTACCATCTCGCCGGTGATGATCCCGAAGTTTTGCGGGCCCTGCGCGCGCGCGAGCTGATGATGGTGCCGGACATGCGCGCCAATGCGCGCGAGTTGGATGTCATTGCGCCCCTGCAAATCGGCAGCAAACGTTTCGGCACGTTGATCGTGCACTTCTCATTGGAGCGTGAGCATCGCTATTTAGCGGCCTTCCGCAATCGCCTGCTGTTGCTGACTTTTGCGGGGATGCTGGTTTCCATCTTCCTTGCGGCATTGATCGCGAAAACGCTGGCACGGCCAATAAAGCGATTGGCCGGTGAAATGTCAAAAGTCTCCGAAACCAATTTGAAATCGGATCTCATCTCGCGCCGGCGTGATGAAATCGGACAACTCGAGCAGGGCTTTCTCAAGATGCTGGAACGTTTGCGGCAGGCCGCGGTTGAGAAGGAGAAATCGCAGCAGGCGCTCATTCAGGCGGAGAAGCTCGCGGCGCTGGGCACGCTGGTGGCCGGCGTGGCGCACGAGATCAACAACCCGCTCGCCGGTTTGTACAACTGCCTGCGGCGCATCGAAACGCGGCCCGATGACGCGGCGCAAACGCAAAAGTACGCCGGCCTCATGCGCAAGGCGCTCGCGCACATCGAAAACACCGTGCAAAATCTGCTGAATTTTGCCAGAAAGAAGGACATCATTTTCCAGGCCGTCGACCTGAACACCGTGATCGAGAATGCGCTCGAGTTGTTGCAATACCGGTTGCAGAAGAATCGCATCGTCATCAACAACCGGCGCGCCGCCGGCCTGCCGATGATCATGGGTGATGAAAACGCGCTCCAGCAGGTGTTCGTCAATCTGCTGATGAACGCGATCGACGCCATGCCCGACGGCGGCGCGCTGACCCTCAGCACCGCGAGCGCCAACGGCGAGGTGACCGCGGCAATCCGCGACACCGGCGCCGGCATCCCCGCCGCGGAATTGCCAAAAATATTCGATCCGTTTTATACCACCAAGGAAGTCGGCAAAGGCACGGGCTTGGGGCTTGCGATTGCGCGGCGCATTGTCACCGATCATCGCGGCGCCATCGAGGCGCAGAGCGCCGCCGGCCGCGGCAGCACGTTTCATCTGCGGTTTCCGGCGCTGGCCGCGCCCGCGGAGTCGCGCCAAGCTCGCGTTTGCGCCGCCATTCTTGCGGGCGGCAAATCCTCCCGCATGGGAAAAAACAAAGCGCTGCTGGAATTGAATGGCAAGAAAGTGATCGAGCACGTGGTCGCAGCAGTGCAGAAAGTGGCGGATGAAATTCTGCTCATCACCAACACGCCGGAGGAATTCGCTTTTCTGCAATTGCCAATGTTCCACGACGAGATTCAGGGCATCGGGCCGCTCGGCGGCATTTACTCCGCGCTGCACAAGTGTGGCGCGCCGCATTGTTTGATTGTGGCGTGCGACCTGCCGTTTCTCTCCGAGCCGTTGCTGCGCTTTTTGAGCGAGAACGCCGGCCGCGACGAGGTTTTTGCCATTGATTCCGGCAATGGCGTGGAGCCGTTGTGCGCAGTGTATTCCAAATCCTGCCTGCCGGAGATCGAACGGCAGATGGCGCAAAAGCAGTACAAAGTCGCCGACTTGCTCGCCAAAGTGCGGGCGCGTATTGTCCGTTTCGATGCGAGCTACAGCTTTTATTCCCCGCATTTGTTTTACAATGTCAATACGCCGGAGGAGTGGCGCCGGGCCGGCGAGTTGATTGAGAAGGAATAAGTTGAAATTTATTAGTGAACTCTACGCGCCAGCCGCAGCCAAACAGGTCATGATAAAAAGCAATTCGCCAACGGATAGATTAAGTCCAACGGATGTTTTTATCCATTGGTCCCAACCCGGACAAGCCGGAATCAAACTGTAACAAGCTTTTTGGTATCCGGATCTTACAAATCGTCCGGATCAAAATCAAATGGCTTGAATCCGGACGATTCGGCAAATCCGGATACCACTATAAAATCTTTGCTTTTTTTGCAAAGATTCAACTTTAAATTGACTAATCTTTCCGTTGGAGATTTTTTGCTTTTTTCTACAAAGATTTGATTTTAACGATACTAACCATGCGAATCTTAATTGTTGAAGACGAAGAAATCGAGCGCGTCTCGTTGCAGGACGATCTGCGCGACGCCGGCCACGAGACGCTGGCGGTTGAATCGCCGCTGCCGGCTTTGGAGCTGCTCAAGAACGAGCCGTTCGAGCTGGTGATCACCGATTTGAAAATGCCGCATATGGACGGCTTGCAGTTTTTGCAGGAGATCAAATCGCGTTATCCGCAGCTCGACGTCATCGTGATGACCGCCTATGGCACGGTGAAGACCGCGGTCAAAGCCATGAAACTCGGCGCGTATGATTATCTCACCAAACCGTTCGAGATCGACGAGCTGTTGCAGGTGCTCGCGCGCGTGCAAGACTGGCGCAAGCTGCGGGCGGAAAATGTGCAGCTTCGCCAACAACTGCACGAGCGCCACAGCTTCGGCAAGATCATCGGCAAAAGCGCGGCGATGCAGCAGGTTTATCAGCAGCTCGAAATCGTGGCCAAATCCGACGCCACCGTGCTCATCACCGGCGAGACCGGCACCGGAAAAGAGATGGCGGCCCATGCGATTCATTACAACAGCGCGCGCGCCGAGGGCCCGTTCATCAAAGTGAGCTGCGCCATTCTCTCCCGCGAAATTTTGGAAAGCGAGCTGTTCGGCCACGTGCGCGGCGCTTTCACCGGCGCGGTGCAGGACAAAAAGGGCCGGTTTGAATTGGCCGGCGGCGGGACCATCTTGCTCGATGACGTGGAAGACATTCCATTGGATCTGCAAGTCAAGCTGCTGCGGGTGCTGCAGGAAAAGGAATTCGAGCGCGTCGGCAGCGCCCAGCCCATCAAAACCGATGCGCGAGTGATTGCGTCAACGAAGAGAGATTTGTATCTACTCTGCAAAGAGGGAAAATTTCGGGAGGATTTATTTTATCGTTTGAACGTCTTTCCCATTCGCTTGCCGGCGCTGCGCGAGCGGCGAGAGGACATTCCGCTGCTCTTTCGGCATTTCTTGCAGGAATTTCGCCCGAAAAAGCCGCCGGAAGTGGACGGCAAAACCATGTCGCTTCTGTTGGAGCATCGTTGGGAGGGCAATGTGCGCGAGCTGCGCAACCTCGCCGAACGTTTGGCGCTCGCCTGTCACTGCGACCCCATCGTCGCGGAATGCCTGCCGCTGGAGATGATTTCCGGCAAGGAGCGTTTTTATTTCACGCCGGCGAATTTGGCGAAAAACTCTTCATTGGAAGAGGCCGTCGCGCAATTCGAGCAGGGGCTGATTGAAGAAGCGCTGCGCAAAAGCGGCGGCAATAAAGCCCAAGCCGCCGAGCTGCTCGGCGTGCCGGTCTCGACGCTGAAAAGCAAGCTGAAGAAATATGCCGCCATTGATATTGACGAGACGGAGAGAGCCTGAGCGGGGAGCAACTGCATTCCAATCCCATTTTGACAAAGTCCAATTCCACTCAAAATAATTTGAGCCGCCTCTTTTTTCGCTGCGAAGCTTCGGCTTGCGCTTCTGCTTTTGCTTCTTCTTCGAGAGCCTGACAAAACTTCCTGTATTCGCGCAACAAGGCTTCTTTGTAAGCCTCCTCGCGGCTTGGCGAGACATAGTTGCCAAATTCTCTGATCATGGCGAGGAGCTCTTGTTTGGCCTGCTCCTCATCCGTGAGGCCCAGGAGATAAGCATTGCGAAGAGCAATCTCCAAACCCATGATGCCGGTCTCAATCTCACCGACTTTGATGATTTTGGCGACGGGCTTGGCACAGCATGAACCTGACATGTGCAATCACCTTGTTGACTTCAGGGATTAAAAACTGGCGCACAGAAACGGAACTCGCACAAATTAAATTCAATCTCCATAAGCCGGACGAACCGCAACCAAAAAGAAAAAGCATCACGCAAAGCCGCGAAGGCGCAAAGAACACGCAAAGTTTTTTCTATTATCATTTCGTCGCCTCGCTGAGCTTGCGCTGCAATCCGCTTAGTTTCCCGGCGATGATTTGCCGGATGGCGTCTTCATCATTCTTGAGCGGATGCACCGGAATGAAATCCACCACCTGTTCCGCCGGCAAACCGGAATGGAACAAAAGCTCCGCTGCTCCGTGCAGCATCGCTGGCAGCGCCTGTGCCAGTTCCGGCTCGTTCAATCCGAATTTTCTGCCGAGGCGTTGCAGCTCCAGCCATTGGAACCAGAAATAAGTCGGCCCCATGCCGGTGAGAATGGCGTAGGTCTCCAACTTTTTCTCCTCGACTTCCGGCGCTTCGCCCCACAGCCGGAAGAAATCGAGCAACGCCGCTTTTTCCGCTGCGGCAATTTGCGGCGCAAACGCCACCGGATTATATCCTCGCTGAATCAGCGAAGGCGCGTTTGGAATCATGCGCACGAGCCGGTTGAAGCCGTCAAGCTGTTGCGAGAGCGAGGCCATCGTCACGGTCGGAACCAGTGAAACCAGTATCGAAGAGGCAGCGAGTTTTCCGCGCAGCTCTTGCAGAACCGCAAGCACAGCCGGAGGGTGAACGGCCAGAAAGATCAACTCGGCCTCCAAAGCTTTCCGGTTTTCCGCATGGCACTCGATCACTTGCGGCGCAATTGACCGGACTTTCGCGAGCGCCTGCTCATTCGGATCCGTAACAATGACTTTTTTCGGCAGCGCCTGTTTCTCTTTCAGCGCTTGCAGCAGCAACCATGTAACGCGCCCTCCGCCGATGAAGCTGATGGTTGAGAATGTTGTCATGAATTTTTCTTCTTTGTGTGCAAAAAAAGCAAAGATTTTTCTCACCACAAAGGCACGAAGACACAAAGTTTTCTTTGTGAACTTTGTGTCTTTGTGGTGAAGTTTGGTTCCTTGTTGTAGAGCTGGTGTGAAGCCGGACCAACGCTTGACTCGCAAGTCCGGCTTCACTCGATTAATTCTATCTCATCACGGCCATCTTGCGCGTGATCGTCGATTCCGGGGTGATCAACCGATACAGATAAATGCCACTGGCGAGGCCGTCGGCGCGCAGCGAAATTTTGTGGGCGCCGGCAGGCAGGCGCTCATTCAGCAACATCGTCCGCATCTCGTTGCCAAGTAGATCATAAATCTTCAGCGTCACTACCGAAGATGTGGGCAACTGAAATTCGATGGTGGTGCTGGGGTTAAACGGATTCGGATAATTCTGCGCAAGCGTGAAAGTTGCCGGCTGGATTTCCTGACGTTCGGCGACCGCGGTGGTCGGAATGCGGGTGAAGCCGAGTTTCTTCATGGTTGTGGTGTCCAACGGCTCGGCATAAAACAAGTGGCCGTTATCCGTTTCCGATTTCAGATAGAACCAGGCATTGGGATCGCCGGGGAAAACCATCGGGTCGCCGCTGTAGCTGGCATAGTCGAACTTCAGCGAAGTCTTCCAATCTGCCGGAATCGGCACCACGCCGGAAGGGCCGGCCATTTTCTTGGTGGTTTCATTCCACGTGGTCATGGTGATGGAACCGGTGCTGTTGTACTCTGCAATCGCGGCATTGGTCCCGCCCATGTTTTGATGGCAATCCGCGCACGTCGTTCCGTCCTTCTTGATGGCGTGCGAGTGATACGAAGAAATGATGAAATTCGTCTTGCCGTTGTACGTGTGGGTCATGAAACCGCCGAGACGAACTTCGTTGTCTCTTTTCACCAGCAGCCGGTAATTCTTGATCTGGTTGATCGCGCGATTCTTGCCCGAGGCCACCACGGATTCAAAGTGGCAACTGGCACACGTCAACACCGAAACGGCGTGACAGGCGGCGCAATCTACCTTGCCGCTGTGCACACTATGCGAAGTATTGCTCGGCAGGGGTGTATGGCAGTCTTCGCATTTGACTTTGATCGCGCCGGGTTCTTTCAGCGAGGCGTAGGCCACGCCATCGTCGCCGTGCACTTCTGCTTTTGTATGGCATGAGGTGCAGGTCAAGCCCTTGGCCTGATGAACGTCAACGCCGGGATAGGCGTCCCTTTCGTACTTCTGGCGGTTGTGGCAATTCAAGCAGGTGGCTTCAGCGACCGCGGTGCCGGTGGCGAAATTGTGGCAATCATTGCAACTCGGCGCGTAAGTGGCCGGATCAATCGGATCGCCGTTCGGGTATTTTTCCGTTGTCGAATGGCATTTCTGGCAGGCCAGATTCGCCATCGGAATGCCGGTGATCAACTCCATGCCGCCGTTTTCCGTTTTGTAAGCGGCGTTCTTGCCCTCGCGGGTATAGTGCAAACTGGTGGTGATGTTGCTCTGCGCGAACAGCAAGGCTGGCAATCCCATCACCACAAGCATGATCCAAAACCATCTCATACGTTTCATAAAAATTCTCCAATTCATTTCAACCATAGGTTTTGCTTCTGCTGCTATTCAAAATTTCTCGCGCCAGGTTTGACGAAGCTCATCGCGAGGGATGGCCCAGTCAAGGAGCTGGCTGGTTATATGAATATTACTCGTCACGACTGTGTTGCTGATTGCCTCCTCCTTTCGTTCTATTATTGATATCCACCACCACGTCCTGCGCTTCGCACACTTCCGCTTCCAATTGCAGCGTCGGGTGGTTGATGGCGAATTCCTTCTCCAGCGCGGCCTCGAGTTTTTTGGTCACCGCGCAGCCGGCGCTGATCAAGCGATCTTTGACGACGAGATGCGCGCTCAACGCGCGGAAGCTCGACGACAAGCTCCAAATGTGGAGATGATGGACGTTTTCGACTTCCGGAAACGAGCGGATGAACGCGGCCACACGCTCGAGGTCGAGGCCTTTGGGCGTTCCTTCCGTGAGAATGTTGACGGTTTCCGAAAGAATATCCCACGCGCTTTTGATGATGAAGATGCCGATGGCGATGGAGATGAGCGGGTCGAGAATGAACCAGCCGCGCCAGTAAATCAACCCGCCAACCACGATGACGCCGAGCGATTCGATGGCATCGGTGAGCAGATGGAGAAAAGCGCTTTTCGCATTGAGATCGTGCGCGGCATCCTTGCGCAAAATGAGGGTCGAGAACGTGTTCGCCGCAAAACCGATGATGGCGATGATCATCATCCACAACCCCATCACCGGCTCCGGCGCTTTGAAACGCATGATGCCCTCGTAGATGATGTAGCCGCCGATGAGCACCAGCGTTACCGCGTTGATGAACGCCACGAAAATTTCCACCCGCACATAGCCATACGATTTCTGTGCGTTGGATTTCCACAGCACGATCTTCGAAGCGGCATAGCTCAAAATCAGCGCGAAGAAATCGCTGAGATTGTGCATGGCGTCGGAGATCAGCGCCAGGCTGTTCGTCAGCAAACCGCCAACAAGTTCGACGACGAAGATGACGGCGTTGAGCGCAATGGCAAGGCCCAAATGCTTTTGCACGGAGGTGTGATGATGTTCGGTCATAAAAGTATTTCGGATTCAATTGCAGCAGCCAGCAATTTTGCCGCAACTACAAAGAACACTGTGGTAAACTCTTTGCGAAGCGCACAAAGAAACGCTTTTCATTCCCTTGCAACTTTGTGCGCTCGTGGCCGCCATTTTGAAGCTGCCTTTTACTGTATGAGCTTCACATAACAATCCTGGCAGACGTGTTTGTCACCGCGCAGCCGGCCATAGGACTCTACCACCATTTCGCCGCACTCTTGGCAAACGAAGCCGTCGAAGCTGTGCGGCGGATCCTGGTATTTGTAGTCAAAGACCTTGGAAACACTCAGCAGCATATTGTCGGGCGCGGACATAACTTTCTGCACCAGCGGATCCACCTCTTTGTCCGGCACCTGACTGGCCGGTATTCCTTTTTCGCGGTATTCCTTAAAAAAGGCGGTCTGCTTGTTGGCCAGCATGGCTTCGGCTTTGGGCGTCACGCGCACGGCCTTCTGATTTTTCTTGTCGACCAAGGTCATCGCCCATTTGCCCTTGTGGGTCTTTTTGATGTTGCCTTTGCCGAAGGTCGTCCCCATGATCACTTGCAGACCATCGGCATAGCAGGTGGCGCAGTGATCGTCGCCCAAATCAACGAAGGCAACAATCTGACTGTCTTTTGCGCGTTGCACGCCAAGCGCATTCATGGCCGCTGCACCCACGCGCAAACCCATGGGCATGGCCGGACATTTATGGCCATGAAACTTCTGCCCGAATTCGAGCCATTCATTTGGATTGATCATGTTGCTACTCCTTGCCTAATGAACATAAAGTTGAAATTGAACCGTTGTGGCAAACTGCGTATGCGCGGCAGACGACTGCGTTCGGCCGGCAATCTGCAGCTTGCATTTGTTTTCAGCGAAATAGTGATTCCATCCCGCGCCGTACCAGGCAGCATCGTTCGTGGCGGGATTGAGGTCATTGAGCTGCTCGACGAGTCCCACCATCTCGTTGGTTCGGTTTATCGCCAACGCTCCGAGGATGTAGTATCCGAACGCCTGCTCAGCGCCCACATCGGCTTCCAGATATTCGGCCTGAAGATTCCATCGAGGTGATGAAAGCAGCAGCTCACCGCCCCAGCGGAAATCATCACCAGAAAAAGTTTTGGTCGTACCGAAAATTTTCTTCAGCGTCACGCCGCTTTTGTGACGGTAAGCGAACGCCATGCCGAGGTGAAGCCGTACGCTGTCACGCATCACAACATGAAACGTCGGGCGCGCCACATAGAGCAATTGCCGGTCATTATTGCCGGACTGATTTCCGCCGTTGCCATTGAAGGCGCCGATGCTGAGTTGCCAGAAGCTCGAAGGATGCAGTGAAAGCTGCACTCCGAGGTCGCGCGCATACGTTTCAGCCGAGGGAATCAACGCATCGACGGCGAGGGCGCGCTCCACCACCGGCATCACGGCATCGGATTGCAGCCGCTGCAAGCTGAACGCCGGCACAAATTGTCCGGCGCGAAAAGACACGCGAGGAAGATGATAGTCCACGTAGGCGTCCTGCAAAGTCAGCGTTCCGGCATTCTGCCAACGGAAGATGGCCTGCACTCGCGCGGAAAGCTTCGCATCGAAAGGCGCAATCCCCGTCGTGTAAAGCTTGGCGCGCCGCATGGAAAAACCGGTGGTGCTGCGGTAATCCGTATTGAATCGTGTTTGCAGATAGCCGCCCCACGTCGTCTGTGCTCGGATCGCAATGGGCGCTGCCAATGCATTGAGCGCCGCAAACGCCACGGAGGTGATTTGGCCGGCACGTGTCATAACACCTCCACCAGCAATTTGATGGCGATCGCCAGCAACACGATGCCATAAAGCTGCTTGACCCATTTGGGCTTGGCTTTGGTTGCCATGAAATTTCCGCCAAGCTGCGAGCCGACGAGCACGGCCAGAATCATCAGTACGGTGAGCGGCCAGTTGAAATGGCCTTCGGCCACGTGGCCCATGAAACCGGAGAATGACGAAAAGGTGACGACAAACGCCGTCGTCGCTGCGGCGGCTTTGGTTTTGTAGCCCATCCACATCAGGATCGGTGCGATGATGAAACCGCCGCCAATGCCCAACATCCCGCCAAGGAAACCGGCAAAACCGCCGACGAACGCGCCGATGACGGAACGCTTCGTCGCCGCCATCATCGTTTCGGGTTCTGGTTGCCTGGCGACCATCAACGTGCGGACCGCCGCGATGATGACGGCGACAGCGAATGCGCCAAGCAGAAATTTGACCGGCACGAACTTCGCACTGTACGCTCCGACCGGCGCCAGCACCAAAGCGCTCACGGCCATCGCCGCGCCGCCTTTCCAGTCCACCAATTTTTGCCGGCTAAAAGGAATTAACGCCAGCAACGTATTCAAGCCGTTCATCAGCAGGCCGAGCGGGATGGCAACTTCTTTCACGGGAAGGCCTGCCCATTTCAGCACCGGCACGTAAACCATGCCGCCGCCCAATCCCAGCATCGCAAACAGAAACGAGGCGAGCAGGATGACGGCAAAGGCAATTGCGTAGAGCATTTCACCCTCTCACTTCAGCGGAAGAGGATGCTCGTAGCCGGAACAGGGGATGCAAACCAGCTTGCCGTCTTTGCGGCGCAAGTAGCGCTCGAAGACGTATTCGCCGCAGACTTCGCATTTGGCTTTGTTGAACGAGCCTTTGATTTTGTTGTAGACAAAATCCGGCAGCGTTTTCACGGCGAACATCTCTTCGTCGGTTGCGTTGAGCACGACGTTGATGACTTCGAGACGCACCGGCTCCGGAATTTGCGACGGCTCGATGCCTTTTTTGCGATAGTCAAAAAATTCGTATTTGCCCAGCTTGTCGACGAAGTCCGGCTTCACCGCAATCCGCACGGCGCCGTTGTTCGGCGTCCAGAGAATCGCCGCCAGCTTGCCGTAATTGAGCCGCTCCATCATCAGCTTGCCGTAGGTGCAGCCGGTGGAGGCCTGCAAGCCATCCATCATGCAAGTCTGCGGATGCCCGACGCCCAGCTCGGTGTACATGAAATAATCATGATCCGGCGCTTTCGACGCTCCGAGCGTTTTGAGCATCAAATCTCCCATGCGAAAACCAATGGGCATGAACGGGCAGCGATGCCCGTGAAATTCAAACGTCCATTCCGGTAGTTGAAACATGTTGGACTCCTTTCTGCTTAACGAAGAATATTGATCATCGATCTCACCAACGTACAGTGGTCGCGATCAAATAGATTCCGCCCAGGATAACCAGCGCGCCGCAGACGCGTTTGACCAGCGTCATCGTTTTCGAGCTTTCGGTCCAGTTCAAATAGCGCTGCACCCAGCCGCCGGCCGATCCCGCCAAAACGATAACAGAGATGTGACCGAGGCCGAACGCGAGCAAAAACAGGTTGGCTTTGATGAGACTGGTTTGCGAGAGCTGAAACACCGTGCCCAATACCGGCGCCATGTAGGCAAAAGTGCAGGGACCAAGGCCGATCCCGAACAGCAATCCCAAAACCACCGCGCCGGCCAAACCCCGCAGGGCGGGGCTGCGATGCAACGGCACGCTGTTCCAATCCAGGCGAATCACATCGAGCAAATAGAGACCGATGAGGACGAAGATTGTCGCCACCAGCAGATTGCCGACCGTGCCAACGTCGCCAATCAATCTTCCCATGGCCGCGGTGATGATGCCGATGAGCGCGATGGTGATCAATACGCCCAGCGCAAAAATCGCTGAGAGGTTGAACGAGCGCTTGGCGCTCACTTGCCCCTGCGTGTTGATGTAGCCGATGATGAGCGGGATGCTGGAGAGATGGCACGGGCTCAACAAGATGCTGAGCACGCCCCACGCCAGCGCGGCCAACAGCGCGAGGCCGAAACTGCCAGCCAACGCCTGGCTCAAGGCGGCAAAGATTTCCGAAATCATAAACGCCTCACATTCCTGGCAAAACTTTCAGGCCTTGCGCTTGCAGAAACCGGTCGATTTCCGCTTCTGCAAAGAAGCCCTGGTGGCGCAAAATTTCATTGCCATTTTGGTCGAGGAATACCTGCGTCGGAATCAGGCGAATATTGAAGTCGCGGGCGTAGTGCTGCTGCTCGAACGTCCAGACGTCGTAGAAGATCACCTGAATTTGCTCGCCATATTTTTGTTCAATGGATCGCATCACCGGCTGCATGGCCTTGCAGGGAATGCAGTTGACCGAGCCTAATTCGACAAAAGTTATTTTTGCCCGCGCCACCTGTTGCTTCACGTTGTTGGCCGGCGCTGTTTGGCTTTGTGATTTTTGCCCGCCACAGGAGGCAGCGAGAAAACCGGCGATCAGCATGAGGGCGAAAATGGTTTTCTTGCGCATGTCACACCTCCCGCAGCCATTGCAGAATTTGCGCGTCGCCGGGAATGGCGCCCGTGCTTTTCAGTTGTTCGTTGATCACCAAGCCAGGCGTCATCATCACGCCGTAGCCCATGATTTGCGACAAGTCCGTGACCTTTTGAATCTCACAAGGAATTTCATGTTGCAAGGCCACGTTTTTGACTCTCGCTTCCAGGGTTTTGCATTTCGGGCAACCGACGCCCAGAATTTTGACGATCATTACGTTTACTCCTGTATCAATAGATTGAGCGAGCCGCTGATGGTATCGTTGACGGTTGCTTGTTTCATGTAGCGCGCCACCATCATGGCCTCGACGATTTCCGGATTTGACGCGCCCAAATTCTTGGCCATCTTCGTCCACATTCGTGTGCACGTATCGGAGCCGAGCGCAGCGGCGACAGCGAGACCGGTCAGCGCCTTGTATTTTTTCGGAATGCAACTGTAACGCGGGTTATCGAAAAGCAACTGCTTTTCATCTTTTTGATTCGCTGCGAATTCCGGAGCAAATTTTTCAAGAAGTTCCATTGGAGTCATGGCAGCCTCATAATGTATCTGGTCATTGATCCCGGCTGATAGCCGGAGTTGCAGTTAGTCGGAGCCAAGCAGTGGTTCTGCGCTGAAATATTTCTCGCGGAACTTCACGGCCACGTTC
>JBBILN010000105.1:0-19267 GCA_037444905.1 bacterium | reverse complement strand
CCATCGATCTATCCACCAATCCATCAATCCACCAATCCATCGATCCATCAATCCATCAATCCATCAATCCACCAATCCATCAATCCAAAACTCCAACCGTCCAGTGGCTCACTTGCCCTGCTTCCACGACGATAAACCGCAACAGCAAGCCGCCGAATAAAACGAGCACAGCGGGAATGCGCGTCGATAAAATTTTGCCGCGCAGTTCGAGCAACTCAATCACCGCGGGCAGCAGCAAACCGAGCGCGACCACAAAAATCCAAAAGCTCGCGGTATATGGCCCGCCGAGAAACATTTTCGCCGCGTCGATGTGTACTTGCGTGGAAGCGAGAAAGCCCATGAACAAGTGAATGATCAAAAACAATTCGACGCTGATGGCCATGATGTCGATGCGGCCGAGCAAGTGCTTTTCTTTTTCATTCCGCGAGAACAGAAGATTGAGCGCGAGTCCGGTGGACATGCCCGACACGAGAAAGAGCGGGCCGAGAATTGCCGAATTCCAAAACGGCCGCGCATTGAACGCGCTGAGCAAAATGCCGGTGTACATGCCGAGCAGCGCGGAATAGATAATGAGCAGCCAAGCCATCGCGCGCGCGTGTTTGTTGAAGAAAGAAAGCGTCTTTTCCATCCACACAAACGGCCAGCGCCAATTCGGAAAAACTTTGTTGATATGTAGTGCGGCCCAAATGAGACTCAGCGGAAAAATCACCGCGAGCGTCCACGAGCCCCACGACATCGGCGATTCCAAACGAATGTTGGTGTAGAAGCGAAAAACGTGCAGCTTGTATTCGAGATCGAGAAAGAGCGCGAGCAAACCGAGTCCCAATAAAATGGGCGCGAACAGCGGCGTGACGCGCACAACCGTCGGCATCTCCTCGGTTTTGCCGCGCAGAAAATAAAGCGCGGAGAAAAACAAAATGCCGGAGACCAATCCGCCGAGAAAGAGATACACCGGAATCTCCCAGCCCCAAATCGTGAGCTGCGGATCGATCAAGTGCATGTTGCGGCCGCTGGTGAGGTCGAGTTCGTGCATGGGTTGCTCCAAAGTTTGGGCGAAGTCCGACTTGCGCATCAGATTTGTCTAAATCAGAAAAATCGTCGAGCGCAAGTCGGACTTCACTTTTTCTTTTTCTTTCAATTCAAATAAAAAACCTTCGGCTGCGTGCCGGCTTCGGGAATAAGCGCGTGATGCGAGCGCGAGGCCAGCAGCTTGCTCACTTCGCTGTTCGGATCATCGAGATCGCCGAAGTGCATACATTTCGTCGGGCACACTGCGACGCACGCGGGATCGAGTCCTTGCTTGACGCGATGAATGCAGAACGTGCATTTGTCCACATAGCCTTCGGGATGCACGAAGCGCGCGTCATACGGGCATGAAGCGATGCAGGCTTTGCAGCCGGTGCATTCGTCGTGATTGACGAGCACTATGCCGCCGTCCGCAACATAACTCGCCCCGGTCGGGCAACAACGCACGCACGGCGCATTCTCACAGTGATTGCAGCGCTCGGAGCGAATCTCCATCTGCAAATTCGGAAACGCGCCGCGAACGTCCTGCACGATCCAATCGCGGCAGAAGCCGTCGGGAACATTGTTTTCAGTTTTGCAAGCCACGACACAATCCGCGCAACCGACGCAGCGTTTCGTATCAATGACCATCCCGTAGCGAGGCATAGCAAATCTCCGGTGTAGGGATTGGTGGAGTGATGGATTTTTGGATTTTTGGATTTTTGGATTTTTGGATTCTTGGTGTTCCATCAATCCATCAATCCATCAATCCATCAATCCATCAATCCATCGATCCATCAATCCATCGATCCATCAATCCATCACTCCAATCGTTATACAGCATGTTCAAACGTGACGAAATTCCCGCGCATGCCGGTGCCGCCCATGATGGGATCGACTTTCACGCGCGTGATCAAGCCGGTGTCGTCGGCGCCGCGCAGATAAGTTTTGCGCATGCGCTTGTCGGTGTGGCCAAAGCCGTGCACCATGTAAACGCAATCATGGCGAATGCGCTCCGTGACTTTGGCTTTGATCTTGTTGCTGCGCGCGCCGTCTTGATTCACCAACACCACATACTCGCCGTTGCGAATGCCGTTCATCTTCGCGACGGTGGGATTGAGCCACACTTCGTTCTCCAACATCGTCTCGGCGAGAATGGGATTGTTGGTGGTGCGGCCGAACGTGTGCGTGGGCGCGCGGCCGTAGATGAGGCGATAATATCCTGCCGGCGGCTCTTCGTGCGGCGTGTATTTCGGCACGCTATCGAAACCGTAACTCGCGAGCGTGCTCGAAGCCAATTCAATTTTGCCGCTCGGCGTATCGAAGACCGGCTCGGCGCCGTCTTCAAAATAGAGCGGATGCTTTTGATCTTCCAACACCAACACGCCTTTTTTCTTCATCTCTTCCAAACTCGAGCCGATCTTTTGCAATCGCACGTCCAAATACTCTTCAAAAGTTTTCCATGGAAAATACGCCTCGAGGCCGAGACGATGGCCAAGCTCTTTTGCCATCCACCACGCGGGCTTGGAATTGAAACGCGGCTCAAACGCGGGCGCGCGCAACGCAATGCTCGGCACGCGGCCCGGCAGAATGCGCAGATCATCGTAGCGTTCGAGGTATGAACACTCCGGCAACACTACATCGGCCCAGCCCGTGATTTCAGCGGGCATGATGTCAATCGCGACCAGCAGCTCGAGATTCTGAATCGCCTCGATGGTCTTTTTCGGCTCGGGCAATGTGATCATCAAATTCGTGCCGTAAACGATCCAGCCTTTGAAATTGCAATTGCGCGTGACCGAGGGAATCGTCGCGTCGCAAATGCCGTTCGCGAGGACCAAGCTTGCCAACGGATACACGTCGGGAAAAGCATCGCGCCAAGTTTTTTTCGGCGTGGGATAAGGCGGCGTGGGATACGCGGGCACGCTCGCTTTATTCGGCACGTAGATTCCGCCACGGCGTCCCCAACTGCCGAGCAGCGCATTGAGAATCGCGCCGGCGCGCACGCGCTGCGTGTCATCACCATACCACGTCACATGCCGTCCCGGATGCACGAGCGTCGCGGGTTTATGCCGCGCCATCTCGCGCGCGGTTTCGCGAATCAATCCCGGCTCAATGGTAGTGATGGGATAAGCCCATTCCGGCGTGATCGATTGCACCGCCTTTTTCAATTCCTCAAAGCCAACGGTGTATTTCTCAACATATTCTTTGTCATACAAATTTTCTTCGATGATGACATTGATCCACGCGAGCAGCAGCGCAAGATCGGTCGCGGGCCGAATCGGCAACCAGTATTTCGATTTGCTCGCGGCCACGGAGTAACGCGGATCAACGGTAATAACGGTTGCGCCGTTGCCCACCAAATCCGCGAACTCTTGCACCTGCGTGTTGTGCATGTTCTCGCCGAGATGGCTGCCGATGAGCACGAGGCATTTTGAGTTGAGAATATCCGTGCGCTCGGGCGAGCCGATTTCATCGCCATAGGTGAGCACATACGCTTCATCGCGCGGGCCGCGGCATTGCGCATACGAGGGCGCGGCAACGTTATCGGAGCCATACGCGCGCAAGAGATGTTTGAAATAATTTCCGCCGGAGCCGTGCGTGAACAGCGCGACGCATTCGGGGCCGTGCTCTTCCGCAATCTTTTTCATCTTTTGCGCGATGTAATCGAGCGCCTCTTCCCATGAAGCTTCGCGGAAGGTTTGCTTGCCGCGTGCTTCGGTGCGAATGAGCGGCGTGCGCAAACGATCTTCATCAAGATACGCGCCGAGACCGCCGGTGCCGCGCGGGCACAATCTGCCGTGGCAATTCGGATCATCAGCATTGCCAGTAATTTTCCACGGCTGGCCGTTGACGCTATGCACCCAGCCCGCGCATTGCCAAAAACAAATTTCACACACCGTGGGCGAAAGCGTTGCGACATCATTCGTGAAGCCGGTCAATGCGGGCGCGGCGTAAATTTCATGCGTGCTCTCATTGAAGAAAGCTTTGAGCAAGCCGCCGCCCACGGCAACACCGCCGAGGCCGAGGCCGCCGATTTTAATGAAGTCGCGTCGTGAAAGTTTGGTAGACATGGCTAATCTCGCATGGAGCATGGTGCGTGGGGCATGGCGCATGAAATCGACTCCATGCGCCAAGCTCCTTGCGCCATGCAATTTCAGAACGAATATCCGATTTCAAATTCCCACTGATTCATCTTCAACTCAATCGTTTGTTGCCCCGGCGCTTCCAATGGGTTCGCGCCGCTGATGCTCTTCGAAAAGCCGTGCATCAACGCAAAACTGATTTCGTTTTGATTGGCGAGCGTCTTCGTGAAGCCGAATGTGGCGTGTTGCTCGATCACGCCCGGCGCGAGAATATTGAAGAGCACTTCGCTCGACGGGATCGGTTGCTTGCCGTTGGAATAACCCGCGCGCAGCGTCCAATCTTTGCGCGCCTGCCATTGCACGCCGCCTTTGAACACGGTGACGTCTTCCCAGCCAAAGCCCGCGCCTTGCTCGTCGCCGAGCCGGCTCGTCATCAAATTCGGCATGAGTTTGTTGCCCACGGAATTGCATTCGCTGTAATTGATGCGTTGAACGTCGAACGCGAGCGCCACAGCAGAAGCGGGTTTGAACGCCAAGCCTGCGGTCCAATTCGAGGGAATGTCAAAGCAGCCTTCTTCCGCGAACAACCCGGCATAGTCGTCAAATTTGCTCATCTTCGTTTTGGTTTGATATGAAGCGCCGACGAAAAAATTCTTCAACCATTCGCCTTGATAGCCGAGGCGGCCGCCGTAGCCGAAGCCGTTGCTGTAATCATTATTGGAAAGCCTGTTTGCATCACTGGAGAAATTTCCAAACGCGGCCAGGCCTTCGGCTTGAAAGCGTTGATACGCCACAATCGCGGTGAGGCCGAAAGCATGCGCGCCGAATTTCTTTGCGAATGTGGGCGCGAGGAACATTTGCGAGAGATCGACGCCGGTGGGAGAAAAGCCGAAAGTTTGTGTGGCGTAGTTCGTGTTCATGCCGCCGTTGCCGAATGCCGCAAGCCCGAAAGCGGTATTGTCATTCAAGCTCCAGTTCGCTCCGATTGCGGGAATGACGAACCATTTCGAATCGCTCTCAAACGTGCCGGGCATCAAGCCGAAGGTGCCGGGATAGCCGGAAGGATTTCCCGTGACGGTGTATTGCCGATTCGGATTGAACATCGCGAGGCTGACATCAAAGCGATTGCCCGCGAACACGAGATGGGCGGGATTGGTGGCCGAGCTGATTGTGCCGAGCGGCAAAGCCACGCCCGCGCCGGCGAGCGCTTTGTATTTGATGCCGTAGCCGTGCGCAAAATAACCGTTGGTCGCAAACACCGCGCTGCTCATCACCGCCACCGCGAGCAGCGCAACGGGGAACTGCATTCTTCTCATCATTTTCAAGCCTCCTTGAATTTAGCCAAACAGCTTCACATGATTTATGAAAAGTGAATCGTTGCAGCTTCAAAAAAAGCAAAACCATTTCCGGCAAAACGATTGAAAGAATCGTTTTGCGCTATGCGCTATGCGCTCTGCACTTTGCGCAGCAACTCTTTGAGATTATCGCAGTGTTGCGCGCTGCGATAGACACTGCACGCGCGGCAGTCTAATGCCTGGCACGCGCTCGACAATTGCGTTTTGATCATCCAACACGGCTTCATGGCGTTCAAATACGCCGGGCAGTTCGCTCGTTCCGCTTGCGAGCACGGCTTCAATTCCCAACAGGGCAGAAACGCGAGCATGCGTCGAATGCCTTCGAGATTCAATCCGCGCTCGGTGATCAAGCGACGAATGCACGAAATCCAATGCACGTCCGAAGCGCTGAAGAGCCGCTGCCCGGTTTCGGTTTTGTGCACGAGCAACAAGCCTTCGCGTTCATACATGCGAATGGTTTCCACGGCGATCTCCAGTTGGCGCGCCACTTCACCGATTTTGAGTTTGGGGTTTTGCTCGAGCGCGATCATTGCGAATCTTTGCGGGCTATGAATGAAATCCTGTATTTTGCAATACAGCTTTGGCAAGCAATGGGCCAAAATTGGTAGGAGCATTCCAGGTTTGATTCTCTTGAAATTAGAATCGAGCAACTCTTTTTTTGTGACCAAAAGCTTTCTTGCTTTCAGGAAGAAACACTGCGTTTTTTTTAATCATGCAAAATGAGCGTGATTGCAGTGCCTGCGAAAAATTAACAGGATTATTTGCAGTTTCAGGAAGTTGCCAGCGCAGGCCGGCTTGATGAACAACCAACCCATTGTTTTTCTATTCGGAACTCATGGCTTGTTATGCCGGGCTAGCGGTATGGTTATTGATGAAAGTCAAATCAACGCGGCGCTTGCTTCGCGCGGAATCCGAGCACAAACGAATTTGGTGACGCTTGTTCCATTTGTGATCGCTGCAAAGCCGGCCGCGGTGTTCCATGAAAGGCCGTTGCCGGCCGAGCCTGCAAGGCGAGCGGCGCATTGCTCTCCGCTCTCGTAAGAGGATCGCAGCATCACCATGAAGTCATAAATCACTCTGCTTTTTTAATTGAGGAAAATGCCGTGTTATGATTTTTGCGAGGAAGCGCATCAAAAACCAAACGATTTTGATTGATCCATGAAAGGAAAAAACATGAATATCGGAATACCCAAAGAAACCGCCATCGAAGAGCGCCGTGTGGCGCTGACCCCGGTCGGCGTCTACGCTTTGGTCAATGAAGGCCATGCAGTGTACGTAGAACAAGGCGCCGGAAAGGCCAGCGGCTTTTCCGATCAAGAATTTCAAGAAGTGGGTGCGCACCTCGTTTTCTCCGGCGACGAAGTTTTCCGCCGTTCCCAGCTTGTGGTCAAGGTGCAGCCGCCCACGGAGGAGGAATGCAAATACCTCGAATCGGGGAAAATCGTTTTCTCTCTGCTGGGCTTGGGCATCGCGCGCAAGACTATTATCCAAAAACTGTTGGAAACCGGCGTGACCGCGGTGGGATATGAATTCATCGAGCAGCCCGACGGCAACCTGCCGATCTTGACGGCCATGAGCGAGATTGCGGGCAATCTGTTGCCACAAATTGCCGGGCGGCTGTTGGAAAGCGAACACGGCGGCCGCGGTATAACGCTGGCCGGTGTTTCCGGCGTGACGCCGGCAAGTGTGGTCATCCTTGGCGCCGGCGTGGTCGGCTTCACGGCCGCGCGCGCTTTCTCCGCACTCGGGGCTAAGGTTCTGGTCTTGGACAAAAACATCGACAGCTTGCGCAATGTCGATCGGCTTCTCGATAAACGCGTGGCGACTTCCATCATCACGCCTTTGTTATTGGAACGCTGGTCGCGCCGCGCTGATATCTTGATCGGAGCGGTGCTCATCCACGGCCAGAAGCCGCCCAACTTGGTGACGGAGGACATGGTGAAAAAAATGAAAGCAGGCTCGGTGATTATTGACGTTTCCATCGACCAAGGCGGCTGCATTGCCACCAGCCATCCGACGACATTGTCCTCCCCGACTTTCATACAGCATGGCGTCACGCACTTTTGCGTGCCCAACATTCCGGCCGCGGCAGCGAGAACCTCTTCGCATGCACTGAATAATTCCGTGTTGCCGTGGGTGCTGGAAGTCGCCGAGGAGGGCCTGGAAAAAGCCTTGCACGGCATTTCTTCGTTGCGCAAAGGCATCTATGCCTTCAATGGACAATGCACACAACAAGCCGTGGCAAGCTTGATTGGTCACGAATACCGGAATATTGATGCCCTGCTTGCTCTCAAAGATCGCCAATAGTTCGAGCCGAAAGGAGATGGTTTTAAAATGAAATGGATTGAAGATTATCGAAGCAAACTGGCGACGGCCGAGCAGGCCGTTGCAATCATAAAAAGCGGCGACAAGATATCCACCTCCGGCAATGCTGCCGCGCCGTATGTTCTCGTAAATGCATTGGCAAAACGCAAGAACGAGCTGCAAGATGTCGGCGTGTTTAACTTGCTGCTGTTGGGTGAAGACCCACTAACCCGGCCGGACATGCTCGGTCACTTTCGGCGCAAGTCGCTCTTTGTCGGGCCCGCAGATCGCGAGGCCGTCAACGAAGGGCGCGCCGATTATTATCCCATCTTTTTGTATGAGATTCCCGGCCTCTTTCGTAATCACGTGCAATTGGACGTGGCGATGATTCATACCTCGTTGCCCGATGAGCACGGCTTCGTTTCGCTGGGCGTGGAAACCATCGCCACCAAAGCCGCGGCGGAAACCGCGAAAGTGGTCATTGCGCAAGTGAATGATAAGATGCCCCGCGTTTTGGGAGATTGTTTTCTGCACGTCTCGCGACTCAGCAAGATTGTCGAGGTCTCAGAATCTCTGCCGACGCTGACTCCCAAACCTTTCACAGCCGTGGAAAAAAAGATTGCGCAGCATATCACCACGCTCATCGAAGACCGCGCCACGCTGCAACTGGGCATCGGAGGCATTCCGGACGCCGTGCTGGCCCTGCTGAAAGACCGGAAAGATTTGGGCATCCACACGGAAATGGTGTCCGATGGCGTGATGCGAGCCATTGAAGACGGCGTCGTTACCAATGCCTACAAGAGCCTGCATCCGGGCAAAGTGATTGCCACCTTCATTTTGGGCAGCGAACAGCTTTATGCGTTCAGCCACAACAACCCGATCTTTGAGCTGCGCCAGGTTGATTATACCAACGATCCGTTTGTAGTGGCGCGAAATGATAACCTGGTGGCGATCAATTCCGCGCTGGAAGTGGATTTGACCGGCCAGGTTTGTTCGGATAGCATTGGCTACACCATTTATTCGGGCTTCGGCGGCCAGGTTGATTTCACGCGCGGCGCGGCGCGCGCCAAAGGCGGCAAACCCATTATCGCGTTGTCGTCAACGGCCAAGAACGGCCAGCTCTCCCGCATCGTTCCGCATTTGAAAGAAGGCGCCGGCGTGGTGACCAGCCGCGGTGACGTGCACTACGTCGTGACGGAATACGGCATCGCTTATCTGCATGCCAGGAACCTGCAAGAGCGAGCCAAGGCGCTGATCAACATCGCGCATCCGGATTTTCGCGAGGAGTTGGAACGCTTTGCCAAGGCCAAAAAATATTTATGAAAAATTTCAATCGGCGACAATCTCCGCGATTTTTCCGAGTCTTTTGCGGCTGCAAAGCTGCGCTTCTCTGCCGCAGTTGCAAGATTAACTGCGATCGAACAGCGTTATGCACGCGTTGATTCTGCTGCGTCACATAGGGGCGTGGATTGGTTTATTCTGCCCAATCCGGTTTATGGTGAATGGGAAAAGCTAGTGGGCGATCAACCCCAACTCAAGCTGCGTACAACCAGAATGAAGTTGCCGGAGAAATGATGCGTTGACGCGATGACATGGAAACCTTCTTCTGGATTCTCGGTAGCGGACTTTTGATGAGCGCCATCGCACTGGTGGGCAGTATTATTCTCGTTCTAAAAGAAGCCACGCTGCAACGCATGCTCTTGCCGCTGGTAGCCTTCTCCGCAGGCGCGCTGCTAGGCGGTGCGTTTTTTCACATGATCCCCGCCGGCCTCGCTACCGGCGGGCAAAGCATTTCGGTCTATGCGTGGGTCCTTGCCGGCTTCTCAATGTTCTTTGCGCTCGAACAATTCTTGCATTGGCATCATTGCCACAAGAACTCCATCGGATGCAAGAAGCCGCTCACCTATTTAATTCTGCTCGGCGATGGCCTGCACAATTTTCTCGGCGGAATGGCGGTGGCGGGCGTGTTCATGATCGATATTCGGTTGGGCATTGTCACGTGGCTGGCTGCGGCGGCGCATGAAGTGCCGCAAGAGTTAGGAGATTTCGGCGTGCTCGTGCACGGCGGATGGGCGAAGAAAAAGGCGCTGCTTTATAACGTGCTGTCAGGCATGGCCTTCCTGGTGGGTGGGCTGCTCGCCTATGCGGTTTCGTTTCGTCTCGATCTTTCATTTCTCGTGCCGTTTGCGGCGGGTAACTTTATCTACATCGGCGCCTCCGATTTGATTCCCGAAATCAAAGGACAGGATGACCTCACCGCCAATTTCATTCACTTCATGGCATTCGTGGTTGGTATCGTGTTGCTATTCACATTGCAATTTTTCCACGCAACGCCATGAACCCACGCCTCTTTTTGGGTGCTCTTTGCTTTCGTCTCACTTCAGCTCGCTAGTCCATAATCTCCCTCGTTAAACAAAAGCTCCCCCGGTGTTTTGTGCATTGCTTCTGTGCACAATTTTGCTTTCTTACATGTAAGAAAAAGCTCTCGGGCTTTTATCAAAAATTGAAGAACAGCTCATTTAAGACCGGCAATACAAAGCAGCGACTTTCCAACTCAGAGCATTATCAGCCAGTTAATCCAGACCCTGTGCCAGATTTCGCGGGCGTGCGCTGGCTTATTTTTTGAAGGCGACAAGTGGAACGTCCAACCGAGAGGAACGCTACATGATTATTGGCATACCCAAAGAAAGCTGGCGCGATGAGCGCCGGGCCGCACTCACGCCCGCGGGCGTGTATGCGCTCGTGAAAGCCGGACACACGGTTTTTGTGCAAGCCGACGCGGGCGCGGGCTGCGGCTTCTCGCGCGAGGCTTATGATGAA
Organism: bacterium; assembly: GCA_037444905.1. Taxonomy (GTDB): domain Bacteria; phylum Zhuqueibacterota; class Zhuqueibacteria; order Zhuqueibacterales; family Zhuqueibacteraceae; genus JABWAN01. The sequence goes on along the minus strand of JBBILN010000105.1, from coordinate 8,700 downwards.
GCCGGCGCCCAGATCGCTTTTTCCGCGGAAGAAGTTTTTGCGCGCGGTGATCTTATCGTGAAAGTCATGCCGCCGACCCTGGAAGAAAGCCGTTGGATTACGGCGGACAAATTTCTCTTCAACTTTGTGCAGCTTGGCGTGGCGCATCCCGCGGGCTTGCAACATCTAATGCAACAGCGCACCACCGCGGTCGGCTATGAGCTGATCAAAACGGAAGGCAACAATTTGCCGGTGCTCACGGCGATGAGTGAGATTGCCGGCATGCTTTTGCCGCAAATCGCGGGACGATATTTGGAAACGACCAGCGCCGGCCGCGGCATTACGATTGGAGGCGTTGCCGGCATTCCGGCCTCAAACGTGTTGATCATCGGCGCCGGCATGGTGGGCAGCACGGCCGCGCTGAATTTCAACGGCGTGGGCGCGAAAGTCACCGTGTTGGACGCCGATTTGAATCGCTTGCGGCAATTGGAATTTCTCTCGCACAAAAAAGTGAGCACGGCGCTCGCCACGCCCTACAATCTCGAACGCTACTTGGCGTTTGCCGACGTTCTGGTCGGCGCGGTTTTGATTCACGGCAAAAAAGCGCCGCACGTGGTGACCGAGGCCATGGTAAAAAAAATGAAGAAGGGCAGTGTCATCATCGACGTCTCGATCGATCAAGGCGGTTGCGTTGAAACCAGCCGGCCCACGACGTTGTCCGGCCCGGTGTTCGTGAAGCACGATGTCATTCATTATTGCGTGCCGAATTTGCCCTCTTCCGTGGCGCGCACCGCCTCGCATGCGCTCAACAACGTGGTGCTGCCGTTCGTCGAAGAAGTTGCGGAAAACGAATGGCGTGCCTTCGAGCAAACCGAAGCGTTGCGGCGCGGCGTTTATGTTTATCGCGGACAGTGCACGCACGAAGAAATCGCGGGTTTGTTCGGTTGGGATTTCGTGCCGGTCGATCGTTTGGTGCAAGAGGAAGCTCTCCAATAAACACGGCAGACAAGCCGGAGCCAAAAAAGCGGGCCACAGAATCGCACGGAAGAGCGCAGAATTATTCCCTAACTAACTTCGAGTACAGAACATGCCATCCTCCTCTAATGAAACTCGAGCGAGCAGCCGGGTCGCGTCTTGGCTGGAAAATTATCGCCGCAAGCGCTGCTCGGCTGAGGCCGCGGTACAAGCCATACAAAGCGGCCACACCGTTTACATTCATCCGGGTTGCGCCGAGCCGGAGCAACTCGTGCGCGCGATGGTGCAACGCGGCCCGGAACTGAAAAATATCAAAGTCATTCATTTGCTCACGGCCGGCAACGCCGACTATGTCCGGGCGGACATGCGAGAGAGTTTTCGGCACGTGGCGTTTTTTGCGGGCGCGAACGTGCGGTCGGCCATCAACGAAGGCCGCGCGGATTTCATTCCCATATTCTTGGGCGAGGTCGATGCGTTGATGTCGACCGGCGCCATTCCGATTGACGTCGCTCTGATTCACGTCTCGCCGCCCGATGAACACGGTTTCTGCAGCTTCGGCGTCGGCGTGGATACCACCAAAACCGCGGCGGAGTGTGCGCAAGTTGTGATCGCGCAGGTCAATCCCAAAATGCCGCGCACGCTCGGTGATTCCTTCATCCACGTCAACAAGATCGATCACATCGTCGAAGTCGAAGACGATATTTTAGAACACAAGCAAGGCGAGATTTCCGAGCTGGCCAACCGCATCGGCCGCAACATCGCGGAGTTGATCGAAGACGGCTCCACGCTGCAATTGGGCATCGGCGAAATTCCCGACGCGGTGTTGTATTATCTCAAAGAGAAAAAAGATCTCGGCATACACACCGAGATGGTGAGCGACGGCGTGGTGGATTTGATCGAACGCGGCGTGATCAACAACGAAAAGAAGACGCTGCACCCCGGCAAAGTGATCGTGGGCTTCGTGCTCGGCACCCGGCGGCTCTATGACTTCATCGACAACAATCCCATTTTCGAGTTTCATCCGAGCCAATATACGAATGATCCCTTCATCATCAGCCGCAACGACAAGCAAGTGGCGATCAACTCGGCATTGGAAATCGATCTCACCGGCCAGGTCTGTGCGGATTCCATCGGCTACAATTTCTACAGCGGCATTGGCGGCCAGGTGGATTTCATTCGCGGCGCGGCGCGCAGCAAAGGCGGCAAACCGATTATCGCGCTGCCCTCCACCGCGAAGAATGACACGATCACGCGCATCGTGCCGCATTTGAAAGAAGGCGCGGGCGTGGTCACTTCGCGCGGCGATGTGCATTACGTCGTCACGGAATACGGCGTCGCGTATTTGCATGGCAAGACCATTCGCGAGCGCTGCCAGGCTTTGATTAAAATCGCGCACCCGAACTTTCGCGAGGAGTTGACGAAGTTTGCGCAAGAGAGGAAGTGGGTGTGAGTAGTTGGCGGTGGTCGGTTATCAGTGCTTTTCTTCCGATAGAAGTTTGTTCGCAAAATAATCCCTCGCTGTCATCCTGTAAGGACCTTCTCTAGTGCTCGGTCTTCTTCCCAGTGCAAGGAAAGATTCTTACAGAATGACATTTGGGGGAAGCGCTCAGTCAACTGATCACTGGTGGCTGATCACTGATTACTAAAAAAGCAGCGCCCCAATGTCATTCTTCAAAGCTATAAAATCTCTTTCCGAAATTCTCCCCAACCTCCCGCGCAACAGCCGTGTTTTCATCGGTTCCGGCTGCGCGGAGCCGCAGGAATTGGTGCGCCAATTGGTCGCGCATGCGCCTCATTTCGCCGACGCCGAGATTGTCCATCTGCTCACGGCCGGGCGCTCGGAATACGTGGAGCCGAAATATGTGAATTACTTTCGTCATAACGCTTTTTTTATCGGTTCCAATGTGCGGCAAGCTGTAGCCGAGGGCGCCGCAGATTACACGCCGGTTTTTCTTTCCGAACTGCCGCGACTGTTTGAAAGCGGGCAATTGCTCATCGACCTCGCGCTCATTCAAGTTTCACCGCCTGATGCCGCGGGCTATTGCAGCTTGGGCGTGAGCGTGGACGTCATGAAATCCGTTGCCGGCGTTGCGCGTTGTGTGGTGGCGCAAGTCAATCCACAAATGCCGCGCACGTGCGGCGACAGTTTGCTGCATGTGAGCCAGTTGCACTATCTGCTCGAACATGAAGAACCGCTACTCGAATACCAGATTCTTGCGCCGGACGAAGTGACGCTGCAAATCGCGCGAAACGTGGCGCAATTGATTCACGACGGCGCGACGCTGCAATTGGGCATCGGCGTGATTGCCGACGCGGCGCTGAAAGCGCTGCACGATAGGAACGATCTCGGCGTGCATACCGAAATGTTTTCAGACGGCCTCATTCCTTTGCTGCAAAGCGGCGTCGTGAACAATATGCGGAAAGGCCTGCACGACGGCAAAACCATCACCAGCTTCGTGCTGGGTTCGCACGCGCTGTATGATTTCGTGCGCGAGAATCCTTTGATCGAGTTTCATCCCTCGCAGCACACGAACAATCCCTTCATCATCGGCCAGAATCGCAACATGACGGCGATCAACTCCGCATTGGAAGTCGATCTCACCGGCCAAGTCTGCGCGGATTCGATTGGGCCGCGTTTTTTCAGCGGCATCGGCGGGCAGCTCGATTTCATTCGCGGCGCTGCGCTTTCGCAAGGCGGCAAGCCCATCATCGCGTTGCCCGCAACCGCGGAGAACGGCAAAGTCTCGCGCATCGTGGCCGATCTCACGCACGGCGCGGGCGTGACCACCACGCGCGGCGACGTGCATTACGTCGTTACGGAATACGGCATCGCATACTTGCACGGCAAATCCGTGCGGCAGCGCAGCCTCGAATTGATTCACCTCGCGCATCCGGATTTTCGCGGCGAGTTGCTCGCGGCGATGAAGCAACGGCATTATGTTTATCCCGATCAAAAACTCGAAACCATCGGCAGGCTCTATCCGCATTGGTATGAAGTCACGCGCACCTTCAAAGACTCCGAGCCGATTCGCTTCCGTCCCATCAAACCCACCGACGAACGTTTATTGCAAGACTTCTTTTATTCCCACAACGAAGATACGATTTTCATGCGCTATCACGCGCACCTCAAAACCATGCACCACACCAAAGCGCAAGACTTGGTCAATGTCGATTACAAGCAGCGCATGGCTTTTGCCGGCGTGGTGGGTGAGATCGGCAAAGAGCGTATCATTGCAATCGCGCGCTACATCGCTGCGCCGGAATATGAATTCCCCGAAGTTGCGTTCGTCGTGCATGAAGACTTTCGCGGAAGGGGGATCGCCGGTTTTCTTTTTCAACAACTGCAAAAAGTCGCGCAGGAGCACGGCTATCGCGGCTTCTGCGCCATTGTACTGCCGGAAAACGTTGCCATGCTGCGCGCGTTCGAGCGCATCGGCTTCGCGGAGAAGAAATATGACGATGGTGTTTTTGAATTGACATTTCGTTTTTAGCTCTATACCCTCGACTGAAGCACCGGGGCAGCCCGGTGTTAAGCCACCTTTACAAACATGGCTCTGCATATGCGCTCTTCTTGTATGAACAACCGCGCAGTTGCCTGGTGGAATGCCCTCCGCAATCTTGGAACAGCATTATATGACGATGTAACATCGGAGCGAGTTTGCGCGAGGCAATACCGCTCGGCGTAATAGACTGCGCGGGTTTCCACGGAACGTTGCACATCGACGTAACGGGCGGCGCAGGTTTCCATCGGGCATTACAGATCGAGTTCTGAGCGGTACAGGGTTCGATGGGACATTGCACGGCGGCGGAACGGCTGGTGCAGGGTTGCAATGGCATTACACGCCGGCGGAAAGGCTGGTGCAAGCTTGGGACGGACATTCTTTGGTGTTGCTGCCAGCAGAACTACACAATAATTTTCCTCTTCTCTGAGACCATGAATGATGCCAAGAGCCACCCATGCTTGATTTGCGTTTGTCAGCACAGACAACTTTTGAGGCGTATTGAAACGAGGATCCCAGTTAGAATTGCCTGCTCGTGGCAATGCCGTTTCACCCAACGCGACAAGCCGCAACCCAAAAGCTCTTTGTAAACGGATTGTCTGAGGTAAGCGGATGAACGATTGATGCTTTATTCGTTTACCTGTAATATCCGCTTACGGAAAAATTTTGCTTTAATGCATCTGTAATCGACTAACAGTTTTTGACGGGAGAGAAGCAAAATGTTGGGCATATCATTGGGGCTGTGCTAGCTTCAACTTCGACCTCCGTTGGGTTGGAGATGTGGGATTGTGCGGGTCTGACTTTAGGCTGACTGCAGCTCCTCATTCATTTCTTTATTCTCACCTTTCTGCATTCTCATCAACAAGAGCAAGAGGCTCTGTAAACTAACAACAGGTCATCTACACAAAACCTGTTGGCCACTGTTCTCGCAACGGCCAAACAGATTTTGTGGCATGATTTGCGTTGTGCAAGCTATTTGATGGTCGAGTCGATTATGCCAAGACGCAGTCGTGCAAATATCTAAGATTGCTCTACGGCCAATAGGATTTTTTTCCTCAAAGGATCAGATCTATGACTGGCACGTCACTCTCGCACTATCGCATCGAAGAAAAACTCGGCGAAGGGGGCATGGGTGTCGTCTACAAAGCGTTTGACACTCGCCTCTTGCGTCCGGTCGCCATTAAAATCCTCCCGCCGCATCTTGTGTCAGACGAGAAAAATCTATTGCGCTTCACTCAGGAAGCGCAAGCTGCTTCAGCCTTAAATCATCCTAATATCTGCACGGTTCACGATGTTGACGAGGATAACGGGATTCACTTCATCGTGATGGAATTTATTGACGGGGAAACGCTGCGCCAGATATTGGAACGTCGCGGGCCGTTGCCCGAGCCGGAAGTGCTCGACATCGGCATGAATGTCGCGGACGCTTTGAGAACCGCACACGCGAAGGGCATCATCCATCGCGACCTCAAGCCGGAGAATATTATGATCTCGCGGGAAGGTTATGTCAAGGTGATGGACTTCGGCTTGGCCAAATTGCTGGAACGAAAGACTGAATCTGCAGCACAGTACACTTCATGGTGCGAGATGTGTGCTTCCTCTGAAGTTTTGCAATCTTCAGCCCATATGCTGCAGGGTACGGCCTCTTATATGGCGCCGGAACAAATCGAAATGAAGCCGATAGACGCGCGTGCCGACATTTTTTCTTTTGGGGTAGTGCTCTTTGAGCTGCTGGCAGGAAGGCCGCCTTTTGTTGGGGACACACTCACAGGAATTTTACAGGCCATAATTGCCTCTGAAGCAAAGAGTATCAACGAGATCAGTCCTTCCTGTTCTCTGCTAATGGCGAACCTCGTAAAACGCGCACTAGCAAAATCTCCGGAGGAAAGATATCAAACCGCTCAAGAAGTGCTGGATGAAATTCAAAGAGTGAAAAAGCATGCAATCGTCTCGATTCTGCCGGTGGAGCGAAGCGCTGGCCCATCGCGCCTAAAGTTGCTGCGCAGAAGGAGGTTGAGTTTGGCGCTTGTTGTCATGGCCGCTCTTTTCCTCCTCTATCAGTTTGTTCATCGACAATCGGCACCCAATCCTGTCGATACCCCATTGACCACCATCGCTGTGTTGGAGTTTGTGAATGTTGGCGGCAATCCCGAGGATCAATATCTGGCCCGAGGTATTTGGGAAGATCTATTGCTAAAATGGGCGAAATTGCCGGCACTGCTGGCCATACCGGCGACAAACATTGGCGCGAGTGATACGATCAATCTGCGGGATGTGGGCGACAAATATAAGGCGGACTATGTGCTGCAAGGTCGAGTAGAGCATCGCGGCGATGGCCTGCATGTTCGGTGTGACCTCCTCCGGGTTTCAGAAAACAAAATCGCCTGGTCGCAAAATCTTGAGCGCAGTGTCGCGGATATCTTTGCGTTGCAGCAGAAGCTTGCGGAGCAGATTGCGCTTGCGATGAAAATAGAACCTCCCAGCCGCAGTGAATTAGCGGCGCGATACACCTCGAGCCTCGCCGCCTATGAGTATTATTTGCGTGGCCGGGAATACTTCACCCGTCACTATGAAGCAAACTACAACTTTGCGATTACGCTATACAAGAAAGCCCTGCTGATCGATCCCAACTACGCTTTGGCATATGCCGGTCTCGGAGAAGCCTATTTGGCGCTGTTTGACTGGTACATGAAACGCGAGGCCGGCTTGGTTGATACCGCGGAAATCTGCATCAAAAAGGCTTTGGCGATTGCTCCGAGCTTGCCGGAAGCGCACGTCGCGTATGGCGACCTTTGCCGTCTGCGAGGTGTGGACCAAACACCTCAAGCCCTCGCGGAATATCTCACCGCCATTCGGCTGAATCCTCGTCATGCCCATGCACTCTTTCAACTAACCCGGCTGCACCGCGAAGCGGGTAATTTCAAGGAAGCAGCAATTTGGGGCAAAAAGTGCCTGCAACTCCAACCGACGAACGCCGAGGCCTGCGTCGAAATGGCTTTCGTGAGTTGGTTTCAAGGCTTCCGCGATGAGGCCACACAGTATTATGATCGCGCCCTTGAAATGGAGCCAGATCATCCCATCAGCTATGGCCAGAAGGCTTTCTTTGCCTTCTGCAACGGCCGGTGGGAATTGGCAAAATTGCTTTACGAACGCAATCTGGAATTGGATCCACACAGCTCGCAGGCTCTCGGCGCTTTGGCGAGGATTGCTTTCAGCGAAGGGCAAGTCGACAAAGCCATTACTTTGTACAAACAACTCATGCAACTCGGCGCTGACGGCATGGATTATTTCAATCTTGGGCGAATCTACTTGTTCAAGGGCAATTTCGCCGCGGCCGATGTTTGCAGCGATTCGGCGTTCGCGGTCTCGCAGCGATTGCTGCAAAAGAATCCCGAAGATCATCGCTGGTTGTCGGACTTGGCTATTGCTTATGCCGCGAAAGGCAACGCAGTCATGGCTCTGAAATACCTCGCGCAGGCCAAGCAAACGCGCGACTTTCAAGCCAACTTCATTCGTAGAAACCGCGTCCTTCTCCGCGAAGCGATGGTGTTCTCTCTGCTCGGCAAAAACGACGAAGCCCTGGCAACCTTGCACCAGCTTTTGTCTTTGCGCATGTATGCACCCGAGTATTTCCGGCGCTATATCGGATTAGAAAACGTTCGCCGTGACCCTCGCTTCACGAAACTCATGGACACAGACTTGTAGCCCTGCCCCCTTGCGGGGCACTGTTGCAGCCGCGAATTTATTGGCTTCGACATCCACCCACAAGAGGCGGGGACCACGTAGGAATCAAACCAGGGACAAATGAATATGAATACGACTGACACACGCTCGCAGAGACTGCTTACCTTGGCCAAAGAGCTTTTGCTCGAATCCGACCTGCACCGCCTGCTGTCGCTGGCCATGGATCGCGCCATCGAAGCCTCCGGTGCCGAGCGCGGCATGATCATTCTCTTCGGCAAACACGGTGAAACGCTCTTTGAAAACGCGCGGAATCTCAGAAGGGAAGAAATTGATCACCCCGAGTTCGAGGTGAGCCGCACCATCATCAACAAAGCGAAAACAGAAGGCACGCCAATTTGCCTGCGCAATGCACTTGAGGATCCGACGCTACGCAAGAGCCACAGCGCGGCGCGGTTGAAGCTGCTCTCCGTCATCTGTCTTCCCCTGCGTTATGAAGACAAAGTTTTTGGCGTCGTGTATCTCGATAATCGCACCGTGCGGGGAATTTTTGCGGCGGAAACCG
>JBBILN010000104.1:0-19736 GCA_037444905.1 bacterium | reverse complement strand
GGCTTCATGCCGGCCAAGTAGATCGCATTGTCCACCAATAACTGAGGCATTACAAATTCTCTAAGTTTCCGCTTGACTTTTGAAGCGAATGTCTTACATTACGCTCGGCAAAAAAATACCGCAGTGATTAAAACAATCCCTGCGTTCCGTGTTATGGGATATTAAAAGAGCCAACACCTTCAATCTGGGAGCTTAGCTCTAGAGCGTGTATTACAAGCCCCATTCCGCTTCGTCGGAATTCAGGGGACGTAAAAAACGTTCAGGCGGTGCCCACCGTGTGAAACGCGGTTCTTTGAAGGCCCATAAGATCGGAAGCAGGGATTTTTATTTCGACAGTAGCTTTCCTAAACTTTCAAAGTTTAGGAAAGCTGTGCTTCCTGCAACGCTCTCCTGCCTTCTTCCTCCGTTGCCACCGTCGGAATCAGCGTCTCCAATTTCATGCGATTGAAAATGTCCTGCATCATGGGCTGCAAGTTCGTGATCACGAGTTTGCGATTTTGCATTCGCAACAGATCGTGCAGGCTGATCAACAAGCCCAGGCCGGCGCTGTTCATCACACTCACTTTTTCCAAATTGAGCAGCACGTGATTTTGCGAAGCCTGCACGGCTTCCTGCAGCTCTTCCCGGAATTCGTCGACGGCTTGCAAATAAAGCCGGCGCGCTAACACGGAGATGAAGGTGATTCCGCCTTCGTTGCGGAGGGCGATGGTGTTGTGAGTACGCATAGATTTCAGCAATTCTCTTTTTCCAAATATATTGTCCAGCCAAGATAAAGACGATTGGGGTTTGCGCTGACAGGCCTTTTGATTACAAGTTTTGCTTCTCCTCCTCACGTATCCGCGCTTTGCGCGTCAAATTCAAATTTTTGGCAATAGAAATCGAGTGTAATGCGTTCTTGCGTCAGGCCGCAGCGGTAAACGAAGACTTGTTTGCCGGAGGGATCGAGAAAGGTTTGGCGATGGCGGCAGACTTGGCAAGTGCGTTGGGCTTTGCTATAGACTTCAAGCGCGGCTTTGGGAAGCTCTCTCGGCTCGCCACGCAAAGTATGCATGCGATCATAAATCTCCAGCACGCGCCGCACCATTTGCCGAATGCGGACGATGGCCCACACTTGCAAAATGAAAAGCAGCGTAAAGAGGAAAAGCAAAATGTAATAATTGACGTTTTCAGACATGACCCAACTCGTCGACGGGGGTTTTATCATTCAGAACGATTGCGAATTGAATATAGAAGTTTGCATCTCACCTCAAAGCGGTTTTTCTTTACTTGGATTGATGGAGTAGTGGATTGTTGGAGTAATGCACTTATCGAGCTCCACCAATCCATTACTCCACCACTCCAATAAGTTTTAGGCTAAACCTCCGAGTTGCCGATCCAGCGAACGATATTGAATCGCTTCGCTCACGAACTCCGGGCGGATGTCTTCGCTCTTTTCGAGATCGGCGATGGTGCGGGCGACTTTGAGGATGCGATCAAACGCGCGCGCGGAGAGGCCGAGCTTGGTGATTGCCATCTTCAACAGCGCTTCGCCTTTTTCATCCACGCGGCAGAATTTGCGAATGTCACGCGACTCCATGCGCGCGTTGCAGTAAAGATGCGCACGGCCTTTGAATCTTTCGAGCTGGCGTTGGCGCGCCTCGCCGACGCGTTGTCGCACGCCCTCCGACGTTTCTCCGGTCGGTCCGCCGGCCAGCTCCGCGAACTTCACGGCCGGCACTTCCACGTGAATATCGATGCGATCCAACAACGGCCCCGAAACGCGCGCCAAATACTTTTGCACTTGCAGCGGCGTACACGAACAATGATTGCTCGGATCGGTCGCATAGCCGCAGGGGCACGGATTCATCGCTGCAATCAACATGAACTCCGACGGATACGTGAGCGAAATCATTGCGCGCGAGATCGTGACTTTGCCGTCTTCCACCGGCTGCCGCAGCACTTCCAACACCGTGCGATCAAACTCCGGCAACTCATCTAAAAAAAGCACGCCGTTGTGCGCGAGACTCACTTCTCCGGGCTTGGGAATATGGCCGCCGCCGATCAAGCCCGCGTAGCTTGCGGTGTGATGCGGCGCGCGAAACGGTCGCGTGGCAACGAGCGCCGTGTCTTTCGGCAGCACGCCCGCGACCGAATGAATTTTCGTTGTCTCCAAGGCTTCGTCGAGCGTGAGATCGGGCAAGATCGTGGCGAAGCGTTTGGCGAGCATGGTCTTGCCCGAACCGGGCGGACCGAGCATCACGAGATTGTGGCCGCCCGCGGCTGCCACCTCCATCGCGCGTTTCACATGCTCTTGCCCGCGCACGTCGCTCATATCGATGCTATACTTTCGAAACGTCGCGAACAATTCCGAGCGGTCAAGATGATGTTGCGGCAACTCGGCTTTGTCATTGAGGAAGTCAACGGTCTCTTTCAACGAAGCCGCTGCGCGCACGTCGAGGCCGTCTACGAGCGCGGCTTCCTTGGCGTTTTGCGCGGGCAGAATGAGTCCACGCTTGTTGTGTTTGCGCGCGGCAATGGCAATCGGCAGCGCGCCGCGAATGGGCTGCAACGAGCCGTCCAACGAAAGCTCGCCGAGAACGAGATAATCTTCGAGATGAGTAGGCAGGATCGTATCGGCCGCGGCGAGAATACCCACGGCCATGGGCAAGTCAAACCCCGAGCCTTCTTTCTTCACGTCGGCCGGGGCGAGATTGATGGTAACGCGCTTTTGCGGGAAAATGAGTCCGGAATTTTTTATCGCCGCGTTGATGCGTTCTTTGGATTCTTTCACAGCGCCGTCGGGCAGGCCGACGGTTGCAATCGCCGGCAGTTGGCCTTCCAAATGCGTCTCCACAGTGACCACATAGGCGTCGATGCCCAAAACCGCGGCGCTGAAAACTTTCGAAAGCATGACACCCCCTCCTGAAATTTTAAGCCATGTGTTGCGAGCCCAGCGTCGATTGCGAATTCGGACGACAAATGAGCACGCGACGAACGGGCGAGGTAATGACGCGATTGTCGAACTCAATACACATGCCGGGTGCAGCCACCGTCTCTTTCCAGATCATGCTGCCGCCCCACGTGCACCCGTTGATGCGCACACGATGCGGCGAGAGACTCTCGCGATCAAACCAGCCGCCGGTGACCATATACTCGCCGTCGCCGACCACGATCAAATCATAACGCGAGTTTTGCGTGTAGACCACGACCCGGTCGGCAAAGCACAAATCGGTACGTTGAATGCGACGAAAACGGGGGAGGTGTTGTAAGATGGCATTCAGTGAAATGCCGTGCGTGGTGGAGAGATGAGTCTGCGTTCCCCTGCGGACGAAATATCGCCGTAGGAAGAGCGCAGTATGCCGAAATAATTTGCGCAGGTTGAACAGAACCATTGCCACGTTCCCATCTCCATCATTGGACACCGGCCAAAATAAACGGGCGAGCGGCAAAAGTCAAGTTCAAATCTTGGTCGATTGTGAGGCCGCATTGGTGGAGAACTTGGCAAGGGCGCTGCTGAACGGCGCCGAGGTCGCGCGCAAAATGTTTTTGAAAGCTTTGAAGACTGCGCACAGAAAAAGATCTCGCGGCCGTTCGCGCACGTTCCTCTGGGCAATGAACTCGCCAAACACCGGCTCACAACTTGAACAACCGTTTTGTATTCTCACGCACTACTTTCGCGAAATCTGCATCGCTCAAATGCTTTTGCAGTTTGGCGATCATTTCGACGTAATGCTCGTAATGCTGCTGGCCGTAATATGTCGCATCCGAACCGAAGAGCACGCGGTCCGCGCCGACTGCGTTGATCGCGTGTAGCACGGCCTCGGGATCGGCTTGCGAGGTTTCGAGGTAAAGCTGCGCATCTTCTTTTTGTAGAGATTCTTTCACAGTCGCAATCGCATCATTGTGCGGACCGAGAAAGCCCATGTGATAGAGCACGATGGGCACGGAGGGATGGCGTTTGGCCGCAGCATAAATTTTCTCCGGCCCGGAATTGCTGCCCGTGGCATCGCTATGAAATACCGCGGGTACTTTGTATTTCGCACAGAGTGCAAGATAGCCGTCAACGCACGCACTGTCCGCGGGGAATTGATTCATGTCCGGGTGCAGCTTCACACCCACGAAGCCGTGGTCACGCAGATACGGTTCCAAGTTCGCCGGAGAGCCTTTGGGATCGGTGGGCCGCGACCACGCCAAGCCGCGCAACTGGTCGGGATATTGGCGCACGGTTTCGAGCGTGATTTGATTTGCGGTGTTCTCATCCAAATCGAGGGTCTTGCCGGGCAAGTGCGCACCGTCGATGTTGGAAATGAGCGCGAGACGAATGCCGAAACGATTGAGATTCTCGATCAAATTTTCCGTGCGCAAATCGTAGCCGCGAAAGCTGCCGATGTGCGCATGCGCATCGATGATCTGCAATGCGCCCCAACGCGTGGAATCGGAGGGCGATGACATGACTTGGGTTTCCTGGGAAATCAAATTATCGTTTCCGTGATCCGCCCCGACAAAAGCCAGGCAGATGATCAACACTTGTTTTCGAGGCATTTTGTTTCTTATGCGCGAGAGCAAGAACTTGACTTTGGAGAATAAACTAGTTAATGTTTTATAAAGCACAAGAGATTTGTTTGAGGAGAATGATGCGATGACGACACTTGAAAAAGTCAAAAGGCTGGAACAGTACATTGCCGTCGGAAATGGATCGAATGATCCAGTCATCGAAATGGTTATCAATAAACTCATGACCCGCGAAAAGGAACGGATGTTTGAACTGCAATCGCGACTAGAAAATGAGCTAAAACATTTCGAAAAAAGCTATGCCCTAGCTTCGGACGATTTCTACAGGCGTTACGAAAAAGGTGAAATGGGAGACGCAATGGATTTTGTGGAATGGTCGGCAACTTGGGAAATGCTCGCTAATACGAAAATGCGTTTAGCATTACTCGAGGCCGATTCTGCTTTATGAATTCCACGCTGCAACATTATTTTGACACGATCGAAGCCCGTCTTCTTCAAAGTGACGCCATTATCGGCTGCCAAATCATGCGTAAAGCAGTCTCGCCGATGGACGGCAAAATTCGCGTCAAAGCTTCTTTGCGCGAAGGCGGAACCCTAGAATGCTTTGAATATGTGATCGTGAGAGAGGATAAAATACAACTATCGAAATATAGCTACCACTGGCAAAATGCAGACGGCACGTTGAAACGACGCTGGGACAACGCGCCTCACTATATCAACCTTCCCAATGCACCCCACCACATTCATGAAGCGAGCGGCCTCGTTCACGAAAATATGGAAATTCCCAATTTCTTTGCCATCATTGATGAGATTGAAAACGCTTGATCTTCTCCTTCACCACTGCGGAATGACCGCCGGCGTGCTTGCGACTTTTCACACTTCCACCCCGCGTTTCAAACGAAATCGCACGAAAGCTTCTTCTTGAAAGGCGTTTTGCGTGCGGCAGCATGAACAAATGTAGTGGCCGTGCGCGCACGTCACGAACATGGTTTCCACGTGGCCGCACTGCATGCACGCGCGCTTGCGTGGATAGGGCCGGAAATGCAAGGGGTCGTGGCAATGAAAGCAAACAAGCGAGCGGTGCGGCAGAAAAAGTTTGGAAAAATAATCTCTGGTGCATGCCCACGAAGGGTAAATCGTCTCTTCGTGCCGAATGAAATTGCCGGCACGCAACGCTGCGAAAACCTCCGCTTCGCTTTGCGCCGCCAGCTCGATGCAACTGCGGCCAATGGTGTTTGCCTCTTTGGAGTCCGTGGTCGCAATCTTCGGAAGCGGCACGTGGCGAAATGCAAGAGCCGCAACGGAATTGGGCCACAGCCATGGGCCGCAGCGCCAGTTGAAAACTTCAATGGCATCGAACGCGAGGCGCGGCGAGTGGGCGTGATAGAAAATCGAATTGCGCAGCAGACAAGGATGCGGCAAGACCGCGAAACCGCCTTGCGCATGAATGCGATGAATGGTTTCCTGCGGTGCGAGGCGATCGGGTATAAGCTCTTGAATGCCAAGCGCGAGAATGTGTCCAGCGGAAGACTCGATCTCTTGTCCGATGATGATGAGAAACTCCGGCAACCGTTCGCGAATGAAGTGCGCAAACGAGACATTATGGAAGTTCGTCACCGCGATGCCGCCGAGGTTGCGCTTGCGCAAAATGCGGCGCAGTTCTGCCAAACTTTGGTGGCGTTTGATGTGGACGTGCAGATCGATTTTCATGATGAAAAAAACGCAGAGGTTTAAAAGTGAAATCTGTACACAGAAAGCAAAGACTTCAAATGGCAGAATGATTCATCGGCAGAATAATGGCGTAATCATTCTGCCGATGAATTATTCTGTCTGTCTGGCTGCGGCTCGTCATTGGGAAATTTGAAAATCAAAATTCATGAGGCCATATTCTGCAACACGGCCAAGCACCGTGTGACCTCTTCCTCAGTATTGTAATGCACCAAGCCGATGCGCACGATGCCGCCGTGCTCTTCCACGCCCAAACGCTGCGTGACTTCGAGCGCGTAGAAGTTGCCGTCCCACACGTAAATGTTTTCGCGGCCCAGGCGTTCGGCAATTGCGCTGGGATGATGTGGTTGCAGGCGGAACGAAACCGTGGGCGTACGTTCGAGCAAACGCGACGAGTCGGTGATGCCATAAACTTTTGCGCCGGGAAGGGCTTGTATGCCGGCGATGAGCTTTTCGGAAAAGTGCCGTTCGTATTTTTGAATGGCGGCCATAGCCATCTTCAAGTGCAAGCTTCTGCCGGAAAAATTTTTGAATTCATCCGTGAACTCTGCGCCACACATTCGTCCAACTTCCGCGAGATAATCAATCGCCGCGGCAGCGCCCGCAATGCCTTCGTGATTGAGCGTGCCGGTTTCGAACTTGTACGGCGGCTGTTCGTCTTGCGGCCGCACTTTGTAGGCTTGCAATCGTTCGAGCACGCCGGTCTTGCCGTAGAGCACGCCAATATGCGGCCCGAAAAATTTATAGGCTGAGCACACGAGAAAATCGCAATCGAGCGCTTGCACGTCGATGGGTGCGTGCGGCGCGTAGTGCACGGCATCGATATAAGTGAGCGCTCCCACGCGCTGCGCCGTTTGAATAATGCGGCGCACGTCGTTAATCGTGCCCACGGCATTCGAAGCATATCCAACCGCGACGAGTTTAGTTTTGGCGGAGAGCAAATCGCCGAGCGCCTCATAATTCAGCGTGCAGTCTTCAGGATGAAAATCGAGGAAGCGAATTTTCACGCCCTTTTCTTGCAACGCGAGCCACGGTGAAACGTTCGCGTCGTGGTCTAAACGCGTGAGCACGATTTCATCGCCGGCTTGCAGTGTGCGGCCAATGCTGCGGCTCATATGAAACGTGAGCGTGGTCATGTTCGCGCCGAAAGCAATTTGCTGCGGCGACTCGGCATTGAAAAAATCCGCCATGGCCTCGCGCGCACCGTGCAGAATTTCATCCGTCTTCTGGCTCGTGAGGAAAGCGCCGTGCGTGTTGGAATTTGACTTGATGTAATAATCACTCACGGCGTCGAGCACGCGCTGCGGCACTTGCGTTCCGCCCGGCCCATCGAAATAAACCGCGGGCCGGCCTTCGGCATCGTACAATTGCAAAGCTGGAAATTGCGAACGCAAAGCAGAAAAGGTTGGCATGTTTCGTCCTTGAAGGATTCGGCTGAATTAAGGAGGTTGCACAAACTTGAAACAGGCAGTTCAGAAAACGTGGGCGGAAACTATAGAGGCAAATCCAAAAAGCAAAGCGATTTTTTTGTGTGCAAAAGACAGTATTGTGACGTTGGACAACAAGCTGACTCATGAAACCGTGCTGAGAACCTCTCTTCTCGGTGATACCTCAGTCGTTGCTGAAAACCGTAACGCGGTCACTGCTGTATGGCCTTGCGGTTCATCGCGAAATGCTAGGTTTTGTCTTTTATGTTCTGTCGCTGCTGCACCGAGGTGCGTTCTTCGCTTGTTTACCGAGAGGGCTAGTTGACCGAGGTGACTAAAAGCGCTTCGCGGACTTTAAAAAAGCAAAAGCCCACGTCCTTTGTAGCGTGACGAGCACTAGCGCTCAGACTTCGGCCATCTCAGAACAAACTCTATTGACTCTTGATACTAAAGCCAGACTCCTTTTAATTGATGATACATTATGAAGTCGCGCTCATGTTTCCGGTTTTAAGCCACCTCGCGCGAAGAGGCCCTCGGTAAACAATCGGAGATGGCACTCAAGGATGAGCAGCGAAAAACCCAAACAGAAAAGGCCGTGCCGTATTGCCTCGCAAGCCGGGCCGCTACCACAAGCAACTGAGACATTACTCCCCACGCAAAATTTGCCTTGTAATTTTGCCGAGGCCGTGCTACCATGCGCCGTTTGAAATTCGAGCGAGCAAACCTGTTCAATTGTCATCCCGCCGCAGCGGGGCCTTCCCTCGTGCTCGGAAAAAAATCTAAGACTGCAATCCGATTCAAGCACTAGAAAAGTTTCTTGCAGAATGACAATCTGAGGAGAGGTGCTCGCCCAACCCCGAAGTTTCATCACCTGACTTGTGAGGAGACGGATGATGCCACGCACTCAAGAGTTCCTTCGCAACAGATTGTCGTCCAACTATTCCCCCCTTGAGGGGGGCCAGGGGGGTGTCGCTCGTGAATGTTTCGCTGCGAAGAACACCCCCCGAACCCCCCTCAAGGGGGGAATTGCACCATCAACTTCACTCAAACTCCGTTGCGCAATCTTCCTCAACTTACTTTTCACAACGATCCTTTTTTCCCAAACTGCGCCCACCGAGGGCTTGCGCGAGAACACGCCCAAAGTGCATGCGCTCATCAACGCGAAGATCGTCACCAGCGCGGGCGTGGTGATTGAAAAAGGCACGGTGATTGTGCGCGACGGCGTGATCGAAGCCGTGGGCGCGAACGTGACTGTGCCTGCGGACGCGCGCGTGTGGGATTATCAGGGCCGCACGATTTATCCGGGTTTGATCGAGTCGTATTCGAATATCGGCCTCGCTGCTCCCGAAGCTGCGCGCACCGGCCAAAGCAGTCAGCCGGCACCGGCGGAGAAACGCGGTAGCGCGCAACATTGGAATCCGCTCGTGCGCGCGGAAGAAGAGGCCGCGGATCGCATCGCGATTGATAAGAAAGATGCGAAGGCGTTGCGTGATCTCGGCTTCGGCGCGGCGCTCGCAGCGCCACCCAAAGGCATCTTTCGTGGCACAAGCGCGCTCGTGAGTCTCGGCGAGGATGCGCTGCAGCAAGGCTTGTTGCAGCCGCAAGTGGCGCAGCATCTCGCGTTCGAAACCGTGAGCTTTGATTTTAGCAATCCGCAAGCGCGCGCATATCCCACCTCATTGCTCGGCACGATTGCGCTGATACGCCAAACTTTTATGGATGCGCAATGGTATCAAGAAGCGCAAGCCGCGTATCGCAAAAACCCCAATCAAACCCGGCCTGAAGACAATCTCGCGCTCGCCGCAATCGCTGCGGCGCTCGCGAGCCGAAAGCCTTTTCTCTTTGAAGCGAATGACGACAAAAATTTTCTGCGCGCGGTCGCGATTGCGCGCGAGTTCAATGTCAATCTCTGGGTGCGCGGCAGCGGCCAGGAGTATCTCCAACTCGAAGCGATCAAACGCGCGAACGTGCCCATCATCTTGCCGCTCGATTTTCCCGAAGCGCCCGCGGTCGATGCGCCCGAAGACGCGCTGAATGTGAGCTATGAAGAATTGCAGCATTGGGAGGCCGCGCCCTCGAATGCGTATTGGCTCCATCAAGCGGGAGTGAGCTTCGCATTGACCACAAACAAGCTGAAGAAGCCGAGTGATTTTGGGAGCCGCGTGCGCAAAGCGATTGAACGCGGCCTGCCTGCTGATGCGGCGCTCGCTGCGCTCACCACGATTCCGGCAAAATGGTTCGGCGTCGAGAATCGTCTCGGCAGCATCGCTGCGGGGAAGATTGCGAACTTGATTGTGACCGACGGCGATTTGTTCGGCGAGAAAACTTCGATCATGGACGTGTGGGTTGATGGCGGCCGTTATGAAATCAAAAAGCCCGCGCTCGTTGATTTGCGCGGCAAGTGGGAAATGACGCTCGCGTTGCCGAACAATCAAACCGAAACGCTGTTGCTTGATCTCAAAGGCACGCCGGAAAAATTGAGCGGCGAGTTGGCGAAAGACAAACTCAAAGTCAAGCTCGGCAAAGTCGTGTTGGAAGAGCGCCGGCTTGCAGTGATGTTCAAAGGCGATTCGCTCAAACAAAGCGGCACGCTGCGCCTCTCCGGCTTGGCGAATAAAGATGAAGCCTCAGGCGAAGGCTCGCTTGCGGACGGCTCAACATTCATGTGGCACGCAAAGCGTAAAGAGCCTTTTGTTGAAAAAGAAAAAGAGAAGAAAGAGAGCGCGAGCGCGGCCAGGCTCGAGTTGAGCAAGATGCCGCCGCGCGGCAGTTTTATGCGCAACGGCATTCCCACGCAGCCCGAGGTTTTGTTCATCACCAACGCGACGATTTGGACGAGCGGGCCGCAAGGCAAGTTAGAAAACGCCGACATGCTCATTCGCGCGGGCAAGATAGTGCAAGTGGGCAAAGGCTTGATTGCGCCAACAAATGCTGTGGTGATCGACGCGAACGGCAAACACGTCACGCCGGGTTTGATCGATGCGCATTCGCACTCTGCCGCGGACGGCATCAATGAAGGCGGCCAGGCTGTGACTGCGGAAGTGCGCATCGGCGATGTGATCGATCATCGCGACATCGCGCTCTATCGCGAACTTGCCGGCGGCTTGACGGTCGCGCATGTGATGCACGGCTCCGCGAATCCGATTGGAGGGCAGAATCAAACGCTCAAATTGCGTTGGGGCGCGGACGCCGAGGGCTTGAAGTTTGTCGAGACGCCGCCCACGATTAAATTCGCGCTCGGCGAAAACGTGAAGCAGAGCAACTCGCAGCGGCCCACGAATCGTTATCCGCAAACGCGCATGGGCGTGGAGCAATTGATTCGCGACCGCTTCAAAGCCGCGTTGGATTATGAAAAAGAGTGGGCGACTTTTCATCTAAAAAGGAAAGACGGCTTGACGATCCCTCCGCGACGTGATTTGGAACTCGATGCGCTCGTGCAAATTTTGAAGGGCGAACGTTTCGTGCACTGCCATTCGTATCGTCAAGATGAAATCTTGATGCTCGTGCGTCTCGCGGAAGAGTTCGGCTTCAAACCCGCGGCGTTTCAACACGTGCTCGAAGGCTACAAAGTCGCGGACGCGATTGCCAAGCTCGGCGCGGGCGCGTCGATGTTCAGCGATTGGTGGGCATACAAGTTCGAAGTGTACGATGCGATTCCGTATAACGGCGCGCTCATGCACAATCAAGACGTGCTCGTTTCATACAACTCCGACAGCGATGAGCTGGCGCGGCGGTTGAATACCGAGGCGGCGAAGGCGGTGAAATACGGCAACGTGCCGGAAGAAGAAGCGCTCAAGTTCGTCACGCTCAATCCCGCGAAGCAATTGAAAGTGGAGCGCTACGTCGGCTCGCTCGAAGCGGGCAAGCACGCGGACTTTGTGATTTGGAGCGGCTCGCCGCTTTCAACTTATGCGATGTGTGAGCAAACGTGGATCGAAGGCCGCAAGTATTTTGACGTCGCGGAAGACGCGCAGATGCGTGCAGTGCTTGAGAAAGAGCGCGCGGCGTTGGTGCAAAAGATTTTTGCGGAGAAGGATGGAGGAAGTTCAAGCGGAGGCGGAGAGGGCGAGAAGCCGACGGGAGAGGGGTTGGAGTGAGGGAGTTGTGGATTGTTGGAGTTTTGGTTTGATGGAGATTTATCTCATAACCTAACTCTATTCGATTTTCAAGCGCACACTCAGAAATTGTCATTCAGGAGGAATCTTTTTACTCGCTGGAGATACTTCGCAGTGCTTAAAAAGATTCCTTCTGAATGACAGGCACGAGGGGCAAGCGCAATCTAGATTTCGCTCGGAACAATGACGGGTGAGTCTCTTTGAAGCGGCGAATGAATTTGTCGAAATTCTCGACGCGACCCGCGGCAACGTCGGCCTCAGCTTCTTCGATGAGCTTCTCAAATTCGCTTGCCGCGACTTGCTCGTAGCCGCGGCGTCGATGAGTCGCGATTGGCATGATTTGCAGTCCTCTCGTTTTAGAATGGCACAAAATAAACGAAAGCCTCGGCAGTTGCAATTTGAAAATTTCTATACTCGTTGCGAATTAACTTGTAACTCCCCCTCACGTTGTCATTCTGGAAGAACCTACCCTCGCGCTTGGAAGAGAGCCAAGAGCTGGAGAAGTTCCTTACAGGATGACAATGAAGAAAAGCGAATATCAAAAGGAGTCGAGCATGTTGCAGCATACTTCTGTGAAGAATTTAAATAGAACGCACTCGCTTCACATTGTCTTCCTCGCGATTGTATTGTTCATTGCGCTTTCAACGAACCCATCCTTCTCCCAAAACTACGGCCAAATTCCCGCGACGGCGCAGACGCAGCCCATTGCGCTCATCGGCGCGACCGTGCATCCCGTGAGCGCGGCGGCGATGGAGAATGCGACCATCGTGTTCGATAACGGCAAGATCGTCGCGCTCGGGCAGAACGTTGCGATTCCCGCGAATGCGAAACGCATCGACGCGAAGGGCAAACACGTTTATCCTTCGCTCATTGCCGCGAACACGACGCTCGGTTTGATCGAGATCGGCTCTGTGCGCGCGACGAACGACATGAGTGAGACCGGACCGATCAATCCCAACGTGCGCGCGGAAGTCGCGGTCAATCCCGACGGTGAGATGATTCCGGTGACGCGCTCGAACGGCGTTGCGCTTGCGGTGAGTGTGCCCCAAGGCGGCATCATCTCCGGCACTTCGGCAATGCTCATGCTCGACGGTTGGACGTGGGAGCAAATGACCATGAAAGCGCCGCTCGGCTTGCACGTGAATTGGCCGAACATGACGTTGCGTCGCGGCGGTTTCGGGCCGCAACAAAGCGACGACGAGCAACGCAAGCAGATGGAAGAAAATCTCAAACAACTCAAAGAAGCGTTTGCCGCAGCGCGTGCTTATATGAAAGCGAAGGAAGCCGAAACACAGAAAGGCGCGGCGTATCATGAAACCGATGCGCGTTGGGAAGCGATGATTCCCGTTTTGAAAAAAGAGATTCCCGTGTTTGTGAGCGCGAACGAGGTGAAGCAAATTCAAGCCGCGGTGCAATGGGCGGAGGATGAGAACCTGCGTTTGGTCATTGTCGGTGGCCGCGATGCGTGGCGCGTTGCGCGTTTGTTGAAAGAGAAAAACGTCTCCGTGATTTATGGACAAGTTCACGATTTGCCCGGCCGCGTGTGGGAAGCTTACGATACGCCTTTCACCACGCCGAAGAAGCTGCACGAAGCGGGCGTGAAATTCTGCCTCGCGAATTTCGACAACTCCAACGTGCGCAATTTGCCCTATGAAGCGGGCACGGCCGCGGCCTATGGCTTGCCGAAAGAAGAAGCGTTGAAAGCGATCACGCAAAACGCCGCGGAAATTCTCGGCGTTGATGATCGCGTCGGTTCGCTTGCCGTGGGCAAAGACGCGACGCTTTTCATCTCCACCGGCGATCCGCTCGAAATCACGACACAGATTGAGCAGGTTTTCATCGAAGGCCGCATGATTGACATGGGCGACAAGCACAAGGCGCTCTATCGCAAGTATTCCGAGAAGTATCGCCAATTGCAAAACACGAACAGCGGCGCGAAACCGGCGGGGACGAATTGAGGCGCTGCGCGTGAGGCAAAACAATTGCTGGCAAAACGATTAAAAGCTTTGTTGTGAAAATTTGTGGCAGGATAATTTTCGGCAGAATGATTGGAAATAATTCTGCCGAAAAATCATTCTGCCATTTTTAATTTAGGGAGTTTTCCATGCCGAACACGCTCTACATGGTCATCGAGCATTTCAAAAACCGCGATGCGATTCCCGTGTACCGTCGCTTTCGCGATAAGGGCCGTATGGCGCCGGAGGGTTTGCACTACGTCGCAAGCTGGGTTGATCACAAACTCGAACGCTGTTATCAAGTGATGGAAACGCACGACCGCGATCTGCTCGATGAGTGGATGGCGCAGTGGAGCGACCTCGTCGATTTTGAGGTGCATGAGGTGATCACTTCAAAAGAAGCGGCGGAGCAGATCGCGCCGCTCCTTTAGATTTGCACAGAATTGCAGCGCTAAGCAAAACACACCAACCGATTCCACGTTACAAATTGCCCCACAATTATCGTGAAGAGGCTAGGCAAGGAAGCCAACAAAATCCCCAATCAAAATACGGCGCCGATGACGATATTGAAACCCCAGCCTTCTTCGCCGAATCTTGCCATCGGCGCGACATTGAGATTGTTGACGATTGGCAAAAGCTGGCCGACGTTGAAATCTACGGGCGTGAGCAACAGAATTGGCTCGCCCTCATCATAGCCCAATCCGATCTCACCCAAATAAACCCAGGTATGCTCGATGCCTTTGTATGGACCGAGAGTAGCGATGTTGAATCCCAAATACGGGCCGGGCTTTTTCTGCAAAGTGACGCCGCCATGGAACTTGGGATTCCACCAATGCCAGAGCGGATATTTGGGCTTTTGAACGAAGATGGAATCCTTGACTGGAAAGAAATACTCCTGACCGGTTTTGCTGCTCACGAGTTTATAGCTGGTGAGATGTGTTTCGTTGCCGTACTCGTCTGTGGCTTGTATATCGAGATGCTCGAGAAACATCGTCAGCCGGTAATCGAAGAAGAGCGAATCCCTTCGGGAGGCAATGGCGGCCGTAATCCAAGGGTCGACAAAAGTCGAATCGCCGATAAACCCGCCGCCGCCAATACGAATGGTATCGCTGCGGCCTTTGGTCAATGAGGTGATCAAGATATTTTTCTCGCGGAGGCTGTCGAGCAAAGCGTTGATCTGCCGCCCGAGCCGGCTGTTGTTGCGAAGATAGCCGTCGAGTTTGTTGCTCAAATCGAGGTTCTCGGTCGAAGTTCTTGTGTATGCGATCGTGAGACTATCGGAGATATATTTGAACTGCACCTCGTTGTCGCGATTTCTCTTGTTGAGCTCTTCGATCTGTTTTTTCAAATCGGCGATTTGATTTCCCAAAACAAAATCCGCAATGGGCGCAAGGATGCGCTTGAACGCGAAGTTCATGATATCCTTCGCGAAGTAGAGCACCAGCAGAATGCCCAGAACCACCACAATGGTTTTGATGGTTTTGCTTTTCATCTTTTGACTCCCGCAATCATTGCATCCATGAGGGCAGATGCTCGGCAAGCCACCAACCCAGAGTCTGCGTGTATTCCGGTTTCGATTTGTCGAGCACTCCGATATTGCGCAGAAGGCCCGTAGTAGCTTGATCCATAGAAGTCATCGCACTCGCGCCCATGCCCGACAAGGAATAGTCGCCGCCCTCGTTGCCCGTAATTTTTTTGCCAAGCCAGCCTACGCCTTTATCAAGCAGTGTTCCCAAAGCATAGCCTCCGGCGCCGGCACCGGCAACAGCAGCCGCAGGGCCAAGAGCAGCAGCCGCGCCCGTCAACGCGCCGCCAGCGCCGGTTGCTCCGGCAGCAGATAAACCGGCGCCGGCTAAGCCTGTTGTTCCCACCGCGGAAGAGAACAAGCCCGCAGAACTAGAAACTACGTCACCCAAGTTGCCCAAGCCAAACTGGCCGGGACGCGTCACCGCCTCGTGAATTGACATCACGTTGCTGAGGACGCCAAGAGGAGCGAGAAAGGCGCTCACCTTGCTCATGCCACCGAGTTTGTCCGACATGCCGAAGACACCGGGCAATTTCTGGCCGGGAGCGGCTAACTTTTCTCCAAGGTTCAAAGCCATGTCCGTACCGCGTTGCATGCCAAACAGATTCCTCAATTGCGGAACGAATAAACCGGGCACGTATCGTTGCGGCACCAATGCCGGAAGATTACTGGCTTGTTCCAGAAGCGAAGACGTGCCCGAAAGAGCATTATTGGTAATTAGATTCCAAAACGGATTGTTGGCAATAGGATTGTTCGAGATTGATTGCCATGCGGCCTCATCTTCTTCGGGCTTAACCTGCCGCTGCACTGTCGGCATCACTCCGCCCGTCGCAGAGTTTGAGCCATGGCCTTGTTGGACCACATGTGTCAACTCATGCGCGAGCAATCTCTTCCCAGCGGTGGTCTCCGGCGCATATTCTCCCGGCCCGAACACAACCTCTCTTCCCACCGTGAAAGCTCTAGCATTGACTGCGCGCGCGGTTTCCGCGGCGCGGCTATCCGTGTGCACGCGCACGTCACTAAAATCATGGCCGAAGCGCGGCTCATAGAAAGCGCGCGCTGTGGTTGGCAACGCCCGGCCGCTACCGCGCAGACTGTTGATTTGAGATTGGAGGCGAGGAGAGACTTGGGGCGCATTGTTGCCAGTCGCTTTGGTTTGAAGTTCTTTGTTGTCCGGTTGGTTGACTTTTAACTTCCCTTGGATCATATGACCAACAGCGTGGTTGCCCCATATCTGTTGAAGATGCGCAAAAGGTTGAGCCGGCCGTCCTTTATTCACGGACTTCTTCGAAACATTGATCAACCGTGCAGAAGCGCCGGTTATACTTTTAGATGATTTTTGCAGTACTTTTGTCATTTGAAGCTCCAGGTCATTAAAAGTGAAGTCTGTGCTTTCGAACAAAAACGTTTCCATTTCTCATAGCTGCGGCGCCAGATTTTTTACTACATCGGCTGACTGCCCGAGCATCCTTGCAAACAAAAACCTCTCAAATACCAGGGTTGCTGGTTGCAGATATCATGACACTCTAATATTCTTTGCCCCTCACGTTCAAAATGCCGATCGAGGCTGTGTCTTACTGAGGTCCAAAAAGCTCCCCAGCCTCTTTGCCAGATACCGCCACTGTCCCTAAAAATATGATCGTACGTGCTGCTTGCCGAATCATATTGATTCGGAGTGCCGCGACATCCGGCATATTCATGATTTGCATCCACCAGGGCGCCACTGGTGTCATAAAAACACTCATTCTGAGGATCGGCAGGCGTTGGGCGACGATCCTCCAAGATGCCTCGATAACAACAATGGAACGCACATGAATTGCCATGATAAGATTTCCATCCTGACGGAATAGGATCTGAAGAGGCTAGGCGAGGAGGGCAAGCTGCCATTCTCTGAATATACCCGCTATCCGTGCCGCTATTCTGCTGCACGACATGCGCCAACTCATGCGCCAATAGCTTTTTCCCCGAAGAACTCTCCGGCGCATACTGCCCGCCACCAAACGCCACATCGCTTCCGACCGTAAAAGCGCGGGCATTCACTGCACTCGCAGTTTCCGCCGCTCGGTCATTCGTATGCACGCGCACGCCGCTGAAATCAACCCCGAAGCGCGGCTCGAAAAAGGCGCGCGCGGAAGGAGGGAGGGGCTGGCCGTTGCCGCGCATGGCATTGATGCTCGCAGAAATTTTCGGCGTGACTTGCGGGGTGTGAGACGAGGCGGTTTTGGTTTGAAGGGTTTCCTCTTCCTCAGGCATTTCAGTTTGGCGCTGAAGCAAAGGCGTGATCATCGCGGCGAGCGGTTTGCGTTGCAGCTTTTCTTCTTCCTCACATTTCGGGCAAGTGCCGCCACCGCTCTCGCACGCTGCGCATTTTCTTTGAAGCTGTGGAGTAGAGACAATCGTCTTCGCTTGCAGCGGCTCTTCTTCCTCTTCGTCAACTTGGCGCCGGACGAGCGGAGAAATCTGTGCGGCGAGAGGTTTGGTTTGCACCATTTGCTCTTCGTCTTCTTCTCGCGCATTCGCCACCGGCGCGGGCATGCGCATCACTTGCTCCGCCACGCGATCGGCTTCTTGCTCGTATTCGTCATCGGGCGCGCCGACAGTGAGTTTCGCTTGCAGAACTCGCCCGAGAGTGCGGTTGCCAATCGTGCGCTGCAGAAAAGGAAAGTGAGAAGGCGTTATCGGAAGATCGTTGGGAGGAACGCCGGAGCTTGAAGAAGTATGAAGCGGAAATTCATGAAGCCCGTTGGGTGAGCGTTCTTCGGCCTTTTCTCGCACACGAAGGCTTCGCGGAGATTTTTCGCTGGTTTGTTTTTGTGCGGGCTGAAATCCCATGAATGTCCTCGCTCAGCGCGACAGGTTCTTCCCAGAAGAAATATGGAAGACAGAAATATTGAAGGACAGAAAAATGTTTACAAGCGCAATAAGCGAAATCTTCTGCCCATTCGCAATGGGGTAAACCGCGGTGAGGTGAAATATCACCCAGCACGGTTGGGTCGTGGCGCTATTGCACGACCGCGGCCAGCTCGTTTTCTGTCTCATAATTCGGCCGGGCCGCGCCATTTTCTTGCGCAAGCTCTTCTTCCAAAACCTGAATCGCGCCGCTGATGCGAAACAAGGTCTCGCGCAGGCTGGCTTGTTTCGCCGCCAAATCCGCCATGATTCTTTGCCCGGATTCGTATTCGGCTTTGAGCTCTTTGAGGCGTTGTTCCAATTTTTCTTTCATCGCACGATCTCCTATTTTATAGGCGTAGTTATTTGCAGATGCAACCGACGCAAAGAAGCTTTACACGTTACACTTTCCACGTGTAAAGTGTAACGTGTAAGGCGTGTTCGATCAATTTCCCACGCCCAGCCATTTTACCTGCCAATTCAGTTCCCGCGCGCGCTCCGCTGTAATGCCTTTCTGATGCACGAAGACACGAAAGCCTTTGGCCGTGGATTTGTGAATGCTGGTTACGCCGACCGTGGCCCAATGATCGCTGTCGCCGTGCAGACTGGTAAAATAAAAAGGCGTCGCAGTGAAACCGCCGGAGCTGCAATCGACATCGACATAAACGACGTTCTCCTTATCCGGCTCTTGCTTCCAAAGCGCGGGCGTGGGAGTGTGGCCCACGGCGATGCGAAACGCTTCTGCGGCTGGGCCTTTGGCAGCGCCGAACAATTGTCCCATCACTTCCAAATCCGCGGGCAAATCTTTGGCGCCGATGGTGACGTTTTCCATGATCAGCGCTTCGCCTTCGATCTTGACGTTGCCGGCGACTTCCAATTTTTCCGTGGGGACTTTGGCCGTGCCGATGCCGACGTTCAAATTTTCCAAATCGAGCGTCATCAGGTTGCCTTCGCTGGATTGCAGCGTTGCCGTGCGCGCCTCTTTTTGCAAAAGGAGATCTTTCGAACCCGACATGCCATCATTGATGAGCAGGGCGTCGAAGCGACGTTTGTCACCGCGCACATGCAGCTTGGCTTTGGGCGCGTCCGTGCCGATACCGAAGTTTTTCTCGGCGCTGCTCATGATTCGTTCTGCAGCAAGGGTTGCTGTCGGTCCTCCTCCTCCGCCTTCGGGTGAAGTCTCAATTAAGGCGGTTGCTTGAATTTTGCCGTGAACGATGAGCAGTACATCAGAAGAACCAGCAGCCGTTCCGATTGTGACTAACTGGCTCAACGCTGAAGTGCCGCTCACATCGAGATTCGCGGTCTTGTTCGCCGTGCCGACGTTGACATTGCCATTGAGCGCCGAAGTGCTATTGACTGTGAGCGCGCCAGTCACACCCAAGTTTGCGGCGCTGGCTGCCGTGCCGACGCTGACATTGCCATTGAGCGCCGAAGTGCTATTGACTGTGAGCGCGCCGGTCACATCCACGTTCGCGGCATTCGTTGCCGTGCCGACGCTGACATTGCCATTGAGCGCCGAAGCACCTTTGACCGTGAGCGCGCCAGTCACATCCACGTTCGCGGCATTCGTTGCCGTGCCGACGTTGACATTGCCTTCCAGTGC
>JBBILN010000103.1:0-20196 GCA_037444905.1 bacterium | reverse complement strand
CGCAATGCACACGGAGCAAAAACACACGCGGAAAAAGCTTGAGGCGCAAGGCACACGGAGCAAAAACGCACGCGGAAAAAGCTTGAGGCGCAATGCACACGGAGCAAAAACACAACGGAAACAGCTTGAGGCGCAATGCACACGGAGCAAAAACACACGCGGAGAAAGCTTGAGGCGCAATGCACACGGAGCAAAAACGCACGCGGAAAAAGCTTTATCTGGTGCGTTTTTGATCCGTGTGTTGCCAATGCTTTTACAAAGATGGTTGAATTGATGCCCCATGTGCCGCGCGTACGCCGACGATTTGCACTTCGGACTTGCCGAAATTGACCACGAGACCGGCGTGAAGATTTAGCGCCTTCAAATAGCTCTGCGTGTTGGCAATCTCGGTTTGATCGACGGCCTTTTGCAGCGCAACGATCATGAGCAAAATTTTTCCTTCAACAACAAAGTGCCGCAGCCGAAAGGTTCGGATGAGTTTGCCGGCAAAGTGGACGGGCACGAGCGTGTTGCGCACGAACGATATTCCCGCAAAATTCAACTCTGCAGCCATGATTCTGCGCCAGGTCACTTTGCCATAACCAAGCTTGTGCTGCGCCGCCACCTCTTTGATCGCCGTTCGGATTTTTGTTACGGCATCTTGCTCGGCTTGGTCGATCTGACCTGCGAGATACTCGTATTTTTCAACGAAGCGAGGCTCTTTCTCGTGAAAAACATAACGCTCGATTTTGAGATTGGGCAAGCCAAAGTTGACGATCACCCCGAGGTCTTTCCGCCACAGCTTGAGTTCGGAGAAGAGTTGAATGTAATGCGCCCGCAAGAAGTTGCACGGCACGCATTTCACCGAAAGTATGACTTTGTCATCGACCAAAACATCATTGACGAAATTTCGAATCAAAGCGCCACGATGCACGAGCGGGCGCTTTTCTTTTGAGACAAAAGGCAGGCCGTGCCGCTGAAAGGATAGCAGCAAACCCTGATGATAAGTTTCTTCATCATAACCCGCACCGATCTCATTGCGCACTTCGAAGATGCACTGGCGGATTTTATAGGTCAACTCCTCATGCAACAGCTTCATGGCCCACCTCCAGACAAATTTACGTGACAATCAAATTGTAAAACAGGAATGCACATGGACCAAGAACGCACGCGGAGAAAACTTGAAGCGGAATGCACACGGAGCAAAAACTCACACTGAAAAGCTTTGACTCCGCGTGCGTTTGCTTTTCCCTTTAAACGCGCGAATGCACACGGATCATAAACTCACACTGAAAAGCTTTGACTCCGCGTGCGCTTGCTTTTCCCATTAAACTCGCGAATGAACACGGATCATAAACTCACACTGAAAAGCTTTGACTCCGCGTGCGTTGCTTTTCCCATTAAACTCGCGAATGCACACGGAGCAAAAACTCACACTGAAAGGCTTTGACTCCGCGTGCGTTGCTTTTCCCATTAAACGCGCGAATGCACACGGAGCAAAAACTCACACTGAAAAGCTTTGACTCCGCGTGCGCTTTTGATCCGTGTGCAGCCGGCCTCGGGCTTTTTCCGCGTGCGCTTTTGATCCGTGTGCAGCCGGCCTCGGGCTTTTTCCGCGTGCGCTTTTGATCCGCGTGTATTCAGCTTTGAGCCTTTTCCGCGTGCGCTTTTGATCCGTGTGAAGCCGAAAATGAATCAGAGCGACCAACCGGGCCGGTACGGCGGATTCACGAACTCATCCAGTTCCGGCATGTTCGTCACTTTCATGTTCGTCGCATCCCACATGAGCGGCGTTTGTTTATCGCTGGCGCGCACGGCGAGATTGGCGAGCAGCATGGCTTCGGTGAGCGGCGCGGCGAGATCGAAATTCGAGCACGCCGGCTTGCCGCTCTTGCAGCTTGCGATCCAATCTTCATGAATACCGGCCACGCGCGGAATGGTCTTCGCCGGGCGCTTGTAGGCTTGCATCTTGGTTTCCGGAATGATGCGCGCGTTCTTCGCATACGTGCCGCACATGATCGTGCCTTTGTCGCCGACGAGCAACACGCCGCCGTCCACGTCGCCCATGCGTCTTCCTTCTTCCAACTCCGCCGGGCGCGGAGGCATCAAACCGCCATCCCACCATGTGAGTTTCACGGCGGGCATCTTTCCGCGCGCCGCAAACTCGTAATGCACGACTTCGGCAATCGGGTAAGTTTCATCATTGAATCTCGTGCATGAAGCGAGCACGCTCGTGGGCGCGCCGAGATCGAGCGCCCAAAACGGCACGTCAAAAATGTGCGCGCCCATGTCGCCGAGCGCGCCCGTGCCGAAGTCCCACCAGCCGCGCCACGCGAACGGCGCATACGCGGGATGATACGGACGGAACTTTGCCGGGCCGATCCACAAATCCCAGTCGAGCGTCGAAGGCACGGAAGGGATCGCTTCGGGCCGATCGATGCCTTGCGGCCAGATCGGGCGATTGGTCCAGCAATGCGCCTCACGCACGTTGCCAATCGCGCCGTCGGCAATCCATTCTTTAATCAAACGAATCTCTTCGCTCGCGTGGCCTTGATTGCCCATTTGCGTGACGACTCTGGCCTCGCGCGCGGCCTTTGCAAGTGCGCGCGCTTCGCCGATGGAATGCGTAAGCGGCTTTTCGCAATACACGTGTTTGCCCATTTTGATCGCAGCCATCGCGATCACTGCGTGCGTGTGATCGGGCGTGGCCACGACCACGGCGTCAATGCTCTTGTGATTCTCATCGAGCATCTTGCGATAGTCGCGATATTTCTTCGCGTTTTGCAAACGGCCGAGCAATTCGGTGATTTCCGCGGACTCTTGCGTTTGGCCTTCGTTGGACAATTTGTAATTGAGCGTGTTCGCCATTTGCTCGTCATCCACGTCGCACACGGCAACGATGTTTTCCGAGCGCACGGAAAACAGATCGGCGCGGCCGCGACCGCCAATGCCGACGCACGCAATGTTGAGCTTGTCACTCGGCGCTACATAGCCCGGCCCGCCGAGCACGTGACGCGGTACCATCGTAAATGCCGCGACCGCCGTAGCGGTGCTGCCCAAAAACTGCCGGCGCGAAATCGTGCCGGTTGCACTCTTTGAATCGTTCATGGCTTGCTCCTCTTTGTTTGATTAGATTGTTCTATTGCTCAGAATAAAATCGCGCTTGATTTTTTCGAATAAGATGCTATTATGTATTCCGTATCACGACGGAAAGGGCATATGCAAGGTTCCGTCCTTGTGTAGAACCCCCCGAATATACACCCCTGGTGGTTTCCATCAGGGGTGTTGTTTTTTGTACTCCAAAAAATGGCGAAGCGGGCTTATGAACGCAATCTCCTGCGGCGACGAAATAGCTTTGCGCAAAAGCGATGAATGTTTTCTTTGATTCGGCGCCAACACTTTCAAGAGCTTTCCATTCTCGCTCAAGTGTTTGATCAAGCAATAAAAATCTCCGTCGCCCGTCACGATCATGGCTTTCTTGTAAAGCGGATAATCCAGCATCGCTTGCAATACCAACTCGGCGTCTACATTTCCCTTCACACCATCCTTCTTGGAGCGAATCACTGGTTTAAAAATGAGATCATATTCAAAGCGACGCAGCATATCATACAAGGCTTGATTTTCCGGCATGTATCCGAGAAACATATATGCCTTCACGATGCTGTACTTTTCGCGCAGGTAGATTCTAAAGCGCCGTAGATCCAATTCCCAGCCTTGATCTTTGATGCCGAGATTTAAGTTTTGGCTGTCGATGAAAGCATAGTTTTCGAGTATCTTTTTCACTTTACCATGCCCCTCAATTTAATCAACAAACAAAGCGTAGCACACCGAGACAGAGCCAGACACTGGGAAACAAGAAAGGGAAAAGTCGCCACGGCAGTAGATAGCGAAATCTCATTTCGTGGCCCTGCAATGCTTCTATTCGTGGATATTGCAAGATGCTATCGCCGAGCTTGCTTTCCCAATCTTTGATCAGCGTGTTTGTGGCTTTAATGCTCACTAAAATGCTGTGCCCAACTGAAATCGAAGAAATCATTCCAAGCCCATAAACAGCTAAGGTCGCCAGCATGTTTTTTTCCCATAGCAATCCACAAGTTGTAAAGATCAAACCCTGAAGCGCCCACATCGACATCATGCGGTGATCCGTCAAAACGCTTTCATGCTGGATCATCTCGCGAACAATTCGGTCATATTCATGGGGAAGCATGATTCCTTTTTCCGCGATGATCATGGCAAGGGCTTGCCTCAAGTCGGGCAAAAAATCAGGCGAGGCTGCGGCCCGCCTGATTTGCATCACATCTCAACTCCTCACGCGCTCTTCTCTTCCCCCGTTCCCATCACCGGCACGACTGCCTTAATTCCCACCGGGCCGAGCGCGTACTCTTGTGGGCCGAGGCGCTCGTTCGAGTTCAGCACTTCTTCCCACGTCACTTCTTTGCCCGTGTATGCGGCCATACGGCCCATGATCGCAACGAGCGTGGAGTTCGCGGTGTTCTCCGCTTCGACAAACGGCTTGTTCGTGCGAATCGCGGTTACCATGTCGATGTGCTCTTGCACATACGGCGAGACCTTCACTTGCTTAGTCGGCTCGCCCGCTTCATTCTTTGGATATTCATACGCCCACGCGACTGAGCCATCAGGTTTGTAGATCGTGTTGCGGCAATTCGAATAGCCCTTCGTGCCGCGCACGAGTTCCGAAACATTGCCCGCGCAGCCGTTGATTTGGCGGCACATGCTGTGAACATGCATGCCGTTCGCATAAACATAATCCACGCTGAACGAGTCGTATTGATCGCCGGTCACGCGACGATGCCGGCCGCCAATGCCCACGGCTTTCGTTGGCAACATGCCCGTGAACCAATAAACCACGTCGAGGTTATGCACGTGTTGCTCGACGATGTGATCGCCGGAAAGCCAGCACCAATTCACCCAATCGCGAATCATGTATTCCATCTCCGACCAACTCTTTTGCGGCGTGCGATACCACAGTTGATCCTGATTCCAATAACAATTCGCGGACACGATGTCGCCGATTTCGCCCGCGGCAATGTGCGCGTAGGTTTCGGCATAATCGCGTTGATGGCGCCGCTGCGTGCCGGTCGCCACCGTGAGTCCGAGCGACTCGGCTCTTTTTGCGGAAGCAATGATGCTGCGCGCGCCGGGAGGATCGACTGCAACCGGTTTTTCCATGAATACATGCTTGCGCGCGTTGATGGCGGCTTCGAAATGCGCGGGCCGAAAATGCGGCGGCGTGGCGAGGATGATAATGTCAACACCGGAGTCGATGACTTTTTGATACGCTTCGAAACCAACGAAACAGTTTTCGTCCGCGACTTCGGCGTTCTTCTCTTCTTTGATCTTCTTGCGGCAATCATCGATACGATCTTGAAACACATCACCGAGCGCGGTGACTTGCAGATTCGGACCGGCGTTGAGAAAATCAACTGCCGCGCCGGTGCCGCGTCCACCGCAGCCGATCAATCCGGCTTTCAACGGCGCGCCATCCGGGGCTTGATCCAAAAACGTGGGCGCTTTCACCTCGCCGGTTTTGGCAGCACAACTCACCAGCAACACGCCCGCAGTGAGCGCACCGAGTTCGAGAAACTCACGACGATTTAATGGTTGGGACATTGTCCTTCTCCTCTCTTTGGAACAGTGTGAGACGCTTGAATGCCGCTCTCTCTGTGCAAGTCATTCGTATATAGAAAATATCATTCGCTATTATTGGATTCGCGCTTTTCGAGTTTTACAAGCTGTCTCTGATTCTTGTTGTTCTTCGAGCGTTTCGAATCTTCTTTGAAGCTTCTTCTTGGTATCAGGCCCGTGAGGTCACGGGCTGAGAACCAGAGGAGGCAGCTTCTGAACCAAACTTGTGAAGTGTGTGGCGAAACGTTTGCGCCCCATGTGCGCGTCGGCGAGCGCCAACGTGTTTGCCGCCGAAAGTCTTGTCAACACGAGCGCAAACGCCGCGCGCAACAGCGCTGGCTGGCAAACAATCCCGGTGCTTTCAACGGCCGCTACGTCAAAGTCCAAGCGTGGTTGGCGCAGCATCCGGGTTATCTTGCGGATTATCGCCGGCGCCGACGGCAAAAGCTGCGTGATATACAAGACGAGTCAAGCGCTTGTTCTGCCGAAGCGCGCGCCGAGATTCTCGAACAGGCGCGGCGCATTTGAGCGCCAACGTTCTAACCACATCACGGCTGAGAGAGAACGACCGAGGTCATTTGTCCCGCTTCGGCGAGGACGCGCCTGAGACTGTTCCTCTTGCGCGAAAACGTGAATCTGAATGCAGGATTTGAAGCGCCGGCGCGTTCGGGGCAGCTTGCATGCATGCACGAGTTAAGATCGTCATCGCCGTCGAGAGCACCTTTCAGCCGCAAACCCAAAGGAGGAGCGATGAGCCTCACGTTGTTCATCGGCATCGACGTCAGCAAAGCCAAGCATGACGTTGCGATGATGGATGCCAAACAAAAATTATGGGCGCCGGTGTTTCACATCGCCGCAAGCCGCGCCGGCTATGAACAGTTGCGCAGCCGGGGGGCGCAGATGCAGCAACGTCACCATGCCGCACGCATTCATTTCGGCGTGGAAGCCACGGGCGAGTATTGGAAAAATCTGTTGCACTTCCTCCAAACACTTTCGCCCGCGTTCGTGCTCAGCGTGTTGCATCCGGTGCAGACCAAAAAATTTGCGCAAGCGGAATTGCGCCGCGCCAAAGCCGATCCCGTCAATGCGCAAGACCTCGCGCGTTTTCTGGTGCAAAAGCGTCCGCGGCCGTGGGCCAAACGCGCGCCCGCATGGGATGCGATCAAAGACATTGATCGCCAGATCGCCGCGTTCACGAAGCAACACAGCATGACGCTCAACAAGCTGCGCACCGAGATGGCGAAAGTCGCACCCGAGCTCGAGCGCGCCATGGGCAATCCCCTCTCGCAACAAGGGCTCGCGCTGCTTTCGCACTATCCCACCGCCGAGGCGCCGGCGTATGCGCCGATGGAAGCGTTGCTCGCGTTGCGTTATGGCGCTTCGCGGTTGGAGAAAAAAGGCGGCGGCGTGGTGCGGCACAAACTCTTCATGATCGTGCTCAACTTGATTCGCCATCGCAATGACATCTTATGAAGGCGAGCCGAATGCTTTCGCGAACACCCACGCATAAATCTTCCAGGCCGCGACGAAAGCGTCTTTGAAATACGTGCCGACGTGTGCGTACTGATCCAAAGCAAAGCCGAGCGTGACCACGGTGAAGATGCAATTGAATACGAATACGATAATAAGCGAAGACTTTAAACCCACGCGAAAAATGTCGGATTGTTTCGGGCCGAACTCGCGCAGCATGGAGATCAAGTGAAAGGCCAGCGTCAGGCCAAGGAAAAAATTGACGAAGTTGTGCGCAGCCCTGGTCACAAACGGCTTGGCGAGTAGAAACGGCAAAGTGAACACGGGCAGAAAGTAAGGTGCAAGTATGATAAGGGTATTGGGTATGCGGCTGAATCGCACAAGCCCTTCTTTTCTCCAACTCGCTTCGAACACTTTTGTGTCATTGAAAAACAGATAGCCCATGACCATGTGGGCCATCTCATGCTCGAAGGTTTCAAGAAACCCCAGCTTCGCCCACAAAAGCGCGGCGTAGAGAATCACATAGAGCAGCGCGCCATAGAGGAACCAATTCGACCACAACTCAACGAAATGTGAGAACAGAAACAAGAAGGACTTGGCCACAAATGCGTAGAGCAGCGGCGTGAATAAAACCAAAAGCAGCAGTTTCGAAAAATTTCGCATCCTTTCTCCCCCACGGCGTCGATCCGCAAGGTTTATGCGCGTGCGACGCACCTGCAAAGCGTGTCGCACGCGATGATTCTAAATTCACGCGGCTTGATTCGCGCTTGTGTCTTTGAACGTCAACATGAATAAGACGGAGATGAACAGCGCAAAGGCGCATGGAATAAGCCAAATCGTTGGCCAGTCTTTCACGCCGCCGGCGGCAGTATAGGCTTCCACAATTTGGCCGGAAAACCACGAACCCAAGCCAATGCCGACGCCGTAGGTGATCAACGCAATGAAGCCCTGCGCGCTCGCGCGAATATCGCTCGAGGCTTTTTTATCAACATAGATCTGGCCGGTGACGAAGAAGAAATCATAGCAGATGCCGTGCAGGAGGATGCCGGCGTAAAGCATCCACTCCAAGCTGCCGAGATTGCCGTTCGCAAAAAACGCATAACGCACCACCCACGCCAGCATGCCGACGAGCAGCATCTTCTTCACGCCGAGGCGCACGAAGAACAGCGGCATGAGCACCATGAAAATCACTTCGGACATCTGCCCCATGGATTGCTTCGCCGCCACGCCGGTCATGCCCAATTCATTTAGAAAGGGATTGGTGAAATTATAATAGAAGGCCAGGGGAATGGAGATGAGCAACGAGCTCAGCACGAAAATGAGGAAATTTCTTTCCTTTAGGAGCCGCAGCGCTTTAAGACCGAGCACTTCGCCGACGCTCACGCCTTTGCCGACGTTGCGCGGCGGAGTATTGGGGAGGGTGAAGGAATAGAGTCCCATGAGAATCGATGCCACTGCCGCCATCTTCATCGGCGTGTCGCTCGCCTCGACTTCCGCAGTCATCGAGGAAAGGCCGAACGTAATCACCAAACCCGCGACGATCCAGCCGATGGTGCCCCACACGCGCACTTTCGGAAATTGCGCGCCCGGGTTGTCCATTTGATTGAACGACACCGCATTGACCAGCGCGAGCGTGGGCATGTAGCAGAGATTATAGAGCAGCAGCGTCGGAATCAAGGTCGCGGGATCTTTGATCCCCGTGGCGAGAAACATGAACACGCCGCCGAGCAGATGCAGCACCCCCATCACTTTCTGCGAGGCAAAAAAACGGTCGGCAATCATGCCCACAAAAAACGGCGCGATGATGGCCGCGATGTTGTTCATCAAATACGTGTTGCCGACTTGCCCGCCGGTGAAGCCGATTTTGAACAAGTATGTGCCCAGCGTCACGAACCACGCGCCCCAAACAAAGAATTGCAGAAACATCATCACACTCAGTTGCGCATAACTTTTGGTACTCATGCACCTTCCTCCGTTGGTTGGATGTGAGAGACAGTTACGCCGTTAGAAATGGGTTTTTACTCTTGCATCAATTTCTTCTAAAGTTTATAGAACAACTTCGACCATACCCCGCGCCCACTCAATTCTGTCATTCGCGTTGCTTCGCGCGCATGCGCGGTGGTCTTGCTTTATTGCCGCGCGCTTGCAAGCTTCGCGAGATATCTTCTGGCAAGAGGGTGATCCGGCTGGTATTTCAGCGCGTTCTCCCACGCCGCACGCGCAGCTTGCGGTTGGCGCGCGAGCGCATACACCACGCCGAGATTCAGCCAAACCTCCACGAGCGTGGGGTCATATTGCAAGATACGTTGATATTGCTGTATCGCTTTGACGGTGTCGCCTTTGATGAGGTGCAGATTTGCGATGTTATTTTGAATCTCCATATTGGTGGGCGCGAGGTGTGCGGCGACCTTGTATGCGTGCATGGCATCATTGTAGCGGCCCACGCGACGGAAGGCAGAAGCCAGCGCCGCATGCGCCATAGGCGCATTGGGCAATGAACGAACGGTGTTTTCCAAATGTTCGATCTTGGCATCCTGCGCGCGCACGCGTTCCGCTTCCGCCAAAAACTTCTGCGCTGCTTCTTGGCGTCCGAGCCGCACGAGGGCCTGGCCCATGTTGTATTGCGCGCCGTGATGCCACGGCCACTGCTGCGCGACTTCCTGCAAAAGCGCGAGAGCTTCTTCATAACGTTGCAGCTTTACGAGCAGCTCGCCCAGCAGATAGCGGTATTCCAAATTGGCAGGCTCGATTTGCCATGCGTGTTGCGCATGCGCGAACGCCGGCGCAAGCTCGCCTTCATCTTCGAGCAGCAACGCAAAATTGAAATGGCAGAGCGCATACAGGCTGTCATAGGCCAACGCGCGCCCAAAAGAGATGCGCGCGCTGTCAACCTTGCCCAGCTCGACGTACGCGCGGCCCAGTTGATAGTAGGGAATCGCTTCTGCGCTGCGCTGGTCCGGCGGGAGCTTGGCATTGCGCGCAATCTCCTTTTGATAGTACGCGATCGCCTTCTCGAACTTTTGCTGGCGAAAAGTATTGTTGCCGAGATTATTCCAAACGCCGCGATAGTTGGGATCAAGCTCCAGCACTTTGTGATACGAATTCTCCGCCTTTTCCCACTGCCCAATTTCGGAGTTCACACGCGCGCGCATGAAATAAACGTTGGCGCTGTTCGGCGCAAGCTTTTGTGCGCTGTCCGTAATTGCCAGCGCAATATCAAATTCATTTTGGCGCAGGGCTTCGTTCGCTTGCAGCAACAGAAATTCGCTTTGCGCCACGGCCGCGGCCGGCTCTTCTTTGGGTTGAGAGGAGCAGCCGCACAATAGAAAGACGAGCAGGGCAACGCGTAAACTCGCGCTGAACACGCGAAAACCCCAAGAGTTTTTGCTCCAACGGACAGATGAAGGCCAACGGCTAAAAAACATCCGCCGGCCTTCATCTATCCGTTGGGGATTTTTTGTTTCTCTCTGCACTGAATCACCTTATTAAAGGATGGATTGTTGAAGTCTTGCAGCGGTGACACCCAATTCAATGAATGCTCCATTACTCCAAAATTTCAACAAGCCATCAATCATAAATCCACAACTCCATCACTCCAATGCGAGATGCACACCCGCGGCGAGCAATCCGCCGAGGATCGGCCCGACGACCGCAATCCAAGCATAGCCCCAATTGCTGTCTCTTTTGTTGGGAATAGGAAGAAGATAGTGCATCACACGCGGCGCGAGGTCGCGCGCGGGATTGATCGCATAGCCGGTTGTGCCGCCGAGCGAAAGGCCGATGGCGAGCACCAACAGCGCCACCGGCAGCGCATTGAGCGCGCCGAGTCCGACCGTGGGCGTGGCCATCGTCAAAACGCCGAAGACTAAAACGAACGTGCCGACGATTTCGGAGAGCAGATTGGAAAGCGTATTGCGGATTTGAGGAGCGGTGCAGAAGACGGCGAGTTTGACTTCGCGATTGTCCGTATTGGAGAAGTGATCCCTATACTGCAGCCACACGAGCAGCGCGCCGAGCGCGCCGCCTAGCATTTGCGCGAGCACATATGCCGGTACTTTTGCCCATGCAAATTGCTCCGCGACAGCCAGCGCAATCGTCACCGCCGGGTTGAGGTGTGCGCCGCTCACGCCGGCAACCACGAACACGCCCACGAACACCCCCATGGCCCAGCCGAACGTAATGACAATCCAACCGCTATTGCTGCCTTTGGTGTCTTTCAACACGACGTTGGCAACTACGCCGTCGCCGAGCAACACGAGCAACGCCGTGCCGAGCAACTCGCCCAGAAAAGGGGTCATGCACTTCCTCCTCGCCAAGAGAATGAGTGGAATGAGGTATTAACCAGATATTGGATTGGTAATCTGCATCCGTCACACTGCCTCAGCTTGTGGAAAGAACAAATCACGCGTACAGATTTCGGAGATCGGCGTTGGCCAATTCCACTAAAAAGGCGGCAATTTTGTGCGTCACCGCTTCGAAGAAACGTTTGCCTTTCTCGGCGTTCGCCGCTTCCGGATTGCCCACGCCGGTATCGCGCGTGGCGCGCAGCCAATCGCGCGGCGTCCAGGCCCAGCCTTCGCGGAACGCCGCCACGCGAAACTTTTTTGCGTTGCCCTCGCCGGCTTCCGCAAGCGGCAAGACGAGCTCGGGCGCGAGAAATTGCACCAAACTGGTTTCCATCTCACCCGCGTGATCGCCAGTATCAGCAAAAAAAACTGCATTGTCAAGGCAGCGATACCAATTCATCGTGCAGAGCAAGAGATCGTGTTTGGGCACCAGCTCGCGAATCATTTGTTTGAAGTCATTGCCGCCGTGGCCGTTGAGCACGAGCAATTTGGGAATGCGTTGGCGCGTGAGCGAGGCGGCAATATCATCGAGCACGGCGAGTTGGGTGCTCGGGTTCATGTTAATCGTCAAGCGAATATCGAGCTGGCTCGTATTCACGCCGAAGGGAATGGTGGGCAGCACGATCACGCGCGCGCCTTGTTCCCACGCCAGCCGCGCCGCTTCGTTCGCGATATGCTCGCTCTCAATCGTGTCGGTGGAATAAGGCAGATGGTAATTATGCGCCTCCGTTGCACCCCAAGGCAGGACGGCAACTTCGTAGGGAATTTCTTTGATGGTCTTCCAGGTGGTTTCAGCCAACACATAAGGGCGGCCGGGCATGATGGGAATCTCCGAATGATCCATTGCGAAGGGATGAATCCTCGCTTTAGAAGCTATATGAGCTTGAACACAGATCAAAGCAGATTTTTACTGATTACAAGTGGCGTGTGATTTTTGCGCGCGACTAGTGGACTGTTACTTTGATTTTTGTAGTCCCACCCCTCGTGGGGCGCTGTCACAGCCAATAAATTCGCGGGTCGCAACAATGCCCCATAAGGAGGCCGGGCTCAATGCCGTTTCCTTTGTAGCCTTGCCCCCTTGTGGGGCGCTGAAAATGTTGAACGTTCATCGGCCCACAAGGGGCCGGGGCTACGAAATATCGCCTAAGGAAACGGCATTGGGGCAGGGCTACGAAATCACGGTAACAGAGCACTAGCCTCCCAGCTCATACGCAATCTTCAGCCACTGCCGCACTTCCTCATCGATATTTCCCAATGCGGTGATTGCAAAGCAATGTGTAATTCGGTCGCCTTTGGCGAGGCCGCCGGTGTCGGTCAAACGTTTGGGCGGGCCGAATTCCAATGCTTAGCGGATATTCACAGCGAGCTTGGGCGGCTCCGGCACTTCGCGCAACTGAGCCGTGCCTTCTACGAGAAGATATTCTTTGTTCGCTTGCACTTGTGCAAAACGATCACTCCGTCCGCTCGGCCAATACACGAACAATGAATCGACTGTATCAGCCTGGCCCAAGCCGAACGTTGCGGCTTTTTCCAAACTTGAAAGAAAACTCGAACCGGTGCGGACGGAACGTTGCATGCGCAGCGTGTCGAGTTGCGCGACAATGCGCGTGCCGATGCCGTCGCGATTCGACTGCTCGCCTTGCAGATGCAGCCGCAGATAATGATGGCTACTGCGCAGGTCGTTGCGCCACAGATGCACCGGGCCGCCGTTTTCCGTGATGAGAATATCGAGGTCTCCGTCGCGATCGTAATCCGCGTAGGTCGCGCCGCGTGCAACGAGGGGTTGCGTGAGCACGCCGCCAATGTTCGGCGCCTCGTCCGTAAAAAAACCGTTGCCATCGTTCATGAAAAGATGCGGCGGCTCGCGATAGGTGATGCCATCTTGCGTGACTTCGATGTCTTCTTGCACGTGGCCATTCGCAGTGAAGAGATCGAGATCGCCGTCGAGATCGGCGTCGAACAAGAACAGCCCGAACGTCAACGTCATCAAGCTCAGCCGGCCGATCTTCGAAGCGGGGGCACGATCGTTAAACAAATCATTGCCGATGTAGCGATAGACACCGGTCATCTCTTTCGAAAAGTTGCCGATGAAAATTGTTTCGGCGCCGGTATTGTCAACGACTCCAATGTCGATACCCATGCCGGCGCGCGCGCGGCCGTTTTCGTCATAAGCCACACCGCTGTAGGCCGCAAGCTCTTCGAACGTGCCGTCGCCTTTATTCTTGAAAAGCAAATTGCGTTGCGTGTCATTGGCAACCACGAGATCGGGCCAGCCATCGCGATTGAAATCGCATTCGGCGACGCCCAAGCTTTTGCCGGGCGAAGTCGCGAAGCCCGCAGCCTCGGTGCGATCCGCAAAAGTGCCATTACTGTTGTTGTGATAGAAGCGTCCGGGCACACCTTTGTAGAGCTCGGGCGTGCAATAGCTTTTGGTCTTGCCGTCGAGCGTGCACCACAAATCCTTTTCCGGTGACCAATCGACATAATTGGCAACGTAGAGATCGAGCCAACCGTCTTTGTCCGCATCGAAGAAGATCGCCGAGCTGCTCCACGAGGATTCGCCGGCCACGCCCGCTGCTTTTCCAACCTCAGTGAAGACTCCGCCCGTATTGTGAAAGAGCAAATTGTGGTGCAACGTCGTGAAGTAAAAATCCTGATCGCCGTCGTTGTCGTAATCCGCTACGGCAACACCGAAACCATAGGCCACGAGCTTGCTCAAACCGGCGGCTGAAGTCTTGTCGGTGAAGGTGCCATCGCCATTGTTGCGATAGAGCCAGAGCGCCGGCGCAGCATCACCTTTTGCTTTAGGCCAACGACCGCCCCCAACGAGCAAGATATCCTGCCAACCGTCGCCATCGTAATCAATAAATCCGCCACCGGAGCCCATGGACTCGGGAAACCATTTGTCTCCGACGGCGCCGGTAATGTGGCGAAACCCACTCAGCCCCGCGGAGGCAGTGACCTCCGTGAAGTTGAGTGC
The DNA here is from genome assembly GCA_037444905.1 of bacterium. Taxonomy (GTDB): domain Bacteria; phylum Zhuqueibacterota; class Zhuqueibacteria; order Zhuqueibacterales; family Zhuqueibacteraceae; genus JABWAN01. Next base: position 5,775 of record JBBILN010000103.1, on the reverse strand, counting down.
AACACCGTTCGCAGAGTGAGGTCTCTGGTGCTCATGCTTTTCTTGCTTGCTGCAACCAGCCAACATGCCGGCGCAGATAATGGAAGCGAGCATTCCCAAGCGCATGCTTCTGGTGAAGAAGGTGTTATCCGGAACGACGACTTTTATGAAAGCTCGTGCTCGACGCAGCATGTGGTTGCAGCCTAAAATTTTTCGCGCCCACATTGCTGCTGGCGACGCCGCATTGCTTCCCCTCAAGAGGGGAAAACCGACGACAGTGATGAGAGCGATTCGCATATTCACCTGCATTGAGTTAAGACCACCTTCATGATTTCCGATCGCACCTCCGCATAGGGAGCAGGGAGAGTGGCTTGAAACGAGCAAGCAACGCCGCCAAGCCGAGCAGGCCGGCAAGAAGAAATGAGGTTTCTCGGTAACGCCTCAGTTACGTGTGGAGAACGTAGCGCAGACATCTTGTCTGCAGGCAAGGATGCCTGCGCTACTCCACACATCACTGAGGCATTACGTTTCGCGTTCGTAAATTTTCCGATGGCCCGCGCACGAAACTGCATGCGTCTCGCACGCGGGCGGGAAAATTATGCGGCGACGCTTTGCCGCGTCGTTTGCGTTTGTTCGATCACCTCGAGATCGGGTTTCACTTCGGCATCGAGCGCAACCTGTCCGCGCTCGCTGCGCACCATGCGGGAGAACAGTGAAAGCTCGCGGTCGAACAAGAAGCGAAAGAGCAGCTTCGTCCACGATTTGTGGTACGATAAAGTGTCATAAGATTCCGGCGCGATCTTGCGCACTTTGGGGAGGTTGTTCCACGGCACGGAAGGAAAGTCGTGGTGCTCGTTATGATAGCCTACATTGAACGCAACGGTGTTGAGCGCGCCGTAATAGCTGTAGGTTTCCTGCTCGCCGCCCTCCACCATATAGTGCCGTTGAATCCAGCGCGCGCCCAGCGGATGCAAGCCGATGGAGAAGAAAAGCGAGAGCAGCATGTAGAAAAAGGCTTTCGGTCCGAGGAACACATACAAGGCAACATCAAAGCCAAATTGCGTGACCCAGTTCAACATAATCCATTTGTCGATGAACGCGATTTCTTTTAAGCGATACGGCCGCAGACCTTGAAATATGGGATAAAAAAACAGCCACAGCGCTTTGCCGAGAAACGAATGCCCGACCAGGCGTGCTTCCCAACGATGCGGCAAGTCGGCGTCCAATTCATACACGCCTTGAAAGGCATGGTGCTTGAGATGATAGCGTTGGAAGGAGACGGAACTGGGCACAATCAGCGGAATATTAGCAAGCAAACCGGTCAGAATATTTGGCACTTTGCGCTTGAAGACGAGATTATGCGCACATTCATGAATCATCACAAACAAGGCATGGTTGGCAAACGCGCCGACGAAATACGCAACCCCGACCACCCACCACCACGATTGCTCGCGCAGCACATATGCGAGCGCGACTTGCAGCGCGACGATGCCGGCAGTGTACCAAAACGTCATCGGGTTCTTGCCGATGCACTCGCGAATTTCGGGATGCTTGCGCAATATCTCTTTGGTGCGATTGTGATGCGGTTCTTGCACTGTGGAATAAACAAAATCTTCTTTTTGCTTCGGCATGATTGCTCCTTGGAGGTTAGGGACAACGTTTGATTGGAACTCGTGCAAAACCCCTACGCTGTAGGATTTGATCGGCTGGTGAGCCGCTGCGCGGGCTTCGCATTCCAGCGCCCCGGTCGGGCAGAGTTGTGCGCGCGCATGCACGACTGCGACAACAGCCTAAAGATGATCAGAATTGTAAAGCGAGTGGAAGAGCGGCTAGTGCGAATGTGAAAATGAGGTCGGCTTTCCCATCGGCGGCGACTAGGCTTTCCTGTTATGAGGACATATTAAATGATAGCAAAATGTTGGTTCGAATGCAAGGCGGGAATTTATTGCGCATTAATGATGAGCTTCCAATCCGGGCGCGTTAGCTCGCGTTCGTCGCTGGAGAAAACTAATTCGTAGCGGCCCAAGCCCTCGATATCGGCGAAGATGAATTGCTTGCGGCCCTCGCTGTAATAGTACCAAACCTCATAGGGCCGGGCATTGGTTTCCGCCGGATGTCTCTCCACTTCGTTCGGAATGCCGAACTTGATGGCAATGCGGCCGCGGTCGGTCTTCCAGCCGGAGGTAAAGCCGGAGGTGTAGTTTTCGTTGGCGTGTGCGATGCGGCGAAAGTATTCCTCCCAGAATTCGTTGTGCGGCGTGGCGGGGTTGGTATCGAACTGCTTCCAAAGCTGCGTGATATAGCTCTTTTGTGCATCTGCCTCCAAGTCCTGCAAAAGTTTTTTGTCATCCTCGCGGAGTAGATATTGGATCTGTTCGACATGTGTTTTGAGCTGTTCCGGCGACATGGCAGCGATTTTTTGTTCGACCTCCGAGGCAACCTTGCCCGGTGGAACCGCGACCCAAAAGCTGCTTGCAGCGCTCGCAACCGCTTGATTTGAGCGGTCCTTCACTTCAATTTGCAGATAACACGTCGAGTCTGCGACATTGCCGACGTTTAAGCCGCCGACTTCGACGCTGCTCTGTCCCGGTTTGCGCGCGATCTTCGTAGGCAAATGCCGAAGCACTTCCTGCCGGGCATTGACGACGCGATAGTGTACTTCATAGCTATCGGCCGTGGCCGCGAAATTGTAGACTTCAAAATAAAAATATAGCAACGGCACGGTTCTCCCATAGACACGGCTGGCATTGGCTAGCACGCTGAAACCGTTTTTGGTGAAGCGGCCCTGCGCGGTGTCGGCTGTGATCGTATTGGCGAGTTGCACGTCACTCAAGGCGAGCGTGTTGCCGTCGAATGCACGCACGCGGAAAGCAAGCTGTGCGCTCCCTTGTTTCTGCGTCGCGGTTTCTTGCACGGCGAGCGAAAGCTGATAGCGTCCCGGGGTGAGCGGCAATTCGAATTGATTGGGAAAGAAGCGCCCGGCAATCTCGGCTGCCGAACCGGCTTGCACGGCTTGCGTCCATTCATCGCGTAACAGCTCGCGCCCCGTAGAATCTGCCAAGAGCACTGAAGTCTTAACGTCGCTGCGCATAACCCCGCCCGCAGCTTGAAAGCTCAGTTGATCCAGCGCGATTTGATAGTAAAACTCCTGCAGCGTTTTGCCGCTGCCGGCGCGAAACGAGGCGGTGTCCAAATAGAAAGTGAGCGCGCCCTTGCTCTTAACGGGTGCTGGTTCATTTGCGGAGGCGGCGGGAAGATTTTGCGTCAACAGTGTCAGTGCACAGAAAAGGCGAGCGAGTCGAGAATAAATGTGATCGGGCATGCAGTGCTTTTCTTTCAAGTTTTATTTCGGCTCTTTGAATACGTCCTGTAGCAGATAGTGCATCACCTCGGTCATGGCTTTGCGGTCGACCAAATTGACGTTCACGGCGCCCACGCGCACCACGGAAACGAGCGGGAAGCCGAAGATCGCAGCATTGTAGCTCGCACCACGATAGAGCTGTGCGCAAGACAGCCCGGCAAACTCTTCGCTGTTGACGTCGACGTTGCGGGAGGCGTCACGATAGTAATTGGTATTGAACGCAAACAGCGGCTCGGCATCGAAGAACGGCACCAATTGATTCATCGAGGCCCGCAGGTACTGGGTAAGAACCGTGCGCGGAATCTTATAATTTGTGCGCAAGTCCGGCAAGCCGGTTCGTAGACTCAGGATTTGATCGACGGACAATTCTGCGGCTTTCGCGCGCAAAACGTGGAAGTAACGAAACGCGAGACCGCTCGCCGGCAGTTCCGCGCCCGTGGGCGTTTCACCGGTGAGCGATTGCAAAACGCCGTTGCCGGCGAGCAAAAGATTGCCGCCCATCTCGAGATAGTCCTGCAAGCTGCTCTTGTTCAAGCCGAGATTGCCCGTGGGCTGTGTATACCACACGATCGTCGTAAACGAGCTCAAGCTGATTTCGCGCTGGCCGGAGGAGTCAACGACATTCGAGACGAACTTGGGTCGTGCGGTTGCAAATAGTCGCTGATAGTCCCACACGGTGAAATTATTATAGCCCGCTTCCCGCAATAACGAATCATACGCAACGTCGGTCAATTGCTCCGTCGTGCCCGTGCTCGGCTCATCATCCACAAGCAACAGGCCATGGTCAAATGTTGGCCCCAACACATGAAAGTTCAGCTTGGCAGGCGTGGGATCAACATTGTCGCCGTTGTCCACCGCGCGCACTTCCACTGTATACCAGCCGTCGCGAAATTTGAAGTCCATGAAAAAGTTTTCAGTGAAGCGCCAAGTATTGTCATTGGACGGGCCTTGTACGCGATACTCATAGCCTTTGATGAGGCCGTCGGCATCATTGCCGTGCCATTCCAAACGCAGCTTAAAAGAGTTGTTCTTGGAACCCTCGAGCGGCGTAGGCGCGAAAGCGGTTTCCGGTGGTTGCTCGTCGAAACTTTGGCCTTTGTCCGTGGGCTGCCGGTTACAGGCGAGCAACGCAGCCGTGAGTAAGAAGGCGCCGGGTAACAGCTTTTTGAAGGTGGGCAACATAAATTTTCCTCAACGTCTAAATTCAAAAGTGAGGGAGACAATGTTATTGACCGTTATCTTGGCAAGATCGCCGTCGAACGCACCCGCGGTGTTGTTTCCAATTGCCAGACTGAACGATTGCGAAAAGAACCGCGTAGAAGGATTGAACACCACGTCGCTATTGTCCGAGGCTTTGGCGATGCGCACGAATTCCAAAGTCCATTTGCCGTTTTCGTGCCGCCCATAGCAAGGAATATCCGCCGAGCCGCCGCGGGGTTGCTGCAACAACACGCTCGGAACCGTGACCGCCGAGGTCGGATTGGCATAGGCCGAAGTGGCCAGAGACACCGCTTCGCTCTCCAGCAAGAACTGGCGGTTTTCGTCAGCGCTGGAATAGACTGGCGGCAGGCCGGGCGGCGTCGTGTTAGGATCGTTTTTCCAGGCAAACTTCGGACGGTCATCGCTGCTGTTGCTCGGCGTGTTATTGTTATCGTAATTCGGATCCCACGTGTTTTGTGCCGAGGGCGTGTCGTTGAAAAAGTTCAAGCCGTCGACGCGCACAAAGAGCGGCTCAATGTCGTTGCCCGTGTCATAGCCTTCCAATACCATATCTTGAAAATAGCCCATCGGATTGGTGGTCGCCGCATCCCAGTACCATAAATCCGTATCTTCTGCAAAACTCGTCCACACCATCAGCAACCAATCGGAGCCTTGCGCGCCTTGCGACCAAGTCGCGTTCGCGGGATTGAAGGACCATGGCGCATGGGCAAGGCTCTTGTCCGGGTCCGGCCACGTGAGATGGAAGCCGACATACGAAGCGAAAGTGGTGTCGATGCGGGTGGCGTCGACATGCGTGGTATCGGCGATCACTTTCCACCACACGGCTTGCAAGTTGACCAACATCCCTTGCGCGGGCAGGCCGAAGCCGCCGTTTTTGTTATCCAAAAACACGCGATACACCGGCGCAGATTGCCAGGCTTTGTCATCGCCGCGGCCATCGAGCACGGGAATATCCTGCTCGCTTTTGAGGAACGGCGCATACAACTGTTGCGGCTGCTCGACCGCAGTGGGCAACTCACCGCTGCCGCAACCGAGGGCAAAAATGAGCACGACTCCGCTGAAAAAAAGTATTCGCCAAGGTTTTTGCATGAAGAGGCTCCGAGTTATTGCTTGCTGTCATTTAGGTAAAATCTTTTTAAGCATGAGCACATTGCCGGCGCTGAAAAAGATTCTTCCCATTAGACTTGGGTTTGTTGAGAGGTAAAACTCGTCGT
>JBBILN010000102.1:0-20650 GCA_037444905.1 bacterium | reverse complement strand
GGAACGGTAAAAATCAGTCATTGCCAAATGGCACAAACAAAGGAGTGGCATGTTTGAGTTCACAACGAAAGCCGCGCCAATTCAACAAAATTTATATGCCACTCCTACGGAGTTCAGGATCATCCACGAGCCTCGGTTTCTATAAACATTTCACTCCTATCGGAGTGACGCGTAGCACGCTATTGATTTCGACCCGAGGCTATCAACGTGCAAAATTCAGGTTCTATTAAAAGTAAACTTTTCGCTTTTATGCTGCTTCAGGGTTGATTTGTAATTCTCCTCTTTGAAATGTCATCCTGAAAGGAACTGCTCTAGTTCTTGGCTCTCTTCCCAGCGTGAGGAAAGATTCCTACAATGACATGTCGTGGAGGAGCCACAAATCAATCCACAACACATACAATGAGAAAGGAGTGCGTTATGAAACATCATGTGATACTATGGCTCGTCTCCTTGTTGAATACCGCTGCATTCGCGCAGCAGTTTGCATGGGAGCCGCAGACCAGCGGCACGACGAGCGCATTGGAGGCCGTGACCTTCATTAATCCGAATCAAGGTTGGATTGTGGGAGGAAACAAAGGCGTGCCCTGGCAAAGAATGACGAGCGGCATTAGCGATGGACTGCTTTGCGTTGCATTCGCGGATGCGAGCACGGGATGGGCCGCAGGATGGTCCGGCAAGATTCTCAAAACCACGGATGGTGGAAACAGTTGGACCTTGCAAAACAGCGGCACCTCGGGAATGCAACAAGCGATATTCTTTTTGAATGCAACCACGGGCTGGGCCGTCGGCTCAAGCGCGATCTTGCGCACCACGGATGGCGGCAATACGTGGCTCAAAGCGAGCGGCTCGTATCCGTGGTTGTATTCGGTTTTCTTCGTGGACGCCAGCACCGGGTGGGTCTCTGGCATGAACGGCGCAATTCTCAAAACCACCAACGGCGGCGTGAATTGGACGCCGCAAACCAGCGGCGTCACAGGCACGTTGTATGGAATTTCATTTGTTGATGCCAACACCGGCTGGGCCGTGGGCAGCGCCGGCACTGTGCTCAAAACCACGAACGGCGGCGCGACGTGGACGCCGCAAACTAGCAATACGACGAATGATATGGAGTCCGTCGCGTTCGTGGATGCCAATCACGGCTGGGCTGCGGGCGATCGCGCCACCATCATTCGCACCATTGACGGCGGCAGCACGTGGACCGTGAAAACGGAATTGATTTGGCCGCCGTATGATTTGCACGGCATCAAATTCGCCGATGCCAACAACGGCTGCGCGGTGGGCACTTTCGGCACGATTTTCAAAACCACGGACGGCGGCGAAAATTGGCGCGGGCAAAACAGCAGCACGACTTCCTGGCTATACGGCATCGCGCTGGTCGATGATCACACGGGCTGGGCCGTGGGCAACAGCGGCACAATTTTGAAAACAAGCGTGGGCGCGATTCTCACCACCAACAACGGCGGCGTGAATTGGCAAAGCCAACTCAGCGGCACGAGCAGCACATTGCGTTGCGTGTGTTTTGCGGATGCGACCACCGGCTGGATTGCCGGCAGCGAGGGTGTTCTCCTTAAAACGAATAACGCGGGCGCGCAATGGTCGAAACAAAACAGCGGCACGCTGCAGCATTTGCACGGTCTCGATTTCATCAACGCCAATGCGGGCTGGGGTGTGGGCGAGAACGGAACCATTCTACGCACGAGCGACGGCGGCGCGAACTGGAGCACTCAAACCAGCGGCACCACAAAGACCCTCTATGCGGTGAATTTTTTTGATAGCAATATCGGCTGGGCCGTTGGCAGTTCCGGAATTTTGTTGAAGACCACCAATGGCGGGCAAGCTTGGCAGCAACAGGTTTTGCCCGCGACCAATCTCTATGACATCGCCGTGCACGACGCGAACACGCTCTGGCTCGCGGGCAGCGGCGGGGTGATTCTACACAGCCTCGATGGCGGCGCAACGTGGCTGAAGCAAACCAGCGGCACGACGGAAGATTTGCAGAGCCTGGTTTTTCTCGACGTGCATCTCGGCTGGGCCGTGGGCAACAAAGGAGTGATTCTCAAAACCAGCAATGGCGGCGAGATTTGGGTGCCGCAAGTCAGCGGCGTTTCGGAGGATCTTTATGGCGTGACTGCAATGGATGCCATGCACGTTGTGGCTGTGGGCGATAGCGGCGTAGTGCTGGCGAGTTCACAGAATGAAGATCGCCAAGCGCCGTCATTGACGATCGCTCAACCGCAACCCGGGCAAATTTTCACGCTCGACCAACTTCCCATCGTCGTCGCCGGCACTGCGAATGACGAGCACGGCGTGACCGTGAAAATCGGCGCGGACGTGCTAACGCTTTCGGGCAATGCCTATTCGTATCCTCTCTATCTCCCCGCAGGGCCGCATGTGATTCGCGTGCAAGCCGCGGATGCCGCGGGCAATCTCAGCGTTGCGGAAGTCAACGTCGAAGTGCAAATCAATTTGCCGAGCGGAGAGATGCAGTATTATCTCATCAGTAGCGGCTCGAATCAAGAGTTGTCGTTCACGCCCATAGCAGCCACCGTCACTTCCGAAACGTACTACGGCAGTTGGACGCGCGAATTTGCGACCACGCTCACCGGCTATGTGAACGGCACTGAGTATGATTATCGCGTGCGCCTCGCTTCGGGCAGCGGCACGATGCCCATCACGCTTTCATGGTTTGTGGAAAGAGAAAGCCGGCGCGAGTTGCTCGCCACGACAACGTTTCCAATTAGCTCGAACGTGTACACCGAATACAACGGCACAGCTCTCGGTGCCGCGAACATTGCGCTTCCCGGACACAAACTCATCTTCGAAGTTTCCGCGATTGCCCCAGGCGGCATGCGTTGGGGAGGCGGCAGCTCCGGCAGCGCGATCAACGTGCCCGGCGGACTCACCTTGCCGCCCGCAGCGCCGCAACTCGTTTCTCCCGCGAACGCTGCGCTTGATTTGCCGCGCGATTTGACTTTGAGCTGGAGCAGCGTGGCAGGTGCAACAAAATATCATCTGCAAGTTGCAACTGACTCGTTGTTCGCCAGCACTATTGTTGATAATGCCAATCTCGCTGCCACTTCTCTTGCCATTGGCCCGCTTGCGGGCAACACGACGCACTATTGGCGCGTGCGCGCTTCCAATAACGGCGGCCCGAGCTTTTGGTCGAGCACTTGGCATTTCACGACGATCATGGCTGCGCCCGCAGCGCCGGCATTACTTTCACCCGCAGATGGCGCGACCAATATCGCCATCGCTCCGAGTTTGACGTGGAATGCGGCAAGCGGAGCGGCTTCGTATCACCTGCAAGTCGCTACGCAATCATCATTCGCAACCACAGTGATTGATGCGAGCGGCCTCACGAATACTTCGTTCGAAGCGAGCGGTCTTGCACACAGCACGACTTACTATTGGCGCATCAATGCGAATAATGCGGGCGGCACGAGTCCGTGGTCGAACGTTTGGCATTTCACCACGATCGTGGCCGCTCCGGCAGCGCCGACGCTCATCAGTCCGAGCCACGAGGCCGTGCATCAACCCGTGAGCTTGACGCTCAATTGGAATCCTGCGGACCGCGCCGAGACTTATCATTTGCAGGTTGCCGCGACCTCGGAATTTGCCGCGACCATCGTGAATGATTCGACTCTAATGACAAACTCGCGGCAAGTTGGCCCACTGCAGCACAACACGAGTTACTATTGGCGTGTGCGCGCGAAGAATATCGGCGGCGTGAGCGCATATTCCGAAGTGCGGCGCTTCACCACGATCATGCAGTTGCCCGCGGCCGTGCAATTGTTGTTGCCTGCGCATGGCGCAGTATTGGACGCTGACACCGTGCGCTGTCAATGGCGAACGAGCGCCCCGGCGGTGCAACGCTATTGGTACGAATGGGCCACGGATTCGCTCATGCAAAACGCGCAGCGCGACACTTCGTTCGCGGCCAATGATACCACGATCACGCTACGGCAGCTCGTCTCCAATCAAAATTATTGGTGGCGCGTGAAAGCGAGAAACATTGCCGGTTGGGGAGAGTTCAGTGAGAAGCGCAAATTCACGGTAATCATCTCCGGCGTTGCCTCGCGCAACGAGACGCCGATGACTTTCTACCTCGCGCAGAATTATCCCAATCCTGCGCGGCCGGACACCGAAATTCGCTTTCAATTGCCGAAAGCGAGTGCAGTGCGACTGAGCGTGTATAACGTGCTGAGCCAGGAGATTTGCAGATTGGTGGAGGCGAGATTCGAGGCCGGTTATCACAACGTGCATTGGAACGGCGCGGACCGCAACGGCAATCCGGTGCCAAGCGGAATTTATTTCTATCAACTCCGCGCCGGCGAGTTTTCACAAATTCGCAAGATGAGTCTCGTGCGATAATCTATGCCCGTTAAGTTAAGGATTGGTTTGATAACGCCATTTCCCTACCGCAACATTTATGTTGCGAAGCAGCAATGCACACAACGTGGATGTTGCGGTAGAAGGAGGTTCGATATGCAATCGCGAATGTTTCGAAGCTGCCCTAGAGTTGCACTCGCGTTTGTGACTTTTGCCATCATGATCGAGGCGAGGTATCAACCCGCGCAAGCGCAAATGCCGATATACTCCGGCTTCCCAGTGCTAAGGTATTCGCCGAGCGCAGCAGCGAATGGCATGGGCGGCGGATTCGTCGCTGCCAGCGCGGAAGCTTCGGCTATTTACTATAATCCCGCAGCACTAACACGCTGCGGCCGCATGGCGCTGGCAGGCAACACGTTTAGGTTGGTTCCTCAAGATTTTTTCGAGAACGAAAGGTTCTCACACGTGGCTGGCGCTATACGAATAAACTGGCTGAACGGCCTGTGGTTGGCAGCCGCGTATACGCGCATGGGCTTAGGTTCACGTCTCATCTTTAGTGATGTGGGGTCCGATTTGGAAACGGATGAACCGCAGGAGTGGTCGCTCGCATTTGCCGCGGCGATCAAATCCGGCGAGCACGTTCGTTTCGGAATGGGATTCAAATATTCGCGCAGTGTGCCAAATCCGTACATTGTGTTCGAGAGCCAACTGAGTGACGACAACATCTCCGGCTACGCGTTTGATTTTGGATTCTTGTATGACGGTTTCCTGTCGAATCTGCATGTTTCTCCAGCGTCGCTGCGCAAAACTCTGCCGTGGTCGAAGTGGGCGCACAAAGGATTGTCCCCCGGTTTTTCGTTCGGCGTTGCGCTCGCTAATCTCGGCCCTCAAGTTAAGTATGGTGATGCGGCGCAGAAGGGACCGCTACCGCAGGCGCTGTGCGTAGGCCTCGCGTGGAATATTTTGGAAAGCGAGGTCGTGAGCGTTGCGGCTACGGGCGAGTTGAACAAAAGCCTGCTCAAATACAAAGACAGCGGAGAAGCCGAAAACGCACTAGCGGCGATCTTCACTACGTGGAGTGATCAAAGCATTCGCGACGAATTCAGCGAAGCCATTTACCGCGGCGGTTTGGAAGTGCAATTGTTCCATTTGGCTGCGCTGCGTTTTGGCCGCCATTGGGATGGCCGCAATCTATACGGCTATAACACTTTCGGCTATGCGATTGGCCCCACGTTGCTGCGGTTTTCCGTCGCAAACCTTTTCAACGCCGGCCAATCGTTTCGAACGTGCTACAGCGTGGCAATCGTCTTAGATCGGCTGCACTAACCTCGGTTGGTTTGAAATGGCACACACGCGCGCTACCTAACACCGGCAAGTTCGTTGTCAGTGCGACGAGATTTGATGCCATGAATGGCCAGCAACAATACTTGTGTGCGAGGTGCGCGCTTGACGCATCCTCTCGCGGCCGCGACACGATACCGAGCGGTTTTTCGCGGAGCTTGGATTGCGCGCGCCCGTGGTCGAGGAGGAAAAGCGCACAATGTACTTTGGAGCGCCATGCTTTGGACTGCAACGTGTTTAGGCATGAAGAAATAACGAGCACAGCATGAATGCTGTGATGCAAGGAGGTGCGATATGCAATCGCAAACATTTCGAAACTGCCATGGTTTTGCAAGCGCATTGGTGCTCTGTGCAATTATGCTCGGGGCGGCGCTTCAATCTGCTTATGCGCAAGCACCACAATACTATGGCTTTCCTGTGTTGGAAAATTCGCCAGGCGCAGTGGTCAATGGCATGGGCGGCGGATCCGTTGTCGCCGGCGCGGACGCTTCCGCGATTTATTATAACCCCGCAGCACTAACACGCTGCGGCCGCATGGCGCTGGCAGGCAACACATTCAAGCTGTTTCCGCAAGATGATTGGGAGAATTTCAGATTTTCGCATCTCGCCGCCGTGGTGCGAACGGGTTGGTTAAGAGGCTTGTGGCTCGGCGCCGCCTACTCGCGCGTCGGCTTAGGCCAATACGTCGTCACCGGCGAAACGACGCCGGACATTCTTGGCGTTATTAAGCCGTATGAATGGTCGCTCGCATTTGCCGCGGCGATCAAATCCGGCGAGCACATGCGTTTCGGAATCGGTTTCAAATATCTGCGCCGCGAGCCTTTTCCGAACGCTGTCTTCCCAAGCCAGCAGGGCGGCGACCATATTTCCGGCTATGGTTTCGATTTGGGTTTCTTGTATGATGGCTTCTTGCCGCGCGCGCATTTTGCGCCAGCGTCGTTGCGCAAATCTTTGCCGTGGTCGAAGTGGGCGCACAAAAATTTGCCTCCCGGTTTTTCGCTCGGCATTGCGCTCGCCAATCTTGGTCCGCAAGTTGAATTCTTGGACGGAGGATGGAAAGAGCCGCTGCCGCAAAACCTGCGTGTGGGCTTAGCGTGGAATATTTTGGAAAGCGACGTGGTGTGCGTGGCGGCCACGGGTGAGTTCAACAAGCGTTTGATCAAATTCAATGATGAGGGTGAAGCCGAAGGCGCGCTGCCGGCGATCTTCACCGCGTGGAGCGATCAAAGCATACGCGATGAGTTCGGCGAAGCCATTTACCGCGGCGGCGTGGAGATAAAACTTTTGCAACTGGCCGCGCTACGCTATGGCCGTCATTGGGACGGCCGCAACATTTACGGCTATAACACTCTTGGCTATGCGATTGGCCCTTCTTTGCTGCAATTCTCCGTCGCGAATTTTTTCATCGAAGGCCGCTCGTTCCGAACGTTTTACAGCATCACACTCGTTTTGAATAAGCTGCGCTAGCATGGTTCGTGAACTCGCACGCATCTTTGTGCGTTTACAAGAGGGCGCAATTTTCGATGCAATTTTTGATGAACGAACCGAGGTGTGCCATGTTACTTGAACTGACTCCCCAAGAGCTTGCCGCGGTGCAACGCATCGTGCGGCAATACTACATGGATTTGCGCGCCGAGATTTATCGCACGGATTCCTCCATTTTCAAAGACGGTTTGAAGGAAGAAGAGGCGGAGTTGGAAAAGCTGATGAGGAAATTGGAAAATTTGACGGCGAGGCCGGCCGCGGTCTATTGAGAGAAATCACCCGGCCATGCTTCGCAATGTGCAAAGCATGGCCGCAAGAGTATTCTTTTCCCCCATAGCTAGCAACCACGCAGCGGATGAAAAGCGCTTTCTCCGTTGCGTGGTTTCCATCCGTGGAGATTTTTTTTTGCACACCATGCGCTCGTTATAGCCTACGCCGGGTTTTCAGACAAGCTAAAAATTGGAGCCCTTCAGTCCGTTGTAAAGCACAAGCTATGAATCCGGAAGACTCGCATCACGCGGATTCTCACAGATTTTTTATCCGTGAAAATTCGAGTCCTCCGTGTTCAAAAGAGTTGGATTTTTATCCAACTTTCGTAAGCCAACGACCGATGCTGCCCGCCAAGCCAATAATTGCCTTCCTGATTTTGACCCCTTCCGGCCATCTGATCGTCTTGCAGCCTTGCGGCTGCAGTAAATGATTTTTGCATTTTACACGCCGCACGATCAAGCAAGCAACGCCCGCCTTTTCAAACGAGCACCAAACCACAAATAACCGCGTTGGGCACGAGCTTCAAACGGAAAATCGCTTGAGCTTTTTGAGGAAGATTCTGCGCGTTATGGGATGGCAGTCAAACACAGTAGTTCACGTTCAGCTCAATGGAGGCGTTATGCTCAAATCTACCATCATGCCGATGGCCGCGGCAATTGCTTTGTCGTTGTTCGCCAAGCCGGCAGTTTCGCAAAGCCTTTTCGCGCAACCGCAGGGACAAGGCGGAAGCAGCGTTATCCTGGCGACGAAGAATGACGGCGCCGCTCGCGAGGACGCATCTCAGCGCAATCAGGCAAAACCAAAGAAGACCGCTCCGGTTCAAGCCGCCGGTGATCCGCAGGAAACTTATGAGATTTTCTCGGTGGCGTGGAAAAATGAAATCGATGCCGACGGCGACGGCTACACTTTTTCGCGGCAGTTGGAGTTTGACGTTGACGTCAGCTCCGGCACCTACACCATCTATGCTCAAATTTATGTCAAGGCTGCGACGACCTCGAGCTACACGCTGCTCGGTGCGACGCCCAATTTTCAAATAACCGGCAACAGCCCGAACGACAAACAACTCGTCGGAATCTATGGCGGCGCGCCGCAGTTGAATGATTATCGCATCCGCGTCTATCGCGCGGGCAGCAGCGTGGTGCAAGCCGAAGCCGATCTCGACGACTTCGGCGAATTGGAGGCCGAGCGTTTTGAATCCGCGGCGAACGATTTGATCACGCACTATAACTATAAAATATATGACGCCTGGTGGGATGATGAAAGCGACAGTGACAACGACGGCTACGACGGCTATCGCAAACTTTATTTCGACGTTGACGTGGCCTCCGGCACGCGCTCCGTCTACGCAAAAATCTATCGCAAGACTTCCACTTCAAGCAACTACAGCCTTTATTTCACCACCCCAAACTTTTTGATCACGGATAATTCGACCGCGGATAGGGTTTGGATCGCCGTCGGTCCGCCCAATACCAGCCTGTCTAAGAATGACTACGATTTTAGAATTTGGGTGATCGAGGCGGGCACCGATTTCTTGGTCGCGAATTTGAGCCAATGGGATAATGGCGATCTCGATGACCAATCATTTGAGTCGGAGGGCACCGCGGTTTCGGAATCGCCTGCAACGAGGATCGAGAGTTTTCAATTGGAGCAAAACCACCCCAACCCCTTCAACCCGGAAACCACGATTCGCTATTCTCTACCAAGCCGCGCGCAAGTTCAGCTTGTGATTTACGATCTCGCCGGCCGCGTGGTGAAATATCTGGTTTCCGAGCAACAAGCGCCGGGCGAGCATTCGGCGCAATGGAACGGCCGCGATGACGCGGGCAACAGCGTGGCGAGCGGAGTTTATGCTTATCGCCTCACCGCAACGCCTTCCTTCGGCGCAGCGGTGACTTTGACGAGGAAGCTGACGTTTATGAAATAAAACCCACGAAGTTCACGCTTTGATGAAAGGAGTACGCACCATGTCTCGAAAGAATTTTGAGGGCGACGGTTATTGGAGCGATGCAGGAAAACAGGTGTTTCATGTTTTGAAGGCAACCTACAACGGCGCGACGGGAAACTACGTTGGCGCGGCTTTGGACACGGTAAAGCTTTTTCAACAAGCCGCGAAAATGGATCGCGAATATAGCCAGCCTCCGAGCGAGGCGGATTTGACCCGTTGGGCTTATGGTTTCGATTGATCCAAAGCGCCGCCGGTTCTTGGGAAGATGAGCCGGCGGCGTTTTCATTTTCGGGTATCGGGGTGAGCCGAATTGCGGTGAAGGTGCGCGTTCCAGACAAACGAGCGAACGGTTTCAATTTTTAACACAAGGAGGAGGTCATGTCGAAAAGAAAATTGAGCTTCTTCGCGATCATCATCACCATGATCGCGCAGGCGTGCGCGCCGTCTTTGTACAACGTCTACGTCCACCAGCCGCCCTCTTTCAAGGCGGACAAGATCAAACGCATCGCCATTTTGCCGTTTCAGAACTTTTCGTCGTATAGCGGCGCCGGCGAGCTCATTGCCGATCAATTGACCGAACGCTTGGCGCGCACCGAGCAATACGAGATCATTGAGCGCTCGAACTTGGAAGCGATATTCGCGGAACAATCGCTCGGCCAATCCGGCGCGATCGACGAAAGAACCGCGGTGCAAGCCGGCAAGCTCAAAGGCGCGGACGCGATCATCACCGGCAAGGTCACGGTCTGTTCGGTCAATTCCTTCAATTCCGACGGAACCGTCGGCGACCAGTATCAAGCCGTGAAAGTGACGACCAACGCCGTGGTCACGGCTTCGATTCGCGTGTTGAGCACGGAGACCGGCACGTTGCTGTGGTCGGAAAACTCTTCCAAGACCGTGACGGATCAAGGGCAAATCAGCGCGCAACAAAAAATGGCCGGCACTCAAGGTCTTGCCGGCGCGATAACCGATTTGGCTTTGGTGTTGAAGGATAAAAAGCCGCGCGATCCGCAACTCGTTTTGCAGGACGCGGTGAGCGAAGTGGTTGACGATCTCTTTTGGGATTTGGTTCATCGCCGCACGCCCGTGCGCATACCTGCCAGTCAGCTCACGCCGGCGTTGGGCATTAATCTTCAAGATTTGACTCCGGAACAATTGCAGCAAAGCGGCGGGCACGGCGTTTTGGTTGCGAAAATCTGGCCCCAATCACCCGCGGGCGAACAAGGCGTGCGCCAGGGCGACGTCATTTTGAGCATCGATGATTACGCCGTTAACAAGGCCGAGGCGCTCATTGCCGCGATCAGGAATAAAAAAGCTTTTCAAAAGGTCACGCTGCGGATTCTTCGGCCCGGCGTCAATGGCCTCATGGAAAAAAAAGTCAAGCTGGGATATTTGAGCGAGATTTGAGGCGCGCCATCTGTATCAAAAGAAAAGTCCGATTTGCACCGAGGGGAGTGCAAGCCGGACTTTTGCTTTTGCAAAACGAGATTTGAATGAAGGGCGGCCCTATTTCGTTGCGACTCGAGAAAGCTTCTCCTCTTTCGGCAGCAGCGCGCGATACTCCGCGGCTTTGGCAGGCTTGTTCCACTCCTCATAGAGCTTGACGATTCGCTTCAGCACGCCCAACGTTCTTTGATGGTCCGCGCCAAGACTTTCTTTGATGACGGCATAACCTTCGAGCAGCAAGGGTTCCGCCTGCGCATAACTTTTTAACGCAAGCCGGCACGCGCCGATTTTGCTCTGCGTGTCGGCAATCATCCAATCTCCTTTCGGCAGCGCGCGTTGTTGCATCGCCAAAGCCTCTTGCAGCAACTCCAGCGCGCGCTCCGTCTCGCCTTTTTTCAGCAACAAATCGGCGTAATTCGAAAGGCTCATCGCCAGGCCGGGATGATCGGAACCGAGCGTTTCGCGGTCGATTTCCAAAGCTTCACGAAAAGCCTCCTCCGCGCCGTTGAAATCGCCTTTCGAGCCGAGCAAGGCAGCCAAGCTGCTCAAGGTTCCCGCATTGTTCGGATGTTTATCACCGAGTGTTTTGCGTTGGATGGCCAAAGCTTCGCGATATAAAGGCTCTGCCGCGGCGTAATTCTGTTGGCGATGAAAGACGATGGCGAGGTTGTTCAAATCCGTTGCCACGGACGGATGCTCGTGGCCGAGCTTCTTGCGGTTGATTGCCAACGCCTCGCGCAAAAGCGCCTCGGCTTCGGCAAATTCTTCTTTGTCGCTCATCACCGCGGATAAATTGGACAACCCGATGGCAACACGAGGATGATCCGGCCCCAGAATTTTTCTCCAAATGGCGATCGCCTCGTGAAAATAGGAGGCCGCAGCATCATACTCGTGAAGATAAAACTGCAGCATGCCGAGATTGCTCAAACAGGTCGCGACGTCCATGTGATCGTTCCCTAAGCGTTTGCGCCAGATCGCCAGCGCGCGCCGCAGCAGCGAATCCGCTTCTTGGTAGTCGCCGGTTTCCGTCAAGAGGTTGCCCAATTGATTCAAGCTATTGGCGACCTTCTCGTGTTCCTCGCCCAATCGCTTCCGATGAATGTCAAGCGTCCGGCGATAGAGTGAATCCGCTTGGTGGTATTCGCCGCGATCGTGCAAGGACCACGCAAAGCCGGCCAGGGTTTCCGCGAAGTCAAGGCTCTCTTCACCCGAATGTTCGCGGCGTATTGCCAGCGTTCGCAGATACAACGATTCCGCCGGCGCATACGCGCCTTGATCGCGCAACAATTCCGCAAGACCGTTCATGCTTTCGGCGACCTCAAGATGCCGCTCGCCATTTTCGCGTTTGCGCGTAGCGAGCGCGGCTTCAAAAAGCGGCTTGGCTTGATCATAAAGGCCGAGCTTGAGGCAAACTTCCGCGATCTTATTCATGAGCGTCGCTTGCACGAGGGGTTGATCTTTCAGTTCCTGCTCGATCCGTTTCGCGCCGCGCTCGAGAATCTCCCGCGCCGTAATCGTATCCCCTTTGGCCGTATTGGGATCCGAAACTTCAAACATCTCCACCAAAAACTTCGACACTTGCTCCGCTTTATCCCGCTCCAGCGCGATGCGATTCGCCTGCACTTTCGTGACGATACTAAAGCCGAGCACGAGGCCGAAGAAGAGACACGCTGCAGCGACCGCGTATTTGTGGCGGCGCACGAAGCGGCCCGCACGATAGCTGAACGTGCCCTTGCGCGCGTGCACGGGCCGGCCTTCGAGATGGCGCCGAATGTCCTCCGCGAATTGTTCGACCGAGCCATATCGCTCCTGCGGCTCTTTGCGCAAAGCTTTGAGCACGATGTTGTCGAGATCGCCGGCGAGCCGCCGCCGCAATTTCTCAATACTGCCTTCGCTCATCGCCGCGGCAGTCATTGGCTCCTTATCTTTTTTATCGACGTTTTCTTTTTTGCCTGCCGTGCTCGGCTTTTCCGGTTGCACGTCGCAAATCACGCGCTCGATCTCCGCCGGGGAATCATTTGCGAAGCGATACGGACGTTGGCCCGTGAGCAATTCATACAAGATCACGCCGAGAGAGTATACGTCGCTCATCGTACTGATCGGCTCGTTGCGCGCTTGTTCGGGACTCGCATAGTGCGGGGTCATGGGTTGACGGCCGGTGAGCGTGAGTTCGCGCGCGGCGGCAGCGCCGTCTTGAGACAGCAGCTTGGCAATGCCGAAATCGAGCAGCTTGGGCGCGCCCTCTTCATTCACCAAAATGTTGCTCGGCTTGAGGTCGCGGTGCACGATCGAATGTTGATGCGCATAGCGCACAGCTTCGCAAACTTTGAGAAAAACGCCGAGCCGCGCATGCGTGTCGAGCTTGCGACTGTCGCAGTACTCGTCGATGGGGCGACCCTCAACATATTCCATTCCAAAATAAGGCAAGCCTTCCCCGGTTGCGCCGCCGTCGAGCAGGCGCGCGATATAGGGATGATTGAGCGAAGCCATGGTTTGGCGCTCGTGGCGAAAGCGGCGCAGAATTTCTTCGCTGTCCATGCCGCGTTTGATGAGCTTGATCGCGGCCTTCTGCTCAAACCCGCCCTCCACGCGATGGCCGAGATAAACCACGCCCATGCCGCCGCGGCCCAACTCGCGCTCCAAAAGAAACGGGCCGATGAGTTTTCCTTCGGAGGTTTCTTCGAATTGCCGCGCGAGCGCTTGCACCATGAGGCTTTCGGCGTTGCGCTCTAAAAAGTCCGGCGCGTTTTCATGCGCGGCGAGCAACGCTTCGACTTCGGCGCGCAACGCGGAATCATGGCCGCAGGCTTGTGCGAGATAAGCGGCGCGCGCTTGCGGCGCGCGTTCCAATGCCGCTTGGAAAATTTCCTTGCTGCGATGAAAAAGGTTCAAGCTCATATGGCCTCCATTGGAGTTGTGCTCTACTGTTACGAAGCAATTCAAGGTTTTTGGGAAACGGCCGAGGGCGGATTTTCACACGCTCTAAAAACCGCGGCCCTTCGGACAGCACATGGTAAAGGCGCCCGCTTTTTCAGTGTGAGTTCTTGATCCGTGTACCATCCCAAAAAACTTTTAGCATTTCATTCTCCCCTTGACCCGCCAATCCGCTTTAGGTCTCCATCTCGTGCTTGAGCCAGGCTTGGGCGAAATCCCAATCGCGCTTCACCGTGGCGAGGCCGAGCTCCAAATGCTCCGCGATCTCTTCGAGCGTGCAGCCCGCAAAGAAACGCCGATTCACGATCTCAAAAACACGCTCGTCTGCGCTGCGCAATTTCTCCAGCGCGATATTCAAAGCCAACGCGTCAAATGGAGGTTGCAACGCAATCCACGCTTCATCTTTGGGCGACATGCTCTCCAAGCCGAGATTGCGTCCCTCGGGCCCGCCGCGTTTGTCCGCTTTGCGCCTGCGCGCGTTGTCGATCAATATCCGGCGCATGCACTCCGCGGCCACGCCAAAGAAGTGTTTGCGGTTTTGCCATCCCATTTTCTGTTCGTAAAGACGCAGAAAGGCTTCATTGACCAAAGAGCGCGTGGTGAGATTGTGGTCTGCGATGCCGGCGTGTATGCGTTGCGAAGCGAGGCGCCGCAAATCATCATAGAGCAGCGTGGTGAGCAGCTCGAGCGCTTTCGGATCCCCGGCTTCGAATTGTTGCAACAGCCTGGTGACTTCATCACGGGTCGCCATCGTTGTGCTCCTTTGCAGATGAGACGCTTCGCAGAGATTGCGCGCGTTATAGAAAAGAAGAAGAATCGAATTTTCGCGCCGCCAGAGAGCCGCAAACCCTCCGCCGGCTTTTTATTCACAATCTCGCGCCGGAGCGCCATATGTGTTCGGCTTTCAAATTTTTGGGTAACGCCTCCGCGGGAAAGCGCATGCCTGCACCGCGTGTAACCGAGAACTACGTTGAACTAGTCGTTCCACTAAGCGAAACCACTGCAATCGTGCTGTATTATCTGCCCAAGTCCGTCCATGTCATTTGGGTGGCAACGTGTTGGGACGAAGGCTTCGAGTTTTTTTTCGCGCACCCGCGCGAACGGGAAGATATGCAGCGCCGCTTACGCCTATGGCCCACACTCGGAGCATTGTTGTGGAGCGGGTTGCGGCATCATTATCGCCACGGCGCGCTCATTAAAGCGCTAGATTATGACGCCGGCAAGTCTAAATGGATGCTCGTATGTGAGGTGCCCGGCGTGAATCTGGAAAATGCCGAAGAGCTTTTTGGTCCGGCCACGCGTGCCGCTTCGCAGATCGTCATCGCGCGCAGTCTGGATTTACAGCGTGAGCTTGCGCGCAATCGCGGCGAGGCGTTTATTTTTTGAACGGGCAAAACGCTTGCGGAAAACGATTGCACCAGCAGCAAAGAAAATGAAGCGCGGATTTGTTGACGAAGGAATCCGTGCGCGTCGCAGCGCCATGCGCGGCGGCATTCTCTTTTAATCTTTGCCAAACGAGCCGCGCTATGGGGGAGATGAAGATGAAGCCGGCTTCGCCTGCTGCAATAAGCTGCGATACGGCGCGGCTTTGTCAAACTTGCCCCACGCTTCATATAGCTGCACGATCCGCTCCAGCGCGCGCACTGTGCCTTTATTGGTCTCGCCGCGCTTGGCTTTGAGCACGGCGTAGCTTTCCAACAAATATGCCTCGGCCTCAGCATAGCGTTGCAGCGCCAGCAGAGTATTGCCGTATGCGCTTTCGATGTGCGCGGTTTGCCAGTGGCCGGGCAATGCAGCACGCATGATCCGAACGGCCTCGTGTAATAGCGGCAGCGCCTCCGCGGGCCTGGCTTGATCGACTAGCACGGTGGCAACGTTATTCAGGCTGAAGGCAATGTCGGAATGATTCGAGTCCAGAGTGGCGCGGCGAATCGCCAGTTCCTCACGATAATACTCCTCGGCAGCAGCGTAGTTTTTCTGCGCGCGCATGACGCTGCCAAGCTGGCCATAGGCCGTTGCCGTGTAGGGATGGTTTTTTCCAAGAGTTTTGAGATAAATCTCCAGCGCTTCGCGCAGTTTGGGCGCGGCCTTTTGCAGATCGCCTTTTTCACGCCAAAGCGCCGCGAGATTCATCAGGCTTTCCGCTACGTTTGGATGATCCGGTCCCAAAACTTTGCGGCGGATTTCTAAGGCAACATGATAAAGCGAATCGGCCTTGTCATAAAGGCCGCGCGTTTTGTAATGCAAAGCGTAATTGTTCAGCGCAATTGCGACAAACGTATTGTCGTGCCCCAGCAGTTTCTCCAGCATGAGGGCGCTTTCATGATAGTAAGGCTCGGCAGCCTCATAATCGCCTTGCGCTTGGAGTACAGAAGCAATATTGCCTAAATTTTCCGCGACTTCGGCGTGCTGCGGCCCCAAAAGCCTTTGCCGCACTGCCAGAGCTTTGCGCAATAAAGAATCTGCCGCCGCCCATCGCCCTTGATAATAATGTACCGTTCCGAGGTTGGCCAAGCTTTTGGCAACTTCCAAATTTTCCGGTCCAAAAATTTTTTGCTGCATCGTCAAGGCTTCGCGCAGCAGTGAATCCGCGGAAAGGTAATCGCCGTTGTCGCGCCGCAGGTTGCCGAGCTTGTTCAGCGTTTCCGCGACTTCGGCGTCCACGTCGCCGCGCGTGCGCCGGCGCAACAGGAGTGCACGTTGCAAGAGCGTATCGCCGCGGCCGTAAAGCGCCAGCTTGTTATAGATCTCGCCGATCGTGCTCATCAGGAGCGCCTGCGTTTCGGGTTGACGGGCCAGCTCTCGTTCTACCTTTGCCGAACCACTGTCCAACAACTCGCGCGCCGTAACGCTGCGCCCCTTGGACTCATTCGGATCCGACACTGCAAAAATCTCCACCATAAATTTCGACACTTGCTGCGCCTTGTCTCTTTCCAAGGCGATACGATTCGCCTGCATTTTTGTGACGATGCCAAACCCGAGCACCAGCGCGAAGAACACGGCTGTGACCGCGACCGCGTATTTGTGCCGCCGAACGAAACGGCTCGCGCGATAATTCCACGTGCCTTTGCGCGCGCGCACGGGCAAGCCTTCGAGGTGCCGGCGAAGGTCTTCCGAGAATTGTTCGACCGAGCTGTATCTCTGCTCCGGTTCTTTGCGCAAGGCTTTAAGCACGATGCTGTCGAGATCACCGGCGAGGCGGTGGCGCAATTTTTCGACATTGTCCGCGCGCGCCGTGCTGATGCTCTCCGGCATGCTTGGCGCTTGATCTGTTTCATTTGAGCTTGCAATTTTTGCCACTACGGCGCTTGGCTTCTCCGGCTCGGTTTCGCAAATAATGCGCTCGATTTCGCGCGCAGAAAGGCTGTTGATTTGATAGGGGCGGTGGCCAGTGAGCAACTCATATAAGATGACGCCGAGCGCATATACGTCGCTTACCGTGCTGATGGCTGCGCCGCGCGCTTGTTCCGGACTGGCATAGTGCGGGGTCATGAGCGGCTGGCTGGTCATGGTATCGCCAAGCTTTTCTTCGGTTCCGTCTTGCTGCAGCAGCTTCGCAATGCCGAAGTCGAGCAGCTTGGGCACGCCCTCTTCATTCACTAAAATATTACTGGGCTTGAGATCACGATGCACAATCAAATGTTGATGCGCATACTTAACGGCCTCGCACACTTTCTGAAAGAGCGCGAGACGCGCACGTATGTTGAGATGGTGCGCGTCGCAAAATTCATCAATGGGTCGCCCCTCGACGTATTCCATCACGAAGTACGGTAAATCTTCCGTCACGCCGCCGTCGAACAATCGTGCGATGTGGGGGTGGTCGAGCGCGGCCAGGGTTTGGCGTTCGCGCCGAAAGCGGCGTTGCATCTCTTCAGTGCCTAGGCCGCGGTGCACCAGCTTGATTGCAACTTTCTGCGCAAACTCGCCATCGTTGCGCTGCGCAAGATAAACCACGCCCATGCCTCCGCGTCCCAGCTCGCACTCCAACCGGAACGGACCGATCTGTCGCCCGACCAGCGAAACCTGCGCTTCTGCCGCGAGCATTGGCACGAGCAAGCTTTGGGCGTCGTGCTCTAGAAAACTCGACGCCGCATGATGTCGTGCGAACAAAGCTTCCACTTCTGCGCGGAGAGTCTCGTCTGCGCCACAGGCTTGGTTCAGATAATCCGCGCGTGCTGCGAGCGGGAGATCACTGGCTTTTTGGAAAATCTCTTTGCTGCGTTGGAAACGTTTTGATAGCATGTCGCCCTCCATGAGTTGCAATTCTATGTGCGCAAATCAGGGTGCTCACGGTACGGCAATCCGGCGAAACGAAGCGTTCAACTAGAATTTGTTCGAGGGGATGATTGGATTAAGCTCGGGAGAAAGGCTACAAAGGAGGAAGGAACTCGCGCGTGCAATGAGCCTCTCCTGGAAAAATTTGCGCGCTAATCTAGGGCGCAGCGCACAAAAAAGCAAGCGCTCATTTTTGCCGCGCCGGTTTTGCGTCAGCTCCGGACGCCGAAACCTCTGCCAATATGCTTTGCGAAAAGCGACTCAAAGATTCCGGGCATGCACAAATAGCTCAATCGCGGAAATGCCAAAACCATCGCCGCAAATCCGAGCGCCGTGAAGATAGCCCAGGCACAGGCGGGAGGCACGAAAAGATCGACCGAGTGTAAAACCTACGGGCGCTGTGCAGCTTCACAACAATTTGATGGCAACGTGCAGGTAGTTATTCACCGCGCCTAGCACTTCGTACTTGATGGCATATGCAGACACAAAATCGGCGAAGGCGCGAAACTCATCAGTGGGAACCCCAAATTCGTCGAACAGCAGAATGTCGTCCTTCCGCAAGCAGGGCGCGAGCCTGGTGAGCACGAAAAGCGTGGAACTATACAAGTCGGCGTCAAGATGAATAACTTTTCTGTGCTGTAGTGGATGTGACTGCACAAAAGGCCCCAACGTTTGTTGGAACAACCCCGGACAAAAGGCGCACCTTGCGTCTGCAATCTCCGGAATCTTGCCGCCGGTTGAAAACGTGCCCTCTTTGAGCAGCCCGAATCTTTCAGGCAAGCCGGTAAAAGTGTCAAAGCCAAAAAATTTTGAGGCCGGATGTCGGTTGTGTTCGACCCACCACTTAAAAGAATGGCCGGCGCCGACGCCAAACTCCAGAAAGTCGATTTGCTCGTCGAGCCGCTCGGATTCGAGGAGGAACTTGTATAGCTCGTATCTCTTGTCGTAGCGTATTTGCGGATCGTGCACATCGGCAAAGGGCAAAGCCTTCTGTGTGCTGATCCATTGTGATAATCTTGAAAGAAAGCTCAAGCGCAGCAAGAAGGGATTAAAAGGCTCAATAAGAACGTGGAGCCGTGCTTTGATGAACACACGCTTTCCGAGCTGCGCCAGCTTGATTAGCCATTTCATTATGAGAATACGCCCAAAATGGACAGAATCCAGGTAATGCGATTTGCGGTTGTTGCCGATACTCAAGAGCGGAAAGCTATAACGATTCGGCACAAATTCAACGGAAACTTTTTAGCCAGATGCAGTGGATGGGGGGAGGATGGAAATGGAAGGCGTGCAACCAATTTTAGCGGGTAAGTACTTGTGCCACGTGCAAAATTCGTCTTGACGGAACATCCGTGATTGATTTGAGCCGGGTATCCCGCCAGACGAATTCGCATCGGAGGCTTCGCATCTTCGTTTTTAGCTACAACAGTGTCAGCCGCGAAAATGATTGATCAGCAAGAGCGCGACGGTAAACAATGCTGCAACAAAGATCGGCGTGAAAAAAGATGCACGGCGATTCATTTCGCTTTCAAGCTCATATTGTTCCAGCAACTGTTCATCGATCATGTTTTTTTCAAGCTGATCGAGCTTGGTCTCAATTTGCTCAATGGTTCTCAATGTGTGTGCCATGGTCGTTGCCCCAATTTTTTAATACCTGTTATCTTTAAATGAGGACAAATTTATTCGCCAGAATCCAGCGTATGGATTATTCATATCCAAAGCATAGCCAAAAAGGACTGTGATAGAGAAAACGGTACATGAAATTATATAAATCAACAAAGATTTCGAATCGAATCTCAGCCAAAAAAAGCCCCACAACCATGCGAGTGAAAATACACCCAAAAGCAACCATACACGGAGCGGTAACAACTGCCCTAGCAAATCGAATCTATCGTTGCGAGCATCATAGAAATCTGCGTAATGGCGCATCAATTCTGATTTCACACAATCTTTCGTTTCGTCGTCTGCGACGATTTTGTTGATGCAAATCTGTATGACTTCGATCTTTTCCAATGCTTCAGACTTAACCCTACCATCTTTATTGCGCGGATTTCTGACGAAATTGGTATAGATTCTCACAGCTCGGCTCAAATTTTCCCCTAATCTTGGATTCTCGACCATGTCCGCCGTCTGGCAGAGAAGCGATAGCGCGTCTGCTTCTCTATCCACTTCTGAATTGATACTGTTATATCTCGCCCAAGCTTGCGTCATGATCAAGCTCAATGTGAGAGTGTAGATGACAGCAAACCATTCGATAAAATTTTGAAGAATTGCCAAATCGTTATCGGAGGTCGGGTGCTGAATTTTAAACATCAAATTGATTAACAGCAACAGAACGACTATTCCCGCCATGGCCAGTGTGTAGACAATGGCGACGAGGAATTTCTTTCCAATTTCCTTGAACTTTGCCGTCCACGTAATACTGCCCTCTGGAAAATTCCGTGTCATTTCGAATTTTCAGTGATTGAGTTGCCGAAATATCTTTTTTCTGGGAAGTCGCGCTTGAGGAAGTTTTGATGGTGCAAGATATAATTTTGGGGGCTTGAAGCAAGCAAAATTTTCTTATCTAAAGTTTGCGCATTGCCTCAAAATAAATGTTACCGAAGCATTTTGAGCAATGTGTCGTTGCCT
>JBBILN010000101.1:0-20772 GCA_037444905.1 bacterium | reverse complement strand
AGATGATGGGCATTCCCAATGTTGATCAGCAGCGTGCCTTGGCCGCGACGAAAACCGATGGCCGTGAGTTTCTCTTGCGCCGGTTGAAAATATTCAAGGCTGCGGCGTGGCTCGCCGAGATCGAGATAAGCCAGCCCGAGGTTGCTTAAATGTGCCGCTTCCGCCGCGAGGTTGCTTTGCCGTTGTGCAACGTTTAACGCCGCGGTGCGCCAGCGAATGCGCTCTCGCGCATATTGCCGCAAAAGCAAGATTTGGGTTCCGGCATCGGGATAAGTATTGCAAAGCGCGGCCGCGGCATGATCAGTTTGTGCATGCTGCTCTGCCCAAGTTTGTCCGAGTTGAATATTGGGCCATTCGTGATCAAAGAGGTTCAGGGCCTCACGCAGGGCCTCATCGCCTTGCACATAGAGATCATTGGCGCGGCGCAACAAGGCTTCATAATATGTGGCGTGACGAAGACGGCTATTGCGCAGGGTGGGCATGTTTGAGGCTTAGAATTTGGTCGCGCCATTCTTTCAATTGCGCACGAATGTTTGCAGGGTTCGAAGCTTCGAGCGATTCGAGGAGTTCAAGCGCAGCAGCCGCGCTGGTAATGGCCTCCTCAAAGCTGCCCCTCGCGGCCTCTGCAACACTGCGATGAAAAATCGCGTTGCCTTCGCCGCGGCGATCTTGAATATGCCGAACGATTTCGAGCTCCTGTTCATACAGTGTGAAGGCTTTCTCGGGTTCGTTGAGGGCCGAATAAGTCAGACTCAACTTGCCAAGTGCTGTCGCCTCCTCGCGCCGATCTGCGATTTCACGAACCAGCGCCAGTTCTTTTTCATAATAATCGCGTGCTTGATGAATCTCCCCCATCGTCGAATGGACATGGCCGAGGCTGCCAAGATTTTGCGCTTCCGCGCGGCGATCTCCGATGGCGCGACTCAGTTGCAATGCTTGTTCATGAAATGCGATGGCACGATTCGGATTGCCGAGATCGAGATGCGCGTTGCCGAGATTGTGCAGCCACACCGTTTCGCTGCGCCGGTCTCCCACTTCGCGCGAGGCGGAGAGCGCTTGCTCATAGTGGGTTACGGCTTTTAATGTTTCACCGAGGTTCTTGTATGCAACGCCAAGATTGCCGAGCGCGATCCCTTCGCGCTTGCGGTCGCCCAGCTCGCGCGTAATCGTGAGTTGTTGCTCGTGATAGCCGATGGCTCGACGCGATTCCCCTAATTCCTCGTAAGCGAGGCCGAGATTACCGCAGGCAATGCCTGCGCTACGTTGATCGCCAAGCTCGCGCGCAATTGCCAGCCGCTGGTCGTAATACGAAATCGCTTTGCGGATTTCGCCGAGAGCTTTGTAGGCCGTTCCCAAATTCCCCAACCAAACACTTTCATTGCGGCGATCGCCGAGTTCGCGTGCAATGGCCAGGGCTTGTTCGTACTGCGTAATGGCCTTCTGTGGCTCGCTCATGACATTGTAAGTGTTCCCCAAGTTGCCGAGCACGCGGCCTTCGCCGCGACGGTCGTTGATCTCACGCGCAATCTGCAATCTTCTTTCATAATAAGCGAGCGCCGTGCGGTACTCGCCTAGCTCATAATAGGCGTTGCCCAAATTGCCGAGGTGCCTGCCTTGGTCGCCACGGTCTTGCAGTTGTTCTGCGGCCGTAAGCGCGTTCTGCAGCCACGCGATGCGCTGCATGGGCGTTTGACGCAAGTCCAACACATGAGCACCGGAGTCGGAATAATCGCTGCACAAACGGGCGGCTTCGTGGTTTTTGCCAAGATTCGCCGCGGCCCATGCTTGGCCGATTTGAATGTTCGCCCATTCCGTTTCAAACAAAGCCAAGCCCGCTTGCAACGCCTGCGCCCCCTGTTTATAGAGTTCCTTAACTTTTAGAAGAAGAGACTCGTAATGTTTGGCGTGGCGCAATTGCGCTTCAAGAAAACTGGGCATGATTCATTACTCTTCATTACACAACGACTGCGCATGCGCCACCAGCAAGGCATGCATCTGAAACCGTCCGCCAACCGGTTCCAATAAACCGCGTGCAACGATCTCGCGAACAATGGGCCTGGCATCATCAACCTGCCATACGGCTTGCATCGCGGCCAAATCAAACGTTGCAGGCTTGGGCGCAAAGGCGCCCAAATAAGCAAAGCACTCGCGCGTATGTTCGTCGAGACGATCACTGCTCTTCTTCAAAAGTGCTGCGACGGTGGGAATGGTTTGCGTTTCATACTCAAAACGGTCATCGGGTGCTTTGGCTTCAAGCAGTTGTTTGCCTGCACTCAAATCCGCGAGCAATTCTTTGACGCCCCAGCCATAACTCGCCTCAACGTTCAACAAACGCCCGGCAACGTGTAAGGCGAGCGGTAAACATTCCAAAGCGCGCACCAACTCGTGCGCTTCATTTGGATGTTCGGCAACAACTGCCGGCGCCAAGGCTGCGAGTAATTTCACGGCATAATCTTCCGTCAACACCGGCAGATTGTAAACCGCCTCCGGCGTCGCGACCAAAGCACTGGTAAGTTCCGGTTCGCGCGTTGTGAACAATAACGCGCAGGCATTGCCGCGCGCTTGTTTGAACGGTATCGCATGCTCGGCACTCCACACGTCATCAACAATGAGCAAGAGTTTTTTGTTGCGCAACAATGCCGCCAATCGCTCCGTGGCTTCCTTGAGCGTTGGCGCACGCAACAAATCATCGGTGCCCAATGCGCGCCCCCACGTTGCCATTTCCGAAAGCACATTGGGATTCTCGCCGAGCGAGACCCAGAGCACGCCATCGGGAAAGGCACGGGCAATGTCTTCATCATGCGCCAACCACGCTGCAATAGTGGTTTTGCCGACGCCCGGCCAGCCGCGCACGGCAGTGAGCACTTGCGTTGCGCCGGCTTTGTCTGTAATAACGCCAAGCCGTTCCTTGAGCTCTGCGAGCGCCTCATCACGGCCAATGAACAAGCCCGGCACAGGCGGCGCACTACCAGGACGCGAGAGGGGTAAAAATTCATTGCCGTGTGCGAGTGTTGGAGGCGAAGCTTTTTCCAAATTGTCTAACGCGGGAGAGGCATTGAGAATGTTGCGCGTGACCAACTTATAAAGCGGATTCTCCGCGTCGTGCGGCTTGGCAATCGCAATATGCCCGCCCTCGACGATGCGAACTTGTTCATGTTGGTTGAATTCGCCGATCACTTGTTCCATCGGCGCGAGCCAATCTTTATTGCCGACGTAATTGAAGATGGTGGGATACGCAATGCCTTCCCCGGCGCATTGCTTCACAATTTCATCCCACCCGCGCAAACATTCCAACAACACCGGACTGTCGCGCCGCAACTCTGCCGCCAGCGGATTGAGTCTCTTGAAGAACTCAAGCAGGCCCGGAGCCATGGCAGCGCCCTCATGCGGCACGCCGATGAAGTGCACTTGCCGAATCTTGTCAAAGAACTGGCGCTGGTTCGGGTGCCTGAATGTTTCCACGAGATAGCGCCGCGCTACCAAGCCCCCCAAGCTGTGCGCTACCAGGAATATGTTTTTGTTCTCATGTGCGTGCGCATCGATGAACGTCAACAACAGCCCGGTGATGGTTTCGATATTTTGAAAATTCAGCACGAGGTTGGATTCATAACCGAAAGAAGCGACATCAAAACCGGCTTCAAAGCCTTGGCCCGCCATGCGAATGAGATAGGGAAATTTGACCCACGTGGCCTCCGGATCGCCGGTATAGCCGTGAATGAACAGCACGAGATTCGGTTCGCGCGCGTCGTTGTCCTTCCAAATCCACGAGCCGTGTTCATCGAATTTGAATTCAGACTTTGACATCGTTATCTCCCAAAGTTAAAAGTGCAGTTTAAATGGGGCAAAAATTTAGGAAGGCGCGTTGCCGTGTGAGCAATATGCTAAAATCTTGCTAATTTTCATGCCATTTTTGGCACACATTAGGCATCCCCCAAATTGCTCAGATGGAAACTTTCCGCGATTCGGTTTTCAATCTCGCGATCAATCTCAAGCGCCTGGGAACACAATTCAATTTCCTTGTTGAAATCGCCCAAGTCGCCGTAAGCGTTGCCTAAATTGCCCAACCTAATGCTTTCATGATAGCAATCGCCCACTTCGCGTGAGATGCCCGGCGCCAGCTCGTACTGCGCGATCGCTTTGCGGACCTCGCCGAGTTTCAAATAAATATTGCCAAGATTCCCAAGCGCAATGCCTTCGCCGCGCCGGTCGCCGCGTTCGCGATCAATCTGCATCGCCTGCTCGAAATATTCGAGCGCCTGGCGCAAATCTCCCAAGACCTCATAAGCGCCGCCCAGGTTGCCCAGGTTTGTGCTCAAGCAGTCGGGGTCGCCAATCTCGACGGCGATGGTTGCGGCTTGCACCGAGTATTCGATAGCTTGGCGCACCTCCCCCAGCGCCAAATAGGAACTGGCCAGATTGCCAAGCCACGCGCCTTCATTACGTCGGTTTCCGAACTCGCGCGATCGCCAGCGCCTGCTCATAATACGCCATAGCCTGGCGAGTTTCTCCCAAATCGGCATATTGATTTCCGAGATTGCCAGGACGAATGCCCTCGGTTGGGCGCTGCTGAAGTTGTTGCGCCGCAGCCACGGCAACTTCCAGCCAGCGTATGCTTTCTCTAACGTGCAACTGAAAGCCCATGATATGGCTACCCGACTCCGGATAAGAGAGGTTTAATTCCACGGCGCAGCGATTGTCCTTGGCAAGCTTCGCGGCCCATGTCCATCCGGTTTTGATATTATCCCACTCGACCTGCAAAATTTTCAGAGCGTAAGATTGGCCTTCACCACCTTTCAAAGATAAACGATTGGTCTCACGCAGAGCGGTTTCGTAGTGAGTCGCGAAACGAAGACCAGCTTCATGCAGCCGAGGCAAGGATTCTTTACGTTTGTGCTGCATACGATTCATCCTGCTCCCATTCACGCCATTCTTCAAGTTGTTTGCATACTTGCGCGGCAGTGGCGCTACCGATTTGCTCGTAAATCGCCAGGGCAGAGCGAGCATGGGTGATGGCATTCTTTCGATCATTCGAATCGCCAAACGCAACGGACATGTTGAACAGCGCGTTGGCTTGAATGATCGCATCGCCGATTTCACGGGCAATGACGAGCTGCCGCTGGTAAGACGCAATGGCCTGGCTGAAATCGTGCGCGGCAAAATGGAGGTTGCCGAGATTGCCAAGAGCGCTCGCTTCACCGCGGCGGTCACCGATCTCAAGGGCGAGGGCGAGGCGCTGCTCAAAGTATTGCCTGGCCTCATCCATTCTCCCCGAAGCAAAATGCGCGATGCCGAGATTGCCCAGCGCATTCCCCTCGCCGCGGCGATCACCGATTTCGCGCGCGAGTCCAAGATATTGTTGAGAATGTTCGATCGCTTTATCGTGTTGTTCCAGATCGTAATGGGCATTGCCGAGGCTGCCGTGGATCGTGGCTTCGGAGCGGCGATCACTGATTTGCCGGCTGAGTTCAAGCGCCTGTTCGTAACAGGCAATTGCCTCGTTGAGATTTCCCTGCTCGGCGTAAACAACGCCCAGGTTGTTGAGCGCCTTGGCCTCATTGCGGCGATCTTTCATTTCGCGCGCAATGGCCAGCGCCTGCCGATAGCAAACGAGCGCTTGATGATTGTCTCCCAAAGCCGCACGCGCAGCGCCGAGATTGCGCAAGGTATTTCCTTCCAATTCGCGGTCGCCACGTGCTCGCGCAATCATCAGACATTGCTCATAAAACTCGGAGGCTTGGCGATATTCTCCGCGAGCTGCGTGCGCCACACCAAGATTGCCCAAGGCCAGGCTTTCACTGCGGTGATCGCCAAGTTCCCGCGCGACGGCCAGGTGCTGTTCATGATGCACGAGGGCTTTTTCGAAATCGCCCAGCACGCCGTGTGGGCGAGGCCGATATTTCCCAGTTGCATGCCGATGCCCCGTTTGTCACCACGCTCACGCTCGATGGCTAAAGCTTGTTCGTGGCAGGCGAGAGCTTGCTTGAAATCGCCGAGGTCCGCATACGCCAAGCCCATATTGCCCAAATGCGCGCTGATCGCTTCCTGTCGCTGCGTACGTTTGGCGGCGTGCAAAGCCGCTGTCAGCCATGCGACGCGTTCGCGTGGATGCAAACGAAAATCAAGAACGCGCCGTCCCGCGTTGGCATATTCGGTGCATAGCTCATTGGCAAACTTGTTGGTCTCGCTGTTTGCGGCGACATAAGCCTGGCCGGCGATAATGTTGCTCCATTCCAAATCGAGGTTGGCCAGCGCGCGCTGCACGGCGTCCCCGCCTTCAAGAAACATCCGGTCGATCTCGAGAAGGATCGAGGCATAATGAACCGCATGCCGCAAACGGGCTTTCTGTAGCGCGGGCACGGTACTTTACTCCTTCGTTTTGCGCCATTCATCCAGCTTCTTCCTCACCTTCGCCGCATTCGGATCTTCGATCTCTGCGTAAATTCTGAGCGCCGTTGTCGCGTGTTTCTGCGCTTGGGGGAAATCGCGAAGCGCAAACAGGGCGAGACTCGCGTTGTAAAGAATGCCCGCTTCCGAGCGGCGATCTCCCAGTTCGCGCGCGATGAAGAGATGATCGTTGTAGCATCGCAGCGCCTTCTCATGATCGCCAAGCACGGAATAGGCGTTGCCAAGATTGCCCAAATCCTGTCCTTCGGCGCGGCGGTCGCCCAGCTCGCGGCTGAGGGCCAACGCCTGCTGATGATAATCGATGGCGGTTTGAATTTCCGTCATCAGAAAATAAACGTTGCCGAGATTGCCCAGTGCATTACCCTCGATGCGGCGTTCGCCCAGCTCTCGACTCAGCCTCAATGCCTGCTCATGACAGTCGCGAGCTTTTTGCAGCTCCTGCAAATCCGCATAAGCGAGGCCGAGGTTGATGAGCTTGTTGCACTCGCCGCGACGGTCGCCCAGCTCGCGCGTGAGCTGCAACGCTTGTTCGTAATGGCCGATGGCCTTTTTGATTTCCCCCAAAGTGGCATAAGCGATACCGAGGTTGCCCAAGAGATTCGCTTCGGCGCGGCGATTTTTTAATTCGCGAAAGATGCTCAATGCCGCTTGATAAAACTCAATGGACCGCCGTGTCTCACCCAAGTTTTCATGCGCCAGGGCAAGGCCGTGCAAATGGCCGGCTTCGCTGTCGCGCAGTTTCAAGTTTCTTGCCGCTGCCAAAGCCGTTTCGCGCCAGCGAATTTTTTCCTGCGGATGCAGCCGCAGGCTGAGCACGTAAGTTCCGGCATTGGGAAAAAGGCTGCACAACGCCGCGGCTTTGCGATGGTCCGCCGCATGCGCTTCTGCCCATGCCTGGCCGGATCGAATGTTGCTCCATTCCTGATCAAACAACTCGAGACTGTGTTTGAGTGCCTCGCCGCCCTTGGCATAAAGCGCATCGGCCTCTTCGAGCACGGCAACGTAGTGGCGCGCGTGGCGGAGGTGGATGTCATGGAGACGGGGCATGGGGCATCTCTTGGGTTTGTCTGCGCCACTCCTCGAGTTTTTGGCGCACGGCGCTCTCCTTTTTGTCGCCAATAGCGGCAAAAATTTTGATCGCCGCCTCCGCATGAGTCACAGCCTCATCGTATTTGCCAAGCTTGTGATATTGCCGGCTGAGATGCCAAAGCGTTTGTCCCGTACTGCGAACATCGCCGCAGGCGCGAAACAAAGCCAGGGCCTGATTGAAACAGGCCATCGCCTGTTGAATGTCGGGCATGGCAGCGTAGGTCAAGCCTAAATTCCCCAGAGTTTGCGCCTCGCCGTGGCGATTGCCGGTTTCACGGTCGATTTGCAAGGCTTGCTTGTAGAATTCCAAAGCCGCGCGCGAGTCATGAAGATCGCGATGGACATTGCCCAGGTTGTTCAGAACTCGCGCTTCACCGAAACGATCGTTCAACTCTTGTGCGATTTGCAAACGTTGCCGATAATATTCCAGCGCGCGATTGCTCTCACCCCGTTGGGCATGCACATTTCCCAAATTACCCAGCGCCAGTCCTTCGCCGCGCCGGTCGCCAAGCTCGCGATAAAGCGCCAGCGCTTTGTCGTAATGCGCGCCCGCCTGCTGAAAATCACCGGCTTCTTCATGCACGGTGCCTATATTGTTCAACGTTAAGGCCACACTGCGCCGGTCCCCGATTTCTTCAAAAAGCGCAAAAGCCCGTGCAAACAATTCCAAAGCATGAGCAGTGTCGCCAACGTTCGTAAACGTCGTGGCCGCGTTCATGATCGCCTGCGCCTCATGATAACGGTCCCCCACCTCCTGAAATATTTTTAGGCATTGCTCTTCCAGCTCGCTGACGCGGCGAAAGTCGCCCATGGTGCTGTGGATCTTCGCAAGATTTCCCAACGCCTGACCCTCCCCGCGGCGGTCGCCAAGCTCGCGTGTGAGAGCCAGATCACGCTCGGCATATTCCAGGGCGCGATGCAGCTCGCCAAGCTCAAGATGGGACAGCGCGAGATTTCCCAAAACACTGGCTTCGCCAATGCGGTCGTCAAGTTCGTGCATGATTGGCAGGGCCTGTTCGTAAAAATGCCGCGCCCGCGGCTCATCGCCCAACGCCGAATAGACCGTGCCCAAGTTGGTCAGTATTGCAGCTTCGCCATCACGATCACCCAGTTCGGCAAAAAGCGCGAGGGCTTGCTCGTAACATTGCAGCGCGCGGGGAAAATTCGCCACACGGGCATGAGCCTGGCCAAGATTGCCCAAGGCTCTTGCCTCTGAGCCGCGCTCCTCGTTTTCACGCAAGAGCGGCAGGAGCTGTTCATAGATTTCAAGCGCACGATGAAAATTGCCGAGCGCTTCATGCGCCAGGCCGAGATTCATGAGGTGCGCTGTTTCATACTCGGGAAGTTCCAGCCGGCGGGCGGCCGCGAGCGCGGGCTCCAGCCAGCGAATACGCTCAGCCGGCGCCAAACGCAGCAAAAGCAGGCGCAATGCGGAATCGGGATATAACGTGCACAAAGTCGCCGCGCTCTCGTCGCTTTCGGCATGCGCCGCCACGTAAGAAAATCCGGCTCGAATGTTTTCCCATTCTCGATCAAACCGATCCAAAGCCTGGTTTATTGCTTCGCCACCTTGTTTGTAAAGCTCGGAAGTGTCACGCAGCCAACGTTGATAGTGCAATGCGTGGCGCATGTGGATTTCACGGAGAGGGGGCATGGCAATTTGAATTTCAATTTACCGGTCACGCTCAGCGCGGCGCAGCCGGCCCGGCCTTGCGCTTCACCACTTCCAGCCGTTGCGCATCCTTTTCAGCATCATGATGGCCGATGGCGCGCTCGTATTCGACCGTTATTTGCATCAATTCTGCTGCGCGGCGAAAATCGCCCAGCGCTTCATGCGCTTCGCCGAGCTGCCAGGAGGCGAGAGATTCGAGGCGGCGATCTTTGAGTTCGCGCGCAATCTCGAGAGTCTGCTGAAAGTGGCCGATCGCGCGGGACACGTCCGCCATCGCAAAAAAAGCCTGTCCAAGATTGCCGAGCGAAATGGCTTCACGCCGGCGATCATTATTGCTGCGATGGATGGTCAGCGCCTGCTCGAACATTTCGATGGCACGCTGCACCTCGCCACGTTGGCGGTAAACGTTGCCGAGATTGTTGAGGGTGATGCCGCGCCCGCGCGAGTCGCCCTGCTCTTCAGCAATCTGCAACCGCATTTCGTTGTATGCGATCGCGCGTTCAAGCTCACCCAGTTCTGCACAAGCCAGGCCGAGATTTCCGAGCGCGTTGCTTTCGCCGTGGCGATGGCCGATCGCGCGCACGATGAGAAGTTGTTGCTCATAGCAGTCAACGGCGCGCCGCAAGTCGCCCAGCCGATAGCTGGCCAAGCCGAGATTTCCCAAAGCATTCGCTTCACCACGGCGGTCGCCGGTTTCACGGAAAATCACCAGCGCTTGCTCGTGAAATTCCATCGCGCGCTGCACTTCACCGAGATGGGCATAAGCGAGTCCCATATTGTTGCGCGTCATCGCCTCTTTCTGCCGATCCTTCAGCGTTTCGCAAAGCGCAAGGCTTTGCTCATACAGCGCAAGGGCGCGTTGCACGTCGCCGAGATCAGCGTGAGCGAGCGCCAAATTGCTCAACGCGGTCTCTTCGCCGCGACGATCCTGCAATTGGCGCGCAATGGCCAAATGCTGCTCGTAAAATTGGAGCGCGCGCCGCACTTCGCCGCGACGGTGATAAATCGTTCCGATGTTGCTGGCGGCATTGCTCTCGCCGCGCTGATTGCCGGCCTCGCGATACCGCGCCAACGCACGCTGCAAAAAAGTGAACGCGGCGTCGAATTGCCCGAGGTTTGTGCAAGCCAACCCGACATTGTTGCCAATCTCTGCTTCGAGTTCTTTGGCGTCGAGTGCATGCGCGACTTGCATCGCCTGCTCGCCCCAATTTGCCACTTCCCGCCAAAGCCCGCGCCGGCTTTGAAAAGGCTCAATGTTTAAAACGAAATCGATGAGAAACACTCCGGGCGAATTTTGCGTGCGAACCCATTGCCACGCTTGTTCGATTTGCGCACGCTCCCGGTCAAACCATTGCCAAACGCCACGATACGATTTCGCCGCTTC
Source organism: bacterium (assembly GCA_037444905.1). Classification (GTDB taxonomy): domain Bacteria; phylum Zhuqueibacterota; class Zhuqueibacteria; order Zhuqueibacterales; family Zhuqueibacteraceae; genus JABWAN01. The sequence goes on along the minus strand of JBBILN010000101.1, from coordinate 10,222 downwards.
GAGATAATGGCGCGCATGCCGCTCGCGGGCCTGATTGAGGGAGATGATTTTGAGCATTTTTAGTTTTTGTCATTCACACAGCTTCCATATCAAACTTCACTCATCACACAACGCCTTTATATGCATCCCTGGCAATGCAGCCATTCGAAATCCGCCGAGAAAGCGCGGCTTGTGATAAGCGATCCCCTGCCACTCGGGATACGTCCACGTCGACGTGCCCCAGTGGATGAGGCTGCGGTATTGGGTGCGTTTGGGCATGGTACCATCTCCTTTCGTGCGCGTGTATTCTGCATCTCCGCGAGCAATGTTGCAAGTGAAAAAATTCTGCTGTGTAGATTTACGAATCTACCTCCTCAAAGCCAAGCGCATCGGCGGCTCGATTCGCATTCCGCATGAGGAGCTGGCGAAGATCGTGCGCGAGTATTGAACGATGTAAAAACTTTGATCCGCAGAGGACGCAGATGGGCGCAGATGAAAGCATTTGACCGAAACTATTTCGCTATTGTCTTCATCAATCTGAAAGTTCTGTTCACGAAACCATCTGCGCAAATCGGCGCTATCTGCGGATAGTTTTTTGAAGAAGGGGGGGCAATTTGACGTGCGCTTGAATACGCGCATCGTCGCAGTTTTATGCGGGAGCACATGCCTTTGGTTATCAAGGGCATGAGTTAAAAGAAAAATTTTTCAACCGGAGAGTTTTTATTTCCCTTTATAAACGGCATCGGCTATACTTTGCCAGCAAATAAAAAAGGCCCAATGAGTGCTGGTAACACTCACTGAGCCGGTGCGAAGAAGCTGTGAAAAGCTTCTCATCAAACGCGATTCATGATAAGCTTTTCACTCCCCAAGCGCAAGCGATTCTTGCGCTCTCCTTCCTTTGCACCTGCCTTTGCTCAACGTTTCGCCGATCCTTTCATCAAACCCAAACACGAAGGATCATCTCATGGCTCATCTACGTCAAATCGGTGGCGGCGGGCAATTGCAATACTACTTGAACGGCCGCAAACGCATCAAACATTTTCCCAAAGGCGTGCCCAAAGCCGTCGTTGAAGCGGAGCGCAAACGCGTGAACCAAGCGCCGCCGCGCCGCGAAGACGAGTCATGTTCATTGGGCGCACGTCGGCGACGTAAAGCATCTCAACAGCAAGCTGGCCGAGCTTGCGTAGTTTTTGGCCGCCGCGTTTTGATGAAGCGAAACGCAGCGCGAGAGCATGAACTGCATCATGAGCAAAATTTTTCAAAACTCGCAACCCACGAGCGATCTTTCGAAGTTCGAAGGCTTGGCGCTTGAAGACGCGATTGATCTGCTTACGGCTTACATGTTCCAACGTCATCGAGCCAAGTTTTTGCGCGAGGGCGTGCGCGTGTGCTGCAACGCCGCCACGGAAGAAGTGTTCTTGTTCGACAATCACGCGAAGATGGCAAAGCTCGCACGCGGCGAGCTCAAGCAATGGGCCATGTGCTTGCACTGCGGCGTGAAAGGTTTTGTGGAAGGAGAAGAGCCGCGTTTTGTGAACGACACGGCTTGTGAGAAGTGCGCGAGTGCAGAAGAATCGCCGCAGCCAATGCGCGCGAGCAAACGCATGTTGTCGCACCAAAAGAGAAAAGCATGAAACCCAAAGCGCCGCGGCCCAAGTATCAATGGTCGGCCAACAAGATCACCACCGTTGATATGGCGATACTCTTTCGGCTGCGTGAAAGCACCGGCACGCCCATCAACAAACTTTTGCAGGAAGCGATTCGCAAATTGGGCGAAGTCATGTCGCCGCAATCAGCAACAGAGCCATCGCAACCCGCTGCGGCCGCACTCGCCGCTGAAGAATAACCCCAGCTTCATCATCCCTGCCAAACTGCTTTCTTGATCTCTCCGCAATCATCGCTTCCCACCGCGCACTAAAATTCCGTAGCAATTCCTTCGAACCAATCCGCTTGGACCATCATGCCCAAGCGTGGACAATTCCCGCGAGCCGCGGACAACTAAACCAAAGCCAAAAGCCATTTTAAAAAGGCGAAAAAAGGTGAAAAAGGCGGAAGGGGAGGAGAGGCGCAAAGAGAGTTTTTGAGTCACGCATTTTCATGCAAAGGGTCGGGGCCGCACCCCCAAAACGCTCCGCTGGAAACAAAGGGCTTGCGCCGTGGCCGTTGGTGTGGCAAGCCCGCGATTTCGAGCAATAAACATAGGGGTTTCATGAGGGTGGGAGTTTGATCGGCGTCGTTTCAGCGCTGGCGACTGAAACGACAGAATCAGACATGAATCCTTGTTTCGTCGAAAATCAATTCCACAAAGGAAGAATGGCTGTTGGGTTAGGCGCAACCAACAAGCAAGGCATACCCGCTTTTTCGTTTAGAAAAGCATCATCGCAAAAATCGTGAGAATTGAAAACAATGTAGTCGAGAACTCTGTGCGTCCCCTGATAAGTCGGCAGCACAAACCATCCCTATTGAGTTTCAAGCGGGAGTAAAAATATCTGGAGAATGAAAATACTTTGAGACAAATGCTTATGAATTTGTATCCTTTCACATGAATATTCTCCTGCGTTAATTCTATTCGGCCATATTATCTATCGCGGTTTCGGCTTTCAGTCAGTCAAATTAGAGAAAACGCTTAAACATTCTAGGAGGGTTTCAGATGCGCCGGATTGGTGTTATTGCCAAGAATAGTCTGCTGATTAGGACGATAGTCGAAAGCCTCCAGGAAAAAACAGACTGCCAGGTCGTCGCGCTTGACGAGTCGGATCTTGACCCTGGCGAGATTCCTCTCAACTGTTACCCCCTCGTGCTGGTGGATGTGGGTTCGGTGCAACAGCCCGTTGAAGTTCTTTTGAAGAACTTCTGTTGGAAAAATCTGGACACTACCGTTGTTGTGATAGCGCCGGTTGAGTGCCTGCCTGAAGTAGAAGCGTGCCGGTCATATGGCATCGACGAAGTTTTTGCGCAACCCACAAACGAAGTGCAAATGCAACACTTGGTTTTCTTGCTCGTGCAGCGCCTCAAGAGCTTCGAATTGGAGCGGAGGCTCCAAGATCGGTTGCGCCAGGAGGTGAATCAAAGCCAAATCGTTGCAAAGAGTGCTGCAATGCGTAGCATCATGCAACGATTGCCCCGACTGGCAGCGAGTAACTCGACTGTGCTGGTCTCAGGTGAGACTGGCACTGGCAAGGAACTAATGGCGCGAGCGCTACATTATCTCGGTCCTCATGGCAGCCAACCATTCATCACAGTAGATTGCGCCGCGTTGCCGGAGAATTTGGTCGAGAATGAGCTTTTCGGACATGCGCGCGGCGCTTATACCGGGGCCGAATCCACTTGCAGAGGTTTGCTTCATGAGGCGGACGGCGGCACGCTGTTTTTGGATGAGGTTCAGGCCTTGCCAGTGGTTGTGCAGGCGAAATTCCTGCGTTTCTTGCAGGAACGTCAATACCGGCCGCTGGGCCAGGCGAAATACGTTTCAGCGAATGTGCGCGTGATAGCTGCCACGAATATCGAACTGGCACGCGCTGTCGAGCAAAAGTTGTTTCGTGCGGATCTGTTTTATCGCCTGAACGTCCTGTCGCTCTTCCTTCCGCCGCTGCGTGAGCGCAAGGCGGATATTCCGGGATTGGCTTATCATTTCATCGCAAAGCATGCCAACGATTCTCAGCCACATTCCCGCTTGACGGAGACGATGTTGCAACAGTGGCTGGCCTACGATTGGCCGGGCAACGTTCGTGAATTGGAAAACAGAGTTCAACTTTGGCTAACCACGGTAAACGAGACCGAACCCGAAGAGACGCGGGAATTTTCTGCAAAGCTTGCTACGGGCATTCGCCCGCTGGCCGAAGTGCGGCATGAGATCCTGTCGAACAGTGACAAGCTTTATCTGCAAAATCTCATGCGGCACACGCACGGCAATCTCAGCGCTGCCGCGCGCCTGGCAGAAATCGATCGCAAAAACCTGCGTGTGCTATTAAGGAAGTACGGTATTGAGGCGCGTTTCTTTCGCTAGGGCGGCCACGCCCCGCTGGAACGCCAGAGTTCCAGTACGCCAACGGTTGCGTTCTCCATGCTTTGCGCCAGACGTTGCTAAGATCTGGAACGACAGCACCCCACCGAAATGATCCTACCTTGTGAACAGACTCGCCTACACCATCAATAAAATCAGCATGAGCGAGCGGCTCAACCTGTTCGAAAAAATTGGCCCTCGTGTTGCATAGTCAAATTGCGCTGAGCGCCGGCTTGAGTAAGAGAAAGGGGCGCGCCCTTTCATGCGCGTGAACAGGAGCGAAGTCATTGGACCGCAGCTTTGAAAACAAGCCGTGTAAAAGATAAAGCCGTGGCGATCGCGATCTTGCAATATCTCCGTGATCATCCGCAAGCTAAAGATAGCGCCGAAGGCATTGCACGATGGTGGGTGCATGAGAAACGAGATGTAGTGGTCCGCGCCCTGCGGTTACTCGTGAAAGAAGGCGTGGTGGAAAAGGTGCGCGACATTTATCGCCTTGCGCCGTCGGCTGAAAAGCCCGACGCGGCAAGCGACGACGATAAAACCAAGCAACGACATCGGAAAAGGAAATAGATTCTTCATGAGCGCGCTGTTTTCTTTTTTTCGCGGCGAACGTGAGCCCGAACGCCGCAATGCAGCCACGGCTGCGTCCACGCCCAGCTTTGCACTCGCTGCCGCGGGGCGCGCCGCCGTTCTTTCCGCCGATTCCGCAACCACGCTGAATCAAGCCTCCGCCGCAATGCTCGCGCGCCTCGATGATTTTCTGCCCGCGCCGGGCGACAGCGACATCCCTGCGCCAGCAGTTTCTATTGTGAGCATGGATGAAAAGCAGGTCGGCATAGGGTGCCGCCGCGGAGTGGAAGCGCGCGGCGATTTTCCTATAGTCGAGCTCAAAGGCATTCGTTTGGACGCCTTCATTCGTTTCGAGCTGTGGGCTGCCGCGCCCAACGATGTGGAAGCCGCGACGGCAAGCTTGCACGCCCAACTACTCACGCAGCGTGAGACGTTGCGAGGAGCCGGGTTTCTGGTGCTCACGCTCGCGTCCATCTCCTCGGCTGAACACATTGCTTCTGCGAATGCGTGGCGCAAACACGCGGACTATCGCGTGTTGTTCGAATATCATTACGCCGACACCGACGGCGCGCTCGGTTTGATCGCGCGCATTCCGATTGCGAGCGATCTCGAAGTGAGCAACTCGCCGCAGCGTGAAACCACGACGGTGACGGATGAAATGGCGCGCTGGGACGATGACGAGCCCGCGGCCACGCTCGCCGTGCGCGGTCCAACGCAAATTTCCCGCCTGTCGCTTTTGCGTTTTGAGGAAAGCTCGGCGCCCGGTGGTAGCGTACGGTTGCGGCGCACGTTCGATCATGCCCCAAGCGCGCCGACGAGCTACGCCACGCTCGACGATTTTTTTGCCGCAGTCACAAATGGCAATGCACCCGATCGTCATGCAGAAGTTTTGCTGCCTTTTGACGTATTTGTGCAGGCATTCGACGCAGCCGGAGATGCGATCGAACTTGGCGATCCGCCGCAGGATTATGAAGCCTTGGCGTATGCCATCGAGCCGGCGCTGCAACTGCCTAAAGTCAGTGATCGCTTCGAGATCAGCTACGAAAACGCGGCGACGAACCATCGCTTCGATCAAACCGCCGTGCTCTATTTGCGCGCCGGCGGTGGTTGAGAAGAACGGCCAACGAATCTACGCCAGCTTTTCAGGCAAGCTGAAAACTGAGGCCCTTCGGGCAGCACACGCGGATCAAAAACGCACACCGTAAAGCCGCTCTCTCCTGGCCGAATTTTGATCCGTGTGTAGTTCCCAAGCTCTTGGTTTAAACAAACGCAAAAGCCAAAAGACAGAAAGATGGAGGACAGAAAAATAAAAATGTAGAATGATGTAGAATGGTAGTTTGATTTATTTTTCTGTCCTTCATTTTTCTGTCTTTGGTTCGCAAAAAAACTTTCAGAATTTTATTCTGAGTTTGGTTCTCTAATTCGCATAACATTTCTGCCGCGCCCGCGCTCGCGAGCTGCGGCGGGCAGACGAGCTTCATCAGAAAGGAGAATGAACGAACATGCCAGAGCTGATTCTTCCCGGCGTATTCATTGAAACGCGGGCCGAAGCGCTGATCGTGCCCGGGCCGATCTCGGTCGGCAACATCGGCATCGTCGGAACGGCGCGACAAGGCCCGATCGGCGAAGTCAAAATCTTGAGCAGCCTTGCCGAGGCCCGTGAGATTTTTGGCGCCACCGACGCCTTTGACAATCCCGAAACGGCCAGCAAACCCTTGACGTTGGTGCGCGCGCTGGAGCTTGCCTATGCCAATGGCGCCTCCACGGTTTTTGCCGTGCGCGTGACCAAAACGGAAACCGCCGCTGCCGGTGAAAACTTCATTGCCGCGTGGAACCTCAACACCACGGCGCGCAAAGCCGAATTCAAAGTGGCCGGTGACACGGTCGCGGCAACGACAGCCGCCATTCTCAAAGCGGCGACGCACGGTTCATGGGGCAACAGCATCAGCGTGAATGTGTTCGACGCCGAAGAAGAAAGCTTCATTGCCGAAGAGCAGCACGACGGCCCGGCGCCCATCACGTTGACGCGCAAACCGGTAGCCGTTAGCGCGCGCAATAAGATTCGCGTATTGGTGGCGATCACGGGGCAAACCAAAGTCTTTACGGTCGTCTATGTGGCGCCAACCGCGGGCCAGGTGCAAATCAATACGACCACGGGCGCGCTTACCTTTTTCGCCGGCGAAGCTCCGGCGGCCGGAGATAAACTCTTCGCTTCTTACGTTGTGCCCATGGTCAACAGCCGTAAAGTGAGCATACGCGCCGCGAGCGTGACGGAGAGTTACACGGTTGCCGACGGCGCGCATCTCGTGCAATTGGTGAATGACGCCGATGCCGGCTCGGCTTTGGTGAAGGCCGTTGCGGGCGCGAATCCCGAAGAGCTGCCCAAGAAGCACAATACCGCGGATGATTTTCGCGAGTTCGGCAAAGGTACGGATACCTCCGGCAGCAACGGCGCCGATGCTGCAGACTCTGACCACGCGCTCGGGCTCGAACAATTGCTCAACGAGAACGCACACCTCATGCTCGCCGCAGGTTTGGATGACACCGTCATCACCAACGAATTGAAAGCGCACGTGGAAACGGCTTCGACGGACAAGATCAAGCGCGATCGTATTGCCATAGTGGGCAGCAGAGCAAACGCCACGCTTCCACAGATTCTCGGCCATAACGTCTCGAGCGACCGCATGATCTTCGTCGCACCCGGCATCAAAACTACGGACTCGGCCAGCGGCAAGGAAGTCACGCTCTCCGGCGCATATGCCGCGGCTGCCGTGGCCGGCATGCTCAGCAGCCGCGATCCGCATATCAGCCTCACCAACAAGGATATCACCGCGGCCGGACTTGAAACCAAATTCTCTCCCGGCCAGCTCGAGCAATTGGTCACGGCCCGAGTACTGGCTCTGGAAGAGCGTCGCGGCTTCAAAGTGGTCAAAGGCATCACCACCGATAATGGCGCGTTTCGGCAGATCACCACGCGGCGCATCGTTGATTTTGCCAAAGCCGGCGTGCGTTCCGCGGCGGAGCCGTTCATTGGACTGCTCAACAACGACCGCGTGCGCAAGGCGCTCAAAGGCTCGATCAACGGCTTTCTCGCGAGCATGGTGGATGACGAAATGCTCGTCAGCTATGAGTTGGAAGTCACGGCCACGCGCGACGAAGAAATTCGCGGCATTGCGCGCGTGATCATGACCGTGCGCCCGACGTTCAGCATCGACTTCATCAAAGTCACGATGTTCCTGGGTTGAGCGCCGGATAGAAACGGCTCCTCATCAATTCGAAAAAGAATCTAGCCTCGGTATGGCCGAGATTTTATACTTGCTAAGGAGAATTTTGCAATGCCGAATACCAATGTTTTTCGCGGCTCGGATGCGACCTTGACCCTCGCGGTAGAGGCCGGCCCCGAGGGCGACGACGCCAAGGCCGTCATCGAAGCCTACCAACTCAGTCCCGTAGGCCGCGCCACTAACGTGGAAGTGCACGTGCAAACCGATTTGGAATTGTTTCATGAAATCGGCAAGCGCCACCCCGCGGCGCTGCGCCCCGGCAATATCAACATCAGCGGCAAGGTCGGCCGCGCTTATATCAACGGCGCCATGCTGTTTTTGCTGCTGGGCAAGGGCGCTCGTGCCACGCGTGAGAGCGAGCCTTATCCGCAACCCTCTTTCAATCTCATGTTGGATTTAAAGGATCCGGCGCAGCCCGCGAACAGCAGTACGCTCACCGTGCACGGTGTCAAGTTCGAAAACTGGTCCTACAACTTGCCGGAAGATGACTTTGTTATGGAAGCCGTCACCTTCAAAGGCATGTTCATCACCGTCGAAGATCGAGAAGGCGGAGACTAATCTCTTATGAGCCTCACTGCGGAAGAATTGTTGGCCGGCGGCGCGCTGACCCATGAAGTGGCGCTGCCCGCAGAGTTGCGTCCGGGCAACGGCAAGGCGGCGAGCGACGGTCACATCGTGCTCCGGCCTTTGACCGTGCGCGATTTGCAACGCATCGGCAAAGCGAGCCGGGAAGATGAAAACCTCTCCACGGCGTTGATGATCCAACAAGCGCTAGTGGAGCCGGAGCTCAAGCTGGAGCAGGTTTCGCAATTGCCCGCGGGATTGGCGCGCTTCCTCGTCGAGCGCATCAATGCCATCAGCGGCATCGACACCCCGCGCGATGCTTTGCAGGAGCTCGTGCAAGCTCCGCTGGCGAAAGCGTGCTTCGTGCTTGCCAAAGAATTCGGCTGGACGCCAGAGCAGGTGAGCGGCATGACCATTGGACAGATTCTGCTCTATTTGGAGATGGCGCACCATGGCGACAATGACGAAGCCGGCGTTTGACATGTCGCCGCGCGTGCATTTGTTGCGGCAATGTCTCGTGGCCGGCACAGCACCCTGGTTTTATCAACGCGAGGCGGCGCGCCTCTGCGCAAAGCTCGAGCTATCGCAGCATGCCGGGGATTGGATCCACGCCCTGCTCGAGGTGAAAACGCGGCTTACGCACAGGCCGTTGTTAGGCGACAGCTTGATGATGCTGACTGAGGCTGAGGAGCAGAGCTTTGTCCAAAACCTTGCACGCACGTCGGCAGGCAAGAAGCAGAGACAAGATTTTTTTCCGGCGCAGCGTTCCAAGGTTTCGGCGCAACGCGTGTTTGAAAGCGCGTTGGCGACAAAGAGTCCCACGGTTTCAAACGAGCGATATGCCGCGCAAGCGCAGGAGCAAAGCAGCAAAAAATCGCGCAGGCCCGTGCTCGCGCAAGAATTGCCGCGCCTCGATCGGCGCGTGCCTCAAGCCTTCTTGTCTCGCGTGGCGGGAACGAGTTTACCGTCAGGAAATAGCTCCTCGCCCTCGCACTCACCAAGCTTTCGCCGCACGGTTGTTGCGTTGGATCGGGCCGCAGCCAAGAGTCGGGCTCGTGCTTTTTCAAAATCCCAATCAGGCTTGCGGCTTGTGATTTCGCCTGAAGCGGAACCGGCGTCATACTTGTCGACAGGTTGGTGCGATCGCGTGTCACTGCGGCTGCGCCAAAGCAATGGCTCTACTTTGCCTCATGCAGAGACTTCTCTGGAAAGCGCTGCTTCGTTGTTGCAACAATGGTCTTCTCCCATCAATGGTGCTCGCGCCGCGAGGGAGTTGTTGGCGCATCTTGCCGGCGAGACGGAACCTCGGAGCGCTGGCGCAAGCACGCACGCGCAGCCGCTGCGCGCGCAATCGCCGCGCGCCTCCAATCCCAATCAACTCGAACAAGCAGCTTCAGCGCAAGTGGAGAAACGCGCGCCACGGCAAGCGAACGTGGGAACAGAAATGACACGTCATGCCGATCTCTTAAATGAAATACCCGAAGCCTCGCCGCGAGATGGGCGCACGATCGCAACGCCGGAGATCCAAGGATTGCCGCCACTCAAACGCCCGGAAGCTTTGCCGCCATCTCCTTTGCCAGGCAAGCGCGAGAACCTCGTGCGCGTGGAAGAGCCGCAAGCTGCTGGCGACGATCTCGGGGCGCTTGCTGGCAAGATCAAACAGATTCTCGACGACGACGCGCGCCGCCACGGCATTGCCGTGGAGTGATGGACAACTGGATTAGTAGATTTTGGGATCACTGGAGGGTTGGATTGAGGGAGTAATGGATTGCTGGGGCAATGGTCACACAAAACCCATAAAGGCGGTTTTGTGAAAGTC
>JBBILN010000100.1:0-20857 GCA_037444905.1 bacterium | reverse complement strand
GGCGGCGTGCTCATTCCGAACTCATCCCCTAAATCCCCTTCTCTTAAAAAGAGAAAAGGACTTGAAAAAACCGTGCGCTCCCCCCCTTCTCTTCTCAAGAGAAGGGGGCCGGGGGGATGAGTTACCCCAACCGCGCCAGCAGCAGTTGCAATTCCGCCGCACCTTGATACCACAAATTCGGATCTGCGGCAAGCGCGGGGTTGCGGTCGCCGGAGAGAATGGCTTGCAATTTGGTGAAGAAGAGTTTGCTTTGCTCATCAACCTCGCTAGCCATTTGGGCAAGTGCCTGCTGCAATGCTGCCGCTTGCCCCGCGCTCATGGCCTGCGCCACTGCGGCGCTAATTTGGGCGGAGCGTTCGTGCTCCCCTCCCCCGGCTTGGCGATACGCGAGGTATTTGGCAATGGCCTGTTGCCGCGCGGTGGCTGCGGCTTGCGGGTTGCCGGTGGCCTGCTCCAAACGATACAAAATATTAAACGTCTTCCACGGCTCGGCAGCATGGCCGTAGGGTGCTTTGCACGCAATGGCGCGCAGCAGTTCGGTGCGGGCCTCGTCGAAGCGCTGCAATTTGATCAAAGTGTTGGCGAGGTTGCTGCGGCTTTCGCCTTCTCTCTTTGAATCCTGTAATTTGGCATAAATATCTGCTGCTTGCTTGAAAAAAATAGTTGCTTCTTCTAGACGCCCAATTTCATAATAAAGTTCGCCCAACTGATTCAGGCTGATCGCTTCACCAACGCTGTTTTTCCGCGCCACTTGAATTGCGAGGGACTGGCGATAGGCCTGCTCGGCCCGGTCGTACTGTTCGGCTCGTTTATGCACCATGCCGATTTGATGCCAAGCAGTGGCCACGCTGCCCGGCTCGCCGAGGTTGTCGAATATGTCGCGCGCTTCGGCGTAGATTTGCAGCGCTTCGGCATATTTCTTTTGCAGCATGCGTACCGTGCCGAGTTGGAATTTAAGTGCAGCACCGTCTCTTATTTGTCCAAGTTGATCTAATCGTTTGATCGCTTCTTTATAACCACTGGCCGCATCATCCAATTGCCCCAAAGCGGTTAAGCAATCTCCAATATCTCCAATAGCCTTTGCTGTCATGCTCGCGGCGTCGGTGTCGCCGGCATCGGCCAGTTGCTGAAAGCGTTGTTGCGCCTCGGCCAAGGGCGACAGGGCCGCCTCGGCCGCGCCGCCCTTTTGGAGCACGCGGCCGAGTTGAATGTAAGACATACCAATATCATAGGCTGCTTCCGAGTATGCTTCATCACCGGCATTCAAACAATTTTGCACAAGTTGCTGGGCCGCCTCATAAGCTGCTTGCACGTCACCGCTTTCCAGCAATCGTTCAATGCGTGCGCGATCTGCTATAAATCTTGAATGGCTCCAGCCGCCGAGTTGTTTTGCGGCTTGCTCGCGCACGGCCACCACGCGCGCCATCGCTTGCGGTCGGCCGAGGTGTTGGAGTAGGGTTTCCATGCGGCTGGTTAAGCCGATCACGTCTTCCGGCGACAAATTTTCTTGTCCCCAATCGAGCAGAGCCAAAAGATTGGGCAATTCCAGCAGGGTGAGCTGCGCCGCGAGTTGGGCGTCTTTATACTGCTCTTCATACAAATAACCCAACAACTGCCGCATGCCTTCGGCCCAGCGCACGCGGGCTTGGGCGGTTTCGGTGTCGTTCATTTGCCCCAGCAAGTAGGGCGCTAAGGCCGGGTCAAAGCGCAGGTGGCCGTAGTTTTTCATTTCTGCCAAGCCAACCGCAATCAATCCTTGCGCTATGCTCCATGCGCCCTGCTGGTCAACTTCAAGCGTCAGCATTATCATTGGCAAATGCGCTCCTCCATAAAACAAACCCAGCGGCTTGATCTGCGCGCGCATCTCCTCCGGCAAACGGCGCAGCGACAATTCCACACTGGCATACAAAGAATTTTCGCGCTCGCCGGGGTGGCGCTGTTCCAATTGCGCCATGAGGCGGTGCAAGTTTTCCGTGGTGCTGCGCACGCCTTGTCGCGTCACTTCGCGGGCGAGCAAAACCAACGCGCGCGCGTGGCAGTTCACGGCCTCCACCAAATCCACAATCTCCTGCGGCGTGCTGCCGGGGTCCGTGGCTTTGGGCTGCAGACCCTCGGCTTTCATCACACTGCTCACCAATGCAATGGCATCGTTGCGGTCCAGCGGGCCGAGCACGATCTCGCGCTGCTTGTGGTCAAACGGCGCAGGCAAAGCTTCGCGCGTGGTAAACACGAGGCGCGTGTCATCATCGCTCGCGAGCAGCTTGGAGCAGAGGCTAAAAAATTCCGCATACGGAACGGCTTCGGCTGGCGCATTGCCGCTCGCATCTGGCAGAATGCTTTCCAAATTATCGCAAACCAAAAGCGTGGGGCGATCTTGCAGCGCGCGGCTCACGGGCTGCAGGGCCTCGTCCAAAGTTTTATACTCGGCCACGGAAAAGCTGGGCAGCAGTTGGCGGCCCAAACTATCGAGCACGCTGCGCGCGTCGTGCAGGTTTTCCAAACTCACAAACGCGGCGCGGCCAAAACGTTTGCTGGCCACGAGCCAGCGCGCGAGTTCCGCGGCGAGCGTGGTTTTGCCGGCGCCGCCCTGTCCGCGCACTACGGCGTAGTTGTGCGTGTGCAGCAAACGCTCCAGCGCGAGCAACTGCCGGCTGCGGCCATGAAATGCGTGCGGCGGCGCAGCGGGCAACGCGCCCAAACTGAGCTGCTGTTGGCGCTGCTGCAAACGCTGCACCGCCTCGCCGGGCAAACGGGTGATGAGCTGCGGGTCTTGCTCTTCCTGAAACAGCACGGGCACAAACCAATCGTGCAAGTGCAGCTCGCCCGCGCCCATAATTTTGCCGCGCCACGTGTCCGCGGCGAGCGCTTCCTGGCCCGCGAGCATGGCCTCGCCCACGCGGCTGCCGCTCGCGAGCCGGCGATAAAACGCTTCCACAAAACGGCGCGCGGTTTCCACGAGCACGCTGTGGCTCATGGCCACCACGGAGGCCACGCCGCATTCCAACAATTTCGCGGCCACCGAGGCCGTGGGATCGTCTTTCACTGTCGCGCTTTGGCAGGCTTCCAAAAAAATGAGTGGAATGCGATGATCGCGCAAGTCGCTCGCGAGATCATCGGCATAAACCGGCTGCATGGCGCGGCCCGTGAGCTGGTCGAGGTCTTTCGGATCTTCAAAGCAGAGCGCGCCCAAACCGTGCTCGCGATCATACACGCCGTGGCCGTCGAAATGCACGACATCGTAAGGTTGGTTCGCGTCAGCCGCACGTTTCAGTTCATGGCGCAGCGCGGAAAGCGTGGGCGGCGTGAGCACGGTGAGCTGCGCCAACTCGCCCAAACTCGCCACGGCCTCCACGAGCGGCTTGGCGCTGGCGCGATGGTCGATGTAGGCGGTGTTCTTATCTTCGGGGCGCGGGCTGAGGAGCAGAATGCGAATGGGCAATTGCGTGGGCCGCACCGCGCGCGCTTCGCGATTGGGCAAACGGCGGCGCACGGCCACGGCATTTTTGCCGCGAAAGAGATAGCCCTTGCCATCGTGCAGCAATTCCCACGGCAGCGCGAGCAAACTACTCGCCGCCTCCAACGCCGCTTTGCGCGCCGCGGCATCGGCATTGGGCGCGGGGTCGCTGTCGATATAAATTGAGAAGCGGCGCTCGGCGTTGTTCGCTTTATTCTTCCACGCCGCGAGCGCCTCGGCGGCAGCCGCATCGCGCAACGCAGCGTGGTACAAATCCTGTCCCCATTGCGGTAGCTTCTTTTCAATGCCCTGCGCGCGTTGTTGAAACACGCCCGTGGGCCAGAGATAATAGCTTTCCAAATACCAGCGCAAGTCTTCGGCTTCGATCGGTCCGAGCGGCGCAGTGAAAGCGTAGCGCTTGCTTTCCACATTGCGCGCAGATTTGTCCGCGGGTTCATAAACAAGCGTGGCGATGGCCGTTACGCGATGCTTGCCCTCACGTGTTTCAATTTTCGGATCGACAAGTTTGAGCACAAGTTCTTCCACGGGCCGGCCGTCGAGGTTTTGGTCGGGCTGATAATCATCGGGCAGCGCTTCGCCGAGCGCGGCGAGGATTTGCGGGAGCGCTTCGGCCAGGCCGCCGGTGGTGAGTTGCACGCGCACGCCAATGGGATTTTCATCAAACCACAACGGCAAGGCCGAATGCTCGATGCCGGGGAGCAGCAGCGGAATGACGCGATAGCCCTCGGCGTGGCGCTGCTGTTCAATGGCAAGTGCTTTGGATATTTCTTTGCGCACCCACGGCGAGTTCACGGTGTTGGGACTGAGCACGACGAGGACTTGGCGTGCCTCGGCAATGGCTTGGTCGATTTCCGGCGCGAGCTTATTGCCGCCGCGCAAATTGCGGGAATCCACCCACACGGGAAGGTGAAAGGATTCGAGGGCAATACGAAGCTCTTTGACGAAAGCATCGTCTTTCGTGGCGTGAGAGATGAAAATATGACCGGGCTGCATGAGGCCTCCAATGTTGAAAAAGGTGCCGCGAAGATAGTGAATACGAGGGCAATGTGAAAAGCAAATTTTCCTCGGAAGCATGTTTTGCAACCGCAGAATCGCGGAGCGTGCAGCAATTGCGTTTAGGCGATAAGCTTTTCAAGCATAGAAAAAAATTCCAACTTTTCTCCAACTGATAGAAGAACCCAACTGATAAGCATGCTCCATCAGTTGGGTTCTTCCATCGGCTGGAAAATTTTTGTGCTGCCCGAAGGGCCAAGTTCTCAGCTTGCCTGAAAACTTGCGTAGAGACTTACTACTCCGGTGACAAGAAGAGAGGCGAAAAGTGTAAGCTGTTTTTATGCTCCAATAATATGTCTTCTCCGCGAACGCCGCGTCTCGGCGGTTTTATCGCATGAAGCCTGACGCATTTTGCGCGCTAAACTTCCGTAATGCCTCAGTTACCGGTGGAGTAGCGCAGGCGTCCCCGCCTGCAGACAAGGATGTCTGCGCTACGTTTTCCACCAATAACTGAGGCATTACAAACTTCCCAAATTTCCGCTTGACTTCCCCCCAATTGCTTTTGTATCTTAAACCCGACCAAAAAAGTCTGATTTCGTAGAAGTATTACTATGTTCAAGTTATCACGCAAATCCGAATACGGCCTCATCGCGCTGAAGTACATGCAGAGCCTTGAAGGCGGCAAAGTGTGCACGGCGAAAGAGATTGCGGCGCGTTTCAAAATTCCGGAACCGGTGCTGGCGAAGATTCTGCAGAAACTGGTGAAATCCGGCATCGTGACCAGCATTCAAGGCGCATACGGCGGCTATGTGCTCGCGATGACGCCCGGCCAAATTACCATGACCAAAGTTGTCGAGGCCATCGAAGGCCCGTTCGGCATCGTCGATTGCGTGGTGAGCGGCAACGAATGCGAATGCACGCAATACAGCGAGGGCGTGTGCAACATCGAAGAGCCGTTCGCGCAGATTCAACATCAATTCAAAAACTTCCTCAACGGCATTTCGCTCGCGGATTTGAACAAGCCCGCGGCGCAAAGCTCGCCGTTGGTGCAGATTCGAGTGTGAACCAGTATAGCTTTCCTAAACTTTGAAAGTTTAGGAAAGTGGCAATCATCATCAAGGAGTCTCTCATGGTAACCCTCACTCCCAAAGCGGCAACCGAAGTGAAAAAAATCATTTCGCAGGAAACGGAACAAGGTTTGGCGTTGCGCGTCGGCGTGCAAGGCGGCGGTTGCTCCGGTCTCACCTATTTTCTTTCGTTGGATAAAGACCAGCGCGCAGACGATCACGTGCTCGAAGATCAGGGCGTGAAAATTTTCCTCGATTCGAAGAGCGCGCTGTATCTCGAAGGCACGGAACTCGATTTCACCGACGGCTTGCAAGGCTCGGGCTTCACGTTCAAAAACCCGAACGCGGTGCGCACCTGCGGCTGCGGGCATTCGTTCAATGCATAACCCGAACGAGTCGAAGCTAAACAAGAAAAGCTCGTCCGCCGAAGAAAAGCTTTTTTCGGTGAAACTCGGTGGCTTCGGTGTCGCTCGGCGGAAAAGTTTTTTTGCAATGCGCAAACTTCTGTGATATAGAAGCACAAATGCGTGTTTCAAGCTGTCATCCTGGAAGGACCTTCCCTCGCACTCGGCATACTTCGTAGCATTCTTCCGAGCACGAGGGAAGGTTCTTACAGAATGACAATCTCAACGTTGTTGTCATGTAAAGCAAGGTAGAACATGAGCGCAGAACTCGAAACACTTGAAACCATAGAAAACCTCACGCGCAGCGAGTACAAGTACGGCTTCACCACCGACATCGAAACCGAAGTCGCGCCCAAAGGCTTGAACGAGGACATCATTCGCTTCATTTCCGCGAAGAAGAATGAGCCGGAGTTCATGCTCGAATGGCGTTTGAAGGCTTATCGTCATTGGCTCAAAATGAAGGAGCCGAAATGGCCGAACCTCACGTATCCGCCGATCAATTATCAGGACGTGATCTATTACGCCGCGCCGAAAGCGAAGAAGCAGCTCAACAGCATGGATGAAGTCGATCCCACTCTGCGCGCGACGTTTGACAAGCTCGGCATCTCGCTCGATGAGCAAAAGCGTTTGAGCGGCGTGGCCGTCGATGCGGTGATGGACAGCGTTTCGGTGGCGACGACTTTTAAGAAAGAACTTTCGAAGCTCGGCATTATTTTCTGCTCGTTCTCCGAGGCTGTGCGCGAGCATCCCGAGTTGGTGAAAAAATATCTCGGCTCGGTTGTGCCGTATACCGACAACTATTTCGCGGCCTTGAATTCCGCAGTGTTCAGCGACGGCTCGTTTTGCTACGTGCCAAAAGGCGTGCGCTGCCCGATGGAGCTTTCGACGTACTTCCGCATCAACACCGCGAACACGGGGCAATTCGAGCGCACGCTCATCATCGCCGAAGAAGGCGCATACGTGAGCTACCTCGAAGGCTGCACCGCGCCGATGCGCGACGAGAATCAATTGCACGCTGCGGTAGTCGAGTTGGTTGCGCATAAAGATGCGACGGTCAAATACTCGACGGTGCAGAATTGGTATCCTGGCGACGCCGAAGGTCGCGGCGGCATTTATAATTTCGTGACGAAGCGCGGCGTGTGTTTGGATGCGAACGCAAAAATTTCGTGGACGCAAGTTGAGACCGGCTCTGCGATCACGTGGAAATATCCGAGCGTGTTGCTCAAAGGCGATAACTCCGTCGGCGAGTTTTATTCGGTCGCGGTCACGAACAATCGCCAGCAAGCCGACACCGGCACAAAGATGATTCACCTCGGCAACAACACGCGCAGCACGATTGTGTCGAAAGGCATCTCTGCCGGCCGCAGCAACAACTCGTATCGCGGTTTGGTGAAAGTTTCGCCGCGCGCGAAGAACGCCCGCAACTTCTCGCAATGCGACTCGCTGCTCATCGGCGACCGCTGCGGCGCGCACACCTTCCCTTATTTGGAAGTTCACAATCAAGGCGCGCAGATCGAGCACGAAGCCACGACTTCGAAGATCGGTGAGGATCAACTCTTCTATTGCCAGCAGCGCGGCATCTCGAAAGAAGACGCGGTGAATTTGATCGTCAATGGCTATTGCAAAGAAGTCTTTCGCGAATTGCCCATGGAGTTTGCGGTCGAAGCGCAGAAGCTGTTGGCGATTAGTTTGGAAGGAAGTGTGGGTTGAGTTTTCAGTGATCAGTAAACAGTGACCAGTGATCAGTTCACTCGCACACTCTCGCTCCCAAACTCCGTTTGGGAGCGCAGTTGCTTGAGAAACTTCGTTTCGATTTGCAGATAATCAAAAGGAGAGGTTATGCAAAAGCGTTTTGTTGTGTCGGCGATCATTTTAACACTTGCGTCTAGCTTTTGTTCGGATGCCTTTAGCCAAGCGACAAAACCAAAGCGCACTGTAAAGCCCTCGCCTAAAGCTGTAGAAAAACGTTCTAGCATAACCCCTATTTTGGTCAAATCTTTTTCAGAGCAAGTTAGCCAGTTGATTGATGTAAATGGAGTCTTGTTCTTTCAAGGTTATGACGACATTTATGGTTATGAACTTTGGAAGTCGGATGGCACAGACAAGGGGACTGTGCTCGTTAAAGATGTCTTTCAAGGGAATCAGCTTGATAATCTCGGCAATTTTTTCGCCTTTGATCGAACGCTGTATTTTACGGCGGATGATGGCACCAAGAGATTCGGCAGGGAATTTTGGAAATCAGATGGCACGGGCGAAGGAACGGCGATGGTAAAGGATACACAGCCAGGAGGTCAATATATACCAAACCAACTCTGGCATAAATCTAACATGGGGCAATTCAACGGAATGCTATTTTTTACATCGTCTACGGACCTGTGGAAATCGGATGGAACAGAACAGGGCACTGTTCTTGTGAAAAAAGGTTCTGGAGGTGACAATGGAATAATTAAAAAGGTAGTCTCCACGGAAAATGCTCTATACTTTCATAACACGTATGAGCTTTGGAGATCTGATGGCACAGAAGCCGGAACTATTGAACTTTATAAATGGGGAAAGCGAATCCCTGGCAACATAACTGAACTAGTTGTCTTTCAAGGAAAATTAACTCTTGCCGCAGATGGGGAGTTGTGGTTGTCGGACGGCACCGCGGAGGGAACAAGTCTTCTGAAAGATATCAGATTGGGGCCAGAAAATAGTGACCCTCAATCTCTCACGATTGCCGGTCAAACACTCTATTTTGCCGCGAATGATGGAGTACACGGTAATGAGCTTTGGAAATCTGACGGCACAGAAGCGGGAACCGTTTTAGTCAAGGATATTGTGCCAGGTTTTGAAGGCAGAACAATCGCGAATACAGCAAGTGTGAATGGCAATCTTTATTTCTCTTATGGACCAGCTAGTCGGTTTGATGGCGGCGAAACCTATCTATATAAATCCGATGGTACAGACGGCGGCACTGTTGTGGTTCGCAAGTTTCGTCCGAGTACCGTCTTGAGTGAATTTACAGTGGTGAGCGGAAATCTTTTCTTTGTTGTGGAAGAGGGCAATATGGGGAGCAAGTATTCGTTATATAAATCTGACGGAACAGAGGCCGGTACCAGTGAGATAAAGGAATGCTTCCCAGGTCCGAGTGAATTGACGGCAATAAATAATGTTTTGTTTTTTGTGGGACCGACAGACGCGCCCCCAATTTCTTTCAAGCGTCAATTCGCTCTGTGGAAGATCGATATGAACTCTGCTTCGACTGCAAAGTGATAAAACGTTTGAGCCTTAAATCTTTTTCGGCGACACTCGGTGCCTTCGGTGTATTTCGGCGGAAAAGCTTTTCGGGCTTGAGCAGTTCCGTTTCGCTAACAAAGTAGAAAGCGCGTCACGCATGCAACTCAACCTCAACGACCTCCTCGCCTACACGGCTTGGGAGCGGCAAAACTGGTATCAATGCCTCCAGCAGCACGGCGAGAAGGCGCTCAAAATTCATCTCGGGCCGTATCGCGACGGCCGCTTTGAAACTGTCGGCGATTTGGTGAAGCACATCTTTGCAGCAGAGAAACGCTACGTCGAACGCATCACCGGCCAGCCGCTCTCTGACTTTACAAATATTCCGAACGACGATGTTGAAGCGCTCTTTCAATTTAGCCAACAAAGCCGCAAAGAATTGCAGCACTTGCTCGAAACCTTTCCCGCTGCGGAATGGGATCGACCGATGAGCTTCAAAGTTTTGAATTATACGACAACGGCAACGCCGAAAAAAATCGTGATGCACGTTCTCGTGCATGAAATCCGGCACTGGGCGCAGATTGCAACGCTGCTGCGCTTGCACAGCCTGCCGAGCGGGTTTCATGATTTCTTGGTCAGCCCCGTGCTCGGCGGCGAGTTCAAAGAGGATAAACCCTAGGGCATTAACTTTTTCCAGAAGCACAGGCAGAAAAATGAAGGGCAGAAATATAGAGTTTCACGCTATCTAAAAAACGTTGAGCACATGGCAGCATCGAGTCCAAATTTTTTTGCCCTACATTTTTCTGCCTTCGCTTTTAAATAGTTTTGCCGGAAATCGTTTTGTATTCATGATCATCTGAAATCAAGTTAGGAAATCAAAAGCATGTTGAGCATCAAAGGTTTGGAAGTATCGGTTGAGAACAACAAAATTCTGCGCGGCTTGAATCTCGAAGTGAAGGCCGGCGAAGTTCACGCGATCATGGGCCCGAATGGCTCGGGCAAGAGCACGCTCGCAAACGTGTTGGCCGGCCGCGAAGGCTATGAAGTGAGCGCCGGCACGGTGACGTATCAAGGCAAAGACTTGCTCGATATGGATCCCGAAGAACGCGCGCGCGAAGGTTTGTTTCTCGCGTTTCAATATCCCGTCGAGATTCCGGGCGTGAGCATTGCGAACTTTTTGAAGTCCGCATACAACGCAGTGCGCGAGCATCGCGGCGAAGGCAAGATGGATACGATGGAGTTTCTCGCGCTCATGAAAGAGAAGATGCGCATCGTGGGCATGGATGAAAAACTCCTCAGCCGCTCCGTGAACGAAGGCTTCTCCGGCGGCGAGAAAAAGCGCAACGAGATTTTCCAAATGGCGCTGCTCGAACCCAAACTCGCGATTTTAGATGAAACCGACTCCGGCTTGGACATCGACGCGCTGCGCATCGTCGCGAACGGCGTGAATAAATTGAAGAGCAAAGAAAACGCAACCATCGTGGTCACGCACTATCAGCGTTTGTTGAATTACATCGTGCCGGATTACGTGCACGTGCTCGTGAAAGGCCGCATCGTCGAATCCGGAGACAAGAGCCTCGCGCTCAAACTCGAAGAGCGCGGCTATGATTGGATTCGCGAAGAGAAAGAAAAACTCGCGGCATGACTCTGAAAGAACGGGCCACACACGGATCAAAAGCGCACAGTGTAAAGCAAAGCTTTTTCCGCGTGTGTTTTTGATCCGTGTGTAGTCAAAAAAATCAGCATAGATGATCATGGAAAAATCCCTCACCCAAGATATCGACACCAAAGCCTGGTACCTTTCGAACTTCGACTTCTTTGAGAGTAAACTCAACGGCGGCGCCGCGCTTCCCTTTCATGAAAAACGCCGCGCGGCGATTTCGAAGTTCGCGGAGTTGGGCTTTCCCACCACGCGCAACGAAGAGTGGAAATACACCAACGTTGCGCCGCTGGCGAGCAACAAATTCAAACTCGCGAGCGAGACGCCGGCATTGACGCAAAACGACATTGCACCATTTCTCTTCGGCGAGATGCAGCAAAACCTGCTCGTGTTTGTGAATGGCCGTTTCATGCCCAGGCTTTCGCGCGTGCTCGCGCAGAACCAAAATATTGTGATCGACAACTTAGCGAACGCGCTGCGCAACGGTAGCGAGACGAGCGCGCGGCATCTCGCAAACTACGCCGCGTTTGAGCAAGAGGCTTTCATCGCGCTCAACACCGCGTTCGCGCACGACGGCGTTTTCATTCACGTGCCCAACGAAGTCGAAGTGGAAGCGCCGATTCACATGCTCTATCTTTCCGACGGCAATGCGGCCTCGTTCGCGGCGCATCCGCGCAATCTCATTCTGGTTGGAAAGAACAGCCAGGCGCGTTTGATTGAAAGTTATCACGGCTTGAACGAAAGCGCCTACTTCAACAACATCGTTTCGGAGATCGTGCTCGAAGAGAACGCGCATCTCGAACACGTGCGCATTCAAAACGAGAGCCGGCAAGCGTATCACATCTCCGCGCGCGAAGTGCAACAGAGCAGGCACAGCGTGTACACTTCCATCAGCGTGGATTTGGGCGGCGGCCTCGTGCGCAACAACTTTAATTTGCGTCTCGCTGCGGAAAATTGCGAAGGCAATCTTTTTGGCTTTTACATGGCAAGCGGCACGCAATTGGTCGATAATCACACGCTCATTGATCACATAAAGCCGCATTGCCAGAGCAACGAACATTACAAAGGCATCCTTGCAGATAAAGCGCAGGGCGTGTTCAACGGCAAAGTGACGGTGCATCAAGACGCGCAGAAGACGAATGCGTATCAATCGAACCAATGCTTGCTGCTCTCCGACGAGGCGAACATCAACTCCAAACCGCAGCTTGAAATTTTCGCGGACGATGTGAAGTGCAGCCACGGCGCGACCATCGGCCAGTTGGATGAAGAGCAACTCTTCTATCTCCGCGCGCGCGGCATCGGGCTTGATGAAGCCAACGCAATGTTGCGCTATGCCTTCGCGAGCGAAATTTTGCAGCGCATCGACATGCCCGAAGTGGCGGAGAAACTGGATGAGATGGTGCATGCAAGCTTTCGGCAAGAGGCGAGAGCTTGAAAGTAAAACACCAACGGATAGATTAAGTCCAACGGATAAAGTCTTTTGCTTTTCATCCGTTGGGCTTAATCTATCCGTTTAAGAAGAGTTTTTTAGGATTTTGTTTTGAGTTTGATTCTCGAATCCGCTGAACCATGAGCACACATACAGAAACACTGCAACGCCGCTCGCCTTCCGTAAAACGCGTCGAGGCATTCGATCTCGAGCGCGTGCGCAAAGACTTTCCCATCTTGCAACTCAAAGTGCACGGCAAGCCGTTGGTGTATTTGGATAACGCGGCGACTTCGCAAAAGCCGCAGGCCGTGCTCGACGCGCTCAACAAGTATTATCGCGAAGAGAATGCGAACATTCATCGTGGCGTGCATTATTTGAGCGAAGTGGCGACGCGCGGTTATGAAGGCACGCGCGTGCGGATCAAAAATTTTCTTAACGCCGCTTCGGAGCGGGAGATTATTTTTGTGCGCGGCACGACCGAGGCCGCGAATCTCGTGGCGCAATCGTATGGCCGCACGCACCTCAAAGCCGGCGATGAGATCATCATCACGGGCATGGAGCATCACTCGAACATCGTGCCGTGGCAAATGCTCTGCGAAGACACGGGCGCGAAGCTGCGCGTCGTGCCGCTCAACAACAACGGCGAGTTGATTTTCGAAGAGTTTGAAACACTCTTGAATAGCCACACGAAGCTTGTCTCCCTCGTGCATGTTTCCAACTCGCTCGGCACGATCAATCCGATCAAAAAAATTATCGGCCTCGCGCATGAGCGCAAAGTGCCGGTGTTCATCGACGGCGCGCAGGCCGTGCCGCACATGAGCGTTGACGTGCGCGAACTCGATTGCGATTTCTATGCGTTCTCCGGCCATAAAATTTTCGGGCCAACGGGCATCGGCGTGCTCTATGCGAAAGAGGCGCTGCTCAAAAAGATGCGGCCCTATCAAGGCGGCGGGGACATGATCAAGTCCGTGACGTTTGAGAAGACGACTTATAATGATCTGCCACACCGCTTCGAAGCGGGCACGCCGGACATCGCAGGCGTGATCGGCCTCGGCGCGGCGTTGGAATATGTGAGCGGCATCGGCTATGATAAAATCGCGGCGCACGAGCACGAGTTGCTGGAATATGCGACGGAGGCGTTGCTCGCGATTCCTGGTTTGAAAATCATCGGCACGGCGAAACACAAGGCCAGCGTGATTTCATTCGTGCTCGACGGCATTCACCCGCACGACGTGGGAACGATTTTGGATCGCAGCGGCATCGCGGTGCGCACGGGCCATCATTGCACGCAACCGGTGATGAAGCGCTTTAATGTGCCCGCGACTTCGCGCGCCTCGTTCGCGTTTTACAACACGGTCGCGGAAGTCGATGCGCTCGTGCAAGGGATTCACACGGTCATGAAAGTGATGAGCTGATGGACGATCTGCGTGAGCTGTATCAAGAAGTGATTCTTGATCACAACAAGAATCCGAAAAACTACGGCAAGCTCGAGCACGCCAATCTCACTTCCGAGGGCTATAATCCGTTGTGCGGCGATCATATAAATTTGTATCTGCAAGTGGAGGAGGGCCGCATTCGCGACGTGAGCTTCGAAGGCTCGGGCTGCGCGATTTCAAAAGCCTCAGCCTCGTTGATGACGGCTGAGCTCAAAGGCAAAACCGTGGGCGAGGCCAAACATCTGTTTGAAAAATTTCAACACTTGGTGACGAGCAGCAATAGCGAAGAGCCGGATCTCGACGGCTTGGGCAAACTCGCGGTCTTTGCAGGCGTGCGCGAGTTTCCGTTGCGCGTGAAATGCGCGAGCCTGGCGTGGCATACGATGAGCGCGGCGCTGGCCGAGGGCGGCAAAGTGGTTTCAACGGAGTGACGTTGGCAAAAAGTTTTTTCCAGCGGATAGAGGAACCCAACTGATAAAGCCTCGGCAGTGGGGTTCTTCCATCTGTTGGAGATTTTTCTTTGCGGTAGCTCGACTGCACTGAGTGTTGATTTGTAAGCCCCTCAATCTGTCATTCTGTAAGAGCCTTCCCTCGTGCTCGGCGCAATCGCAAGAGTTGGAGAAGGTCCTTTCAGGATGACAGTTTTAAGAGGGCATTACAAAGCAACTCTGAAGTACCGAACAAAAGAGTGATGCCCAAATGGAAACGAACAACGACACTCCCAACCCTCTGCGCGACGAGATTATCAAAGTCTTGCAAACCTGCTATGATCCCGAGATTCCGGTCAACATCTATGAATTGGGTTTGGTTTATAATGTTGATTTGAACGAGCAACAGCAAGCGCATATACGCATGACGCTGACTTCGCCCGCATGTCCGGTTGCCGGCATTTTGCCGATGGAAGTGGAATCGAAAGTCAAAGCCGTGCCCGGTGTGACGGATGCGAAAGTGGAATTGGTGTGGGAGCCGCAATGGACGCCCACGATGATGAGCGATGCCGCAAAACTTGAACTCGGATTTTTTTAAGGAGAAGTTGCAATGCGCAATTTGAACATTCATATCAACGACAATCTTCCGCCGATGTACGATCAACGCGCGGTACAGCCGATGCGCGACGAGTTGACGGCCACGGGCTTTGAAGAATTGCTCACGCCCGAAGACGTGGATCGCGCGCTGAATGTGAACAATGACGAGACGATTTTGTTGATGGTCAATTCCGTGTGCGGCTGCGCCGCGGGCAGCGCGAGACCCGGCGCAACTTTGGCGCTGCAGCATCATACGATTCCCGACCGCTTTGTGACCGTGTTCGCGGGGCAAGAGCGCGCGGCGGTGGAGCATGTGCGCCGCACGTATCTCGCCGAAGTGCCGCCCTCCTCTCCTTCGATGGCGCTCTTCAAAAACGGCAAGCCGATTTATGTCATGCACCGCCGCGAGATCGAAGGCCGGCCGGACACGATGATTGCGAGCGCGCTGAAAAAGGTTTTCGAACAACATTGCAGCCGCAAAGGTCCGGCAATCAGCCCGGAAGCATATGCGCAACTCTCGCATGCCGTGGCGTGCGGCTCGACCATTCCGCGCTTTGCGCAACTGTAAAACTTTTTTGGGGCAACGAATAAAACGGCAACGAAAAGAACTCGGCGGGCGAATGGGATAGGGCTGCGAAAGTTTTTATGTCCGACGAAGAGTTCCTGCGCTTGCCGAAGGACGGCTTCATGTATGACTTTGTGAAAAAGCGTTCGCGCTAGCCATGCCGCTCGAGGCGCTGTATCAAAATTTGATTCTCGATCACTATAAAAATCCGCGCAACTTCGGCAAGTTGGACGGCGAAGCAGTGCGCATGCGGCACGAGAATCCTTCGTGCGGCGATCATCTCGAGCTTTATCTCACGCTCGACGAGGAGGGCAAAATCGCCGCGATCAAATTCGAGGGCCGGGGCTGCGCATTAAGCCGCGCCTCGGCTTCGATGATGACACAAGCGGTCAAGGGCAAAACCGGCGCGCAAGTCCGAGCCATGATCACCACGTTTCGCACGCTTTTCGAACCGCACCATGCCAGGCCCGGCGATTTAGGTGATTTGCAGGCCTTTGCCGGAGTGCGTGAATTTCCGGCGCGTGTCCCATGTGCGCTTCTGCCTTGGAATGCACTAGCTGAACATCTTAACGCGAGCCGAGTCCTTTGAAAGCAATCCTGCGCACGAATGGGCGTTTTCTCCAACACCTCTTCCGTATTGCTTCCTGCCAGCGCGTGTGTATTTTAAAAATCCCTCCGCATGTTTTTTCAGCGCACCATTGCGGCTTTTTAGATCGCCAGTAGTCTTGACATTCACGCTTTTTTTGATTATCTAAGCAGCCGTCCGCAACAGCGGGATGCTACATCCCGATAAGCGCGCCTCATCAAACTGCAAAGAAGCCGGAGCGCCCCGGCGTATAACCCAAATTTTCGCCTAACAGAAGGAGATGGATAATGGCTGGCAAATTAGTGAACTACTCCACCCAAAACGGCTTTGCGATCATCGAACTGAGCGATCCCCCTGCCAATACATACACCTATGAAATGATGCAAGAACTGGACGCGGCGATTTTGCAAGCGCGCATGGACGACAGCGTGCACGTGATGATTTTGCGCGGCGCGGGCGAGAAGTTCTTCTGCGCGGGCGCGAATATTAGCATGCTGCAGCGCGTAACCCCGCGTTTCAAATATTTCTTCTGCTTGCATGCCAATGAAACCTTGACCCGCTTGGAGCAAACACCGAAGCTCGTGATTGCCGCGCTCAATGGTCACTGCGTCGGCGGCGGCTTGGAAATCGCGATGGCCGCGGATATTCGCCTCGCCAAAAAAGCCGGCGGCAAAATCGGCTTGCCGGAAGTGTCGCTCGGCGTATTGCCCGGCACCGGCGGCACGCAACGCCTCGCGCGCCTCGTGGGCAAAGCGCGCGCAATTGAGTTGATGACGACCGGCCGCACCTTCGAATTCGAGGAGGCGGAGCAAATGGGCATCGTCAATCACGTTTATCCCGCGGAAAGTTTTTGGGAAAAAGTTTTGGAATACGCCGGTCAATTCATTCCGCCCAACAAAGCTTCGAAAGCCGTGGGCTTGATCAAACGCTCGGTGCAATCCGGCGCAGAAGTGCCGTTCAGCGAGAGCTTGGCTATCGAGCGCGAGCTGCAACAGCAACTCTTCCAAAGCGAAGACGCCAAAGAGGGCTTGTCGGCTTATGTGGAGAAGAGGAAGGCGAATTTCGCGGGGAAGTAGATTTTCCGAAGTACAGAAGATGAGTTTTGAGATTTCTCATTTACAAAAAAATTGAGGGCACCGAAAGGGGGCTCTATCTTGAAACGAACCGTCGCTTTTCAAGTTCTGTTAAGCCCGGAGGATCGACGACGGCATAGACATGTAAGTGAGAAGGGAAAAATCCTCAAATTTGTTGAGCAATACGAGACGCGTTTTGAAGGCGAATGGAAGGCCGTCGTACGTTACGACACTGCTCATGGTTTCGCGCACAAAGAATTATTCGCCGGAACGGCAGAGCAATCAAGATTCGTTTGACGTACGCCGATTACAATGAAGCCATGACGTTTGCCATCAGGGATGTGCAAGAGAATTGGCAACTTTATAAAGTGGCCTTTTTGCGGAGTACAAAGCGAATATGAATAAACAACTGCTCTTCAAAAGAAACCTCGAAATCAGTCGAGAGTTCAGCCGCTATGTTTTGGAGCATCCAAAATTCGCAGATAAAATTCCACATAACGCATTAGTGGTTTTTCTGCCGCGGAACGACCAAACACTACGTGAAAACAATTTGAAATTGGCGCTCGCGCATCGCGAACCGAAAGAATCGCTGGTCTATGTGCATTACAACGGCCTACAAAAAAAATCGCCGCGCATGGTTCGCCCAAAACTGGAAATCGTTAATACCGGAGCCGAGAATGGAAACAAGTAGCGGCGTAAAGGTTCAACGGCAAGGAGACCTGAGCACATGGCTCTACAACTAGAAGAAAACCTCCAAAAAAGCATCGATCTGATTCGCAGCAAAGTGGTCGAGATGGGCCATCTTGCGGAATCAGCGCTCCGGCATAGCTTGCGCGCGATGGTGGAAAACAACCGCACGTACGCCTATTCCGTCATCCTGCGCGATCTATACATTGACGAAGCAGAAAAAGAGCTTGATCGCCTTTGCCTGGAATTTTTGGTGCGGCAGCTCCCCGTGGCCGGCCACTTGCGTTTCGTGTACGCCGTCATCAAAATCAACAACGAGTTGGAGCGCATCGGCGATTATGCCGAGAGCATTGCGCGGCACTTTTTGAAGATCAGCTCGCTGAACTATCAACCCTCGTATGCGAAATACGTTGAGATCGCCGATCTCGCAATTCCGATGCTGCACGATGCGCTGCAAGCCTTCCTGAATCAGAACCCGGATTTGGCGCGCAAAACGATGGAGAAAGAGTCCGCGGTCGACAATTTTCGCAATCGCATTCACGCGGATTTGGTCGCACTGCGCGAAGAAGGCCAGTTGCCCTCGGAAGCCTTGGCGCCGCTGACCATTATCGCAAGCCGTTTCGAGCGCGTGGCCGATCAGGCGTGCAACATCTGCGAAGAAGTGTTGTACATCTGCACCGGGGAATATCACAAGCATCGCGGCACGGAAGTATTTCGCGTGCTCTTCGTGGGCGATGGCAATTCCAGCCGCAGCCAGATGGCGGAAGGCATCGGCAATGCGCTCGGGCTTTCGAAGTTCGTGTTTAGCAGCGCGGGCATGACTCCGGGCACGGTCGACGCGCGCACGGTGCAATTCTTACACGAGAAAGGCATCAACATCTCGCGGCATTTTTCCAAGGCCGTCTCTCAGATTCCCAATTTGGATCACTATCAAGTCATCGTCGCCTTAAGCAATGAGGCGCAGCAAGCCTTTCCGCCCGCACCCACGAAAACCGTGAGCATCTCATGGGAAGTTGAGGACCCGGCGCAGGCGCGCGGCACGCCGCAGGAAGTGCAGCAAGCTTATGAAAAGACCTTTCAATTTCTCGATACCAACATACGCAATCTAGTCGAGGCTATTTTAGGGGATGAAAAAGACTAGGCGCGCGCCTCGCGCACGCCGCAGTTCTCTTTGCGAAGGAGGCGATGCGTCCATGCCCCCGCAGGGTGCTGGCGTCAAGCGCGTTCTGCACTGAAAGACACGGTCGCTCTTCGTGAGCAATATTCGAAATCAATCTTGTGTTGCAATTTATTCATTCAGAGGAGGAGGAAATGCCATTGCGTTCTCGTCGTTCCATCCCAATCACCACCGGCCTAGCTTTCACCCTTTTGTTCCTCAGTTGCGGCAAGAAAGAAGATTCCGGCCAGAGTCAAACCGAGGCGCAGATCATTCAAAACGCCGGCTCGGACACGATGGTGAATGTTGCGCAAGCCTGGGCGGAAGAGTATAAAACCGTCGCACCGCATGTGTCGGTCGAAGTTTCCGGCGGCGGCTCGGGCACGGGCATCGCAGCGTTGATCAACGGCACAGTTGATATTGCCAACTGCAGCCGCAAAATGCATGAGGACGAAATTGCGCGTGCGCAGCAAAACACCGGCAAAGAGCCCGTCGAATACCTCGTCGGCTTTGACGCACTCGCCGTGTACGTCCACAAGGACAATCCCCTTAACGAAATTTCCCTGCAACAACTCGCCGACATTTACGGCGAAGGCGGCACGATCTCAAAATGGTCGCAACTCGGTGTGACCGTGCCGGGCTGCTCCAACGATGTGATCATTCGCGTGAGCCGCCAATCCAACTCCGGCACCTATGAATACTTTCGCGAAGCCATCCTCGGCAAAGCGCGCGATTTCATGCTCGGTTCGCGCGACATGAACGGCTCCAAAGACGTGGTTGATCTCGTCGCCAACACGCCATGCGCCATCGGCTACAGCGGCCTCGGCTATCATACGCCGGACGTCAAGATGTTGAAAATCTCAAACGCCACCGGCGAGACTGCCTACCCGCCCGCCATTGAAACGACGCTCAACAAAACCTATCCCATCGCGCGCCCGCTGTTCATGTACTCCCTCGGAGCGCCGACGGGCGCGATACGCGACTATCTCGATTGGATTCGCTCGCATGCCGGCCAGCAAGTTCTTGCAGATGTTGGCTATGTGCCGCTGCCGGATTCTTTGCAAATGAACGGAAAGGAATAAGGCGAGATGGGGAATTCCCGTCGCTTGGAACTCATCACGGAACGCGTCATCGAAACGCTGATTCGGTTGTGCGGCGTGAGCGCAATTCTCTTTGTATTCGGCATTTTCTTTTTTGTGCTTCGTGAAGGCGCGGATTTCCTCTGGACCGGTTTGAACCTGCGCGAGTTTTTTTTCAGCCCGGAATGGTATCCCACTTCCGTCTCCAACAAACGTTACGGCGTGCTCGCACTGCTTGCGGGCACGGCCGGCGTTACCGCGCTGGCAATGGCCATCGCCGTTCCCTTTGGTTTGGGCGCGGCCATTTATGTTTCGGAGTTTTGCGGTCCCAAATTGAAAGAGACCTTCAAGATTGTCATCGAATTGCTCGCCGCGATCCCTTCCGTAGTCTGGGGCTTCATCGGCATCACCGTGATGAACCGCCTCATCATCGATCTTTTCCACGTTCCCATCGGGTTGAACATTTTAAACAGCGGCATCATTCTCGCGTTAATGAGCGTGCCCATCATCGTGTCCATTGGCGAAGACGCGCTCAAAGCCGTGCCGGATTCTTATCGGGAAGCCGCGCTCGCACTGGGCGCCACGAAGTGGCAAACGATCTATCGTGTGCTCTTGCCTGCGGCGAAAAACGGCTTGCTCGCCGCGGTGCTGTTGGGTATCGGTCGCGCAGTGGGTGAAACCATGGCCGTGCTCATGGCCACCGGGCATGCGGTTAAAATCCCCACGAGCATCTTCGATTCCGTGCGCACACTGACGGCGACGATTGCTGCCGAGTTGGGCGAGGCGCCCGTGCATTCGGATCATTATCAAGTGCTCTTCATCATCGGCATTCTGCTCTTCACGATCACCTTTGTGGTGAATCTCACTGCGGATTTCATCGTGCGCGGCGTGCGGAGGAAGTGAACTCGCTGTGGCGCCATTTTTTATTTGAAGCACAACCTCATTTACCGGGTCATTCTGATTTCTATGACAGAATCAAGCTCTTTTTAACAGCCTTGGGTTGACA
>JBBILN010000099.1:0-22188 GCA_037444905.1 bacterium | reverse complement strand
ACGACGAGTTTTACCTCTCAACAAACCCAAGTCTAATGGGAAGAATCTTCCCTCGTGCTCGGCACCATATCAAAACAAAAATCTTTTCAAGCGCTAGAGAAGATTCTTACAGAATGACATTCAAAAGAAACGGTGGCAGCAAAATGGTTCATCAACAAGAAAAAATGTTTTCCACCGGCGCGCCGCAAACGCGCAGCGAAATCCTCGCGAGCTTGCAACGCCTGCACGGCGAATCGAAACGGTTCCTCGACACCTTGACCGATGCGGAGTTTTTCACGCCGCAAGGCGAGAAGTGGTCGCCCGCGGAGCAAGTGCGGCATCTCACAAAATCCGTGCGGCCGGTGGCGAAGGCATTGCGACTGCCGCGCATTGCGCTCGCGCTGTTGTTCGGTCGCCGGCGCGCTGTTTTGCGCTCGTTCGTTGAGATCGAAGTTTTCTATCAAAGCAAATTACAAACCGGCGTGACTGCGGGAAGATTCGCGCCTTCGCCGCAGCCCGCGCCCGATGACCCACACACGCGTCGCGCCGAGATTGTGCAGCGCTGGCAAGAGGCGCATCGCGAACTTCAGAAAGCAATCGCGACCTGGCCCGAAGCCGCGTTGGATCGTTATCAATTGCCGCATCCGGTTTTGGGCAAGCTCACGCTGCGCGAAATGCTGTTCTTTACGTTGTATCACAATGCGCATCATATCAGGCAAGTTCATGAGCGGAGTAACCATTCATGAAAAAATCTCTCCTCTGCTTCTTTGCCATTGCTTCTCTTGCGCTCTGCCAAACTCCCGACAAGCATATCAATTTCCGCGTGCTCCCGCAAGCCATGCCGGACACCGCGAAGGTTTATATCGTTGGCAATCATGCGCGGCTTGGCAATTGGCAGCCGGATGCGATTGCGCTCACGCAGCAAAGTGACGGCAGTTGGAGCGGCGCGTTTTTGTTCAAGCCGAACGAAAAGCTCGAATACAAATTCACGCGCGGCTCTTGGGATAATGAAGCGGTGAGCGCAGAGGGCGACGTGCCCGGCAACTCGTTTTTGGAAGTGAAGAACGACACGACGATCGTGGTCGCGATCGCCAATTGGAAAGACCTGCGCCACAAAGTTGAAGGACAAATCACCGGCACGGTGAAGTATCATCGCAACATGAGGGGCGAGGGCATTCGTCCGCGCGATGTGATCGTATGGCTGCCGCCGAGTTATGAGGCAACACGGAAACGCTACCCCGTGCTCTACATGCACGACGGGCAGAATATTTTCGATCCGCGCACGGCCTTCATGGGCGTGGATTGGCAAGTCGATGAAGTTGCGGACAGCCTCATGCGCGCGGGCAGCATGCAAGAGATCATTATCGTCGGCGTGAGCAACAGCTCGGACCGCCGCGAGGATTATTCCTATACGGACAAGGGCCGCGCGTACATGAAGTTTCTCGCGGCCACGCTCAAGCCGTTCATCGATGCCAATTATCGCACGCGCCCGGAGCGCGAGCACACCGCGACGATGGGCTCTTCCATGGGCGGATTGATTTCGTTTCTGCTCGTGTGGCATCATCCCGAAACGTTTTCGCAAGCAGGATGTTTATCACCCGCTTTCATTGCGCCCTATGATGAAGAAGCCGTGCGCGCGGTCGAGCACTATGCCGGCGCGGACAAGAAGATTCGCCTCTATATGGACAACGGCGGCGTGGCGCTCGATAGCGTTTTGCAATCCGGCTGCGATGCCATGTTGAGGGCGCTCGAGCAAAAAGGCTTCACACGCGGCAAAAATCTCGAATGGTTTCATGATAAAAATGCGGAGCACAACGAACGCGCATGGGCGCGGCGCGTGTGGCGGCCGTTGGTGTTTATGTTTGGCAAAAAGTGAAGCGCTGCAATAGCGTTCCCAAACGGAGTTTGGGAACGAGAACACATCATACGGTAAAGGTGATTCTAATGAAAAAGATTTTTGCATTGAGTTGCTGTATCGTGCTTGCGCCGCTTGTCGTAAATTCGCAAACGAGTTTCGATCCGTTGCACATCGTGGTGCTCGGTTCTTCCACGGCGGAGGGTACCGGCCCGAGCAATCGCAACAATGCGTGGGTGAATCGCTATCGCGCGTATGTGCAGAGCCTCAATCCGAAAAATGCGGTGACGAATTTGGCGCGCGGCGGATATACGACGTATCACATCATGCCCGATGGCTACATTCCGCCCTCGGGCAGAGCGTTGCCCGATCGTGAGCGCAACATCACCAAAGCGTTGTCGCTGAAACCGAGCGCGATCATCATCAATCTCCCCAGCAATGACGCCACGAACAACTACACCGTGGCCGAGCAATTGGCAAACTACGAGGCCGTGCTCGTGAAAGCGCGAGCCGAAACCGTGCCGGTGTGGATTGCAACCACGCAGCCGCGCAATCTTTCCGAGGCGCAGCGGCAAAATCTCATGGCCATGCGCGATTCGACGTTCGCACGTTGGGGCAGCAAGGCGATTGATTTTTGGACAGGCATTGCCGAAGCGAATGGCAGTATCAAATCAATTTATGACAGCGGCGACGGCGTGCATTTAAATGATGCCGCACACGGTATTCTATTCGAAAGAGTCGTTGCGGCGAACGTTCACAAAGTCGCGGCGCTCACCGATAGCGTTTTTCTCGAGCTCGTGCAGCGCGCCTCATTTGATTTCTTTTGGCAAGAAGCAAACCCGAGCAACGGTCTCATCAAAGACCGCAGCGCGAGCGGCGCAGCGTGCAGCATTGCTTCGGTCGGATTTGGGTTGACGGCGATTACGATCGCGATTGATCGCGGCTGGATCACGCGTGAAGCGGGCCGCACGCGCGTGCTGAACACACTCAATACTTTTTGGACGAAGCCACAAGGCCGCGAGACCTCGGGGCGAATCGGTTACAAAGGCTTCTTTTATCATTTTCTCGATATGAATACCGCGCTGCGCACGTGGAATTCGGAATTGTCTTCCATCGACACGGCGCTTTTGCTCGCCGGCATTCTCGATATGAAGCAATATTTCGCCAATAACGATGCGGCCGAAAACGACATTCGCGCGCTGGCGGATTCCATCTACTATCGCGTGGATTGGAACTGGATGCGCAACTTTCAGCCGAACCTCACCGCCGGCTGGGATCCGGTGACCGGCTTCATCAATTGGTGGTGGGCAGGTTACAACGAAGCGATGATTATGAACATTCTCGGTCTCGGCTCGCCGATGCCCACGCGCACGATTCCGGCTTCGACGTGGAATGCATGGACGAGCGGCTATCAATGGCAAACGCAATACGGGCAAACGTACGTGATTTTCCCGCCGCTCTTCGGCCATCAATACTCGCATTGCTGGATCGACTTCCGCAACATTCAAGATGCGTACATGCGCGGCAAAGGCATCGACTATTTCGAAAACTCGCGCCGTGCCACGCTCGCGGCGCGTGCGTATGCCATCGCCAATCCGAAGGGCCACAAAGGCTACGGCGAAAACGTGTGGGGCATAACGGCGTGCGACGGGCCGAACGGCTACCTCGCGCGTGGCGCGCCGCCGGCTTTTAATGATGACGGCACCATCGCGCCCACTGCGGCCGCAAGCTCGATAGCCTTCACGCCGCAAGAGTCGATGGCCGCGATGCGCCATATGTACGATACCTATCGTGCGCAGCTTTGGACAAAGTACGGCTTTCGTGATGCGTTCAATTTGAACGTGAATTGGTGGGGGCCGGATGTGATTGGCATCGATGAGGGTCCCATTGTTATCATGATCGAAAACTATCGCACCGGCAAAGTGTGGCAACGGTTCATGCAAAACGCCGATATTCAACGCGGCTTGCAGAAAGCGGGATTCACCGTTGTGAATGCCGTGCACGAGACCCCGTATGCCGTTCCCACCGCGTATCAACTTTTTCAGAACTTTCCCAACCCCTTCAACCCGCAAACGATGATTCGCTTCGCTCTTCCCAAACGCGAGCACGTCACGCTGAAAATTTTCGACGTTCTCGGCAACGAAGTAATGAAATTGGTCGATGAAACATTGGAGCGCGGCAATCACACGTTGCCTTGGGATGGCCGCGGTCTGCCGAGCGGCGTTTATCTCTACTCACTCACGACAACATCTTTCACGCAAACGCGCAAAGCGGTCTTAGTGAGATAAAACGTACATTGAAGCACGAGTATTTTCTTGTCATATTATCATGGTATAAAAATGAACGAATGAAAGCCCACGGATCAAATTCAATCATAGCGAGGCGTACGATGATTACCACTGTCGAGGGTATTTACAAACAAGGCAAAATAGAATTATTCGACTTGCCCATCGGCGTGGATGAATCCCGCGTGCTCATCACTTTCTTGCCTAAGGCAAGCACGCAGACGATGCCGCGCCAAATGGTTTATGGTCAATTTACTGGCAAGCAAATGTCTACCGAAGATGATTTTCTTTTAGCAGAATGGCGTGGCGAGGCTGAAAATGACAACGAAGCACATCGTTGATGCGCATGCTCTGTTGTGGTACCTTGAGGGCAATCCTCGTTTGGGTGTGAACGCTAAAGCCGTGCTCGACGATCCTCAAAGTAAATTGGTTTGCCGATTATTGCGCTCGCGGCAGCCTGTTGGGTTGTTGAACATGGAAGATCAAGCATTGCGACATTGAATGAATTACTTTCCACTGTTGACGCAGATCCACGTATCATAATCACTTCTCTTGATCGTTCTGTTTTAAACAAATCGTTGTCGCTCAGTGCCATTCCTGAGATGCATGATCGCCAAATTACTGCTACTGCCCTTTGTTTGTCAGAACCAGGCGAAGCCGTCGATATCTTAACCGAAGACCCGTATATACGCTCATCCGGCCTTGCAACTATTATCTGGTAGAATAGTTTTTTCAGCATGAGCGCCGTTGAAAATGCCGCTTATCAACTCAAGGCCAGAAAGTTTTTGCAGAGAAAAAAGCGTGGCCGATAGAATGCTCGGAGTGCAAGCCGGTTGCAACGGGAACTGAAGGGCGACCTTGGAGAAGCAGCGAGCTTCGCCTCACGCTTTTTCCGCGGTCAAGGAAATCCCATTGGAAAAAAGGCCTAATTTTCTGAGCAGCTTCGCGCACAAGCGTCGCGCTTTGTGGGTGGGGATGAAAGCAAGCAAAGCTTCTACCGTCAACAATACGCGCAGATATAACCCTCCCCAAAATCTCTTTCCGGCCTCATTGCGCGCCGGAATGAAAGCGTAATACGCGCGTTTGAACCCCGCCTGCCGCAGCGCCGCCACGAACTCGCGATAGGTGTATTCTTTGAGGTGCATGCCGCACGGCTTATCACACTTGAACACGCGTGAGACGTCGTGCGGGCCGCTGAAGCGATGCGGCGTACTGAAAATATAGCGCCCACCCGGCTTCAAGATTTGATGCACACCGCGCAAATGTGCGGCGATATCGTCGGGGTGAAAATGCTCGAGCACTTGATCGGAGATGACGAGGTCATAGCTGGCCGCGCTTTCGAAGCGCTCGAGATGTACGCCATCCGAAACGCCCCATAAGAGATTTGGCACACTGGCTTTCAAATGTTTCTCACCGCGTTCGCGCGTGACTTCCGTGGCTTTGCACCTGAAGCCCTGCTGCGCCAAATATGTGATCAGTTCGCCTTTGCCAGAGCCGATTTCATAAAGCGCCAGCGGCGGCGCGCCAATAGCGTTGCACCATTTATCGTGTTTATGGCCTGCCGCTGCGGGACGAGATTCGCCCACGATGCGATTGAGCCATTCGAGATCGCTATACAAACGCGTGTAGCAACGTTCGAACGTTTCCCAGCGATTCTGTGGTGTGGAAGAGAGAAGTTCATGAGTGAGTTGCTTTTCCAATTCCCAGTGCGCCAGAATCATCTGTTCCGTGACCGGGGCTTCGGCAGGAATGGAATAGTTGGCTTTGTAACGCGCGATGAGCTCCTGTCCTCTGGGCTCCATACGAAATCCTTTCTGACCTGCAAAGTTCCTTTGGCGATTCAACCGCCACCAAAAGCATTTCAAATTTCAAATTGAGAATTTGCGACTGAAAATTTGCAATAAAACTTCGTGACTGTAATCGTTGTTTCCAGGCAAAACACTAGAACGCTTGAATAGGAAAAGTCATTGCTTCTCTCTCGCGAGAAACTTATTTTCGCGTGCGTGCGAGCAACTAACGGGGCGTGGTTTTGTGGCGAATTTTTTCAATGGAAGCTTGCGCCGCTTGGCGAACAGATTCAACGGGGTCATTTACGGCTTGGTAAAGACTGGGCAGACCCTTCGCATCGCCCAATTTTCCGAGCGCTTCGGCAGCTTGCAAGCGCAGCTTGGCGTTTTCGCTAGCCATTGCGGGCGCAATGAGCGGAACCGCTTCTTCCGTGCCGACTTCGCCCAAGATGATGATCGCAATCCCGCGCACGAAGGCATTGGTGGAAAAGGCATGCGCCTCTGCCAATTGCTTGCCGGAATTTATGCCGAGCTTAGCCAGCACCATAGCAGCCAAAATCTGCGTGGTGAGCGGAGCGACCGTATTGGAAATAGGGAGCTGCAGCTTGGCGATGATCGCGCTTTTTAGGTCGGTTTGTGCAAGTGCAAGCTCTGCCAGCGCAAAGCCGGCGTTCGCACGCACGTCGTTGGTCTCTTGGTCGTTTACCAGCACGCCAAAAAGCGTGTTGTTGATATCCGGTTGCGGGAAAGCCGCAAGCGCACGGCAGGCGAAAGCGCGTATATTTTCGTCGGAAGCCTGCAGCTTGTCGAGCAACGGTGCCAGCGCGCGCGTGTCACGCAAACCAGACAATACCTGCGCCGCGGCCTCTTGCACGCTGGGATGAGCGTCCTCTTCGAGAATCTCGAGGAGGTCTTCGACCTCGGTAGTGGTGGCGATCTCCCCAAACAAGTTGACCATGCGCACGCGCATATAAGAATCGCTCTCGTCTTCGATTTCCTCGAGCATAATCCGACGCATGTGTTCTGCGTTGCGAATCATGCTTTCGTGCATGGCGAGCACGCGGGGATTGCCGGTGCGTAGATAGCACCGCCACAACAGCAACATCGCGCGCGGGTCTTCATGATTGTGCGAGAGAAAATTTTCTAACAAGGCCGTGGCTTGGCCGAGCGGCTCGGAGTAGCCCTGTTGTTCGGATGGTACATTGGTGCGCGAGCCGGCATATAACGCTCGCGCTTTTTCATAGTCATCATTGCCGCAAGCCGTGAGGCCCAGCGCCAAAATCACAATCTCGACAAGTCTTCTCATATCTCAAATCGCTTGAAAGCCTAGTGCGCCGAACCCGGCGCAGACACCGATGCGTCTCGCGCGTGTGAAAGGCTTGAATGCAAAAGCGCAGTTTCTTGCAAAAATTTGGAAGGCGAATATAGAGCAAGGGTCATAGAGAAGCAAGCAAAAATCCGGCAACGGGATTTCTCCGTTGTATGTGGTTGTTGTTTTGTGCCTCGAGCACGCATTGGAAATCTTTTCCTGCCGCGGTCGCGGCGTGAAAGATTCTTCATTTGATTCGGATTGGCGCCAACTCAGGCTGTGGCATTTCACACCCTGCAATGCCATACTACCTCGCTCTCGAATTTTAAGCACTCTCATAAACTTTTGGAGGTTAGAATGCGAAGTAAAACCATGTTCAAGTTGTTCATGGCTGGTATGCTGTCTTGCGCGTTTGGGTTGATTACGGACGCCTCGGCGGGCGACAAGATCACGCTGCGACTGGCTTACACTAGCGATAGCAACGGCTACATCGATGCCTGTGGCTGAAGCGGCAGCAGGCGTGGCGGTCTAGCCAAGCGCGTAGCGATGATTGACAGTCTCAAATCCCGGCATGGTGATTTGGTTTTAATTGACGGCGGTAATTTTGGTGAAGCTGCTTCCGGGCCTTCGGCGTGGAAGTCGTGTGAGCTTTTCAAAATCATGCACAAGCTGAAGTATGACGCCGTCACTTTGGGCTTGCGCGATCTCAGTCCGGGTTTCGCAGATTCCGTGGCGAAGTGGAATGGGCAAGAGGTTTTGTTCAGCAGCCTGCCGGCAGCGGTGACGAAGATGAATCTTCCACCGGCAAAAGTGATTTCACGTTCCGGATTCAAACTGGGCGTCATCAGTCTCGTTTCTCCGAGCGGCGGCACGGGATCGACTTATAATGTTGAAACTTTCCTGCGCGAGCAAAGCGATGCGCTCGGCGCACAGCAAGTCGATTTTCAGGCCGTGGTGTATTTGGGCATGCCGCACGAGCTGATCGCCCTCTCCAAAAAATTTCCGGAGATCGATCTCTGGCTGCAATCGAACGGCAATCATCGTCCGCTCAGTTTGATTGAGACGACGATGACAAATGCCCCGATTGTGAGCGCGGGCGATCGCGGCCGCGAAATCGGCTTTATCACCATTGAAAAAGAAAAAAACGGCGCGCGGGTTGCGAGCAGCTTTCATCAGCTCATTCTCACCGATCGCATTTTGGATTCGCCCAGAGCGTTGCCGCTCATCGAAGGTTTTCGCAAAGCCGGAAAACCTCCAACCACAACTGCGCCTGCGGCTCCGCCGAAATCTCCCGGCGCGAGCAACGGCAGCTTGAATCCTTACATCGGCAGCATTGCTTGCCAAAACTGCCACAAAGATATTTTCGCCAAGTGGGAAAAGACCAGGCATGCCCACGCCTTCGCAACGCTCACCGCAAAACGCGAAGAGCAGAATGCCGAATGTTTGGAATGCCACACCACCGGCTTTCGTGAAGAAACCGGATACTCCGTTTCTGCAGCCACAGCCCTCCTCGTGCAGGTGGGCTGTGAGTCCTGCCACGGCCGCGGCGGCTTTCACGTGCGCATGAACGGTCGCATCCTAAATTTCGTGAAGATCACCGAAACCACCTGCCTGCGTTGCCACACGCCGAAACAGTCCCCCAAGTTTGCCTTCGCCGAAGCGCGTCTGAAAGTGCATTAAGCCCAATACCGTTCACTTAAGTAGTCCCACCGCCTTGTGGGGTGCTGTAACGTGTGCAGAATCATCGGCCCACAAGAGGTCGGGACAACGGAGTTCGGCTTAAATGAACGACATTGGCATTAAGAGTCCAAGTTGCGCACGCAGTTGCCATCCCAAAATGCTGCGCGTGACGCTAGCTTGCTTTGCATTACTGAAATCAAAGGCTGGTTGGTTAAATGTCCTCGCATCGACTTCACCGAACGCGTGTGCGTTTTTTTGAGGCCGTAGCGAGGAAAACTTGTACGTTCGAAATGAGCGCTTCGCATAATCAAAAGAATAAATTTTTCCAATTTTCCCTCTTGTATTTCTCCTTCACACTTCTATATTCCCCCTTCGCTTTTTGAACAGGTCGTGCTGTCGTACCAACCTCTCGAGGGTAGTCGTGACGGAACAGGATTTCTTCAAGCTCATCGCAGATGAGGAACAGCTTCGCATCGAGCAAGTGCAAGCGACCGTGGCCTTGCTGGATGAGGAAAATACGGTCCCCTTTATCGCGCGCTATCGCAAAGAAGTTACCGGCAATTTGGATGAAGTGAAGATCATTGCGATTCAAGACCGCATGCGTTATCTCCGCATGCTGGAAGAGCGCAAGCAAACCGTGCTTAAGTCCATCGAGGAGCAGGGCAAACTCACCGACGAATTGCGTGAGAAAATTTTAGCGGCGCTCAAGCTGCAGGAAGTGGAAGATCTTTATCTGCCCTATAAACCGAAGAAACGCACGCGCGCGACCATTGCCAAAGAAAAAGGCTTGGAGCCTTTGGCGCAGCGCATGTGGGCGCAGCAGGATGGCGAGGGTAATGCAGAAGCGATTGCCGCAGAGTTTATGAACACCGAAAAGGGCGTTGCCACTGCCGCGGAAGCGTTGGCGGGCGCGAACGATATCATCGCGGAATGGATAAGCGACGAGGCGGAAGTGCGCAAGCTCGTGCGCGAGATGACCTGGGAACACGGCAGTCTGCGTTCGGAAGCCAAGGATCCCGAAAATGTCGATGTCTACGAAATCTACAAAGACTATCGCGACTTGTTGAAGAAAGTCGTGCCGCATCGCACGCTCGCCATCAATCGCGGCGAGCGTGAAGGCTTCCTTAAAGTGAGTATCGAAGCCCCGGTGGCCGATCTCGTTGCGGCATTGGAAAAGAAGTTCGTCACCAATCCCAAATGTATTTTCACGGAGCACAACAAGGCCGCAATCAAAGATTCTTATGAGCGTTTGATCGCGCCCGCGATCGAGCGTGAATTGCGCAATCAACTTACCGAGCATGCGGACGGCCATGCGATTGAGATCTTTTCTGCAAATTTGCGCAACCTCCTGATGCAGCCGCCCACGAAAGGGCATGTGATCATGGGCATCGATCCCGGTTTTCGCACGGGTTGCAAAGTAGCGGTCATCGACGAAACCGGAAAGTATTTGGAGGGCGAGACGATCTATCCGCACGAGCCGAAGAATCGGTGGGATTATTCGAAGGAGCAGTTGCGCGGTCTGATTGCAAAGCACGCGGTCACGATTATCGCTATTGGCAACGGCACCGCGAGCCGCGAAACCGAGCAACTGGTCGCCGAGGTGATTCAAGAGCGCGCGAAACAAGAGCCGGAAGCGGCGACCATGTATACGATTGTGAATGAAGCGGGCGCCTCGGTGTACTCGGCTTCGGATTTGGCGCGCCAGGAGTTTCCGGATTTGGAGGCGGCGCAGCGCGGCAACATTTCCATTGCGCGGCGCTTGCTCGATCCGCTTTCGGAGTTGGTGAAGATCGATCCCAAATCCATTGGCGTGGGCCTTTATCAACACGACGTGAACCAAACGCAATTGGCGGAATCGCTTGATCGCGTGGTGGAATCGTGCGTGAATAACGTGGGCGTTAATTTGAACACCGCTTCGGCGGCGCTGTTGCGTTATGTCGCGGGCGTCACGCGCTCGACCGCGGAAAAGATCGTGAAGCATCGCGACGAAAAAGGCGCGTTCAAATCGCGACAAGAGTTGCTGGAGGTGAAAGGCCTCGGCCCGAAGGCTTTCACGCAATGCGCGGGCTTTTTGCGCATTCCCAACGCGGAGACGTTCTTCGATTCGACCGCGGTGCATCCCGAATCTTATGAAGCCGCGGAACGCTTCCTCACGATTTGCGCAATGAAGCCGGAAGATTTTCGGCAAAAGAGCACGCTGCCGGAAAGATTGAAAGCGCTGAAGAAAACATTGGATCAAGTCGCGAGCGAGTGCGGCGTGGGTTTGCCGACGTTGCAAGACATCATCGCGGCGATGGAAAAGCCGGACCGCGATCCGCGCGACGAAGCGCCCAAGCCGATCTTCCGCCAGGACGTTTTGAAAATGGAAGATTTGAAGGAAGGCATGATTCTCAAAGGCACGGTGCGCAACGTGGTGGATTTCGGCGCGTTCGTCGATATCGGCGTGAAGCAGGACGGCCTCGTGCATCTTTCGCAGATGTCCTACAAATATATCAAAAGCCCGCTCGAGGTCGTGGGCGTGGGCGACGTCGTGGACGTGCGCGTGTTGCGCGTGGAGCCGGAAAAAGGCCGCATCGGCTTGAGCATGTTGCTCGAAGGCGAACGCAAAGCACCCGAAAAAAATGAGCGGCCGGCAAAACGCGCGGAGGGTGCAAACGGCAAAGCCGAAAGACCGAACCCTCGCGCGCGTGAACCCAAGCGGCAAGCCGCACCACGTTCGCACCGCGAGGAAAGAATCCCGTCGCGCGAAAAATCCGAAAGCCGCAACTTCAACGAATCGTTGCAAAAACTGGCGCAAAAGTACGGCAGCAAGTCGAAAGATTAGCTTGACATTCTGTGTTTCTTTACTATTTTTGCCGTTGTTTCTTAAGCAACGGCATTGACCCACGCCGCGATCAGGCGCAGACATTTCGTTCGTCGATTGGCTGTTTTTCCCGCAAATTCATAGATTGAGATCGCCTCCCTTTGGCAGCGCGAAAAAAGTAAGGCTGCCTTCCGGGCTGGTGCGCTCGACCAAGCGGACGGTGGCCGGGCAAATCAACCCCTCTCCGCATCCAAACTAGAGTGCTTGCATGGCGCAAATTTTTCATCCGAGTACCAATACTTTCTCCAAAGTCAGCATCTTTGGCGCGGTGTTTTTCATCGGCGGTTTGCTTTGGGCGTTCGGCGTGCTGGAACGCTCTTCATACGTCACGCGTGCGAACGTCGTGCTCGAACAACCCGTGCCCTTCAGCCATCGCCATCACGTCAGCCAACTCGGCATTGATTGCCGCTATTGCCACACTTCCGTTGAAGAAAGCAGTTTCGCTGGCATTCCTTCCACGAAAACGTGCATGACTTGCCATTCCCAAATTCACAACACCGCGGACATGCTCGAACCCGTGCGCGCGAGTTGGCGCGAGAACAAGTCCATCGAATGGGTGCGCGTGAATGACTTGCCCGACTTCGCGTATTTCAATCACAGCATACATGTGAAGAAAGGCATCGGCTGCGTCACGTGTCACGGCCCGATTGGCGAGATGGCGATGACGTGGCGCGAAAGCCCGCTCACGATGGAGTGGTGCCTGCAATGTCATCGCGGCCCGGAAAAATTCGTGCGCCCGCGCAGCGAGGTGTTTAGCACGACGTGGAAACCGGAGGGCGATCAGCTTGCGCTCGGCGCGCGGCTTGTGAAGGAACACAAGATCGAAAAGTTGACGAATTGTTCGGTGTGTCATAGATAAGGAGAATGACTATGGCTCGCATTGAAATTGGAAAATACTTGGCTGTCGATAGCCGCGTCTGCGGCGGGCGGTTGATCTTCAAAGGCTCCCGCATTACCGTCGCGCATGCGTTGGAGATGATCGCCGCCGGTTATACACCTGAAGGGGTATCCAAACAGTATCGCGGCATCATTTCGCCTGCTGCGGTTCGCGAAGCGCAAACACTTTTTTCGCGCGGTTTTTTGAAAGAAGAGGCGAAAAGGGTCAGGGTCGCAGCGTGAATGTTCTTGACTATAACATTCCGGAGAACCAGACAACGCAGCTTCGAAACTGGCAGATTCGTTTTAGCCAAATTGGCTACGAGATCGGAAGGCCGGAATGGGATGATCAACAAGAAATTCTTCGCTATCTTCACCATTCAAAACGAGTGACCTTTTTCACGTGTGACTTGGGTTTCTTTAATCCCAAATTTTGCCACGCGAATTATTGCGTTGTCGTAGCGGCGGGACAATTCGAGGAAACGGCGTCATTGATTCGTCGATTTCTCCGCTGCCCTGAGTTTAAAACATACGCCACGCGCGCAGGCAAGGCGATAAAGCTGACCACAATAAAAATCTATTGGTGGGAAAGAGGATTGAACCATCAACAAAACATGACGTGGTAAACGAAACTGATTGCACGTCGAAATTTTCACAACTACTAAACGCGAGTTCGGCAGACAAGCAATGCTTGGCAAAGTCAATAACCGCCATCAGGAAAGAAAGTGTGACAACTGCGGCAAAACGGGTGCTATTGAAAAGCGCATTACAAGAATCTATGGACGCGGACGCAATGCGCTGGTCATTGAAAACGTGCCGGTGATTGTCTGTCCGCATTGCGGCGCAAGTTATCTTGAAGCCAAAACGCTTTATGAAATAGAGCGCATCAAGCTTCATCGCAAGAGCTTTGCAAAATCACAAGCGCTCGACGTCGCCACTTTCGCGGTGTAGAAATGGCTCGCATTGCAATCGAAAAGCATCTGGCCGTCGATAGTCGCGTCTGCGGCGGACGGTTGATCTTCAAAGGCTCCCGCATTTCGGTCGCGCATGCGTTGGAGATGATCGCCGCCGCTTATACGCCTGAAGGAGTA
Source organism: bacterium (assembly GCA_037444905.1). Taxonomy (GTDB): domain Bacteria; phylum Zhuqueibacterota; class Zhuqueibacteria; order Zhuqueibacterales; family Zhuqueibacteraceae; genus JABWAN01. Next base: position 8,463 of record JBBILN010000099.1, on the reverse strand, counting down.
TCCAAACAGTATCGCGGCATAATTTCACCGGCCGCGGTTAGCGAGGCGCAAACGCTTGTTCGATGCGGCTATTTGAAAGAAGATACTGCAAAAGAAAGCTTATTCGCCGAATCTCGCCGTAGCCACCGAGTGTCGCCGACAAAGGCTTTTTTCGGCGAGTCTCGGGGCCTTCGGTGACGCACGGCGGAAAAGTTTTTTGATTTTAACTCGGCACTCTTCCCAGTACGAGGGAAGGTTCTTACAGAATGACAATGCAAGGGGCGTTGCAAATCAACTCGTAACGAGTATCGCAAGTTGATCCTGATTACAAAAGCCCATGACCACTCTCGATAAACCAAACATGCTCGATCTCACTTCGCTACGCACGAAGTTGCAACAAACCCGCGGCAAACAATATTGGCGCAGTCTCGAGGAGTTGGCTGAAACGCCGGAGTTTCAGCAACTCGTGGAGAAAGAATTCTCGCAGTATTTGCCCATCAGCAATCCCGTGAATCGCCGCACGTTTCTCAAACTCATGGGCGCGTCGCTCGCGCTCGCGGGCGTGAGTGCGTGCACGAAGCAGCCGCAAGAGAAAATTTTTCCCTACGTGCAGCCGCCGGAAGAACTCGTGCCCGGCAAGCCGCTGTACTTCGCCACTGCCATGCTGCGCGCAGGTTATGCCAACGGCGTGTTGGTTGAAAATCACATGGGCCGGCCCACGAAAGTCGAAGGCAACCCCGAACACCCCGCGAGCCTCGGCGCAACAGATATTTTCGCGCAAGCCGAAGTGCTCAATCTTTATGATCCCGAGCGCTCGCAAGTTCTCACGCATCTCGGCCGCATCAGCACGTGGGAAGCGTTCGTCACCGCGATGAGCAATGCGCTCGAAGCGCAACGCGCGAAAGGCGGCGCGGGCTTGCGCATTCTCATCGAAACGATTACTTCCCCCTCACTTGCACATCAACTCCAAACTCTGCTCGCCGCTTTTCCGGCAGCGAAATGGTATCAATACGAGCCGGTGAATCGCGATAATGTTTATGCGGGTGCAAAGCTCGCGTTCGGCGAGTTTGTCGAAACGCAATATCGTTTTGATCAAGCCGAGGTCGTGCTCAGCCTCGACGCGGATTTTATGAGCGACATGCCCGGCAGCTTGCGCTACGCGCGCGATTTCATGAACAAACGCCGCGTGACCGATGAAGCAAAGATGAATCGGCTTTATATGATCGAGAGTACGCCGACGTTGACCGGCACGGTCGCGGATCATCGTTTGGCAATGAAGCCTAGTTTGGTTGAGGAATTTGCGCGTGCGTTACTTGTGGAAATCGAGGATAGAGGTTCGAGGATTGAAGATCACAATCCTCAATCCTCGATCCTCGATCCTCGTTGGCTAAAAGCCGTGGCGAGCGATCTCAAACAACATCGCGGCGCGTGCGTGGTGGTTGCGGGCGAGCAGCAATCGCCGGTGGTGCATGCCTTCGCGCATGTGATCAATCACGCGCTCGATAATATCGGCAAGACCGTGGTTTACACCGCGCCGGTGGTGGCGCAACCGAGTTTGCAAACGGAGTCGTTGCGCGAACTCGCGAATGAAATGGCGAGCGGGCAAGTCGAACTCCTGCTCATGCTCGGCGGCAATCCGGTGTTCAACGCGCCGGTGGATTTGAATTTTGCGCAAGCGCTCGACAAAGTAACTCAGCGTGTTCATCTCAGCTTGCACGAAGATGAAACTTCCGAGCTTTGTCATTGGCACATTCCCGCGTTGCACTCGCTCGAAAGTTGGGGCGACGCGCGCGCGTTCGACGGCACGACGACGCTCATTCAACCGCTCATTGCTCCGCTTTATGGCGGCAAATCTTCCTACGAAGTGCTCGGCCTCTTCACCAATCAAGCCGGACAAACGACGCACGATATTGTGCAATCATATTGGAAGAAACAAAACCTCGCGGTTAGATTTGAAGACTTTTGGCAGACTTCTTTGCACGATGGTTTGATTGCGAACTCTGCGTTGCCTGCTAAAAACGTGACGCTGCAAGTTTCCAGCATTCAACAACTCGCCGAAAAGATTCAACAGCAGGAATCCGCGCTGGCCGCGAAAACCGTGGATCGTGGATCGTTGATCGTAGATAGTGCTTCACAATCCTCCATCATCAATCCTCAATCCTCAACCCTCGAACTCACCTTCCGCCCCGATCCGACGTTGCACGACGGTCGCCATGCGAACAACGGCTGGTTGCAAGAATTGCCCAAGCCGTTCACGCGCCTCACATGGGACAATGCTGTGCTCATCAGTCCTGCGCTCGCGGAGCGTTTGCGTTTGAAAGATGAAGACGTGGTTGATTTGGAATACAACGGTCGCACGTTGCGCACGCCGGTTTGGATCGTGCCTGGCCATCCCGCAGATGCAATCACGGTTCACTTCGGTTATGGCCGCACGCGCGGCGGAAAAATTGCGAATGGCACGGGCGTGAATGCGTATGCGCTACGCACTTCCGAGGCGCAATGGCACGCCGCGGGCGTTGAAATCAAAAAGACCGGCGAACGTTACACGCTCGCGAGCACGCAGATTCATCACAACATGGAGAATCGCCATCTCGTGCGCGCGGGCACGCTCGAACAATTCATTCAGCATCCCGAGTTCGTGCATGAGATGGGACACGAGCCTGCGGATGATATGACTCTTTATCCTCCGCACAAGTATGAGGGCAACTCGTGGGGCATGGTGATTGATTTGAACTCGTGCATCGGCTGCAATGCTTGCACGATTGCTTGCCAATCCGAAAACAACATTCCGGTGGTCGGCAAAGAGCAAGTGGAGAACGGCCGCGAGATGCATTGGATTCGCGTGGATCGTTATTATGAAGGCGATCTCGACAATCCCGATACGTATCATCAGCCGTTGCCGTGCATGCACTGCGAGAACGCGCCGTGCGAGCCGGTGTGTCCGGTGGGCGCGACCGTGCATAGCGATGAAGGCTTGAACGACATGGTTTATAATCGCTGCGTGGGCACGCGCTATTGCGCGAACAACTGTCCGTACAAAGTGCGGCGCTTCAATTTTCTCTTGTATCAAGATTTCGAAACGCCGAGCTTGCAGTTATTACGTAATCCCGATGTGAGTGTGCGCTCGCGCGGCGTGATGGAGAAATGCACGTACTGCGTGCAGCGCATCAACTACGCGCGCATCGAAGCGAAGAAGGAAGACCGCGACATCCGCGACGGCGAGATTGTGACTGCGTGCCAGCAAGTGTGTCCCACGCAAGCCATCGCGTTCGGCAATATCAATGACCCGAACAGCCGCGTGGCCAAGCTGCGCGAGAAGCCGTTGAACTACGGCCTGCTCGCGGATTTGAACACGCGCCCGCGCACCACGTATCTCGCGCGCTTGCGCAATCCGAATCCGGAGTTGGAAGAGAGCGCGTAATGACTGTTAGCCGTGCACGAGATCGAACGAAGTCCGCGCAACGATGAAGGTTTGGCGGAATATTCACAACGAGTTCGTGGCCAAAAGATTCTCCGTAAAAATTTGAAATAAGGAGAAGATCATGTCTAGTATTTTTGTTGTCCTATTGCTTGTAATCGGTCAACTTTATTTTGGTTTGAGAGGCTTAAATCATATTAATAAAATAAAAAGTTTCCAAGTTACTCAAGCAACTAATTCAAGTCACGGATTAGTCAAAGATCCTAGTTTCTCAGAGACCAAAGCAATTTTGCTGCTTTCATATGAATTTTCTGTAAATGGAAATCATTTCAAAGGTACTCACATGAGGGTACTAGGTAACAAGGTAACCAAAAGACAGATCGAACAGAGCTTACGTGCTTATGAAAACCAGAATGGTCATATATTGGTATATTATAACCCTAATGACCCAAATCAGAATTTAATTTATATACCCAACACTTGGCATTGCGAACTCGCTATTTTCGGAAGTGTTTATAGTTTGATATTAATTGCTCTTTCTTTTTTCTTTTCTCTGAGAAAGATTAGCATATATCCAATAGTTAGAAAGGCATGCTCCGCAACTGGCGCAATTATCCCCCCACTTGTTTTCTTTGGGTCACCTTATTTTTTAGAATATTCTGGCTACTACCCTAATAACGAATTGATCTCTGATTTTTCAGTTATTGTATATGGAGTGGCCTCGATATTTGTAGGCGCAATAATCGGAGGCGCGATCTATGGACTTTTAAATATAAAAACGAAGAAAGACGACGATGATCTGTTATCGAAAGAAATACTATGCCCCAACTGTGGAGCGGACTTGCAATTGAACGAAAATGAGAGAAGAGAAAAAACATTTACTTGTTCAAGTTGTAAAGAAACGTTCCGTATCACTGATTGAATGGAGATGTTTAATAAAGAAAGCGTCGGCGTGGCGATCAGTTGATTCTTTAACATAAAATTCGTGGTGAATGACAACCACGCAGCTGACACGGCGTGGTTGGTGTGGACGGAGCGACGGCGGCATGATTTTTAAGTCCACCGATCTCGAAGGCGCGCTGCCGCACACGCGCAGTGTTAGTGTTGCCGTTGCCATTCAAATCTCTTTAAACACAACCACTGCTCTCAGCGCTCAAAAAGATTCCTCCTGAATGACACGATCTGAGTGGTTCGCTTGAGTACCGATTGTGTTCGTCAAATTTTATATGAGCAGAGACAACGGTTGTTTGAAAAAATATTTCAGGTGGCGCGATGCCGTCGCTTTGAAGTCAGCTAGCTTGAAAAGATAAAGGGAAGATAAACAAGCAAAGATGACACCTCGGTGGAGCAGCGACGGGCCATAAAAAAAGTCTAGCGGGTTATGGCGCTGCGGCAGCGCATTCGAACAGGCCATATTTCTCGTTTTTCTCGTTCCCAAACTCCAGCTTGGGAACGAGGTTGGTTGAGAAGCTCTGTTTCGTGAGCGTGCTGACAAATTTTGAAACAGAGTTTCTAAACCAATTGTGTTCCCAAACGGAGTTTGGGAACAAGCAAGCAGATTAATGAGATGTTTGCCGAGCACGAGGGAAGGTTCCGCAATGGCGCATCGGCGTCAACCGAACGAATCATTCACGTTCGACCTCCCATCCCCGAAGGGGATAAATGTGAAAGCGAAGGGCAACGCCCTGGAGCGAAGCATTAGCAAAGAATTTTGTAGCGCCAACGGCGCAGAACAAAACAAACTGCCATCGTATTGACAGCATCATGCCGCCCTTTCAGGGCTATAAAACCAATGCTGTTTACCCAGGGCGGCGCCCTGGGCTATCGCATTTCTCCCCGTTGGGGAGTCAATGCCACGACCGGCGTTCGGTTGACGCGCATGTGTAATGGCGGGATGACATTCACGATGAGATTCGCAAACTAGAAAAGTAAGAGCATTCAATCAACATTCGCATGAATACGACTGAGACAACGACGCGAACACCGAAAGACGAAGCGGCGATTCCGCATCACGTGCGCGTGCTCACCGATGAGCCGATCATCGAGCCGGGACATACCTACGCTTCGATCACGGACAAAATTAGTTCCATTGTGCTCACGCGCAAAACGCCCAAAGGCTGGCTGCTCGGCTTCGGCGTCACGTTCGCGATTACGATGGTGCTGTTTTATGCCATCGGCTATTTGCTGGTGAAGGGCGTGGGCATTTGGGGCATCAACAATCCCGTGGGCTGGGGCTTTGCGATCATCAATCTCGTGTGGTGGATCGGCATCGGCCACGCGGGCACGCTCATCTCCGCGATCCTTTTGCTCATGCGGCAAGAGTGGCGCACCTCGATCAACCGTTTCGCGGAAGCGATGACGCTGTTCGCGGTCGCGTGCGCGGGCATCTTTCCGCTCGTGCATGTTGGCCGTCCGTGGCTCGCATATTGGCTGCTGCCTTATCCGAACACGATGGCGCTCTGGCCGCAAACGCGCAGCCCGCTCGTGTGGGACGTGTTCGCGATCTCGACGTATGCCACGGTCTCGCTGCTCTTTTGGTACACGGGCCTCGTGCCGGATTTCGCGACGCTGCGTGATCGCGCAAAGAGTCGTTGGGCGCAACTCGGCTACGGCATTCTCGCGATGGGTTGGCGCGGTTCGGCCATGCACTGGCATCGTTATGAAGTCGCGTACTTGTTGCTCGCGGGTTTGGCCACGCCGCTCGTGCTCTCGGTGCACACGGTCGTGAGTTTCGACTTTGCGATGGGCATCATTCCGGGCTGGCACGCGACGATCTTTCCGCCGTACTTTGTTGCGGGCGCAATCTACGCGGGTTTCGCGATGGTGCTCATTCTCGCGATTCCGTTGCGCAAGTTTTACGGTCTCGAAGATTTCATCACCATGCGCCACTTGCGCAACATGGCGAAGGTGATGCTCGCCACCGGCTTGATTGTGGTGTATGGTTATTTCATGGAAGCGTTTATGGCGTGGTACAGCGGGAATCAATATGAAATGTACATGATCGTGAATCGCATGACCGGCCCGTATGCGTTTTGGTACTGGCTGTTGATCTTCTGCAACGCGGTTGCGCCGCAAGTGTTGTGGTTTGAGAAAATGCAGAACAACGTGGCCGTGCTCTTCACCGTCGCGCTCATCGTGAGCGTGGGCATGTGGCTGGAGCGTTTCATCATCGTCGTGACGAGTTTGCACCGTGACTTTCTGCCTTCTTCGTGGGGCATGTACACGCCGACGTTTTGGGATTGGGCGACGTACCTCGGCACCATCGGCATGTTCTTCATGCTCATCCTGCTCTTCGTGCGTTTGATGCCTTCGATTTCGATTTTTGAGATGAGGACGTTGGTGCCGGATAAAGGCGAGAATGAAAAATAGAGGGACGACTCTATGCAAATCCATGAGCTTGTGATTGAGATGAAACTGCTGGAGCGCCGCCTGACGCTTTATGAAGAGAAGTATGGAATTCTCAGTGAAGATTTTTACTCCGCGCTGATGAGCGGCAAGTTGGAACGCTACGACGAGTTCGACGAGACGCGCGCAGATTTCAGCCGTTGGAAAGGCGTTTATGAAACGTGGTTGCGCCGCAAGCAAGCGTACTCAAGCCAAATGCAGCAACACGAAGTCGCGGAAAGTTTGCGCTTCCAACCGGCGTATTAAGGGCGCAGCGAAGAGATGGAGAACCCTCTAAAATCGCTGCAAGCATACAGCAGTTTCGTGGCCGAACGGTTTGATCGCGACACGATAATTCGTTCGACGGTCGTGGTTTGGTCGAATAGCCCATATACGGGAATGGCCGAGGGTGAAGTCTTTTTTCAGGGAGGTTTGCGCTTACGCATGCGGGAAGAACTGGATTTCGACGCGGGCTTGATCACGTCTTATGGCTACGAAGTATATCGCGGCGGTGAGAAGTTGTTTTGGTATGACGACTTCCCGCATCCGAATGACGCGACGCTGGCATCAAGCTTCCCGCACCACAAACACGTTCCGCCCGACATAAAGCATCATCGCATTCCCGCGCCGGAAATGAGTTTTGCGCGGCCGAATCTCGAGACGCTTGTTAATGAAGTTGAAGCGCTGATCAGTGATGAAATTCGTCGGTGAAAACTTGCTGCCCGAAGAATACCAAAGCCTTTCGCTCGATGACCGCGCCGCGCTGCAATGGCGATTGAAAAAGCGAAGCCGTGAATGGCTGAAAGAGCAGTTCGCAAAACGCAAGTCCGCGTGGATCGTCGTTGTCGATGGCCAAGTGATCGCTTTCGGCAAGACGTTGAGCAATCGGTCCGTCGCGCCGCAAGTTCGAAAATTCTGTAAGACAACCGGGAAGTTTCCCTTCATTTTTGTCAATAACGAATTCATCGTGATTGAAGAGAATCCCGTGCCTGGTCACGGCGCATTTTTAAATGGCTACTCCGAAAAAGACGAAGGTCTTTATGAAAAATAAAAAAGAAGAGTCCGCGGTCTACGGCTTAATGGCGGAGTACGACAACCCGCAAGAATTGATGGCTGCGACGGCTGCGGCGCACGTGCTTGGCTATCGCAGCATGGATGCGTACTCGCCCTTCCCCATCGAAGGCATGGCGGAGATGCTGCACGAGCACAAGAATCGCTTGCCCAAGCTCGTGCTCATCGGCGGTCTTGTCGGCGCGGTGCTCGGTTTTGGCTTTCAATATTACGCCGCGGTGATCGACTATCCGCTCAACGTCGGCGGCCGGCCTTTCAATAGTTGGCCCTCGTTCATTCCGATTACGTTTGAAGTGACGATTCTCATTGCCGCGTTCACGGCGGTGCTCGGCATGTTCGCGCTTAACGGTTTGCCGCAGCCGTATCATCCCGTGTTCAACGTCGAGCGCTTCGCGCACGCCAGCCGCGACCGCTTCTTTCTTTGCATTGAGGCCACGGATCCGCGCTTCGATCTGTATGAGACCAAAAAATTTTTGGAGAGCACGAGGACGCTGGGAGTTTTTGAGGTGGAGCCGTGAGCCTGCTGCGTTTTGCATTAGAATGAACAACTCCCTGTGCTGTCATTCTGATTTCTATGACAGAATCAAGCTCTTTTTAACAGCCTTGGGTTG
>JBBILN010000098.1:0-22723 GCA_037444905.1 bacterium | reverse complement strand
TTTGACGGCGGTACTTCGGGCGTTTCGTGCCGTACTTGCCACGCGAGCTATCCCCACGTGGCTGATTGGTCGAATCCCTCTGCCGCGAATTATCATGGCGCCGTGCTCGCCGCGCAGAATTATGATGCGCAAGCATGCCAAGCTTGCCATGGCAGCGACCTCAACGGCGGCACCTCTAATGTATCGTGTCGAAAGTGCCACGCGAGTTATCCGCACCCGGAAAATTGGATCGCCGGCACAACCTCGCATTACGTTTTTCTAAAGAGCAACGCGTTTGATCTGGCCTCCTGCCAGTCTTGCCATGGTCAAAACTACGGCACGGTGAAGGGCAACTTCTCTTGCTTGACTTGCCACACCAAACAAGGCGGCCCGGAGGCTTGCAATGTCTGCCACGGCAATGCGAGCGGCGACGTGAATGACCTCACTACTTGGGCGCCGCCGAAAGGCTTGGACGATGAAACTGCAATCAGTTCGCCCGCGGTGGGCGCGCATCAAGCGCATTTGAGCTATTATTCGAACTTGTCTGCGCGCGACGTTTGTCAGGAATGCCACGTCGTGCCGAATGCTTTCGCCACGCCGAATCATATTGATGACAACAATCGCGCCGAAGCCGTTTTTGGCCCGCTCGGCGCATTAATCACCGAAGGCGGCAGCCGCGTGCCGAACGTGGTTTATGATTTCAATGCCAACACGTGCAGCGCGAGCTACTGCCATGGCAACTGGGGCATGCGCAAAGCGCTCTCTCGCTACGATTTCATCTATTCCGCGGACGTCATCAGCGGAAGTTCTGCGACACCCCAATGGACAGATGGCAATCCCGCTGCGTGCGGCTCATGTCATGGACTGCCGCCCGCGGGCCATAATCCCTTCGGAATCTCGGCCTGCATGACTTGCCATCAAGGCGTGGTGGACGAAACCGGCGCGATCACCGATAAGGCCAAACACATCAATGGCAAAGTGAATGTCTTCCAGGAAGAATATCCCATGCCGTAAGCCTGCGCAGCAGAGGGAATAAGAAACGCCTAATCTCAAAGCGCCGGCTTACCAGATCGACGCTTGTAGCGCAATATCGCATGAAAGACAAAAGCCCAAACGCCGGTTTGGGCTTTTTCACGCGCACACTTTCGCACCGTTTATGACTATCACCTCGTGATTCCCACCGAGCCGAACAAACTTACATTGCCTTCCACTTGGCGGCAACAGCTCTCAGCCACCACACTCGCGCGCGTGATCATCAACATCGCGATTCGCATGATCTATCCCTTCCTTCCGGAATTCGGTCGCGCGTTGAAAGTATCGCAAGAAACTTTGGTGTTCGTCACTTCGAGCCGCTTCGCATTTTCTGCAGCGGCGCCGCTGTTTGCCGGGCTGCCGGATCGTTTCGGCCAGCGCAATGTGATGATCTTTGCCATGATATTCTTCGTTGCCGCCGCGTTGCTCGTCGTGTTCTTACCGACTTTCATAACTTTCGTTCTCGCACTCTTTGTGGCAAGCACGGCTAAAAATATCTATGACCCCGCAGCATATGCGTATTGGAGCGAGCGCACGGATTATGCGCGCCGCGGCCTGGTGGTGGCGATATATGAAACTTCATGGTCCATCGCTTTTCTCGTGGGCATGCCGCTCGTGGGATGGCTCATGGCGCGCAACACCGGCTTCGCGTGGCGTTTGCCATTTGTGATGATGGCGATCGGCGGGCTGCTTGCAGCGACGATGTTGCACAGGATTTTGAAAAAGGACGCACACGAATCTCATTGCCAACGCACTGCCACCGGACAGTCACACAAGTGGCGCCTCGTGCTGACGAACAAGCGTGTGTGGAGTGGGCTTGTCGTGGGCTTTTTGGTAAATGCTGCGAATGAAAATCTCTTGATCGTTCTTGGGATATGGCTGGAGGCAAGTTTTGGATTGAGTCTCACGGCCTTGGGGTTTGCCAGCTTTTTGATCGGCGCTGCCGAGTTGCTTGGCGAAGGCGGCGTGATGGCCTTTGTTGATGGTATGGGAAAACGCCGTGCGGTTGCTTGGGGCCTGCTCGTGAGCGCGCTTACGTTTGCGCTCTTGCAAGTGATCGCCACGAACACGAATGGCGCGCTGCTCGGTTTGTTTCTAGTCTTTCTGGCTTTCGAGTTTACATTGGTTGCGACGCTGCCGCTCATGTCCGAGATGGTGCCCTCGGCGCGGCCACAAACCATGAGCGTAAACGCCACCATGCTGCTGTTGGGCAGAATGGTCGGCGCATTGTTGGGCGGGTTATTGTTCAAAAGCGGATTTGTTTGCAACCTCGCGCTGGGCGCGGGTTTGAACATACTCGCGCTCGCGGTCTTGTACTCGGGCCTGCGGAAAAAATAATGTCTCGGTGAAGGCGCAAAGCGCTGCGAACCTCAGCGCTGCCACTGCGAAATTCTCTCGCGAATTCTCCCAAACCCGAGCTGCTCGAATAACTCTGCGATGCGCTCGCGCTGCGCGCCGCGATACTGCAAATCTTTCCAAGCCGCTTTGCAGGGCGCGTCGACTGCGATGGTCGCGAGCCGTTTGGAAAGGAAGGCAGACTCCCGCCCGGCTTCCAACTTGGCGCGAATGGCCGCCGCACCGCGCAAATCCATCTTCTCGACGTGCGCAAGTTTTTCATAGAGTGTTTCGAGGCTCGGAAACTTTTCTAATAACGCCACGGCCGTTTTCGCGCCAATGCCTTTCACGCCCGGAATATTGTCCACCGCATCGCCTTGTAACGCGAGCAGATCGACGATTTGCTCGGGCCGCACGCCGAAATGTTCGCGCACCGCCTTCGCATCGAAGCGTCGGTCTTTCGCATAATCCCAGAGCAACGTGCGTTTGTTGACGAGCTGCGCCAAATCTTTGTCCCCGGAAACGACCACGAATTCGCAATCTTTCTTCGCGAACTTTTTGATGAGCGTGCCGATGAGGTCATCGGCTTCGAAACGATCATCAATGAAAGCCTTCATGCCGAGCGCTTCCGTCACCTCGAAACACGCGTCGAGCTGCGCTTCCAATTCCGGATCGGGCAACTCCCGCTGCGCTTTGTAGGCGGGGTAGAATTCATTGCGGAAGGAAGTGGTGAGGCTGCCGTCGAACGCCACGGCAATGTGTGACGGCTCTTTCTGTTTCAGCAGATCGAGCAAAAACGCCGTGAAGCCGTAAACGGCATTCGTCGCCGCGCCCGAGGGTGAGCGCATTGAAGTGGGAATGGAAAAGAACGCCCGAAAAATGTATGGGCTGGCGTCGACGAGGTAGAGAGTGGGCATAGGGCATGGCAGTATGAGTTATGAGGTTTGTGTTTTAAAATTCGCGGGCGCAAGATACACAAATTCCTTTCAAATTACTCATGATTTTCTTTCCTTTGCCGGTTCGTTTTCGAATCTATTTAAGAGTTCTCAGCACAGCATTCTGAAACTGCAACTCGAGGAGACCCCATGGTTTTGAACTCCATTCTGCAAGCCATCGGCAAAACGCCGATGGTCAAACTCAATCGCGTCGGCGCTTCGTTGCAATGTCATCTCTATGCCAAATGTGAATTTTTGAATCCCGGCGGCTCCTTGAAGGATCGTATCGGCAAATCCATGGTCGAAGCCGCGGAACGTGAAGGCCGCATCAAGCCCGGCGACACGTTGATTGAACCCACGAGCGGCAACACCGGCATCGGCATTGCGCTCGCGGGCGCAGTGCGGGGCTATCGCGTCATCATCACGTTGCCCGAAAAAATGAGCCGCGAAAAACAAGTCGTGCTCGAAGCACTCGGCGCGGAGATCATTCGCACGCCCACTGAAGCAGCGTTCGATTCACCCGAGAGCCACATCGGCGTTGCGAGACGTTTGCAAGCAGAATTGCCCAATGCCCACATTCTCGATCAATACTCCAACCCCGCAAACCCACGCGTGCATTATGAAGAGACGGCGCAAGAAATTCTCGATGACCTCAATGGAAAAGTCGACATGGTCGTAATGGGCGCGGGCACGGGTGGTTCGATCACCGGCGTTGCGAAGCGCCTCAAGGAAGCCTGTCCGCAATGCGTGATTGTTGGCGCCGATCCTGTAGGCTCCATTCTCGCCGGCGGCACGGAGGTCGGCACCTACAAAGTCGAAGGCATTGGTTATGATTTCATTCCCGAAGTGCTCGACCGCAGCGTTGTGGATGAATGGGTGAAAACCACGGATCAAGCCTCCTTCCTGCTCGCGCGGCGGCTCATTCGTGAAGAGGGCTTGCTGGTGGGCGGCTCGAGCGGGTCGGTATTATATGCCGCGTTGCAAAAAGCGCCGCGCCTCGGCGCCAATCAAAATTGCGTCGTCGTGCTGCCCGATGGCGTGCGCAATTATATGACCAAGTTCGTGGACGACAAATGGATGCGTGACAACGGCTTTTTCGAAACGACACCGATGGCCGGCAAAGTCGTGGACATTCTTTCAAAGGACGCGAAACGGCCCAAGCTGCTCTGCGCCGAAGACATGCAAACCGTGGCGCAAGTGATCGACACCATGCGCGCGAAAGGCATTTCGCAGTTGCCGGTTACCTCCGGCGGTGTGCTCGTCGGCATCGTGTCCGAAGCGGATTTGATGGACTACATTGGCTCCGGCGCGGGCCATGCAAGCGCATTGGTTTCGAAATGCATGAATCGCCAAGTGCCGGTCGTGGGCATGCACACGCCCATCTCCACTTTGCAGGAAACGCTGCGGCAAAGCAACGCCGCGGTGGTGGTGGATGAAAACCGCAAGCCGCTCAGCATCATGACGCGCATCGATCTGCTCGATTATCTCGCGCACAACAACGCCTCGCCCAGCAATTGAGGACGCGGAAAAATTCGGCCCCGGCTTGGCAGGGGCCGCTTTAATGCGCATGCGAAAACCATGATCAGCTAGGCTTTTTTTGTCGCTTGTCGCTGCTCCACCGAGGTTTCATCTTTGTTTGTTTGCTGCATTTTATCTTTTCACGCGAGGCGACTTCAATGCGACGGCGTCCCGTCGCCGGAATGATGTTTTCAATCAACCCTTCTCATAACGCGTCATTAAAGAGAATTCTTTTAACCAGAACCACTGTAGTCAAACTGAAAAGATTACCAAGAGAATGCTGTAGCCCCAGCCCCTTGTGGGCCGCTGATACTGTACACGTTACAGCACCCCACAAGGGTGTGGGACTACTATTCATCATGCTTGGGCGCCGCCATCGCGGCATGGCAATTCCTTCTGAATGACAACTCTGACGAGGGTTTTAAAAAACAAAGATTCAAAAAAGGATCGCAACACATGCTGTCGCGCTGTCTCAATATCGTCGCCTCGTTCGTTAGTGCCCTCACGGTTATCTCTTGCTCCGAACAGCCCACTTCCTCGAAATTCGAACCCAAACTCGTGGTCAACGGTTTTCTGAAGCTTGGCTCCGGCATCGATAGCATTACCGTGAGCCGCACGGTTGCGATTGATCAAAAATTCGATCCGTCGATTTCACGTGTGACGGATGCGATCGTACGTATTCGACGGCAGGGCGGAAATTGGCGGCAACTCGCGCAGTATCCCCCCACGCCGATCAAAGATGCACAAGGCAACATCGTCGCGCAAGCCGGCGGCGTTTATTATCTCCCCAAAGATTCTTTAGAGGTGGAAGCGGACGCAACGTATGAGTTGAGCGTCGCGGCGCTCGGCCAGCAAGTAACGGCGCAAACCACCGTGCCGCAGCAGATCGAGATCGTGGAGATGAACCGCGGCGAATTTTTCGGCGAGCGGCCGCTTTTCTTCAGCGGCGACACGATTGAATATGTTTCGGGCGCGAGCTTCGCCGATCCGCCGTTCTTCACAGTGTTTTGGCAACACGTGCCGGGCGTCACGATCTATCGCATGCTCGCCGACGCCGACAACGGAGAGTTTGCAAACATTATTCGCGACACGACGACCGCGGCCAACATCTTCAAAGAGGATTTGGAAAAACGCGAAGAGCCGTTCGGGTTCAACATTGCCGAGGACGCCAATCTGCAGCCCATGCGCGGCCGCATCATTTGGCTTTACTTTTATTATTACGGCTGGCACACCATGCGCTTGCTCGCTGTGGATGAAGCCTACGCCATATATCAGCAAGGCCAGTTTGCAGAGGGGCAAATTCAAGAAATGCCGCGCAGCAACATCAACGGCGGCTTTGGCGTGTTCGCTTCCTATTCGGAAGTGCAATGGCGCGTGTATGTGAAGAAGGGGCCGCTTTCGGAGCCGTGAGCCGTAGCAAATTGCGGTGGTGGATTGTTCGAGTGTTGGAACGGAGGCTCCCTTTTCAGTTTGAAATGTTTTTGGTTGAGTAGACAAAATCGATCTTGCTCCTGCTCTAAAAGTTTTCTACTTTTTTTTTAAATAAAGGCGAAATTTATAACACAACGGCGTCATGACGATTGCGGAACAAGTTGTGTATTGGAAGAACCTCGCCGCCTCGGATTTAGAAGTGGCGCGTGGCTTTCTTCAACGCGGGCGCGATTTGCATTATGGCCTGTTCTTCGGCCACATGAGCATAGAGAAACTGCTCAAAGCCCTGCTCGTCGCAGTTAAGCAGGAAACGCCGCCACGAATTCATGATCTTATCATTTTGGCTAAACGAGCCGGACTGCCTGAAGATGAAACACTAAAAGAAAAGTGGAGGACTTTCAACACGTTCAACTTAGAGGCCCGTTACCCCCGATTATAAGCTCTCATTTTACAAGCTTTGTACTCCGGCCTTTGCTCAAGAACAGTTTTCGCAAATTGAAGAGATGTATCAATGGCTCAACGACCAATTCCCCAGTCTCTCCACGACGACATCAGAAAGCTGATTGATGCGCTTGCAAAGGATAATATCCGTGTTGACCGTGCGATTCTTTTTGGTTCACATGCGAAAGGCAACGCTTCGGAGTTTAGCGACATTGACTTGGCTTTGGTATCGCCGGATTTCTGCGGTATACGTTTTTTAGATAACCAGCGCTTAGGAAAAGCCGTTATCCGAGTGAATGATCTTTTTGACACCCACCCTTTTACCCGTGAAGACTTCGCGGATTCTCCGTTTGTGCGGGACGAAATCCTCAAGTACGGTATCGAAGTTTGTTAATGAGTGCCCATGTCCAACTCCGAAAAACTCGTCCAACTCTTCCTCACCGAAGCGCGCTTTCATCTTATGCAGCAATACTTGCCCTGGCTGCGCGCGTGTTTGGAAAAATTATCGGAAGAAGATTTGTGGTGGCGGCCCAACGAGAAGAGCAACAGTGCCGGCAATTTGATTTTGCACCTGTGCGGCAATATTCGGCAGTGGGTGATTCATGGCGTAGGCGGCGTGGAAGACGTGCGGCAACGCAGCGCGGAGTTTGCGGAGCGAGGTCCCATTCCAAAGTCGGAGTTGCTGGCAAAGTTGGAAGACACGCTCAGCGAGGTTGATCAGGTGTTGGAGCATGTCATGGCGGAAGAGCTCGCGCAGCCGCGCCAAATTCAAGGCTTCAATCAAACCGTGCTCAGCGCGATCTTTCATGTGGTCGAGCATTTTTCTTATCACACCGGACAAATCATCTATCTCACCAAAATGCGCACCGGGGAAGATTTGAAGTTTTGGAATGTGTGAGCCGGCATGGCGCGGAGAGCTTGGAGCATGGAGGCAAGGTGTCCGCCCCCTAAAACCTTTCGCTTGCCAAGCTCGGCCACGCTTCCTGCAAAGAAACGTGCGCGTTGCGACAGAGAAAAATCGGAACGTTGTTCTCGCGCGCAAAGGGATGCGTGATCATGCCCGCCGATTCTACGGTTTGAAAATGGGGCTGCAAATCTTCGGCGTCTATTCCCACCGTGAGCAAAATTTCCCGCGAGGCATTGCCAGGGCCCCACAAATAGAAACTGCCGTGATAGCTGATGACTTGCGGCAAGGCGTGCTGCTTCGCGTGATATTCCAGCGCGCCGGCCTGGCCGTAATTCGAAGCCAGGATGACGCATTGCTTTTGCTCTTCAGGTGCGAGCGAGTGAAAAACTTTCGCAACGGTTGCGGCTTGATTTTCCCAGCCGAGCATGTCGGCGTAATCAAGCGGAATGCGATGCAGCTTGCCGTCTTCCCAACGCAGCGGCTCGGCCAGACCTAAATTGTTTGCCATGAAGGCCATGTATTTTTCCAACGTGGAAACAGAAAGTATGGGAACGCCGTAAGGCACGCCCATGATATTGGAAAAAATAATGAACGCGATCAACGCCGGTTTCAACCACGCCCGTTGCGTGCGCAGAACGTATTTCTCCAGCGCGCAACTACCGGAGGCAAAGAGCAAGGGATACGTTGGCAACAAGTAATAAGGTTTTCCGCTCATGAACAACAACAGCGCGAAACAAACGACATAAATCCATCCCGCGGCGCGAAACGCTTGTTCCTTTCGGGAAAAATAAAAATAGAGTCCGAACATCCAAACAAACGAAGCAGAGAACGACATGAGCACTTGCATGAGAATGAACCCGGCGGGCGCGACGTTCACGAGTTGAGTACGATTGAGCATTTGCATATGCTCGATGAAGGGCCAGCCGTGTGCGTGTTGCCATATCAAATTGGGCAGCCATAATACAGATGCGATTGCAGCAGCAAGCCACGGCCACTTTGTTCGCAGCATCTTTCGCGCGGGCGTGAGCAACATGCTCGCAAACACGGCGAACACGAAGAGCAGCATCGTGTACTTCGTAAGCAAGCCCAAGCCCACCACCACGCCAAATGCGAGCCACAGCCGGGGAGATTCTTGTTTCAAGATGCGAATGAAAAGATACGCAGCCAGCGCCCAGAAGAGTTGATCGAAGCTCACGGGTTGAAACAACGTGTTTGTGCGTAGAAACGCCGGCGCCATGAGGTATGCCACTGCGGCCAACGCTTGCGCGAAGCGACCGCCGCCCAACTCGTGCACCATCAAACCGCTTATGATGACAATCAGCGCGCCCGCCAATGCCGGAGAGAAATGCGCGGCGAAAAGCGAATCGCCGAAGAGGGCATGCGTGAGCCGGGCGAGGAGCGCGATTATGGGCGGGTTTTCCAGATAACCCCAATCCAAGTGTTTTCCCATGGCGAGATACAAAAACTCGTCGCGATGAAATTCAAATTCGGGATGGGCGAGGAAGGGGAGGAGGAATTTGAGGAGCGCGAGGCCGAGCAGGAGCGTTAATCCACTCGCATGGGCGCGTTGTGAGGCCATACTAGAGCTTTCGAAGAGAGCAGCGCTTCAATGCTTCTGCTTGAACATAATCGGGATGGTCTTCTCCGTGGGCGCGCCGATTTGGAGAAGCTGCCAGTCCTTATCATAGCCGTTGATCATCCGTTGCAAACAGCGCGCGCGCTCTTCCGCGGGATCGACGCACTGCTCCCACGCAAAAATTTCCACGCGATAGTGGTAGTGTTTTTTTTCGCCGTTGATTTTGACTTCGACTTCGATTTGCTGATCGGCTTCGATGGCAGGCAGTTGAATGGAGATCGAGGGCATGGGCTTTCTCCCGAAAAAGAAAAAGCGGTGATAGACAGAAAAATGTAGGGCAGAAAAATAAAGCGAGGCCGTGACAACGGCTTTGCTTTATTTTTCTGCCCTCTATCTTTCTGCCTTGTGTTTTGAATGGAGGTAAAAGAAGCAGATTAAATTCGCGCGTGCTCCATGAGATTCTCGGTGACCACGTGGCCGTCGAACAAATGCACGATACGATGGCTGTGCTCGGCATACGAAGGCGAGTGCGTGACCATCACGATCGTGGTGCCGGCTTCATTCAAATCCGTCAGCATCTTCATGACTTCATCGCCGTGCGCGGAATCGAGATTGCCGGTCGGCTCGTCCGCGAGAATGAGCTTGGGATTGCCAATAACCGCGCGCGCGACCGCGACACGCTGTTGCTGGCCGCCGGAAAGTTGTTGCGGAAAATGATTGCGGCGATGCATGATCTGCATCTTTTCCAAAGCCTCGTTCACGCGCTTTTTGCGGTCCGCAGCAGAGACTCCGAGATAAAGCAACGGCAACTCGACGTTTTCGAACACGGTCAGCTCGTCGATCAAATTGAAACTTTGAAACACGAAACCGATGTTGCTCTTGCGCAGATTGGCGCGCTGCCGCTCCGTATATTTGGAGACTTCGTGGCCGACAAAAAAATATTCGCCGTCGGAGGGATTGTCAAGCAAGCCCAATAGGTTCAGCAGTGTGGACTTGCCGCAGCCCGAAGGCCCCATGATCGCGACGAACTCGCCCGGGTTGATTTCGAGATTGACGTTGTTCAACGCCGTGGTTTCCACTTCCTCCGTGGTATACATCTTTCTCAAATTGTTGGTACGAATAACGGCTTGGCTCATGACCTGCTCCCTTGGGAAGTTGGTGCGGCGAAGAAAGTGGAGCGCAGAGCTGATGCTCTGCGCTCATCACCTTTCACCCTTCATTGACAACGTTTACTTTTTCAAAATCAGTTTATCGATATCACCAAAGCTGTCGTAGCTCGAAGTAATCACTTTCTCCCCCGGCTCCAAGCCTTCCAAGACTTCGAAGACTTGCGGATTTTGACGACCCAAACGAATCGCGCGCTTGGTAGCGAAGTCGCCGGAGCCAGCCAAAACATAAACCCATTGCCCGCCGGTTTTTTGATAGAACCCGCCGCGCGCCAGCAGCGTCGCTTCGGAAAGGTCGCCCAACTCAAAACGAATGTGCAGCGTTTGTCCGCGGCGAATGCCTTCCGGCTCTTTGCCCTCAAATTCGAGATCAACGTCGAAGCGGCCATCACGAATTTCGGGGAAGACTTTTTTGGAAATGAGCTTGTAGGTTTTGCCGGCAAAGTCGAACTCGCCGGTTTGGCCGATGTTGATGCGCGAGAGATAATGCTCATCAATGCCCGCGCGCACTTTGAAGCCGTCCAAAATATCCACCTGCCCTACGCGCTCGCCCGGATTTTTGGACTCACCGATCTCCGCGTTCAGCGAAGTAAGCTGGCCGGTGGCCGGCGCTTTGATATACAAGCTCTCCAACTTCTGTTTGACGACGCCGAGATTCGCTTGCATGCGCTCCAACGAAGATTCCAAATTTTCAATCTGCGCCTGCCGGAAAAGAGAATCCTGCTTGAAGCTTTGAATTGCCAGCTCTTTGCGCTTGAGATAATACTCGTAATCGTTTCGCGCGCTTTCATATTCCTGCTGCGAGATGAGGTTCTTCTTCACCAATTCCACGGCGCGTTCGTGGCTGCGCTGCAAGCGTTGAATTTGATAATCAATCTCGGTCATTTCGCGGCGCAGATTGAGGCTGTTCTGCTCCATCAACAAGCGCGTGTTGCGCAGGTTGTTGCTCTGCTCGAAAAACTGCGCCTCGCGATACATGATGTCCAGCAGCAAGTTCGTGTTGGCAAGCTGCAAAATGACGTCGCCCTCCTTCACGAACGTGCCGGCCTCAATGAACCTCTTCTCCACGCGCCCGCCTTCAATGGCGTCCAAATAAATCGTTTTGATCGGCAGCACCGTGCCGGTCACGGGAATGAACTCCTGAAACGGACCGCGCGTCACATCTGAAATGGTGATCTTTTCAGTTTCGACATTCAGCTTGGAACTGTTGTCGCCGAACATGAAGCTATAGAGAATGAAGCAGAGAAAAACTCCGGACGCTGAAACCGCTGCGATTTTTTTCGGAGGCCACTTCTTTTTTTGAATGACACGATCCATGTCTCGCTCGTATAAAGGTTGCAACTTGAGATCGGCTGCTTGGTCTTCGCTTCTGGCTCAAGCAACCAGAAACACCATCCCGTAACCGGAAAACACATTCACACCTAAAACCATTGCGTTCAGCACTTGCTGATTGGGAGAATTTCAACAACCATGCCGCTGCTGTTTTATATAGGGTAAGCTTTCAGCGGCCCAAAGTCAATATTAGAAAAAGTCTCCGCTAATATTACAAGCGGTGTTCGCTGGCGAACAAAGATATAATGTGCGAAAGGGTCATAAAAGGAAGGCTACAAATGCGTTCAACTCAGGCGATTGACTAGCGGCTTTTTCGTTCGAGCACTCACCGCCTGCACTTCCATCGCCTTGCTGCTATATATCAATTGTTCAAGTCAGTTGAGTTTAGCAAATCTGCTTCTGTGAGTCGCGCCCAACAAGAGTGTGACTTGCAAAAACCTCGACACCCCTTTTCTCCTTTTCGCCATGGAATCGGCGGGGCATACCTCATCGCGAGCGACTCCGATTTCGTCGTCTGCATTCAATTAGACTTTTCAGATAAAAAATTGTGTGCTGAATGTTCATCACATGCTTTAGACCGCTGGGAGCGGAAATGCGCTTGGCAAAGATTGAGGTCTTCGAGGACACCTCCCTAGCCCCCCTCAAGGGGGGAATTATAAAGGCTGCTCTTGTCTTGAGCATTCTGCTGGTCTTGCTCTGGCAAACGCAAAATGCATTCGCGCAAACCACGGCCGGCTATCGTGATTTCCATTTCGGAACCGCGAGCAGCTCGGAGCCGACTTCGGAGAAGCCGCAGAGCAAATTGTGGTGGCACGACGGCGCGTGGTGGGGCAGCTTGTGGAATCCCAACACGAATCGTTACGAGATTCAGCGCTTCGATCTCGCCACGCAGAGTTGGGTCGCCACCGGCGTTGCGATTGACACGCGCAGCAGCAGCCGCGGCGACGTGCTTTGGGATGGGCAACAACTTTATATCGTATCAAACATCTACACCGTGAATCCCGGGCCTACCACTTCCAACAATTCCGCCCGACTCTATCGCTTCAGTTATGATGCAGCCCTGCAAACATACAGTCTCGCTGCCGGCTTTCCCGTGCACGTCAACAGCTCAAAATCCGAAGCGCTGGTGTTGGATAAAGATTCCTCCGGCAAGCTGTGGATTGCGTGGACGGAAAACGGCAAGGTCATGCTCAATCGTTCCACGGGCAGCGATCTCGCGTGGGGCACGCCTTTCGCTCTGCCCACGCAAGGCAACGACGTGGATGTCGATGACATTGCGACGCTTGTGGCTTTCAATGGAAATAAAATCGGCGTGCTGTGGTCCAATCAAAAAGACTCGACATTGAGTTTCGCAGTACACGAAGACGGTGCTAGTGATGAGGTTTGGCAGCCGCGCGAGCAGGTGCTCTCCGGTTTGAATTGGGGCCCGCTCGTTGATGATCATTTGAACCTGAAAGCTGCGTGCGACAATAGCGGCAATCTCTACGCGGCAGTGAAAACCAATCTCACCGGCGCGACTGCACCCGGCATTTATGTGCTCAAACGCGCGAGCACCGGCGCGTGGAGCAACAGCGTGTTTGCCACGGCGAATCTCGAACATGTGCGGCCCACCGTGCTCATCAATCATGAAAACCAGCGGCTCTACGTTTTCGCGCGCAGCACTGAGACCGGCCCGAGCGTGATCTATATGAAGAGCGCAAGCCTCGCGGATTTGGACTTTCCCGCGGGCCTCGGCGCAGCTTTCATCGCCAACGCCACTGACCTTGATATTCAGAATCCGACTTCAACTAAACAGTGCGTGAATACGGGCACCGGCATGTTGGTGCTCGCCGCGGATAAAACCACGCGCTACTATCTGCACCACTATGTTGACTTCGCGGCCGCCAAACCCGCGTTGGCTTACATTACGCCGATGAGCGGACCGGTCAATTCCGAAGTCACGATCACCGGACAGAATTTGAGCACAACTACGCGCGTGCAATTCAACGGCGTGATCGCCACGGACTTCACGATTGACTCGGACACGCAAATTCGCGTGCGCGTGCCGGCCAGTACGCCGCTGGGCGGAGGCAAGATCGGCATCACCAATGCAATTGATGTGGGCGAAAGCACGAGCAATTTCACCGTGACGGCGCCGCCCAGCATTGCTTCCTTCTCGCCTGCAAATGGGCCGCATGGAACGGAGGTGACGATTCTCGGCAATCACCTCGCGAGTGTGACCGCGGTGAATTTTAACGGCACTGTCGCGAACAACATTACGGTCGATTCGAACACGCAGCTTCGCGCCATCATTCCGAACGGCGCGACGAGCGGCAAAATCAGCGTGACGAACCCTGACGGCTCCGCAGCGAGCGCGACTGATTTCATCGTCACTTGGCAGCCCGTCCTGTCTTCATTCGCTCCACAGCATGCGCAACAGGGTGCTGAAATCACGATACGCGGCGAGCATTTCACTGCGACAACGCAAGTGAAGTTTAACGGCATTTCCGCAACGTTCACTTTGGATTCGGACACGCAAATTCGCGCCATCGTTCCGTCGAGTTCCACGACCGGCAAAATCAGCGTCACCAACTCTGCGGGCACGAGTGTGAGCGCGAGCGATTTCTTCATGCAATATGCGCTGGCAACGAACGCGCAAGGCTCGGGCAGCATCACGCTGAATCCCGCGGGCAATGTTTATGATGAAGGCACGAGCGTAACGGTCACCGCGGCGCCAGCGCTGGGTTGGAAATTTCAAGATTGGGATGGCGCTTTGGACGGGCCAATCGCCTCGCAAACACTCGTCATGAATTCCGATAAGAGCGTGACGGCGCAATTCACGGCGTTGGCGCAGTTCACGATGAGCGTGGACACCTTGGGCGCGGGCCAAGTGACGCTCGATCCGCCGGGCGGCGTTTATTACAGCGGCGCGCTGGTCACGCTCACGCCGCAACCGGATTCGGGTTATGTTTTTAGCGGATGGCAGAAAGACGTGCACGGCTGGAGCAGTCCCGCGCAGATCACGATGAACGCTGATAAACACGTGCGGGCCGTGTTCACAAAAGTGCCGGCGAAACGTTTTGCCTCCGGCATTTGGATTAGCACTGCGGAAGTATTGCAACTTCCCACCACGGGCACGAGTTGGAATGAGATGAAAACCGAAGCCGATTTGCCCGCCGCCGCGCCGAATCTTTCCAATCAAGAGGATTCATTGAACGTGCGCGTGCTCGCAAAAGCATTGGTATATGCGCGCACCGGGCTGGCGAGCTATCGCGACGAAGTGATGCAAGCCTGCATGGCAATCATGGGCACCGAACAGAACGGCGAGACTTTGGCCCTCGGCCGCGAGTTGGCCGCTTATGTCATCGCCGCGGATTTGGTGGGGCTGCCGCCGGAAAATGATGCGACGTTTCGTGCATGGCTGCAAGCGGTTCTAAAAGACACGCTGAACGACAAGCGCACGCTGCAGAGCGCGCACGAAGAAAGGCCGAATAATTGGGGCGCGCATTGCGGTGCGAGCCGCGCCGCGATTGCCGCGTATTTGGGCGATGCCGCAGAGCTGGCGCGCACTGCGCTCGTGTTCCGAGGTTGGTTGGGCAAGCGAGATTGGTATGCTGATTTCAGTTTTGGCGAGCGCTGGTGGCAGGCCGACTCGTCCGCGCCGGTGGGCATCAATCCGCTCGGCGCAATGATTGACGGGCATTCCGTTGACGGCGTTTTGCCGGACGATCAACGGCGTTCCGGAGGTTTCGTTTGGCCGCCGCCGCACGAAGATTATGTCTACGAAGCTCTGCAAGGCGCATTGGTGCAAGCCGTGATATTGTATCGCGCCGGTTACGACGTGTGGAATTGGGAAAACGCGGCGCTGCAGCGCGCGTTTGAATGGCTGTATCAACACGCGAATTTTCCCGCGGAGAGTGAAGATCGCTGGCAGCTTTATGTCATCAATCAATATTATCACACAAACTTCGCCGCACCTCGCCCAACTCGACCGGGGAAGAACATGGGCTGGACGGATTGGATCTACGGCAAGTATCACTCTTTGACGTTGAATATCGTTGGCTCGGGCACCGTCACACTATCGCCGCCCGGAGGCCTTTACGAGCCGGGCACTAAAGTGCAGCTCACTGCCGTGCCTGACGTGAATTGGGAATTTTTGCAATGGAGCGGCGCGATTGGCGGCGTCAATAATCCCGCTTCCCTCACGATGCATGCGAACAAGAAAGTGACGGCGACTTTTCAAGCAATCACCGAGGACATGGCGAAGCACGAAGAGACGCACAAAGGCGGCTCGAATCATCTTACCACGGTGACGACTGCGACTGAGTTGACGGCCGTACAAGACGATCTCTACTTGGCCGCGATTTCTACGCGACCGAAAGTGCAAGTGGCCGCCGTTACCGGTTTGGGGTTGACGTGGACTTTAGTGAAGCGGCAATGTTCCGGACGCAACGCCACCGGCGTGGAAGTTTGGAAGGCGCAAGGCTCGCCGAGCGCCAATGGCGCAGTAACTGCAACCTTTGCTTCCGCGCCGAACAATGCTGCGCTCACGGTTTCGCGCTATTCCGGCGTGGACATAGCGAATCCAATTGGCAAAGCGATTCGCAGAAACAGCAACGGACTGAATGGCGCTTGCAATGGCGGTGTGGATACCAGCTTCTATTCATTCCAAATGAACACCACCACGCCGCAAGCTGTGGTGTTCTGCGTTGCGACCATGCGCAATCGTACGCACACTTCGGGGGCGGGTTACACCGAGCGCATGGAAATCAAGCAAGGCACGGCGAGCGGCGCGGCCTCACTTGCGGTGCAAGATCGGCGCTTCAACACTGTAACTGCAGCTAAAGTGAATGGCACATTCAGCGGCAGTGTGGATTGGGCCCTCATTGCGCTTGAAATCAAATCCAAGAATATTGCGATCAATCTTGCCCGCGCCGGCGAAGTGTCGCAGCAAAACGTTGCGCTGCCCGCGAATTACGCGCTCTATCAAAATTACCCCAACCCCTTCAATGCTTCCACCGTGATTGCTTACGCATTGCCGCAGGCTTCCACCGTGCGTTTGCAGATCTTCAATCCACAAGGGCAACTGGTGCGCACGCTGCTGCACGCCGCGCAACCCGCAGGCTATCACAGCACGCGCTGGAACGGCAAAGATGAAGGCGGCAACGTTGCCGCTTCCGGTGTTTATTTCGTGGAATTGCAAGCCGGCGCACGGCGCTTGACAAAGAAGATCGTGATGGTTAAGTAGCCTCCTCGTTTTTCTCCGCGGCAATTTGGTGCTCCTTCATTTTGGAAAACAGCAGCCGCCGGTTGATGCCCAGCAACTGCGCGGCGCGGGTGCGATTCCAGCTCGACTCGCGCAGCGCTTTCAAGATGAGTTGCTTTTCGATATCCGCAATGATTTGCTTCAACGGAATGCCTTCCTGCCATAATACTTCACGGGGAACCAAATCGCCTTCGGCGCGCAGTGACAGCGGCAAATGATCGAGGGTGATGACGTTGCCCTGCGACATGACCAGCGCGCGTTGGATGACGTTTTCCAGCTCGCGCACGTTCCCCGGCCAGGAATAATAGCG
Organism: bacterium; assembly: GCA_037444905.1. Lineage (GTDB taxonomy): Bacteria > Zhuqueibacterota > Zhuqueibacteria > Zhuqueibacterales > Zhuqueibacteraceae > JABWAN01. The sequence goes on along the minus strand of JBBILN010000098.1, from coordinate 5,516 downwards.
CAGCTTTTGCAGCGCCTCTGCGGCAATCGGCGCGGCGTTGCTGCGGCCATACTTTCTCAAAAAATATTCGACCAAAATCGGAACATCCTCCGGATGCTCGCGCAGCGGCGGCACTTTGATGTGGATGACGTTCAAACGATAGAACAAATCGTCGCGAAAGCGTTCCGCTTTCATCTCACGCTCCAAATCCTTGTTGGTCGCGGCGATGACGCGCACGTCGACGGCGATGGTCTCCTTGCCGCCGACGCGCTCGAACGTTTTCTGTTGCAGCACGCGCAGCAATTTGGTTTGCAAGGCCGGACTCATGTCGCTGATTTCGTCGAGAAAGATGGTGCCGCCGTCGGCCAGCTCGAAGCGGCCCTTGCGCAGCGCGATCGCATCGGTGAACGCGCCCTTCTCGTGGCCGAACAGCTCGCTTTCCAACAGCGTTTCCGGCAACGCGGCGCAATTCACTTTGATGAACGGCTTGTCGCTGCGCCGTGAGTGGCGTTGAATCGCGTTGGCAATCAGCTCTTTGCCGGTGCCGCTCTCGCCTTGAATTAATACGGTCGCTTCGCTGGGCGCGGCGCGGCCGATGAGCTTGAAAATCTCCTGCATTTGGCCGCTGGCACCAATCAATTGCTCCGACCCCGTGCCGGCAGTTTCCTCGACGGCCTGCGAGCGCAGCCGTTTCACTTCGTGCAGCAAGTCGCCATAACTCAAAGCCCGCCGCACCACGAGCAGGAACTCGTCAAGGTCAAACGGCTTTTCGAGATAATCATACGCGCCGAGCTTCATCGCTTCAATCGCGCGCTCGCTGGTGCCGTGGGCGGTGAACACGATGACCGGAACGTCGGGCGCGATTTTTTTGATTTCGCCGAGCGCCGTCAGCCCGTCCATTTTCGGCAACTTGATGTCGAGCAGAATCAAATTGATTTGCGGTGATTGGGCCTGGGCGACGGCGGCAAGGCCGTCCGTCGCTTCGAGAATCGTATAGCCCTCTTCGCCCAGCAGTTCCGCCAGATTGCGGCGCATCGGCGCTTCATCATCGACAACCAAAATCGTTTTGGGGCTGCTCATCTTCACTCACCTTTTTGCTCGTTTTTATGCGGCAGCGTAATGTGGCACAAAGTTCCTTTTCCGTCAAACGCGACAAATTCGATTTTGCCGCCGTGCGCCTGCACGATTTCGTAGGCGATGGAAAGTCCCAATCCGGCGCCCTGTTCTTTCGTGGTGAAAAAGGGATCAAAAATTTTATCGCGAATTTCCGGCGCAATGCCTTTGCCGCTGTCCTGCACCGAGACGCGCACGGCGTTTTCCCACGGCAGAAAATCCGTGCTGAGGTGCAGCTCTCCGCCATTGGGCATCGCTTCCAAAGCATTCGTGCACACGTTCAAAAACACCTGCTCCATGCCGGTGGCATCGAGCGCGACCGGCGGCACCTTGCTGTCGAAGTGGGTGATGATATCAACGTGCTGCTCGTCCGCTTGCGCTTGAATGAGCGTCAGCGTTTGCTCGAGCACTTGATGAATATTGGCCGAATGCAGTTGCGTTGCCACCGGCTTGGAAAAAACGAGCAGCCGTTTGACGAGATCGGCGAGCCGGTCGATTTCCTGGATGACCATGCGCATCGAATCTTCGGAGATGATTTCATCGAGCTCGCCGGTGACACGCCGCTGCCGCAGTTTGCGCTGCCACATTTGAATGCGCGTTTTGAGCGTGGCTAATGGGGTTTTAACTTCGTGCGCCACGCCGGCCACCAATTTCCCCAGCGCCGCAAGCTTGTCGCGCTGGCGCAGCTCGCGTTCCAATTCTTCCCGCTGCTGTCGTTCCGCCATGCGAATCTCCACCATCTCGTTGATGGCGCGCGTGATCGAGCCTAACACGCCTCGCCGCGGCGGAAAGCGAAAAGACGTATCGTTGCGCAGCGTCTCCAATCCCAATTTGATCTCTTCCACGCGCTTGCGCAATAGCCACGAAATGAGAACGGCCACGATGATTCCCAGCAGCGAGGCGAGGACGGCGAAGTTGAGCAGTCCCGTCAATCTTCGCGACGGCAGCATGGCTTCGATGCGAATCATCGTCCACACTCCGCCGACGGCCTCGCCGTTGATGATGATCGGCTCGGTCGCCAGCGGAAATAACGTCGGCTCGAATTGATGGAGTTGCACGAAGGCTTGCCGTTGCGCGAGGGCTTGCCGCATCTGGTTGCGGATGAGGTTGAACTCGCGCGGCGGCGGGCCATACGCGGGCTTGGGAGCCGGCGCGGTCGGAAAGGCAAAGCCAACGAAGACGTCAAATCGCGCCAGATAATAGCCGCCTTCGACGCCGTGGAAAGGGGCAAGCTGGCGCTTGGTAATGGTTGCCAACAGCGCATCGAGGCGTTTCTCTTCAGCCGTTGTCAGTGACGACGCGCGCGAAAGCGTTGCCGTCCATAAGCTATCAATAAGCGCTTGAGCGCGCCAATGCAGTTGGTGCGCCGCGGCCTGCACCAGTTCGCTGTTGCCGCGAATGATTTCCGCTTTTGATTGCCGCAGAACAACGATGCTGTAAACGGCCAAGGAGCCCGCGATCACGGTAAACAATGTTCCGGCAATGAGGGCCTTGGCCCGGAGGCTTAATTCGCGCATATGATATTCACGTATGGCATCGGCATAAAGGTAAGAAACAATGCCCGGTTTGCAATCTTCATTCGTCAAAGCATATGCCAACGTCAGACATGAGAGTTTGCGATTCTCCGCGCTTTGCCGCCTGGCTCGTGGGCTGATTTAGCCCAACTCAGCGCGCGCTATTTCCGCCCAATCGCCGGTTACGCAAGCGGAAACTTCCGCAAAAAACATGAGCGCGCATTGGCATAAAGATTGACCGCGCCTCAGTGAAATCTTCGCGACGACTACTCTTGCAACCATAAGTTTGTCGCCCGTTCGCAACTATTCATTCGGAGGTGTGGTTATGAAGAAAGTATTGGCACTGTTCGGTCTCATTCTCTTGACGACGCTCACTGCTTCGTTGCTCGTCAGCGGCACGATGGCGGTCTTGACCGGCCGCGAAGTCAAGATTGAAAAGCTGCACAAAACGCCGTTGGCGCTGCCGCCCATCGCGATCGTCACCGGCGACTCGGTCTACGTGACCAATCTCGAGCTGAAGGGCAAATGGGAGGAAACCAAGAAGCCCGCGCATCCCTGGCCCTACGAAGCCTTCAAGTGGTTTGATGACGATCGGGACGACGATCCGTTGGCGAAATTGGATTGGACGGGCGTCACGGTTGATACCACATGGGGCGTTGCCGATCTCGGCGGCGGCGTGGGAAAATATACGATTGACAAAAAAGCGACGCAAGAATACAAGGCGGGAAAATTTTTGGCCCCAACGCTGAAAGGCTGGCTCGCGCCGACTAATGTGTACACGGTGGAAGTGTACGCGGTCAAAGGCGCGGCGGCGACATTGGTGAAAACGCTGCCGTTCAATCCGGCGGGAAAAGACACGGCGTTCAGCGGCGCGAAATGGGAAGTCGCCTATAAAGCCGAGGGTCGCGGCGTTTATCCGGCGGCGACTCCGGCTAGGCCCGACACGTTGATCAACGCCAAAGCCGAAGCAAAAGTGCAATTCAATCCCGGCTTGAAAAGCCAATGGTTCCAGGTTCCCGACGGCACGGATTCCCTGCGCTTCGTCTTCAAGAATCAAAACGGCGCTTTTGCGGCGTACAGCGCGCCGGTGACGATCACGACGCAACAACAGTTGGGCGTCAATCCCTCGGTCGTCATTAAATCCCAAACTCCGGTCTCCGGATATTTTTCCGCGGGCGATACCATCGATGTCGAGCTGACGCTGAAGAACAATGCCGGCGACGTGCTGCAATGGTGGACCAATCCGCAGGCGCTCGGCATCGAGAAGATGGAAATTCTGGTGAGCGGGCCGAAGCGCGATTATGAATGGGTTTTTCCATTGCGCAACGTCATCGAGAAATATGCGGCCAAGTACGACTCGGTGCAGCAGCGCAACTACACCGGCAATCCGGTCAAAATCGTGTTGCCGAAAACTTTGCCCAACGGCAACGGCACGTACACGGTGTTTGCGAGCGCCAAACGCATCTTCGGCACGACCGAGGAAAAAGCGGCGCTGGCGGATTTTCAAGTCGGCGCCATGACGGTGGATAATCTGCCGGTGACCAGCAAAATCGCGGGGCAATCGTGCGCAACCTGTCACGGCGTGGATGGCCCGGCGAAGCATCACGGCGCGAAAGGCGCGGAACAATGCCTGCCCTGCCACACCGACAATTTCAAAGTCGGCTTCGATGAATGGGCGCACGTGAAGCATCAAAACAATCACAAAGTCAACCTCGCGCTCGCTGATTGCAATGCCTGCCACGTGAACGACTCGCACAACCAATTCACCAGCGATGCGCCGGAAGTGTGCACAAGCTGCCATGGTGTGGTGCCGTATATGCCGGCCGATCACGCGGCAACCGTGCCGTTGTATTCGACAACCGGCCTCTCGTGCGCAACGGCGAATTGCCACGCCGGCGGCACACTGGGCGTGTTCAAGAATATCAAAGACACGCATGCCGGCATTGCGACGAAATATGCCAGCCGCACGATTGCGGCCAGAAAAACTCCGGCCGCGCCGGTGATTGATGGCGTCGCCGAAAGCCGGTGGAACGTGACGGATTCTCTGATCACCAAAACCGGCGTCAAGGTGAAATTTTTGTATGATAATGACAATCTTTACGTGTTGGCGCAATGGAAAGACGGGCACCAAAATTATTCCGGTGCGGCGCCGGCCACGAAGAGCTTGGCGCGCAATCGTTGGACGTATGACGGAACGAAATGGACGAAGGCCGGCAACGAAGATCGCATTGCGTTTCTGTGGAAGATCGACGACGCGCTTGGCGCTTCTTGCGCACAAACGTGCCATGACCCTGGCGCCGGCCATAAAATGTTTACCGGCAAAGCCGACAACTGGCATTGGAAAGCGCAACGGTCGAACCCATTGGGCTACTCCGACGATCAATATTGGGATACTTCCGGCAGAAAGAATGATGCCGCGACTGCCGGAACGTTTGGAACTGATAATGCCGACGCGGCCGGCGCGTTGCCGATCAAGATGGGCGCCAACGCTGCGGACAACGCCGCAGACTTTCTGTATGAAAGCAAAGCCGTGGCGTTTGTGAATTCTGGTTGGACTGCCGGGCAATCGCTGCCGGGTTGGATTGTCAATGACGCCAGCACACCGGCCATCACGGGCAGTCGCGCCGACGTGCAAGCCGTTGGCCAATACAATGACGCCACCGGCGTATGGACGGTCGAATTCAAGCGCGCGCGAAATACCGGCAACGCGGATGACGCTTTGTTTGATGGAACCGTGCCGGTGGAATTTGTGGTCACGCAATTTGACAACACCGGCAGCGGCCATGCGAGTCAGGGCGTCGATGTCAGTGTGTACAAACTGGAGTTTTCCACCACCGGTGTGCTGGCCGATCGCGAGAAAGGCGTGCCGGCGGAATATGCGCTGGCGCAGAATTATCCGAATCCCTTCAA
>JBBILN010000097.1:0-22815 GCA_037444905.1 bacterium | reverse complement strand
CCCAACGCGCACGGGCACGCGATGATCAACACCGCAACGGCATTGACGATGGCGTAAGCGAGCCGCGGCTCCGGCCCGAAGAAATACCACAGCAATGAGGTGATGATTGCAACCGCAACCACGGTGGGCACAAAGTAGCCCGCAACTTTATCCGCCAAGCTTTGGATCGGCGCGCGGCTGCGTTGCGCCTGTGCGACCATATTCACGATTTGCGCGAGCAGCGTGTCGCTGCCGACGCGCTGCGCCTGCATCACGAAACTGCCCGTGCCGTTGACCGTGCCGCCCGTGACTTTATCACCCACATTTTTCTCAACCGGAATCGGCTCGCCGGTGATCATCGACTCGTCCATACTGCTGCGACCTTCGACGACGATGCCATCGACCGGAATTTTTTCGCCGGGCCGTACGCGCAAACGGTCGCCCACTTTCACGGCTTCCAGCGCGACTTCGCGCTCTTCGCCGTCGCGGATGAGATGCGCGACCGGCGGCGCGAGATTGAGCAACGCGCGAATGGCGTTGCCGGTGCGACTGCGCGCGCGCAATTCGAGCACTTGCCCGAGCAGCACGAGCACGACGATCACGGCCGCGGCTTCGAAGTAAATATCAACGCCGCCGTTGTGCCGCATGGAATGCGGAAACAAACTCGGAAGCAGCATTGCCGCGAGGCTGAAGAGATAAGCCGCGCCCACGCCGATCGCGATCAGCGTGAACATGTTGAGGTGGCGGGTCTGAAGCGAGCGCCAGCCCCGTTTGAAAAACGGCAGACCCGCCCACAACACCACGGGCGTGCTGAGAATGAATTGCACCCAGCGCGAAATATTTTCCGGCACGACCTGCAACGCGGCAACGATATGCGCCATCGCCAGCAGAAACACCGGCAGCGTGAGCGCCGCACCAATCCAAAACCGGCGCGTCATGTCGCGCAATTCTGCGTTTTCTTCTTCCGTGCCGGCGGCCACGGTCTTCGGCTCCAGCGCCATGCCGCAGATCGGGCAGTTACCTGGCTCATCCTGCTCGATTTCCGTGTGCATCGGACAAGTGTAGATGACTTTGGCTTGCGGCTGCCACGCGAGATTTTTTTCCAGGGCCATGCCGCATTTCGGGCAATCGCCGGGTTGGTCGCTGGTGATGCCTTCGCACATCGGGCAAAAATATTCTGCCGAAGGCGTTGGCTTCAATTCAGTCATCGGCGGCGCGCAGCACGATTTATCGTGATGCGGGTGCGCTTCGGGTGCGGCATGTTCCGGCGCCGCAAATTTTGCAGCGACGCGCAGCGGCCGTTGAATCGTGAGCAATTGCGGCGCTGCGGGCGCGAGAAATTTTTGCCGGCAGTGCTCGCAACAAAAATAAAATGTCTGCCCGTCGCGCTCAGCGCGCAGGCTCGTCGCTTCGTCAACCGTCATGCCGCAAATGGGGTCTTTTGCCATGATTCCTCTTTCCTTTCTTTCCCATGCCGCACCTGCCGTTCAAACGTTCGCACGGTACCCGGCGGCGACACGGTGGTGTGAGTTTATCTCCGGCCGCGTTTATATGGTTTTCAGAACCGGCCGCACTCACCCAGACGCGCAGGCCAACGTGCGGTTACACTTTTTCCAATGGAATTTTGAAGCGCCGCGCTCATATTCACGGCAACGCGCGCAGATTCATTTTTGCCGCATGCACACTGCGCTCGTCCTCCAATTTCGTCCAGGCAAAGATGACGTCCTCGCCGTTGAGCGCCATGCGCGGAAAACCGCTCGCGCGCGTGGCCGCGGTGGGCGTGACCGTGATCGACTTGCCCGCTTCGCCTTTGTGCGGTACACGCCGCACGCGCACCTCGGCGCCCGCCTCCACCATCTCCATCCAACAAACCACCGCGTCACGATTGGAGAGCAGAGCAACGGACACACGCCCCATGGGATCGCCGTCATCGACGCGCCGCGGTGGCGCGAAAGTTTTGCCGCCGTCGCGCGAGAAAGCAATTTTCACCTTTGCCGTATCGTGCGCCGCGGTGTACCATGCGACCGCGACCGTTTCCTCCTGCCTTGCGACCGAAGGCCCGTTGACCGGACAGCCGTTGATCACCCAATCGTCATTGAACAATGTTTCCGGCTGCGACCAGTGTCCGCTTTCCAAACGCACGAACGACATGTCGCGCTTCTCCGTTTCGGAGCGATCGCGATAAACCACGATTGCGCCCTCGGGCGTGAGCGCCGCGCTCGTTTGGCAACAATCACACACACGCTCGTCGAGCACTGCTTCGTCATGGAGCTTTCCATTCATGTCGATGACTGCGGAACGAAGGCTTGTAACGCCATGCTCGGACTCGTCCTCTTCATCGCCCTGCCGTTTGTACCAATGATCGCGTCCGTCCAGCCACACCGCGAGCACGCGATCTTCTCCCCACGGCAACAATGAAACGAAACCGTGCTCGGTGGGCGTGCCGTCGGTGTGCGGCACAACCGGCTTGCTCCAACTCGTTCCGCCGTCTGTTGAAAAAGAAATATTCACGGCATAGGCATACTTTCGCGCGCCGGTTTTGGCAAGCCAATGCGCAACGAGTGCGCCATTGTTCAGCACGCGCAGCGAGGGAAAGTCCGCCCAGTTCACGAACCAATCTTCGCCGGCCGCAATCGTCTCGGCGTTCGACCACTCGTCTTCTTGCAGCACGCTGTATTTCAAAACGTGCCGCTTCTCTTCGGGCGTTTCGATCCAAGACAAATAAACCTTGCCGTTCTCGGCTGCAAAAAGATTCGGCGCGCTGCTGCCCGATTGCGCGGGCGAGGGCAACGGCTGAACAACGGATTGTGCGTCAATGTTGTTTTGAGAAGTCTTGCACGCCGAGTTGATGAGCAGCAGCGTGATCGCAAAAAATGGTTTTAAGGATTGCACGGCTTTGAGCTCCGTTATCTTCACTTAAAGGCCGATTCCAGCGCATAAAAAGGCTCTTCCAAATGACAACGCTGGTGAGAGGTACTTTCCACCACTCCAAAACTCCACTACTCCAACCGCCTTCCCACCGCGCGTTCCAACTCGGCCAAGCTCATCCCATGCTTGGCCTCGGCTTCGTAATATTCCATTTTGAACATTTGCAGCATACGATAGCTGTCGAGCAGCATGAGAAAATCGGTTTGCCGCGTTTGATAATTGACAAGCGTGGTTTGCAGAGCTTGCTCAGCTTGCGGCAAAACGGTGGTGCGATACAGCTCGAGCATCCGCTGTGTGCTTTGCACTTTGGTTAGCCCATCTTGCACGGCGAAAAGAATCATGTTTTTGGTATTGTTCCGCTGCGCTTCTTTCATGCGCGTCTCCGCCTCGGTTTCGTCGATGCGGCCGCGCTGTTTTTTGATCGACCATAAAGAGAATGGCAAGCTCACCCCGGTCATCGCGCTGAAACCGCGAATGCCCTCGTAGGGCGACGTGACATATTTCAGCGATACCTCGAAATCCGGCCAGTACTGGCGCCGCGCCAGGCGGTTAGCGACGCGGCTTTGCACCACGCTTAACGAATCATGATGGATCATCGGGCGATGCGTCAGTGCGATACGCTGCAAGGCTTCGAGATCAAACAAAAGCGGGCTTCTTTCCGGCAAAACCGTTTTTCCAAGCGGGGCTTGCGGCGCGCGATTGAGCAACACATTCAACATTGCCTTCACGGTTTCTTCCTGCTGCTGTAGCGTTATTTGCTCATTCGCGAGCCGGGCAAGCTCGACATTGGCCTTGAGAACATCTTGATTCATGACTTGCCCGACGGCATAGCGAATCTTGGCAATGTTCACGAACTGCGTCATCAGATTGACGTTTTCCTGATTGACTTCGAGGCCGCGCTGAATCATGTAAAGCTCGAAATAAGCGGCTTTGACATTGGCCGTGATTTCGAGGGCCTTTTCTTAGTATTCATGATGCGCATGCGCGGCGTCGATTTGAGCGAGCTGCTTGGCTTTCGCCAGCTTGCCGGGGAACGGAAGCCTCTGCGTCAGACCAAAGTTTAAAAATTTCCATTGTGACGCATTAAATGGCTCCGAACGAGGCGCTTCCTCAATCTCGAAATTGAATTGCGGATCATCGAGGCTGCTCCTTTGGGGAATGCGGGCCGTGACGGCGTGATGATTTTCGGCGAAGGCGCGCAACTCTGCATTGTTTTGCAAGGCCGCTTGAATTAGCTCATCAACAGTTATAATTGCCGCGCGTTCGGATTGCGCCGCGCCGTCTCTTGTTGCGGCCCCAAGCACTAGCGCAATGCTTAAGAGAAGGAATGCTTTCATCTCCTCACCTAGCAAAGTAAGAACATGCTCGTTCCGATTGAGATATTAACGGACCATTTAAGTTGCACGCCTGCTTCGCAACCGCAATATGAGTTGCGACATACCGCGTTCCCTAACCCGCCAGAACGTGCATGGAGGGTTCGAGGCGCGTTACAAGCGGCCTCATTTCAAAATATGAATTATGGAAGGCTTGGAATGGGCGTACTTCACCCTTGCAGGAAAAATCAAATGAGGAGAGTTGTAGTGAGCAAGTAGCGTTGGCTATTGTTGGAATGCAAATTGAATAAGGAGAAGGAAGGCGCGGTCTCCGAGATCGCGTTCGCGGGCAGACAGGGAGTGACGAAGAGGGCTGCAGGCGCAAGCTGCACACGCAAAACTTTTTCTTCTGCCCTCGCCGACGATGGTGTGGTTTGCAAAGCGGGCGAAGCGTTGCACGGGCAACATTGCTTTTGCACCTGTGGCGATTCTTTTTGGCAGCACTTCGAAGCCGGCGGCGTTTGGGCGTCGACGACACAGCACGATGTTGCTGCCGCAATATGTGCCAACGGTGTGAAGAACTGCAGCAAGCTCAAAACGAGCAGCAGCGAAAGTGTTTTGCGATGGGAAGACACGTTGGTTTTGCCGATGACTTTATCTTTCAATAAGTATGAAGAACAATAGCAAATTCCCACTGTCTTTAGCAACAACATTTTTTTGAGAAGTATTCCCGCGACTTGCCATAGTATTGTGAGGCGGGAACTAGCTTGCACCGCGCAACAAAAAGGCCGAAGAGATTGCGTTTCCGCATTCTCCTCGGCCTGTCTTCGTTTTCTATGGGGCTTGCGGAGGTTTTGAGCCTTTCAAGGGGCAAAAGCAAAGCCGCCTATTTTACGAAAGAGAGCCGGCGCATGAGGCGCGTTTCACCCACTTGCAAAACGTAGTAGTACGTTCCCGTCGGCAAGTGACTCGCATCGAAAGTCGCGGTGTGGCGTCCGGCCTGGCGCACACCGTTTACCAATGTTGCGACTTTAGCGCCGAGCATATCATAGACCCGCAACGTGACGTGCGCTTCTTCGGTGAGAGCGAATGAAATGTTCGTGCTCGGGTTAAACGGATTGGGATAGTTTTGCTCCAGCGCAATCTCCGCCGGAATAATGGCGTCTTTCTCTTCCGCGCCGAGCAAGCCTTTTCCCAAACTGCCGCTCGCGTAAACTTCAAACTCGAAGATGCGATAATTCGACTTCTGATTCGCGCGCATGTAAATGCGCACATAACGCGCAGAGGAGGGAGCGAAAGAAATATCTTGCACGCCTTTCGCGCCGGCATTGTTGGTATAGACCGTTGCCCAGGTTGCGTCATCATTGGAAATCTGAATATCGTAAACCTTCGCAAAGTAACTGTCTTTCCATCTCACGACGATGCGTGCTACGGTTTGCGTTGCGCCCAAGTCCACGCGCCACCAGTTTATCGGATTGCTGCCGCTCACACTGCCGCTGCGCCAGTAGCTGCTCGTATTGCCGTCATTGGCGCGGCTCGGCGGATAGCTGGCATCCGAGCTCATAGCCGTTGCGGGTTTATTGAGTGCGAGATTGACGTTTCCGCTGCCGCCTTGCGTTGTGGCGCTCGCTTCATTCGAATTGTCGGAATTGCCATTGGCGTTATACGCAAACACCCGATAGACATAATTCGTGCCCGGCGCAAGGCCATCGTCCGAATATGAAGTGGCGTCAACGCCAAGCGCTATAACCTCGACATATGTTCCGTTTGCACCGATCTTGCGCTCGATTTTAAAACCGTCTTCATCATTCGCATGGTCGACCCAGGACAAATTAATTTGGCTCGTGCTCACCGCGCTCGCGCTCAAGTTACTTGGCGCGGCCGGAGGTTGTGGCCCGGAAACAGTGATGGTCACGTTATCCGTTCCCGTCGCGCCCTGATTATCAGTCACCGTCAACACCGCGTTGTAATTTCCCGCAGTGTTGTAGGTGTGCGTGGGATTTGCAGAGGAGGAGCTGTTGCCGTCGCCGAAATTCCACGAGTAGGAAGCAATGTTGCCATCGGGATCATTCGAGCCGGAGGAGCTGAAATTCACCAACAACGGTGCGTCGCCGCTTTGCGGATTTGCGGATGCCACTGCAACCGGTGAGGCGTTGCCGCTTCCCGAAGAGGTTTCAATAATCAATTGCGGTAGAAATGTGCCCTGTTCTTTGGAGGCATAATAAACGCTATTGGTGGAGTTGGCGCTCATGCCGAAGCTAAAGACGCCGTTACCGGCAATTGCTGAAGTCACGTCAAACTCGATCCAAGTATTGACCGTCACTGTTCCCGCGGAGGCGATGGGGGTTCCGGAAAGCGCCGGAGCATTATTCCAATTCAAGCCGCTTTCCAACCACGGTGTGGTGGTGCCCAAATAGTTATTGGAAACCGAATAGAGCGCGCCGCCATCGGGTCCATCATCGGCGACATAGAGGCGCAACGTTGCGCGCACCACTGCGCCGGAGACACCGGCGACATTGAACTTCAGATAGCTATTATATGTGGGCGAACCGTTGCGCACACGGAAGGTTGTCAGCGCACCATAGTTGCTGGTCGGACTCGAAGCATTTGCTTGGGTGTCATGCGTGGGATTGAACGTCAAAGTTTGACCGCCGCCCGGCGTCGTCACTGTGATCGAAACATTATCGGTTCCGGTGCCGCCGAGATTGTCGGTCACGGTGAGCACGGCGGTATAATTTCCCGCGGCGTTGTAGGTATGCGTGGGGTTCGCGGCGGAAGAGCTGTTGCCGTCGCCGAAATTCCATGAGTAGGAAGCAATGTTGCCATCGGGATCATTTGAACCGGAGGAGCTGAAATCCACCAACAGAGGCGCGTCGCCGCTTTGTGGATTTGCGGAAGCGTTCGCCACCGGCAATTGATTGCTCGGCGCCGTCACTGTGATCGCAACGTTGTCGGTTCCCGTCGCGCCTTGATTATCAGTCACCGTCAACACCGCGTTGTAATTTCCCGCAGTGTTGTAGGTGTGCGTGGGATTTGCAGAGGAGGAGCTGTTGCCGTCGCCGAAATTCCACGAGTAGGAAGCAATGTTGCCATCGGGATCATTCGAGCCGGAGGAGCTGAAATTCACCAACAAAGGCGCGTCGCCGCTTTGCGGATTTGCCGAAGCATTTGCCACCGGCGGTTGGTTCGAGCCGCCGCTCTGCAAGCTCATGTAACCGTGCAAATAGTTGTGCGTGTTCTCATCACTCGCCAAAACCAAAATACCCGTCGTGCTGTTCACATTTTGGCGTGTGGAGGTCGGATTATTCACCATGTCATCCGACGTGCTTTTGATAAACTCATCGCCAAGGCCGGTCGCGAATTGGATGTTATCCATGCTCGTGCTCTTGCGGTAAATACAGCGCGGACTGCCGCTCAAACGCGCCATGAACACGTAAATCATGCGGTTCTCGGAATCCAGCGCTAGAATCGGTCGCGTGTGATTATCCGACTTCTTCGCGACTTCATAAGAAGACCAATTGCCGCTGTTGTCACGCTTCAACAGATAGATCAAGGTCTCGCTCGAAGTGCTCGTGCTCGATTTCGTGGCAGCATACATGTTCCCGCTGCCGTCGGAGAGCAGCTTGAGATTGATGTGATCATCGGCTACTGGTTTGCTGCCATTTTGCAGCGCAGTTTCGCGCGCCTGCCATGAATTCTCAGAGTCGCCATCAATATGCGTGGCGAAATACATCTTCTTGTCGCTTTGATTGCTCCACAAAATGCCGATCTGATTTTTTAATTGCACGATCGCGGAAATATCATCCGAGCCGACATTGGAGCCTTGCACCGGCAGTTGAAACGGCGTGGCCCAATTCGCATCGCTCGAAGTGCTGTGATTGACCATCACTTTGCTGCCCGAAACCCACGTGACCCAAAGTTGGCCCACACCGTCTTTGGTGAGCGTCAAAGTTTCGCTTTCATCATTGCTCACGTCAACGGGAAAGCCGCTGTCGAGCGTATACGCATCCGTACTCGAATTATAGCTGTAGCGATACAAACGACCGTTGCCGGTGGCGCTCGTCAGTTCCGTGATGTGCGAAGCAACATACAATTTTTGCCCGTCCCACAAGGCATCGGCAAGCGATTGCGAGCGGTCGTCGATATCCGGCCCGACGCTCGTCCAACATTGGCTGCTGAGATTGAAGCGGTGAATGCGATATTTGTTGGCGGTGGGATCCCATAAACTGCCCCACCAAAAGCCGTCATTCCACCAGAGCTTGTGCTCGGGCTTTTCGGCTGTGGGCAAATTGTAAACCGTAGAGCCGAAATTGAAATCACGGTAGCCTTTGGTGACTGCTGTGGAAGTGCAGTTTTGCGCTTGCGCGATTTGCACCTCGAAGCCAAAAGCTGCTGCGCAAAGCAGTCCGAGATATAACCATTTCCGAGAACCACTCTCACGACCGTCTTGGGTAGAGCGACTCGACCTTAAACTCATGTGTTGCCTCCTGAAACGTTGAATGCTTTTCAAATCGAACCTAAAGTAAACGTTGTGCAGGGTGCGTCCATGACCGTGCCCAACCCGCGTGTGAATTCATCCCTGGTGGTGTATCGCAAAAGGAGATGACGGCAATTGAGGTCAAAAATAATAAAACAGCATCATCCTGTTTTCAACGAGGTAGGAACATGAGCATGCTGTCTGAAGAATTCGAGCGCCTGTTCATAAAGTGATGCCGCTCGCACCCTGCCGGCCTAAAGCATAAGGCGCCTACTGTGGGCAAGGCGTGCCACATTGCGGCACGTGCTCGCTCCAATCGTTCGCGCACAACTTCCGGCTTGAAGCATTTCATGTTAGATGGTAGGCTTGCTTTCCATCCTTTTTGCCAGAAAGATGCAAAAACAATCTGCTCTCTAAGATATTCCAAAGTACTTACTATGGCGCGAGGTTGCGAAAAGGGCGTAGTCTCCATGAAAATAAATTGTCGTAACGAGGCTGCCGAGCGCTTTTCGTCTTAGCTCCCGCCTTGACTTATTGTGCAGATTGGCTTATACTCTCGCCGTCGAGAGGGCGCACCGGTTTATCGTTTGATTCGTTCAATTCTCAGACAAACGTTTTTGCTTTAAAAAATCACATGTATTCGGCAGGAGAACTCGTTTGAAACGGCTAACAGTTTTGCTCTTTTTCCTCATTTGCTCTTCCTCACTCCTCTTTGCCCATCAAACCAATACCAGCTATACGGCCATCACCGTCACGACCGACAAGCTCGAAGTGATGTTCACTTTCGATATCACCGATCTGAACAAAGCGTTCGTGCTAGATGTCAACCAAGACGGAACCGTGGCTCGCGAAGAACTGCTCGCTGCCATGCCGCGCATGTATGAGTATTTCGGCGGCCACTGCGCTTTGGCGATCGGCTATACGCCCGTGAACTTGGAGCAACAAGAAGGCGGCTTCACCCAGGATGATTTCGGAAATCTCTTTATCAACTTCGTCTTCACCAAAGCGCTCGACCAAGCGCCCGGCGAAATCGGCTTTAGCGTGGACTTTTTCGACAAATTTGGCAAAGACCACAAGGTGCTCGCTAAAATCGTGTACGGCGATAAACTTGATCAAGCCGTGTTTACGCATGATGAGATGCGCCGGCGTTTTATTGTCGGCGGGGAGGCGACCTTGGGACAGCAGATTCGCGAGTTCACGGTATTGGGAGTGGAGCACATTTTTTTAGGCTACGATCATATCATGTTTCTTGTCGGCCTGCTCATTATCGGCGGGCGCTTTGGCAATCTCGTGAAGATCGTCACCTCGTTTACGATTGCGCATAGTCTCACGCTCATCTGCGCCGCGCTTGAAATTTTGTCATTGCCGGGGCGACTCGTGGAATCCGGCATTGCTTTGAGCATCGCCTATGTCGGCGCAGAGAATTTTTTATTGCTGAGCAGCGCGCACAAAACGCCGTTGGAAGAAAGCACAAAGCATCGTTGGATTTTAACTTTCTGCTTCGGGCTGGTGCACGGCTTCGGCTTCGCCAACGTGCTGCGCGATCTAGGATTGCCGCCGAAAGGTTTGATTGGCTCGTTGCTCGCGTTCAACCTCGGCGTGGAGATTGGTCAACTCGCAATCGTCGCGCTGCTCTTTCCGCTGGTGTTGGTGATCACGCGCGCGCCCTCTCGCAAAGCAGTGGTTTACTGCGTCTCCGCGGTGATTTTGCTTTTCGGCGTGTTGTGGTTTGTGGAGAGGATTGGGGGGGTGGAGTTTATGCCGATATAACTTGTAAAGCATGAAGTTCCGTTTGCGGGAGGCCTCTCGTGTTATTTTCCTTCCGGGCTTGCGCTTTAACTCTTCCGCCGCTCTTCAACCTCCGCCAGATATTGCTTGAACAACTCCGGCTCCAGTCCCTTCATTTCTTCGCGCACGTTGAAATTGATGCGCTCTTGCAGCTTGGCTTGATCGATGTACAGGCACAGCATGAATTGCTGCAGCGTTTGTTTGCGCTCCAACATCAGCTCACTGCCCAAAAGCGATTGTTGGCGCTGCACGACGGGAAGCAGAAACGTGTTGCCTGCGGGAATGTTCAACACCCGGCGGCGCCACGCCTCGAATGGCCATAACGAGCGCGCGAGGGTTTTATCTTCATGGCGCAATTCGAGGCGCTGCAACACGATCAAAAGCTGCGCATGCTTGAACGTGAGCAAGTCCACGGCGTGCGGATCGAGAAAGAGCACGCGCGCATAGGCGAGGTTGGCTTCATTCCAAAGCCTGAGTGCGCACGCCGCATCGCCAAAGTAGCCCCAATCTCGCGGTGTGGCCGAGTCTGCATGCGCCGTCACCCAATTCAACAAATCGTCGTGCGCCGCTTGCCAATTTTCGAGCGCGAGCTGGCACACGCCGCGCAGCAGAATTTTGTCTTTCGCAGCAAAGACTTCGTTCGTGCGGGAAGATTTAGCGAGCAGATGGCGTGCGAGAATACGGCGCAGGCTCAGCACTTCGGCCTCGTTCAAGCTTCTGTGCTGCAGCGCCTCATGCGCGGCATGCCAGAGCCACACCGCTTTTTGCGCGGAAGATTTTAGAGGCGCCGCCTCTTGTTGCGCAAAATCGCAAAGCCGCGCGAGCAATTCCAAATCCGCCAAATACGGATCGAGATCGCGCGCGATCTTCAAACATTCGAAGGCGTCCGCCCATTCGAACGCGACCATATGTTGCAGGGCTTGCTCTTTATAATCGATTGCAGGAGAGAAGAGGTGGGCTTGCATGGGTGCTCGGATTGGTTTGACTTCGCGCTGAGTTTTCGTATTATTTTCTGCTGAAGTAATTCCCCCATTGAGGGGGCAGGGGGTGTCGCTCCGTATCACGAGTGAATTGAAGGGCACATTGAAAAATCCCAAAGCGTGAAACGATAAATTTGAAAGGGCATTGACGTCCTCAAAAACACCCCCCTGGCCCCCCTCAAGGGGGGAATTTAAGACAACCCCTTCGCCCTCCGAATGAACCATTCCAATCCCAGCAAGAGCACGATCGCAAAGAAGAAGATCGGCGCATCCCACAGATCGTGCTCGGTTAGCTTGGAAAAGGAACTGCGCGCGACTTTGATGGCATCAGGCAACGCGTTCGCATCATTCACGTGAAAATATCTGCCATTCGTAATTTCGGCGAGACGCTGCAGCACTGCCACCTGCAAATCCGCGTTGGCCAACTCCGCCTGTGAAGGCTCGACGAAAAACGCGGACTCCGCTTTGCCGAGAAAGTGCCCTTGCTTGTCGTGCACGAGTACTTCGACGTGATAGAGGCCCTCCGCACCGGCTTCATAATTCGCCAAGTACTTTGCCAGCTCGCCGGTGCGCTCCGCCGCCAAATCTGCGCTGGCAGAGAGTGAAAAGGATTGATTGTCCGGCGCAGTAATTTTCACTGAAACGTTGGCGTTTTTATGCGGCGTGAAGGTGCTATCCATCACGTCGATGTGCAGCGTCACATTTTCGCCGGGCGAATAGCTTTCGCGTTCTAGGTCGAGCGTCACGGGATCGGGCGACTGCGCGCTCAACCAGCGCATGAGTTGCCGCCAAAAACGTTCATGCGTCATGTCGCGATGATCGCGGTGCATTTGCCAGCGCCAAGTAGTGCTCGTGGCCAGCGCCGCGCTGCGCCCGCGCCCATAGCGTTGCGTGGCCATGATGATGCGCGGCGCTTCGGTGCGGTGCAAAGGATGCACGGCTAATATCGTCGCGCCCGGCTTGGCGGGGCCGAGGGGATTGTAGCCTTGCAGGAGCGGCAGCTTGTCCCACAACTGCGCGTTGGCAACCGGGTCGGGTTCCATTTGCAAAAGCGGCATGGCGAGATATTCCGCGGTGGGGAGGAAGCGAAATTCTTCGTTCAATTGCGGCGGAATCGCGCGGCCATCAGCGTTGGTGAGCGCGGGCAATTCCACCGGCAGCACATCTGCGAGCAGTGTCTCGTTGTAACCGCCTTGCGCGAAGGCTTTCATTCCGCCCAACATCATGAAGCCGCCGCCGCGTTCTGCCACGAAGTCGTGAACGAGCTGCAGTTGCTCTTTGGTGAAAAACGTCGCTGGCACGCTGCCAAACACGATGGCGTGATAGCCGAACAGCTCCGTGCGTTGTTTGGGAAAGCCCTTGGCCAGTTCGCTCGGATCGCGTAAGCCGAGGCGATAAAACTTTTCGGGTCCGGTTTTCAATAGCGCGGTGAGCTGCGTGGCGGCGTCGCCTTCCAATGCGCGCGCCATGAACTTGAATTCCCACGGGTGCAGCTCCTCCACGTAGAGAATGCGCGCGGTGCGATTACGGCTGTTGATGAGAAAACTCTTTTGATTGTTGCTGGCGACAAGCTCTTGCGGTTGCGGCGGCACGGCGAGCGTGTATTTCGCAAAACCCGAGCGCGGCGGCGTGAATTGCAGGCTCACGCGCGTGTTTGCCTCGCGCAATGTGACGGTTTTGCGTTGCACCACAACGTGGTCTTCGCGCAGTTCCAAATTCACGCTGGCGCCGGTTTGCCCGCGCGTTTGCAGCAAGGCGTTCACTTCAACCATGGCATTTTCGAGCACCGCGGGCGTCGCGTTTACTTTCGCGATCTGCACGTCATTCGCGATCTTCGTGCCTACGCCGACGGTGAAGAGCGGCACGTTCGCCGCGACCAGCCCACGGCCGCTTTGGAGAGGGTCGGCGCCCGTGGAAGCCGCGCCGTCGGTGATGAGCACCACACCGGAGAGTGCGCTTTGCTGCGCCCGGCGCGCCGCAAATTCCAACGCCTGGGCGAGATTCGTGCTTTTGCCTTGCGCGCGCAATTCACTCAGGTCATTAAGCGGCTCGACATTACGGCTGAAACGAAAAGTCTCCACACGAAAATTCTGCTGCAAACGTTGCAGGATCGTTTCCGTTTGGTCCGCGTTGCCGAGCCAATCTCGCACTTGGTCGAGGCGGGATTGGCGCTGCGGCGTATCCGGAATCGTCATGCTTTCGGAATCGTCCACGAACACGAGCACCGCGCTTTTTTGCGAGACCACGGTGGAAACCGATAGCGTCGGTTCCAATAGGCAGAAGATCAACACCGCGAAGCTCAGTATGCGCAAACCCAGCAGCAGCGCGTGCCATTTGTGCGGCAGAGGGGAAGTGGTGCGGCGATACCCGAACAGGAAGAATGCGAGCAGCAAAAGCAGCGCAAGCCAAATCAGCAGGGAAGGCTGATAGCGCAGGAACCACTTGCCCTGCTCGTAAACCACGGGGCTGTATTTGAAAAAGAAGTCAAACATATACGCCTAAGCCAGATGAACCGGAACCAATAAGACAAAACGATGACTGGCAAAATGATTTATCGGCAGAATCATTTCACATCATTCTGCGGTGAAATCATCATGCAAAAAAGTTTTCGCGTTTTTCGTGTGTTTCGCGGGCGCAAACATGAAGGTGACGGCGTCATTGCTTTTTGCTCTGCGCCAGTTTTTTGAAATAAGCCTCGACCATTTCACGATATTGCGGAGGCACGCGCTCGTCGCGCACGTTCAGCAAACGCTCTTGTTGTTGCAACACGGCCACGCGCGCGGACAGTTCTGCTTCGAAGCGTCGCAACGGATCGAGCAGGGCGTTTTCGATATTGGCGAGCCGTTGCGGGTCACCGCCGCGAAACGAGCGCAACACGCCGCGATAGCCGGCCATCATGTTGTTGTACTCGCCCTCCAGCAGGCTGTCGCTTTCTACCAAGGCGCGCAAGTTTTCAAGCTGCTTCGCATTCTCCCACATGCGCTCATTCCACCAATCGATTTTGTCCGGATTCAATCTTTCCTGGGAGGGCGGGCTGCTCTGCGGCGCGCCTTGTTGTGGATTGGCTTGCGCACCGGTTTGCGACTGCCCGGTCGCTTTCGGCTGACCCGAAGCGGGTTGTTGCCCCTCGTTCTGCTGCCCGGAATTTTGCGCCTGCTGCCATGCTTCTTCCAACCTTTGACGCAAGCGTTGTGTCTCCTGCAAAGCCATGTCGAGTTTTTCTTCCGGTGATTCCGCCAGTTGCGTCAAGCTTTCTTGCAAGCCCCTGGCCGCGCGTTGCAAGCCTTGCGTCGCCTCCGCCTGTTCATTCCGCGCGCGCGCGATTTGGTTTTGTTGCAATGCTTGTTCGGCCTGCGCCATGCGCTGCGGAATGCCGCGCTTTTCCAGTTCTTCTGCTAACTTGCGCAGCTCGCGGCCGGTTTTTTGATCTTCCGAATTGCGTGTGGCTCCGGTTTGCGCCTGCTGCAATTGCTCGAGCGCCTGTGCACTTTGCTTGCGCAATTCTTCTTGCGCTTGCTGCCAGCGTTGCCGTTCGTTGGCGTTCGCCTCGTTTCCAGCCTGCTCCAATTCGCGCTGCAACTGGCCTTGCTGCCCGGCCAGCTCGTTGAACTCCTCTTGCAAGCCGGCGAGATTCTCGCGCAGCGAACTAGTTTGGCGCTGTTTGAGTTGTTCCTCCAAACGCTGCAAGCGTTCCAATGCGCGATTGCCTTCCGCGGCCGCATGCGCGGGATTGTTGCGCCGCAACTGATCTTGCGCGCGCTGCAGGTCTTGCGCGATCTCCTGCAAATTCTCCTGCAACTGTTGCGATTGCGAGCTGCCCGTGGCGCTGTTGGTGCTGTTGCTCGGGGGCATTTGCCGAGAAAGATTCTGCAATTCGCGTTGAATTTGCTCTTGCTCACGCTGCAAGCGTTCAAGTTGGCGCCGCTGCTCTTCCGGCGCTTGCTTCTCTCGCGCGATTTGGCGATTGAGATCTACCAAGCGCTCTTGCCGTTGCGCCAGCTCCCGCACTTTTTCCTGCGCCTCGTTAAGCTGCGCTTCACGTTGTTGCTGTTGATTATTCTGCAGCGTTTCATATTTGGATTGCAGCTTGTCCAGCTCTTCTTTGAACAAGCGCGCCAAATCTTCCTGGCTTTGCAGTTGCGCGAACGTGGACGCGCCTCCGCCGCCTTGCGTCAATTCACGGCGGCGAATCTCGGCTTCGGCTTGCAGAAGAAAATGATAAGCGCGACGCTCCGGATCGAGCGCTGCGCCGGGCTGGACGTTTTCCAGCAAAGGCACGGCTTCCGCCATCGCGTCCGCGGCTTGCTCGAGGTATTGCACCAAATTAGCCGCATCGCCTTCGCTGGTGAAATTGCCTCGCATGCGCGCATGGTCCGCCATGTTCTTGATTGATTCGCGCAAGCTCTGCTGGGTCTCCGCAATTGCGGCGCTGCTCTTCTGCAATTCTTCCGGAGAAATTTTGCCGCGGCTTTGTTCCAGCTTCCAGGTCGCGGTGATGATTTCTTTCTGTGAAAGCGACATCCCATCCGCATTTTCGCCGCCGCCACCGCCCTGGCTCAACGAACCATAAAATTCTTCCTCGAACGGCCGTACTTCGAGGAAATACAAATCGCTCGAGGCTTTTTGCTGCGCATCGCGCGCCTCCACAAAATATGAAATGAAATCGCCGGGCTTCACGCCGAGCTCTTCGAGATAGAGCAGTTTTTCGCTGCGATACTCCATGCGAGTCGCATTCGCCGTGCGGTTGCGGGTGATCGCCGGCAACAGATCGTGACGCACTTCGGCGCCGTTGTTCTGCGAAGTCACCAGCGTCAGTTCTTGCAGGCCGTAATCTTCAAACACTGAAATCGTGATGGGCACCTCTTCCAGCATGGTGGGACGCAGATCGCGGCCGGGCTGCACGATCGTCAACTGCGGCGCTTCATCCGGCGTGGCGTGAATGTAGTATTCCACCGGTGTGTTGCTCAAACCGTCGCGATTCGTCAAGCGCAAAACATAATAAGAATCTTTTTCAACCTTGAAGCTGGCGCGCGCGAGCGTGTCGGCGAGCAGAGTCATCGCTTGAAATTCCGTTTCGCCCAAGCGCCACTCCGCGCTCGTCAAGGCTTGGGTGGCGATTGCTTCGAGCTCAATCTCCGTGCCGATGGGCGCATAAATATCGCCGCTGCTTTCCTCTTGCCGCTCCGGCAAGCCAATCTTTTTGGGATAGCGATAAGTGACGCGCAGTTGCTTTAGATCCGGCGCATCCAACGGCACGAGCGCGAAGATTTCGGAAATCTCGCCGCCGAGCCGCACGTAATAGCGCGTGGTATCGCGCACTTCGAAAATGTGGTGCGTGAATTTGCCGGGTTGCGTGGTCACGCTCATGTTGGAAGATTGCCAACTCGCGCCGGTTTTCGCGATATAGATCGTCGCTTCACTCGCGGTAGCTTCCGGTGATTCGGCAAGCACTTCGACGTTGGCGCCGCGCGCCACGTGAGCATTGCCGGGTTGCACCTGCAAGCGCTTCGCTATGGTCAAAGCCGCGGGCCGGTTCGTGAAGTAGCTCGCCAAGCGCGTGCGAAACAGTCCCGTGAAACCAAAGACGCCGATCAACAAAATTGCAGCCGCAGTGTACAGCACAACGCGCCAGAGCTGCGCTAGCTGCAAGCGCAATTGGCCGGCAAAATCGATTTGTTGCGTATGCTGCACGGCATCGCGAAACAAGCGCTCCAACATTTTCGCATCGAGGCGATCTGGTTCTTTCTGCCCAACTTCGAGCGCGGTCGCGAGACGATCTTCCAAGTCAGGATGGCGCTCCTCGAAATAGCGCGCCACTTGTGTGAGCGTCGGTTGCCGCAGCAACGGGAGGAGAAGATATTTCACCATCGCGTATAGCCATGCGCAGCCGCCGAGCACAAGCCCGCTCCACCATAACCACGGCCACGCCGGCTCGATGAGGTAGACGTAGGCGGCGAGCATGAGAAAGCCCGAAAGTGCGAGGCTCAACCCGCGCTGCCATTGGCTGCGTTTCCACGCTTTCAAGCTCAGCGCAAGCTGGGATTCTATGCGGCGAAAGTTGGTATTCATAGATTATGCTTCGTGTTGTTTCGAAACTTGGAGTGGTGGAGTGATGGATTTTGGGATTGGTGTTTTCCAAAAATCCGTCACTCCAATTTGCTATGCCGTCACCTCGGTGTGCGATTCGCCAACCACACTTCAGCCAACAATAATGCCAGCAGGCCCCACATGGCCATGCGCCAAAGTTTTTGATGCTTCTCCTGCTCTTGCAATGAAGGCGCGGCAATTCCGAAAGCCGTGGGCAACTCACCCTGTTCTTGCTCGCGACTCAATCTTGCCACGACATCATCCGCGGCCAGCGCCACCGGATCAGATTCACGGTTGTCGAGATTCACTGCGTATGTGGCTTCATTGCCGCCCTGCCGAAACACATAGAAGCCGCTGCTTTCCGTTTCAATGAATACCGGCGCCGCGCTGCCGCGCAGGTCAAACTCCAAAGTCCGGTTAGCGCCATTGGGCAACAGCGCTGCAATCGACTGCGCAGATGAAAACTGCTCGCCCAAAAAGATCGGCTGCCCCACATTGGTGACCGCCCGCACGGTTTCAGTGCGGCGCACATAGTTGAGCCATTGCTGTATCATGGGCACAAAGATGCTGCGCACCGGAAAATTGCCGCCGTTCATATCCAACGTTGAAGCCCACAGCAAAACCTTTCCTTTGCCAACGCTCATTTCCAGCAGTGCAGGATTGCCGTCTTCGAATCCCGCCAAGCGCAGTGCTTCGTTTTTCGGTTCGAGGAGATAGTATCTGGTGATTTGCACCGTGCTCGGATCACCGTGGCTGGGATCGCGAAAGATGGAGAAAATGGGGTGCGCAAAATCCA
This sequence comes from bacterium, assembly GCA_037444905.1. Classification (GTDB taxonomy): domain Bacteria; phylum Zhuqueibacterota; class Zhuqueibacteria; order Zhuqueibacterales; family Zhuqueibacteraceae; genus JABWAN01. Next base: position 4,467 of record JBBILN010000097.1, on the reverse strand, counting down.
TCTCGGTCATGGTCACGCCGCCGCGCCGCACGCGTGCAGCGTTGTGCGAGGCGAGCACTCTGCCGGGCAGCAAGTCTCCCATCAAATGATTGAACGTTTCCAAAGGCGGCTTTTCTTCGAATGAAATGATCAACCCGCCGCCTTGCTGCACATACTGCAATAAACTCTGCGCCGCGCCGCGATTCACGCCCGCGGCGCCCGCGAAGAACACGGCTTCAAACTCCGCAAGCGGCGTGGCTTCGAGCGTGTTGGGGTCCACGCTCACGACACGATACGGCACACTGGGAAGCTCCAATGCTTGCCGCAAATAGAATTCATTTTCCGGAGCTCCACTCACCAACAAAACGCGCGCGGTTTGGGCGGCTTCTGGTGCGAGATAATAACGATTGTCGTCGGGCAAATCATCGATCGGCGCGAGAATCTCGAAGTATGCGGCCGCAGTGCTCGCACTTTTGGAAGCAACTTCACCGGCCGCGAAGTGTACGGTTTGCTCTTCCTCCGCCGCCAATGTAATTCGTTTGCTCGCGGCCACGCGTTTGCTTTGGGGATCGAGCACGAGCTGCACCGGAACCTCTTGCGCGAGGCTCGCGAAACTGCGCACGCGGCAGACAAACGAGACTTGCCCGTTGCGCATGATGCGTTCGCCGCTGGTGAGCGCAATGTTTTGCCACGCCGGCTGCACGGCAATGGGAATGCACTCTGCGCCGCTCTTCAAATTGAGATTGCCGGGTGAAAAACCGGCGGCCTGCAAATCGGAAATTAAATAAATTTGCCGCCGCCGCAACGAAGATTGCGACAAGAGATTGTCCGCGAACTGCACCGCGTCGCGCAAGTTGCCAAACGATTGTTGCTGTCTTATGTTTGCAAGCGCCGCCTCCGCTTGGGCCGGATCGGTTTTTTCCACGAGCACTTCGGTTTTGCCCGCGGACGCAATAACGGAAACTTGATCCGAAGCTTTGGCTTTCTGCAAAACTTCGCGTGCGGATTTGACCGCCGCGGTAAGATGTTGTTGCGCCGCCATGCTCGCCGAAGTATCGAGAATGAGCGCGAGTGCGCGCGCTTCTTCACCGAGAATGGCCGGCATCTTCTCGCCCACGAACAATGGCCGCGCGAACACAAGGCCGAGCAGAAGCAGCGCCAACACGCGCAACAGCAGCAACAAAATTTGTTTGAGCCGTTGCCGCTGCAATAGCTTCTTGGGCGTGGCTGCCAGAAAACGCATGGCGCCAAAGTAGACCGTCTCCGCACGATTGCGCAGAGTTAAATGCAGAACAATCGGTAGCGCTGCGGCGGCCGCGCCGAGAATGAGATACGGCGTTGTGAGAAAATCGGGCATGTTGTGATTGAATCCATTCTCACGATGGTCATCCTGTAAGGAACTTCCCCAGACACAAGCACAGAGCCGTGCACGGGGAGGGCTCTTGCCAGAATGACAATTGCGATGGTCGCGTTTTTATTTGTGCCTTATGCCAAATGAAATGCTCACATCTTTCCGCTGCGCGCAGCGAGATAGGCGTGCAATGCAAAATCCAATGGCTGCGAGGTTTTCAGCAACGTATAGTCGATGCGATTCACGCCGCACGAGGAACGTAACGCTTCGAGATGCGTGTGGAGATTTTTCAAATAATGCGCGCGCATGCTCTGCGGCAATCCCAACATGATGCCTTCACCCTCCAAACCCTCGAAACGAGTGAGGCGCGTGAAATCGAAACTCAGCTCGCGCTCTTCGACGATTTGAAATACCAGCACGTCGTGGCCGCGGAAACGCAGATGCTCGAACACGCTGAAAAGCGGCTCGAGATCGCAAAAAAAATCGCTGATCAAAATCACCATGCCTTTGCGTTTCATGGTCTCAGACAGTTGGTGGAGCAGTTCCAAGTTCAGCGTGCGGCCGGAGCCGGGCTGCAAGCCTTCCAATTCCACAAGCAAATTGTACAAATGGCCGGGGCGGAACTTCGAAGGAATATCCAAACGTACCTGATCGTCGAACGCCACGAAGCCCACGGCGTCGCGCTGTTGAAAGATAAAGTATGCCAAGGAAGCCATGAGGTAGCGCGCGTAATCGAATTTGCTCACCGGCGCCTCAGGCAAGCGGCTGCCGCGCGAGCCGGCCATGCTGCCGGAAAGATCGAGCAGGATGTGGCAAGCGAGATTGGTTTCGTCTTCGTATTCCTTCACGTAATAGCGATCGGTGCGCCCGAACACTTTCCAGTCGATGTGGCGAGGGTCATCGCCCGGCGTGTACTGGCGATATTCCGCGAACTCGATGCTGAAGCCGCGATACGGGCTGCGATGCAGGCCGCTGAGAAAACCCTCGACCACGGTGCGCGCGCGCAGCTCCATGCCGGAAATGCGCGAAAGCACTTCCGGGTCGATAAAGCGAAGAGTTGGTTGCATGGGTCAAATTGTGAATCAAAAAATGAACTGGATTACAGGATGAATGAGACAAGCTGAAAATGGACGCCGCGACTTCTTGAAGTCACGTCCTTCTCTTGTTATTCTGCAAGAATCTTTTTCTGCACTGGGAATGGGCCATTTTCGAGCGCCCAAAAAGCTTCCTCTGAATGACATGATCGTGGAGCGCATGTGCTACTGGAATAGCGCATCGAAGCGCTCCTTATCCACCACGCGATAGTGCGGATGATAGAGTTGTTGGAACGTCTCGCTATGATGGCCGATGACTTTGCCCTCGGCCAAATTCTTTTCTATCTCGCGCTGGTCGTTGGCGAAATTGGCGAGGTCGAGCTGCATGCTGGCAATCACCCTTAAAATCATTTGCCATTCTTTGCGCCATTCTTCCAGCGAGGGTGGTGATGCGTCGTTCGCGCTTGCAACAAAAGCTTCGAAGAGCTTTTGCTGTGGAATGGCGCCTTCTTTAATCAAACAAAGATTGACGCGATAGTAACGGCCTTGATGCCCGACCGGCTGCCAGCGCACGGTGTCGAAGCTCGTGCTCGCGCGCAACTCTTCTTCCAGATACTGCGCCGCGGCCTCGCGATCGTTGATGAGATGCCCGGGGCCGAACGCGCCTTGAAAGAAAAATTTGTAGAGATCGAGCAGCGAGGCTTGCGGATAGCGCTGCAGTTCAGCTTGCGCCGCGGCTTTGATGGCAGCGGTTTGGTCGTTTGCCTCACTACAATTCAGGAATATAGTGACTCCGAACACAATGATGAAGAGAACTTCAAAAGCAGATTTGAAACTCCGACGACCCTCACCATTCCCCCCTTGAGGGGGGCAGGGGGGTGTCACGGCTCGCCTCTTTTGCCGAACACGTTTCGATGTTTTTCGTTGTTTTATTGCAACGGAGAACACCCCCCTGGCCCCCTTCGAGGGAGGAATTTTTAGGCATGCTCTCAGCATTGGGCAACCTCTCACAATCCCGATTTCGGTGCGGGCACGATTTCGAGCACGCGGCGCACGATGTCCGCGGGTTTCACTTTCTGTGATTCCGCAAAGAAGTTCGTGAGCACGCGATGGCGCAACACCGGCAACGCGAGCGCTTGAATATCTTTGATGGACACATTCGCGCGGCCGCGCAAGAGCGCGCGCGCCTTGCCGCCGAGAATGAGATATTGTGAAGCACGCAAGCCCGCGCCCCAACTCACCCAATTCTTCACAAAGTCCGGCGCGGGACTGTTCGCCGGGCGTGTGGCGCGCACGAGCTGCACGGCATAGCGCGCGACTTCCTGCGCGACCAATACCTTGCGCACCAATTCTTGAAACGCCGACACTTCTTTGCCCGTGACCACTTGCCGCAACGAGGGGTTCACATTGCCCGTGGTGTTCGTGACGACTTCTACTTCTTGCTCTTCGGGCAAATAGTCCATCACGATGTTGAACATGAAACGATCGAGCTGCGCTTCGGGCAGCGGATATGTGCCTTCCAACTCGATGGGGTTCTGCGTCGCGAGCACGAAGAACGGCTCTTCGAGTTGATAGGTCGTGCCGCCCGCGGTGACGCGATGCTCTTGCATGGCCTCGAGCAGCGCCGATTGCGTTTTCGGCGGCGTGCGGTTGATCTCATCCGCGAGAATAATGTTGGCGAAGAGCGGCCCTTTGATGAATTTCATCACACGCTTGCCGGTGGTGCGGTCTTCTTCGATGACATCGATGCCCGTGATGTCCGATGGCATCAAGTCCGGCGTGAACTGAATGCGCTTGAAATCGAGATCCATAATCGTAGCCAGCGTTCGGATGAGCAGCGTTTTCGCGAGGCCGGGCACGCCGGTGATTAAGCAATGGCCGCCGGTGATGAGGGCGATCAACACCAGCTCAATGGTCTCTTCCTGGCCGATAATGATTTTGTGCAGCTCGGTAAGAATCGCATTGCGTGCCTCCTGCAAGCGATTGTACAAAACATTGTCGTCGAGAAGCGAGGGAGCGGAGTCAGTGTTCATTGGATTGTTGGATGAATGGATTGTTGGATTGATGGATTGTTGGATTGATGGATTGTTGGATTGATGGATT
>JBBILN010000096.1:0-23486 GCA_037444905.1 bacterium | reverse complement strand
TCGCCTCGAAGCCGGAACCTTCACGGCGACGAGGAAGCTGTTGTTGATGAAGTGAAACTGCATGCGCGACGCACTCAAAAAGTGCGTCGCGCTTTTACAGAAAATCTACGTCAGCCTTGTGAAAAGGATAAGCCACAAGTTTGTCTCTGAAGTGTTCGGCCTTTCGCGAAAGGAGAGTACGAAATGCCATTGACAAAACTTTTGTGTCTGTTTGCCGCTAGTTTTTTGTCGTGTGTGGAGATTTGCTTCGGCCAATCATCAACACCGTACTGGAAGCAAACCAACGGCCCGCCCGGCGGTTTTGTGAATACTCTCGCTGTAAATACACACGGGCATCTGTTTGCCGGAACTTGGTCCGGAATTTTTCGCACAACGAATGACGGCGAACATTGGACCTGGTTGAATACGCGCTATAATATCCACAGCATCGCTGCGCTAGCTATAAACTCCCAAGGCCACATTTTTGCCGGCGCCGACCTCGGGCTTTTTCGTTCCGTCAATAATGGCGAAACGTGGGCGTTCATCAATAGCAGCTTGCAAAGCGTGAGCTTCATCGGCGTCGCGCCGAACGATCACATTTTTGCCGGGAACTATCGTTCGATTGACAATGGCAACACGTGGATGAAAACGAACCTGCCCGTGAATTATTTTTTTGCCATGGCGCTCAACCGGAACGGACACCTATTCGTTGGCGCGGAACGAGGAGTCTATCGTTCCGTTGATGAAGGGCAGTCATGGCATTTTTTTGCTTTGAGTTCGATCAACGTGTATGTCATTTCATTGGCGTTTGATGCAGACGGTAACGTCCTAGCCGGAACCATGAACGGCGTTTACTTGTCAACGGACAATGGCGAAACCTGGCAACAGACGTCTTTGAGCAATACGCGTGTTATCACACTGGGAGTCAATGAACAAGATCATTACTTCGCCGCGACAGAGGATTTCTCGGATCTGAGCGTGACCACTCATCTCTTTCGCTCAATCGATCATGGCGATTCATGGGTGCGTTGCGACACGCTTCTGCCCAAGCAAGCGGTCTCGGCTTTGGCTTTTGGCTCGAACGGAGAAATATTCGCGGGCATGAAAGGTCCGGGCGTTTTTCGCTCTACGGATAAAGGGCAAAGTTGGGCTACGATGAATTTGAATAACTCTGAAGTTTCCTCTCTTGCCTTAGACTCGCAAGGGCAGGTCTTTGCGGGAACACGAGAAGGCAATGGCGGCCTTTTTCGTTCGGACAATCGGGGCGAGAATTGGGAAGGCTTTGGGTTGAACGATTATACGATTCGAAGCCTTGCAATAAATTCCCGCGGCCACTTTTTCGTCGCGGTACATAGTTTTGACTCAGGCAAGCAGGAGCAGCTTGGAGTTTATCGCTCAACCGATCGCGGCGAGACCTGGACTCTCATTGGCCTCGAGAGCCTATGGATTGGCGCGCTTGCCGTCGATTCTCAGGACCGGATTTTCGCGGCGCTCGATGGCGATTATCTTGTTTTTCACTCTGCAGACGGCGGCATGAATTGGACGGAATCGAAATTGGAAGGCCTGCCCGCCGCCATTGGCATTCGAACATTGGCCGTGAATGCGGATGATCACGTTTTTGTGGGCACAGAGTTTAGCATCTTTCGCTCAACAAATCATGGCGAGAGTTGGGTTGAGCTGAAGACCGGTTTGACCCAGCCGGATATTCGCGCCATCGCCGTTAACTCGCAGGGGCACATTTTTTTTGGCGCATGGGCAGGTGCGCGAGGCATTTATCGGTCTACGGATGAGGGCGTCAATTGGGAACGACGCAGCCAGGGTTTGACCAACGGCTTTGTCATTTCTTTGGCAATCAACGCTCACGGTGATATTTTTGCCGGAACCGACGGCTCCTTTGGCCCGCCGGGCGCCGCGAAGGTATTTCGTTCCACCGACAACGGCGAAAGCTGGGCGCCGATCAGCGATGGTTCCGGGCAGGAGCAGATTACTTCTTTGGTGATTGATTCGCGCGGGTATTTGTTTGGCGGCACGATTCATGGCGGAGTCTTTCGCAGCGAGGCGTCAACCACCGCGGTGCGAGAGAAAAACGAAAATTTGGCGAACTCGTTTTCTCTCCTGCAAAACTATCCCAACCCGTTCAATCCGAGCACGAACATTCGCTACGATTTGCCGCAAGCTGTGCGTGTGAAGCTCGTCCTCTACAACTTGCTCGGCGAAAAAGTGCGCACGCTGGTGGATGCCAGCGAGTCCGCGGGCGCCAAGCAAGTAACGTGGAACGGTCTGAATGATCGCGGCACACGCGTCGCGAGCGGCATCTACGTCTATCGCCTCGAAGCCGGAACCTTCACGGCGACGAGGAAGCTGTTGTTGATGAAGTGAAACTGCATGCGCGACGCACTCAAAAAGTGCGTCGCGCTTCGCTTCTGTTGGGAACACCACCGAAAGGCGTGGCTTTGAAACGCATCGCAGTCTTATCCGACATTCACGGCAATCTTACCGCACTTGAAGCCGTCGTGGCAGACGTCAAAAGCAAGCAAGTCGATTGCACATACAATCTCGGTGACCATGCTTCGGGGCCGCTATGGCCCAAAGAAACCATGCAGTATTTGATGCGCCAAGATTGGATTCACCTTCGCGGCAATCACGACCGGCAATTAGTCGAGCAAGACCCGAAGGAGCACGGCTTATCGGATCGCTACGCATTCCAAATTCTCGACGAGGTCGAGTTAGCTTGGCTCCGTGCATTACCCGCCAAAGTCGAATTGCCGAACGGATTGCTGCTCTTTCATGGCGCGCCTGAAAGCGACATGATCTATCTTTTGGAAACCGTCGAACATGGCCGGGCAAGGTTGGCAACGCCGCTTGAAATCAAAACACGGCTGGGCGGAACGAAAGCGCGCGTCATGCTCTGCGGCCACACGCACATTCCTCGGGTTGTCGAAATTTCTGAAAACATTTTGATCCTCAATCCCGGCAGCGTTGGTTTGCCGGCATTCGACCACGATGTGCCGGAGCCGCACATTATGGAGACTGGCTCGCCGCACGCGCGTTACGCCATTTTGGAACAGCGCGACGAGGCATGGCATGTCGAGATCATCTTGGTTCCATACGATTATCAAAGCGCGGTTGCGCAGGCCATGAAAAATCGCCGCCGTGATTGGGCGATAGGATTGCAGTCGGGGTATATGCAAAATTAGAGATCGCATCACAACGCGAGCAAGCTGTAACCCCAATTGCTGAACACAGATCAAAGCGGATTCTCTCGGATTTTATCTGTGTTCGACGTGTGTGTTTTTTAAAAAAATCTTAAGGGATAAGTGCGCATGGTACCCTCTCGGTTTTCTTTCTCATTACTCTGCACGACTCTTTTCGTCGCCGCCTCGTTCGCACAAACCGAAGTCAACATTTCCGCCAGCAAAGACAACACGCTCTATGAAAGCGCCGCCGGCGCATTCAGCAATGGGAGCGGCTATCATCTCTTTGTCGGGCAAAACAACCACGGCGACGCGCGGCGCACGCTGCTCGCGTTCGACGTTGCCGGCAACATTCCCGCGGGCGCAACGATTTTGAGCGCGAAGCTCACGCTCTACTTATCCAAAACCTTTAAGGCCTCCGAGCAGACCGTTGCGTTGCATCGCGTGCTCGCGAATTGGGGCGAAGGCGCATCCGACGCCACGGGAGAAGAAGGCGGCGGCGCCAATGCTGCGGCCGGCGATGCGACATGGCGCCATACATTTTTCAATACACAATTTTGGACCAATCTTGGCGGGGATTACACGCCCGCAGCCAGCGCGAATCAAACCGTGGCAGACACCGGTTCTTTTTACACGTGGGGCTCGACGCCGGAGATGGTTGCCGACGTACAAGGATGGCTGAACGCGCCCGCGAACAATTTCGGTTGGCTGCTCATGAGCAACGAAAGCGCGAACGGCAGTGCGAAGCGTTTCGACGCGCTGCAGAATCCTGTTGCGAATCATCGCCCGGTGTTGAATGTGATCTATACAACCGTGAGCAGCATCTCCGAAAAGAAGGAGAATTATCCTGCAGATTTCGCGCTCGCGCAAAACTATCCCAATCCATTTAACCCGAGCACGGCCATTAGTTTTCAGTTGCCCCGCGATACGCGGGGTGAAATCACTCTGGGAATTTTTAGTCTCACAGGACGACTGGTTCGACAGTTGATAAAGGGCAAGTTTGCGGCCGGCAGCCATCAAGTCGTTTGGGATGGCAAAGATGACGCGGGCGAGCGTGTGAGCAGCGGCATTTATATTTATCGTCTCAACGCCGAAGACTTCACCTTTGCGCGTAAGCTTGCACTCGTGCGCTGAATAAAACGTTGAAGCGCAGCCTGCCATCAAGAATGAGATTCGCCATTTTCAAGCTTGCCTATTCGCGTGGGGAATTGATATATTGCAGGGACAAAATTCCAAGCCGGAACTTCAACGCTGCCCCCAAGCCTTATGACTCCTCGCGAAGTATATGACGCGACCGACTTCGAGGCGATTCGAGCGTTTCTCAAAAGCCCGAGCCTCGAGGGACAGTATTTCGAGCGTAAAGAGCACCGCCAGCCTGAGGCGTTAGCTCAAATCGTTAGCGCATTTGCCAATTCCAACCCCGAAGGAGGGCTCTTGGTTATTGGCATTACTGACCGTGATCTCAAAATCGTCGGCGTAAATCGCCCTTCCGGCGCCGCAGCGACGCCGGTCAACAAAATGCTCCGCTATCCGGAATATTTGGTGGAGAACCCTTCCGAATATCGCTTGATTCCGATAACCGATGAGGCCGGCCGCTCGAATCAAATGCTTTTAATTTATGTAAATTTTTCACCGCGTCGCGTTATCGAATTGACCAACCGCACAGCTTATGAGCGCCGAGGCGATCAAACGGTTCAACTCCGCGAGGAGGAAAAGAATGAGTTGCGCTACACCCAAGGGCAGAAGTCCTTCGAAGACGAGTTCGTCGCGCCATACGAATCCGTGGTGCTTGCCGACGAGGCCTTGCAGCAATGGACCCAAGCGCTCATCACGCGCAACAATCTTCAGTTTCCACATACTTCGCGCGACCTGCTCGTCAATAAGCATTTGGTGGTGGAAACCGCGGGCAAGCTGTATTGGTCTTATGCCGGTGTTTTGCTTTTTGCCGCTGACCCGAGAAAGTATTTGCCGGGCGCGTACCTGAGATTTCTGCGGTATGACGGAAATACCGAGCAATACGGCGCGCAACAGAATCTCGTTAAAGACGAAACTTTCGCCGGCCCCTTGCCGTTGTTGCTGGAGCGTGCACGAGGTTTTGTGCGCACGCAGGTTCGGGAGTTCAGCCATCTCGGACCGGAAGGCCGTTTTGTGCAAGAGCCGGAATATCCGGAGTTCGTGTGGGATGAAGCCATTGTGAATGCGCTGGTGCATCGTTCCTATAGTTTTCAAAACGTGCCAATCTTCATCAAGATGTTTGATGATCACCTCGAGGTTATCAGCCCCGGGGATTATCCCCTGGGAGTGCGTCCGGGTTATTTCATTCACAATCCGCGCAATCCGAATTTAATGGAAGCGATGCGCTCGCTGCAACATGTGAAAATGACGCAGGAAGGCACGCGGCGCATGTTTCAGCTCATGCGTGAAGCCGGCCTGCCTGAGCCGGAATATTCACCGCCCGGGCTGCCGACGGTAAAAGTGGTGTTGCGCAATGACATTGAACGCAAACGCAAGCGCTAAAATCAGCCAATCGCCAGCGACTACGAACTTACTATCCCCAAATCCTCATGAGAGCAGTCTTCTTCAATCACCACGGCGACGAATCCGTTTTGCAATATGGCGAACTGCCCGATCCGCAAGTTTCAGCGGGCAAGGTCTTGGTCAAGATCAAGGCGTGCGCGCTGAATCATCTCGACCTGTGGGTGCGGCGCGGCATTCCCGGCTCGCGTTTGCCCTTGCCGCATATTTTGGGGTCGGATATTTCCGGCGTGGTCGCTGCAGTGGGCGAGGGCATTGCGCACGTGAAGCCTGCCGATGAAGTCATCATCTCGCCCGGCACCTCGTGCGGCTTTTGCGAATGGTGCTTGACGGGCTTCGACAACAACTGCCGTCACTACGGCATAATCGGTGAGCATTCCACCGGCGGCTATGCGCAATTCATTATCGTGCCCGCAGTGAATATCATTCCCAAACCCTCGAACTTAAATTTTATCGAGGCGGCTGCGTTTCCGCTCACGTTCATCACCAGTTGGCACATGCTCGTGGCGAAATGCCAAGTGCGGCCCGGAGATTTCGTGCTCGTGCTTGCGGCTGGGAGCGGCGTCGGCGTCGCTGCGGTGCAGATCGCCAAGTTGCACGGGGCAATTGTAATTGCCGCGGCCGGCAGTGAAGAGAAGCTGGAGAAGATAAAGGCGCTCGGGGCGGATTATCTTATCAACTATGAGAAGCAAAGTTTCCGTGAAGAAGTCGGCAAGATCACGAACAAACGCGGCGCGGACATCATCTTCGAACACGTCGGCGAGAAAACGTGGCCGGACTCGATCAAAACTTTGGCGCGCGGCGGGCGCTTGGTGACTTGCGGCGCGACCACCGGATACAATGCCGTGACCGACCTGCGCTATCTCTTCTCGCGCAATCTGAAAATTTTCGGCAATATTATGGGATCGAAAGGCGAGCTGTTGCGCATTGTGGATTTCCTGCGCGCGGGAAAGCTGCGGCCCGTGGTCGATCGCGTGTTGCCGCTTGCGGAAGCGCGGCAAGGCCATCGCATTTTGGCGCAGCGCGAACAGTTCGGCAAAGTGGTTTTGGAAATATGAAGCATGGACGTGCACGGCGCGGACTGCCAATGCGCGCAAACTCTACTTTCGAGCTGGCCGGCGTTTACTCGCGAATGACAACTTGTGGAGACTGGGTTTTGCTTCTTTTCAAAAGGATTTGGTTGCGCTCCTTCTCGCATTCCGCGTTTTCCTACGCACGTCCTTTTTGAATCGCACGCAGCAAAGCTGGGAAGACTGGCTCATGCGCCAGCACACGTGCGCGAACAATTTTCCGCGCCTGTCAAACTATGCGAAAAGACGTGCGGCTTGCCTTCTTGCACCCTACGTGTAATGCCTCAGTTATTGGTGGAAAACGTAGCGCAGACATCCTTGTCTGCAGGCGGGGACGCCTGCGCTACTCCACCGGTAACTGAGGCATTACCCCTACGTTTCGCCCTAATTCTCTCATCTCTTGAACAATGCATGGCCAAATTTTTCTTTGCACTTCTGAGGTGTTTTCCTTATTATGCTCCCTGTTCTTTTAAAGTTACCTCTTTCAATCCATTACGTCTTGAGGTTTTTAGGAGTTATTATGGATCGTCGTTCTCAGGCCTCGCTTGCCTATCGCATCGTTACCGAGGTCCTGGTGTTGGTCATTGTCGCGTCTGTCCTGGTTTTGGGGATGGTCACCAATTGGTCTTCCGCGCGGCTGGTGCCCAATTTGTTTTTGTATGTTGCGATCTTCAGCTTCGTCGTGCTCTCATGGTGGCAGTTGAGCAGCATGTACGGTGTCGGGGTTTTTCGCAATCAGGTTTCCAATATTCTCGGCATGGTGCTCGCGTTTAATTTCGCGCTCATGCCCTTGTGGCAGGGGCTGATGATGGGCAGTGGAGAGCATGCAGGCGCGACCGTTGTGAATGCTCTTCTCCCAGCAAGCTTTGCCGTGACTGGCGTGGTGTTGGCCATCCTAATTCGGATGGGGCAGGTTTATCAAACCAAACACCAATGGCGCTTGGTGCATCATTCTTTATGGATCACGAGCGCATTGTTGCTTGCCTCAGTGTTAGTTCCGGCGACTCTCTCCATTCGAGAATTGATTCCGCTTCGCCCGCTTCTGTGGTTGGTCATTTTCTTCGTGCCGCTGGTCGTGCGGCGCTTGGGCGTGAGCTTAGTGGCGAATCCAGCGCGGCCACCGGCCCCTCGCCCAGCAATGGAGACTTCGAACACCCATTCTCCCTCGAATGCTTATTCCCCCGCTTCCGGCCACGAAGGGGGACGCAATTTTCAATCGTCAAGCCCCAATGACGAGGCCTCTTCCGGAGAACATCGCGAGCGCCGGCATCATCGTCGCGGCGGACACTATCGCCGGCGGCAGGGCGGCGGCAGACGGCGCATGTAGCACAAGCTCACGGGCATTCGTACTCTCACAGTGCAAATTTTCAATTGAAAATTTGCACTGGGTTTTATCCAACCCGCAAGCGCTTTTGTAAATTCAAAACTTCTTCGGCGTTCGGCGGTGTGCATACCACCTCCGCGGCGAAGTTTTATCCCCACTCGTTCAAAAGTAGCAAGGAGTTTTTGGCATGGCTGCAGTTTCAGAGTTTCGCAACGGTATGGCGATTTTGCACAACGGCGACGTTTGGATCGTTTCCGAATTTCAACACTTCAATCCCGGCAACTGGCGCGCAATGATTCGCACCAAGCTCAAGCACGCCAAATCGGGCCGCGTCGTCGATCACACCTTTCGCATGACGGATAAAATCGAGGAAGTTCGCCTCGAAATGAAGGACATGCAATATCTCTATGAAGCCGACGACAATCTGTATTTCATGGACACAGAAACATACGAGCAGACTTTCATCTCCGCAAACTTGCTGGGCGAGCAAACCCGCTTCTTGAAGGAAGGCAATCTCTGCAAGATCATGTTCTATGAAGGCCGCGCCATCTCCGCCGAGTTGCCCTTCTTCGTCGAATTCAAAATCATCGAAGCCGAGCCTGCGGTGAAAGGCGACACCGCCACGAGCATTTCGAAGAACGCCAAAATCGAAACCGGTTCGACCGTGCAAGTGCCGCTCTTCATCAAAGAAGGCGATCGCATCCGCATTGACACGCGCACGGGAAAATATTTGGAACGGGTGAACTAGCGAAAAGCAGAGAGCAAAATTACAAAAGAACACCATGAGCCTCCGTCGGCGTGAAGTGCATTCACGCGTTTGCATTTCGGCTTTTGCTCTCTGCAATTTGCGCTCTCTCGCTGGCGAGCACACTGCATGAATTCTCCGAACCCCTCCTCTTCAATTGCCACACCCGCCGAGTCGCGCTCGCCTTGGCTTTATGTTCCCACGGCCTATTTTGCCGAAGGCTTGCCCTACGTGATCGTTAATACCGTTTCCACCGTGATGTACAAAAATCTCGGCGTGCCGAATACGCTCATCGGTTTGACCAGCCTGTTGTATTTGCCGTGGGTGTTGAAGCCATTGTGGGGCCCGACGGTCGATCTGTTGGGCACCAAGCGCAATTGGATATTGTGGACGCAAGTTATGATGGCGGTTGTGCTGGCGCTCGTCGGAACGATCTTGCACTTGCCGTCATTCTTTGTGCTCTCGCTCGTTTTGTTTATCATCGTCGCCTTTACTTCCGCCACGCACGACATTGCGGTTGACGGTTTTTATCTGCTCGCGCTGCCGCCAGAAAAGCAAGCCTTCTTCGTCGGGATTCGCGCCACCGCATATCGCTTGGCCATGATTTTCGGCACCGGTGTGCTCGTGGTGATTGCAGGCAAGCTCGCAACGCGGATGGACAATATTCCATTAAGTTGGACCATCGTTATGGTCGGCTCCGGGCTTTTGATGGCAGGCCTGTTCCTTTATCACAGTCTCGCTTTGCCGCGTCCGGCGGCCGATCACAAAGCCGCGCGCGCTGCGAATACGAGCGTGCCTTTTGTGACCGTCTTCAAAACCTACTTTCAACAAAAAGGCATCATTCCGATCTTATCTTACATCGTGCTTTATCGTTTGGGTGAAGCCATGCTGGTGAAAATGGCCTCGCCATTTTTGTTGGACGAACGCAGCGCCGGCGGTTTGGCGCTCACCACGGAAACCGTGGGCTACGTCTATGGCACTGCGGGTGTGCTTTCGCTCGTAATCGGCGGCATCTTGGGCGGCTGGCTGATTTCGAAATTCGGCCTGCGCAAATGCATGTGGCCGATGGCGCTGGCGATCAATGTCCCTGATTTGAACTATGTCTATATGGCGGCGATTGAGCCTTCGTTGCAAACCGTCTATCTTCTGGTGGCACTCGAACAATTTGGTTATGGCCTCGGCTTCAGCGCGTTTATGGTCTTTTTGATGTACACCGCGCGCGGCGAATATAAGACGTCGCACTTCGCCCTTTCCACGGGCTTCATGGCGCTCGGCATGATGCTGCCGGGGTTGACGAGCGGCTATCTGCAAAACGCGCTGGGCTATCACCAATTCTTCATCGCTGTTTGTCTGCTGACCATCCCCGGCATGCTCACAATTTTCTTTTTACCCAAAGAAGTTTTGGAAGCACAAAAGGCATAACCCTCTTCCGTAACTTTCCCCGGCGCCACGTGTAAGCCCGGATCTTTTTGTGATATTGAAGCGACGATGGAATTCCAAAACTCAAATCTCAAACAACGCACTGGCGTCTATTCTTCGTGCTTTGCAGCGCATGGCTGACATCGCGCGCGGCCTCGGCGCGCAAAGGATCGAAGCCATCGCCACGAGCGCCGTGCGAGAAGCCAAGCAGCAAGCCGTATTTCTCAAGCGCGTGGAAGAAGAAGTGGGATTGAAGGTGCGCGTGATCTCGGCGGAAGAAGAGGCCCGACTCGCGTGCTTGAGCTTCTTGCATCATTTCGAGCTCGGCATTGAGATTTGGGGTGCGCAACAAAAGGCGGGATTGTTCGAGGAAGTTTTTCAAACGAAGTTGGTTTACAAGCACGTGAATCCAAAAGAGTGAGCTTATCTGCGCAATTGTTGCAGCCCTCGACAAGGTATTGGGGGAACGCTTCAGCAATTAATCTCTCTCACCCTACCGAACTTCATTTGGCGGGATTTCCCAAATACAAATATCTTTCCAGCAGATTCACATACCCGCTCCATTTGCCGCCTTCGGGAGATTCCTTTTCGGCGACGTGCGCGATCGCGTTCATCTTCGAATCAATCTCGTCGGCATAATAAAGTAGAAACCCCTCAGGCATCATCGGGACCACGGGCGAGGCTTGCTCGAGCGCGCCTTGATGGCTGAGAATCAAATGCTGCAAGCGCATCTCCAGCTCGCGCGGAAATTCCGGAAACTGTTTGATCTTCTCTGCGACGAGTTGCGCGCCGATGACGATGTGGCCGAGCAAGCGGCCGCTATCCGTGTATTCGAAGCTCGGACCGTGTGTGTAGCTTTCTACTTTGCCAATGTCGTGCAACAACGCCGCGGCGATCAACAAATCGCGGTCGGCTTGCGGATAGAGTTTGGCGAGACGCTCGCAGATGGTCGCAACGTTGACCGTGTGCTCGAGCAATCCTCCCAAATACGCGTGGTGCCATTTCTTCCCGCCCGGCGCATCACAAAAAGATTTAACGAACGTCTCTTCTGCAAAAACTTTGCGCAGCAGCGCGAGCAAATAGGGCTGCGCGAGGCTTTCCATCATTTTTTGAAATTGCTCCCACAGCAGCGCGCGATCCTTTGGCGTCGTGGGCGTGAGCATGGTCATGTCCACTTCGTCTTCGGGCAGAAGCCCGCGAATCTTTTCGATCTTGAGCTGCTTGTGGCCCTGATATTCATCCACCGTGGCTTTAAACTTGACGATGTTGCCGGCTTCGATATGCGCCGCGGTTTCCAGATGCTCCCACATGACCGCGGTAATTTGGTCCCACGCGTCGCTGACTTCCATCACCAAATACGGCTCGCCGTTCTTTTTCTGTTTGTGCTCTTTGCGTTGCAGCACGGCGAACATCAAAACTTGCTCGCCCAACAAGAGTTCACGGATTTTTTTCATGGGGAGGCTCCGTAATTTTCTGACGAACGACTCATTCCCAGCGAAACGCTTTAATCGCGATGAACAGCGTGATTAAAGACCAAACTGCAAGGCCGATGAGCTGAGGAAACACGTCGGCCAGGGTGGCGCCTTCAATGGCAATCCTGCGCAAACCATCGGCAAGATAGGTGAGCGGAAAATAATTTGTAATGAAGTGGGCAAAACCCGGAAGATTCGAACGACTAAAAAAAACTCCGGAGAGCATCAACATGGGCAGGGTAATGAGATTCGCAAGCGGCGCGACTTGATCTTCCGACTTCGAGATGCCCGAAAGCGCGAATCCGATCGACAGAAAGATCGTGCCGCCGAGCAATCCAACGACTATCATGTCAAAGAGGCTGCCCACAAAGTGCAAGTTGAAAAACAGCACCCCGGCGCCTACCATAATGAATACCTGTGTCGTCAAAAGGAGCAGGCGCGTCGCCACTTGCGCAAAAATAAAATCGCTCGTCTGCATCGGCGTGACTAGCAGCCGGCGAAGAATCCCGCGCTTTTTCAGGATCACGAAACTGAAAGCTACGCCGAAAACGCCGCCCTGCATGATGGACATGGCAAGAATGCCCGGCAGCAAGAAGTCAATGTACGTCAGATTGCGGCTGTTGACCAGTTCGGTGCGGAACATATGACGGGGAAGATGATTCTGCTGGAAGACCAGCTCGTCCAGTGCGCGCTGCAAAATTAATTTTCCCGCTTGCGTTTCTTGCGGCTTTTCGGCGTTGAGGTAAAGCGTCAACGAGTCCTGCCCCAACGGTTGGAAGGAAGACGGAATGACGAGCACCATGGCGCGTTCGCCTTTTTTCAAACGGGCGAGTTCGTCTTCGGCTTTGCCCTCCGAAATTCGCAATGCCTGAATCGGCCGCAATGCCTGCACCAGCGTCGTGTCCTGTGAATGATTGACGATGCCGAGGGCGACATGCCCAATGCCGTCGAACTTCACAAGGCTGAACAAGAAAACCATAAACAGCGGAAGCAACAGGCTCCAAATAATGGCCTCACGTTGCCGTATGAACATTTTGAAGGAAGCTGCCATCAACTTTATTCTGAGTCGCATTTATTCCTCGCGCAATGAATGTCCCGTCAAATCCAAAAACACGTCTTCCAAATTCGCGAGCCGCTCGACGCGCGCTTTCGTGAAGCCTTTGGCGAGCAATTGCCGGATCAATTCCTGCGGCGGCGCGTTGGCGATGATCTTGCCGGCGTCCATAATCGCCACGCGATCGCACAACTCTTCCGCTTCTTCCATGTAGTGCGTGGTGATGACGATGGTTTTGCCTTCCGAACGAATACGCCGGATGACGCCCCACAAATGGCGGCGCGCTTGCGGGTCGAGGCCGGTCGTTGGCTCGTCGAGAAAGAGAATGACGGGATCGTTCACGAGCGCCGCGGCAATGGAAAAACGCTGCTTCTGTCCGCCCGAAAGCTGCGCCACGTAGGAGCTCGCCTTGTCGCCCAACTCAGCTTCATCCAACAATGCCTGTGCATCTGCTTGGCGTCCGTACATTTCACCGAAGAGCCGCAACAATTCCGTGAGCGTGAGCTTATCGAAAAACGACGAAGCTTGCAGTTGCACGCCGATGCGCTGTTTCACTTTTTGCGCTTCGCTTTGCACGTCGAGACCGTCGAGCAGCACACGACCGGAGTCGATTGGGCGGAGCGTTTCGATCATTTCGAGCGTGGTGGTTTTGCCGGCGCCATTGGGGCCGAGAATGCCGAACACTTCGCCGCGATTGACGTTGAAGCTTACGCCGTCAACGGCGACCAGGTCGCCGTATTTTTTTTTAAGATTGAAAACTTCGAGAATGGGATTCATGTTTGGCTCAGGTAGCGTAATGCTCGTTAATGTATCACTGTGGCCTCAACCGCAACACTTCTTTCGAGCTCGCACTCACGCGCGCTGAAGACATTGACACGCGCCGATATTGCCCCTTCCACCATAACGCGACTTGGTCTTTGTAGTGCGGACTAAAAGGCTGGCCCGATTGTCCACCTGGAATCACACTCAGGCTGACTTCGGGATTCGCCAGGTCCACAATCATGCGCATGGAAGCGCCCGAATTGATGGCATAGGGCTTTGCCAGGTTGTATTCGCCTTTGTTGACGGTGTTCGGCGAACCGCCAAACGGCAATGGCCCGATGTTGAAAATGACGTCCAGGGGTTTTGGTTTGCCCATCGGATGCTCGAGCGTGAGCTGATGGAGTTGGCCCCATTGCCAATCGCCCATAAGCTCGCCGAACTTCTCTTGCAAGCGTTGAATCGTGGTACGCAACGCGCGCCGCGCAATGTGACGGCCGTTTTCCACGCTTTCCGTATTGCGATCATCAAACCACTGCGACTGCGGATGCTCAGCCAAGTATTCCAATGCGCGAATGCCGAGCGAGCTCCATTGCACATAATTCTGAAAGAGCGTGTCGCCCATTTCATCTTTGAGCGTGGCTTGCAAAAACTCCAACGACCAAACATTGTAGAGCGAGGCGGGCACGCTCTCCGCACTTTCGATATAGTTCCATTGGCGCAACAGACCGAGCGCTTGTTTCTCCGGCAAGGTGAGCGCGGTGTCGCTCGGCGCCACGCTCGTATCCGCCTCAAGCAATTTGAATAGGCGCGGCAAAGTATATTGCGCATGTTTGGAGAGCTGATCGAGTTGCATGGTTTTGACAAAAGCCGTGTCCACGCGCGTGTTGCTCTGCAACATCTCCGTGATGCGCTCGATGCGGCTCGAAGGCTCCCACGAGTTGGAGAGATAGTACGGATAGGCGGAGGTGAGCATGAGATTGTTGGCCGTGGCGATGAAGCCTTGCGCGGGATTGAATACGTGCGGCATGTCCTCAAAAGGAATGTAGCCGATCCAATCGCCGGCGGTCTCCCAGCCGCGATAGGGCAGAAAGCCTTTGCCATCGCGGCGAATCGGCACGTTGCCGCTGGCGCGATAACCGATATTGCCGTCAATGTCCGCATAGACCACGTTCTGACACGGCACGGTGTAGAGCCGCATGGCTTGCTCGAACTCCGTCCACGAACGCGCGCGATTTAAAGCACTAAACGCGGCAAGCTCGTCCGACATTTCGAAGCCGGTCCATCGAATGGCGAGCGCGAAAGAGTCGCTGCGGGCGATATCGAGAATGTCGTTGACGATGGGGCCGTGCTCGGTGAAGCGAATTTCGAACGTTTGCGGGTCCGCCCCTTTCACCGGAATTTGCTCGCTAATGATGGTCAAAGGTTTCCAACCGGTGCTGCTCAAATACTCTTTGCCCTGTACTTGTTCATGATAAAAATCCAAATCATCGACCATGCCGTTGGTGAAGCCCCACGCAATGTTGCGGTTGTGTCCGAGCACAACGTTCGGCACGCCGGGCAGCGTCTGGCCGATCACTTCGAAGTCGCCGGCTTTCAGATGCATTTCATACCACAACGCGGGCAACGCAAAACCCAAGTGCGGATCGTTTGCGAGAATGGGTTTGCCTGTTCGCGTGCGGCTGCCGTGCACGACCCAGTTGTTGCTTCCCAAAATCCCGGGCGGCATGCCAATTTGTGCGCGCGTGGTTTGCGCGAGATTGATGAACGAGTCAAATTGGGAAGTGCGAAGTAGCGCAGGCATCTTTGCCTGATCTGCGCTGTGCGTACGCTTCGAAGTCGCTTTAGAAATTCCCCCCTTGAGGGGGGTTAGGGGGGTGTTAAGGACTCTCGCAGATTCCTTCGACTCCGCAGGTTTTTCATGCGCGAGTGACATCCCTTCGAGCCCCCTCAAGGGGGGAGTATTATCCGCAAGAATGGTTGGCGTGTTTGGCAAGACCGCAGGAAAAAGCTCAAGCGCCATCGGTGCGCCGAATTGCTCTGCGACTTTGCCTAACGCGGCTTCGAAGAACCACGCGTGGCACAAGCGAAATGCCATGAGGCGTGCGAGGCTAATGCTGTCTTCAATTTCCCAAGGCTGCGGCTTGAAGCCAAGCATGCTGAATTCGAGGGGGAGGCGGTCGCGATGTGTGTTGATGAACTCGTTGATACCTTCCGCATAGGCCGTGAGCATGGCGCGTGATTGCGGCGAGAGCTTGCCGGCGAGTTGTTGCGCGAGGCGATGAAAGCCCCAGACGCGGAGAAATTTGTCCTGCTCCAAAACCACGGGGCCGAAAATTTCCGACAACGTGCCGCGGCCGGCGCGGCGCGCAAACTCCATTTGCCAAAGACGGTCTTGAGCCGCAACATAACCGGCCGCGCGCCACAGGTCTTCCTCGTTTTGCGCGACAATATGCGGCACGCCGTAGTCGTCGCGGGTGATGGTGACTTCTTGTTTGAGAATGGGAAGTGCGATTTCGCCGTTGGTTTGAGGCAGGGATTTTTTCATCAGCCGTAGGCTGAAAAAACTTAAGGCGAGAAATACGGCACCGAGAAACGTAATAACACCGATGGTGATCTTCAAAAACCTCGGCATGCTTTCTGTCCTTCCGGAGAGGTGAAATCAATGCAGCGGCTTGTCAGTTTTTTTTATGCCTGGCAAGTTTATCCAAACAAAAAAAGCAGGCAGAATATACATTCTGTCTGCTCAGTTTTGCAAAAGACTTTTCCAGTTAAGGCTTGCGCTCGCGGCGCGAAGTTTCTTTCTTTTCGGTGTCGCTGGAACGGCGTTCCGAGCGTTTGTTGGCATCGTCGCGCTTGGTTTCAGTGGTGGAAGAAGAGCTGCTATCGCCTGCGGGCTTGGCGAGACTTCCGGCAGAGTGTGAGGGCGCGGGCGCGGCGGCATTGCCGGCGCTCGCAGATGATTCTTCCGGCACGCTGGTGCGTCGGCGATCGAACGGGCGCTTCTTTTCCGCGTTTGCGTCCGTGTTGCTGCCGCCGCCGGGCGAGGCATAATAGGGAAACCACCACGGCGTGTCATAGTAATATGACCAACGCGGTGAAGGCTCGGCAACCGGCGCCGGCACGGTGATGGCATGATAAGCGCCGACACTTGAATTGTGGCATGATTGGCAATCCGTTCCAAACGTTACGCGATTCGGAGGAGGCGCCTCGAAATCGAATTCCTCTTCTTCGAGGGATTGCGCCTGCGCGTCATGCGCCGGTTCGACCTGAGGATGCTTGAGCACGGTATAGCATCCCACGCTCATCATCACAAGCAACAAAAAAGCGGCGGCAAGCAAAAGCGAATTTTTTCTCATGCAAAACACCTGCACAGTTAAGAAGGGCAAACCAGACTGGACGCGCCCGAACCCTGCCACCGCGCTGCCGCTTGTGCAATGCAGCACGCAGTGCCAATATTCGGCTTTCTCCAGAGTTTTTACAAAATGAATTGGAAATAAGTAATCTTGAACTCACGCGTATAATCTTCGGCAGTCGTGCGATTTTCGAACAGGTTTTTGAGGAAGAATTCCAGATAAACCACGTCTTTGAGGTTGATGCGAATGCCGGTGTTGAAATAGCCTTTGCCGTCGCCGAAACGACGCTCCGTTTGTGAGTCTTGGCTGCCGTCGTCATTGAAGGCCAGGTCATATTCGGCCAGCAGCTCGATGTCGCGGTTGATGGCGAGCGTCAGGCCCAGGAAAAGGTTGGGGTCCTTGTCATAATTGCCGTACTCTTTTTTCCCGCGCTCCAAAGAATAATTGATACCCGCATGGAAATCCAAGCGCTCAAGAAAATCGTAGCTCTTGCTGCCGACGACATAAAAGCCCGGGGACTTGTTCACGAAACGTTTGCTGGAATCATCATAAGCGCCATAGCCTTGGGATTCGAATCCGATGGTTACGCCCGGCAACCCGAGACTTTCGCTCAAGAGTTGATACCGCACAAGCACGCCGGGTGCGGCATTCCAGTTCGCGGTTTTCTCGCCGAGCACTTCCGTGCCTCCGAACGAAGTGCCGAACATGAAGCGCCGTGAAACGCCGACGTTCATGCCAAGATTGACGCCGCTCTCGCCGTAGAAACGGACGGTAAGATCAAACCCGCCGCGCCGCAGCAAGCCGGCCGTGGGCATGTCGATAATGTGCCGCGGGGGAACGTCAACACCCTGCGCCAAAGCGAGAGTGGGCAGAAACCAAGCGAACAGCACAGCCAATTTGTTCTTCATCATCTCATCTCACTCCATGATAATGTAGAATGAAGGAATTTGCGCGACCCTGCAAAGGAAACTTCATCTCTTCTCCGCTTCCTGCGCGGTGACGATCAAAGTTTCATAGAAGAAGATGCCCATGGCAACGAGAAAAGCCGTCCACACGATGTGCATGACCAACGTCAAAACTTGAAAGGGGATCGGGATGCGTGATTGTGATGCTCCGGTCTTGTTCTCCCCTTGGGCGGCGGCTTCGGCTTGATTATTCGTCGTGCTGGAAGAACTTTCATTTGAAGGTTGGTCGTTGCTCGGAATGTTCGCAGGGCGCTTGTCAATATAGGTCTCGACATTGTACTCGTGTTTTAAGACTCTGAAGAGCGCCATGGGAGCGGGGAGGGAGAGCACGCTGATTAAGGTCACCACTGCGGTGCACATCAAGATGCGGCCCAACGTCAAGCGCCCGCCGGCGAAGTAACCGATAATGAACAGCAGAATCCCCACGGTCAATGAAATCCACATGATCGTCGAGTTCAATCCATAGAGAAAAGGTATCAAGTCTCTATCGAACATTCTCTCTCCAATATCGGTCGTCTCTACCCGGTTTTCTAAATGCAAATTTAATCATAATATCGACCGGTATCAAGGGGAAAGTCTTAAACCGCGGAATTTCACCTTGCATCGTCGGGCAAAAAGATTTACTTTCGTCGCGCCATTTGCCGCTTAAAACCTCGCATTCTTTTTCAAATAAAAATAGTCTGAGACTTGCATGAGCGATCTCGCCACCTCTTCGGCTTTATTCACCGCACGCTTCCATGAACGCGAATTGTTGAGCGTGGCTGCGCCGGCGACTATGAACTGGCCTCCGGCGATTACGAGAGCCTTCCAACAGCACTCGGGCGCGCGCTATTATCGTTGCGCCTTGCAGATCAACACGCCCTTGCAGGGCCGCTTCAAAGGTTTTGATTCCAAGCATCCGCGCCATTCCGCGGCGTACAAACGTGATTATGGTCTCGCGCTCGCGCAAAAGTGCAAAAAGGTCGGCATCGACGTAGTGGGCATTTGCGATCACAACAACGTCGATTATGTCGAGGCGGTGCGCAAAGAGCTGACGCAAGAAGGCATTCCGGTTTTTCCTGGGTTCGAGGTGGCGAGCACGGAAGGTTTGCACTTGCTCTGCTTGTTCGATCCGCAGACGCCGGCGGACGAAGTCGATCACATCATTACGGAATTGGACTTGCCGCCGAGAGAGCGCTGGATCACCGGCCCTGGCGGCGTTCCGAAACAATCTCCACAATCCTTTCCACAGATTATCGAACATATTCAACGCAAGCGCCGCGGCATTTGCATCGCCGCGCACATGGATCGCGAAAACGGTTTGCTCTTCGAATGCGCAAAGACCACGCGCGTGCAATATTTCACCGACGGCAATCTGCTCGCCGGACAGATTTCCGGCAGCCGCGCGGAATTGATGCCGTTTCATCGCAAAGTAATCACAGGCGAGTTGAATCATTATCGCCGCGAACGCCCGCTGGCGTTGCTCAATTGTCTGGATGTTTATAGTCTCAAAGATCTCGCCGAGCCGGCGTGCAGCTCGTGGATCAAAATGTCTGCACCGACGATCGAAGGCCTGTGGCAAGCGTTTCTCGATCCGGATTCGCGCCTGCATTTGCTCACGGAAGCCGATTCTAAAAAGAGCCCTCATCCGGAAGAAAAAGTCGAATTGGTGGCAATCTCGTGGGAAGGCGGTTTTCTGAATAATTGCGGCATTCATTTTAATGAGAATTTGAATTGCCTCATCGGCGGGCGCGGCACGGGCAAATCCAGCATCATTGAAAGCCTGCGTTATGTGCTCGAACAAATGCCGCTCGGCGCGCTCGCCAAGAAGACGCACCAGAGCATCATCAACGAAGTGATTAAATCCGCGACGAAGATTTCGCTGCTCGTGCGCACACACCAGCCGGCGCCGCGCTATTATCGCATCGAGCGCGCCGTGCCCGCTGCTGCCGAGCCGCCCGCCTCCGCCGTGGTGTTCGATGAAAGCGGCGAACGCAACGAGCTGAAGGTTTTCGACGTTCTTCCTCACATTGACATTTTCGGGCAACATGAAATTTCCGAAATCGCGCAGCATCCCGAAAAGCAACTGGACTTGCTCAAACGCTTCCGTGCGCCGGGCGTGGCCAAATATGAAATGGCGCGGAACGAGCACATGGAATTGTTGGCGCGCAATCGCGAAGACATTCTGCGCACGCGCCGTGAGCTGCAAACTCTCGAACAGAAGTTGGGCCGATTTCCCGGCCTCGAAGAAAAGCTGCGGCAATATGAAAACCTCGGGCTGGAAGCGAAACTGCACGAGCAATCTTTACTCACGCGCGAAGAAACTCTGTTAAAAGCGAGTCGCGACAAAGTCGCCGGGTTCAAAAAACCTCTCGAGCTAGCGCGGCAAAAACTCGAGCTCGAAAGCCCGCCTTCCGACGGAAAAGTCACAGAAGTCTTGCCCAACGCCGATCTCATGGCAAAGCTCGCAGCCGAACTGGAGCAGTTTGCGGAAGCGATGCGCAAAGGCCTCGCACACCTCGATGCGATCGTGGAGCACAGCCAGCGCAAGCTCTTGAGCATATCAAAAGATTGGGAAACGCGCCGGCGTGCGCGCCAGGAAGATTATCAAAAAATTCTGCGGCAATTGCACCAAGAAGCGATTGACGGCGCCGCCTACCTGCGCCTGCGCCAGGATTTGGAAGAGTTGGAGCCAATACGTCTGCAACATGCGCAACAAAGCCAGAAGCTGCGCGAGCTCGAAAAGAAACGCCAACGCTTGCTGCTAAAGCTGCACGATGCTTGCAAGCAATTGTACAAATTCGACAGCGAGGCGGCGCAACTTGTCTCCCGTTTGCTGGAAGGCAAAGTGCGCGTGACCGTGAGGTTTGATAACGGCAGCGAGGGGCTATACAGTAAATTGCGCAGCATCAAGACCGGAATGCGCAAGGAAGTTCTAGCAAATCTATGCGTGCAGGAAAACTTCAAGCTCATGGAATTCATTGCGCATATGCGCACAGGCCCGGAAGCATTGTGCGAGCATTTTGGTTTCTCCGCCACGCAAGCGAAAAAGTTGGCCGGCTTGGACGAGCGCATCATTTTGGAATTGGAAGAAACACCGCCCGCGACTGCAATTCGCATCGAGCACAATATCGCGGCTTCCACAGACAAACCTAATTGGAAGAATCTCGCCGAAGTTTCCACGGGCCAAAGAGCCACTGCGATTTTGCTCATGCTGTTTCCACAAAGCGGCGCGCCGCTGGTGATCGATCAACCCGAAGACGATCTCGACAATCGTTTCATTGCCGAGCAGGTTATTCCCAAGCTGCGCGAAGAAAAGCAGCGCCGGCAGTTTATTTTTGCCACACACAACGCGAACCTGCCCGTGCTCGGCGATGCGGAGCTGATCGTCGCGCTCGAAGCACAGGGAGATAGCCAAGTCGGCCAGGCCCAAATTCTCGAAAGCAACCTTGGCGCGATCGACCGCGAGTCGGTAAAACTGCGCGTCGAACAAGTTTTGGAAGGCGGCAAACAAGCGTTCGAGAAGCGCAGAGCGAAATATGGGTTTTGATTTTTTCTCAAGGAAAATTTCGCAACGAATTGGCCGGCGGATAGCTTGCGACCAACGGATGAGCATGGCAATCTTTCGTCCGCTGGTTTGAACTATCCGCTTCCTTTTATGCAGCAGAAAGCGATGCCTGCTCCCACAACCGAAAACCTCGCCTCGTTCTCACCGGCGCGCTGGGCGCGCGGAGGTGATTGTCAAACGCTCGCGGGCTACTTGCTCCCGAGTCCGTCGCACTTGCCCGATACCATTCTTCATCAAGTCATCGTTTCGGGAGGCGATCGTCTCGCGTTGTGTGAAAATCGTCCGGCCACGCCCGCGCCGCGCGGCATGTTACTTTTGCTGCACGGCTTGGGCGGGCATGCGGATTCCGCCTACATGCTGCGTATCGCCGCGCGTTTTTTAGAGCGCGGTTGGATTACATTTCGCTTGAATCATCGCGGCGCGGGGCAGGGGCGAGGTCTGGCGCAGCAGCTTTATCACGCGGGCAAAAGTGAAGACCTTGGGCCGGTGTTGCAGCGCATCGCGGAGTTGTATGCGGAAATGCCGCTCGTCGCCGCCGGCTTTTCGCTGAGCGGCAACATGCTGCTCAAATATCTCGGCGAAACTTGGCAAACACCGCCGCCCAATCTTTGTGGCGCGGTTGCGGTTTGTCCGCCGATAGATCTCGCGCGCTCTGCGGCTGCCATGCGGCGTTGGAAAAATCGCTTGTATGACTTGCGCTTCGTGCGCTTGCTCAAACGCGCCATGCAAGAGCGTTATGCCGACTTCCCGAATTTTCCACCCTACGATTTGTCGAAAGTCGCGACGGTTTATGATTTTGACAAATACGTCACCGCGCCGCACCATGGTTTTCGCTCCGCGGAAGATTATTACGCCCAATGCAGCGCAAAGCAATTTCTTCCGCACCTCACGCTGCCCGCTGCTCTCATTGCGAGCGCTGACGATCCTTTTGTTCCAGCCGAGTCTTTTGCGCATCTGCCTGCGAATCCGTGCCTTGCGCTTCACCTCGCGCCCAGCGGCGGGCACATGGGATTTATAGCGCAGCGCAAAACGCCGTGGCAAGACAATCGTTGGATGGATTATGCCGTAGGATGGCACGCGCAGAAGTTTTGTGAAGCTTTTGAATTGGCAATTGACAATTGACGATTCACAATTGCCAATCTTGAATGGTCAATGGTTAATTGGCAAGTGGCTGGCTGCGTCATGGAGAAAATGTGTAATGAATCTCACCCGCTATCTCTCCACCGATCTCATCGTGCTCGACATGGCGCCGCCGCTAGCTAAGCCGGAGGATCCCGAAGCCAATCTCGAAAAATTCCGGCAGCAGCAAAAAGAGCAAGTGCTCGAAGAATTGGTGGAATTGCTCGACAAATCCGGCAATGTGACGAACAAGCGCAAGCTGCTCACGGATATGATCAACCGCGAGCGTCGCGCCTCGACCGGCCTCAGTCGCGGCATTGCAGTTCCGCACGTGCGCACGAGCAACATCCGCGAGCTGACCATTGCCATTGCCCGCTCGCGCGAAGGCATCGATTTCGACTCTGTCGACGGCAATCCCACGCACTTCTTCTTCGTCGTGGTCGCGCCGCCGCACGGCGACGAAGATTTATATTTGAAAATTTACAAGCACCTCGCGGAGGTGACGTCGTTCGAAAATGCTTTGACGGATTTGATGGAAGTGGAAAGCCCGGGGGAGATGATTCGGCTGCTCCGGCAGTGGGAGTGAACGCTCTCGCGAAGATTGATGCCCGCCTTCCTTCGATTGTAATTCCCCTCGTGCAGGACAACTTTCAACACACCTTTACTAAACTTTTCAAGTTTAGTAAAGGTGCGGTTACGACAACGCGGCCCACCAATCCCGATAGGGATGAAATGTTTATAGCAAAAGAGGCCTCCTCGTTAGAAACTCCGTAGGAGTGAAATGTGCGAATCCGATGAACCAGTGAACGTTTTCGCGTTCACGAGGCGAGCGGAAACATGTCACTCCTTCGGAGTTCGCGAAGTGTCGAGGACCCGCCGAGCTATAAACATTCGACTCCTACGGAGTCGTCGTCATTCGCTCTCAGCGCGGCGAAGTTCGACTTGGGC
>JBBILN010000095.1:0-23705 GCA_037444905.1 bacterium | reverse complement strand
AAAGCAGTTTGAAAAGCATTAAAACGTGTGATGATGTTTGAATAGCATCGTCGCTGCAAAGAACACCCCCCTGCCCCCCCTCAAGGGGGGAATACGTTGTGCGAATCCGCTTAGCTTGACACGTATGGGCCGGGGGGGTGTTATCCGCATCATTGCTTGTGCGAGAAATCTTCGACTGCAAAGCATTGAAGTGAGGCGCGACAAACTTGACGGAGGCCGCTAGGCACGATGACATCCCCTTCAAAGAGAGAAGCAGTTGAGCGATTTTGAAAAAGTGCGATCCGCTTTGCATAGGCCGGTCCCTTTCGAAACGTAAAATTCCTGCCGGAAATTTAGAGCTTTTTGGCGGTATGTCAACAGATTTTACCCGCGCGGTTCGCCGCTCACATCGCCATTTTGCCGTTCACATAATCTGAGTTGCTATGCCATGCGCGCCACACTACTTTATTGCATTAGACTCCGCACTCCGATAATAAAAGCCACGATAGACTCTCAGCGCGAGATTCAGGAAGAGGGGAGAATGGCATGAAAATGTTCAGAACTCTCATAATTGACGATGAATGGCTCATCCGTTCCGAATTGAAGAGCATGTTGCAAAGCTATTCCGACATTCACGTGGTCGGGGAAGCTGCGAATCTGGCTGAGGCCGTGCAAGCCGCCCGATCTTTGCAACCTGATCTCATTTTTTTGGACGTACAAATGCCGGGAGGTTCCGGCTTCGATTTTTTGGAGCAAGTTGGAAGCGCTGGCAAGATTATTTTCGTGACCGCTTTCCCGCAGTATTGGGCGCGCGCGCAGGAATACCGCGCCGTCGATTATTTATTGAAACCCATCAGCAAGGAGAGATTAGAAAACGCGATACGGAAATTGCAGAGCTCCTCGCCGTAACTTCGTTGGCAGACGTTGAAAACAACATGCAGAAGGAAGAATCACCATGAAGACCACTTTGCGAAGAACGTTCGCCCTTCTATTCTTGTCGATTGCCATTGCCGCCCACGCGCAAGGAACTTTGCGCGGTGTGATTACCGATTCGCTGGACAATTCCCCGCTCGTCGGCGCCAATGTCTATCTTATGGGCACCGCCTTAGGCAGCGCCGCTAATTTGGAAGGGGCCTACCGCATTGAGAGAATACCGGAAGGAAAATACACGCTGCGCATTTCTTACATCGGATATGTGACGAGAGACGTTCCCGTGGAAGTGCTAAACGACCGCACGCTTTTGCTAAACGTCGCCTTGAAGGCTGATGTTCTGCAAGGGGAAGAAGTCGTCGTCACCGGCCAGGCCTTTGGCCAGGCCGCGGCCATCAATCAGCAGCGCACGGCGAACACCATCATCAACGTCGTTTCCGAAGAAAAAATTCAAGAATTGCCGGATGCCAATGCCGCCGAAGCCATTGGGCGCCTGCCTGGAGTTTCATTGCGACGTTCCGGCGGTGAAGCCAACAAAATCGTGTTGCGGGGATTGAGCGACAGATTTACCAGCATCACCGTCGACGGCGTCCGAATCGCGGCAACCGACTCGAACGCGCGCGGCGTGGATTTGAGCACGATCTCGCAAGGCTCTCTGGCCGGCATTGAATTGTATAAAGCGCTCACGCCGGACAAAGACGCGGACGCCATCGCCGGCAGCGTGAACCTCGTTACCAAAAAAGCGCCCGCAGAGAGATTGCTTCGTGTGGATGCCAGAGGTTCGTATAACGAATTGGACGATTCCTATGAGCAGTATGATTTCGCGCTGCGCTATGGCGAGAGATTTTTCAATGACCTTCTCGGAGTTCAGGCGTCCGGAAACCTCGAACAAAGAAACCGGGGCAAAGAGGATATAAATCTAGACTATGATCTGCGCGGCATCCGCAGCGGCACCACTTATGGCATCACGGATTTCACTTTGAACTATACCGATGAGCTGCGGGATCGTGGCGGGTTGAGTCTGCTGTTTGATCTCGATACGCCGGAAGGAGGTTCGATTCGACTCAGCGGAATTTACAACCGCACCAAAAGGGACTTCATTGAATACGAAAGGAATTATCCGCTGGATCCGGATAATCAATTGATATACGGCGCGCGCGATCGCGAGCAAGAGATCAGTACTTTCACCGCCGCCATGAGCGGTGATAACCGTGTGCTCGGCCTCTCTGCGCGCTGGGGGTTTTCCTATGCGAATTCCGAATCGCAATATCCCTTCGACTATGAAATCCAATTCACCGAGCCTTCGACTACGGATCCTCAGGGCAACCCTCTTTCCGGGATGCGTGATCTTCCTCCAGAAGATTTCCAAGGCCCGGCGGAGCTCATCGATGACCTCGCCGTGAACAACTTTGCCAGAAGTTATTTGTATGGCGCGTATTTCCGCGGCCAGGACAACACCGATAACGAAAAGACCGCGTATCTCAATCTCGGTAGAGAGTATACTTTGGGCAACCGTTTCTCCGGAGAGTTGAAGATCGGCGGCAAATATCGCGACAAATCGCGCGACCGCTCGCTCACCGAACAATTCTCGCCTTATTATATTGAAGCTTTCGCGCAATACACCGGTACCTCCGGCGGGATCGTTCGAAAAGACTTTACCGGCACGCGCTTCGCCAATTTGGCCACGATCGGCAACAGCATTCTGCTGACGAATTTCCTCGAAGCCACGCCGGTCAACCGCGACTTGTACGGCAAGTATCGCCTCTATCCGCTCATCAATCGCGAGGCCATTCGGCAGTGGTGGGACCTCAACAAGAATGGATACTCGGACGCCGCCGGCAGAAATCCCGAATACGAAAAAAACCTTGAGCCTACGGTGCGCAATTACGATATCGCCGAACGAGTGTCCGCGGCCTTTGTCATGAACACCTTTAATTACGGGCAGGTCGCCACACTTATCGCCGGGGTGCGCATGGAAAACGAGAACAACGATTATGCTTCCAAGTATTCGCCCATCGCGCTTTCCGGATTTCCGGTTCCCAAAGGCGCCATCCGGGATACCACGGCGGCGCACGACGAAACCGTATGGCTGCCGAATTTCCACTTGACGCTGCGGCCCCGCGAGTTCATGAATATCCGCCTCGCCGCTTACAAAGCACTGGCCCGGCCGGACTTCAATCACAGATTGGCGACCGTCGATTTGAAATTTGCCAGCACCTTCTTCCCCGGAAATACGATGATCATTGGCAATACGGGATTGCGGGCGGCGCAAGCTTGGAACTATGAGCTCAGCACCTCGCTCTTTAGCAACACTATCGGTCTGTTTACGGTTTCCGCTTTCTACAAAGATGTGCAGGACATGTTCCATGTCATCAATGGCTTGCCGTTTTCCGGGCAGCAACACCTTGACAGCCTCGGCATTCGCATTCGGAATCCCTTTGCCACGGCGCAGTATGTTTTGACCTACCCATATAATTCCACCAAGCCGACGCGCGTGTGGGGCTTCGAGCTTGAGCATCAAGCCAATCTCCGATTCCTGCCCGGCTTGTTCCGGAACTTTGTGTTGAGCTACAATTTTTCCGTGATTCGGTCCGAGACCTATGTTCCACGAGTTCGAGTCGAATCCCGCAGAATACCGCCGTTTCCGATTCCCATCACCACCTACGTGGGAGAGGAAAATAAGCAGAAACTGGAAGGCCAGCCGGAGTTCTACGGCAATTTCGCGGTGGGTTATGATATCGGCGGCCTTTCCGCGCGGCTCTCGGTCTTTCATCAAGGCGAATACAATCAAACTTTCTCCATCGACGGAAGAAGCGACAATCTGGTAGATGCGTTTACGCGTTGGGATCTCGCCCTCAAGCAACAGATCACGCGCAACATTTCCGTGTTGATGAATGTGAACAATTTCACCGATCTGAAGGAAGGCACTTCCAATCTCAATCGCGTGCACAATTGGCATCTTTTGAATACGAGCGAAATCTATGGCTTGACTGCTGATCTCGGAGTGCGAATAACATTATAACGATTTTTCCTCAAACCATTCACCAATTAACGCGCAAGGAGGTAACCATGTGCAAACTGAGGTTACAAAACGTGTTGCTGATATTTTCGCTTGTGCTGTGCCTGCCAGCCTTTGCCTATGCTCAAAGCGAGTTGGTGATCCCCTCCAGTGACGGGTCGACTTTTTTGAATGAACAAATCCTCGCGGATGGCAGCCGCCCTGCCGACCGAGTTTATGTTCTGCAAAGAAACGGCACCTACTACATGAACGACGACCTCCGCAACGACGGGTTCGTTCTGCGGATTCGTGCGGAAGCCGGAGCCGGCCAGAAGCCGGTGATCTACTTGGTGACCAATGCGACCACGGGCGCGTTTCCGCCGGCGCATTTCGTGTGCGCGGAAGACGTCATTCTCAAAGATGTGGTGTTGGTGGGATTTTATGAGGGCGTGACCACGGAGATTGGCAACATTCCTCCGCGACTGATAGACACCGCAGTTCCGGGCGTGGATTTGATCATCGACGGGTGCATTCTGACGAACGAGCGCGGGGAGCATATACGCGTGGCGCAAACCGCGGCCGCGCGGGTGGTGAAGATCACCAACAGCATCTTTTCGAACATGGGCGATTTAGGGCGCTCGAATTTGGGCGCGGGCCGCGCGTTGGATTTGCGCAACACGTCGTTGGATTCGCTGGTAATGGTCAACAATACCTTTGTGAATTTTCACGATCGGATCGTGCGCCACTATCAGAGCGTCGCTTCGATCCGGTATTTTCGCTTTGATCACAACACGGTTGTGAACGGGCTGTCGTATCATTCGATGATCTCGTTGGGCTTTACCGGCGACGAAGCGATCATCACCAACAATTTGTTCATTGACAATCACATTGCGGGCGCGGACACGGATGCGGTGCGGCAAGCGGAATTTGGCGAGCCGGGCGAGCTGGATCCGCGCAACGGTTTGGGCCGGATTGCATGGATCCTTGCGGTTCCGAATGACAGCACGCAATGGAAAGTTTTCGGCAATTACTACAGCGTGTCTTCCGCGGTGCAGGCTTTTTATGATCAATATGCGTCCGCGGGGGTATTGGGCGAAGGGCCGCAGTTGAACTTTCACGTCAATCGCAAGCTGGGCGCGGACTCGGTGAAGGCTTTTAAAAAGGAGAGCATCACCGTGAACAATCGTCCGGAGCCGATGCTGCGGATGGCGCGCTGGTATCGCGACCCGTCGGGCGCAAACAAGACCAAGAGCACGGCGACTTTCGTGCGCGCGCTGCACGACTATGACCGCAGACCGTGGCAGTACTTTGCCGATACGCTGGATTGCGCCTATCCCACTTCGACCGCGGCTTATACCGGCGCTGCCAACGGCTATCCGGCTGGTGATCTTAATTGGTATCCGGATTTGAAAGCGCGCTGGGAGCGCGGCGACATCATTTCTTCCGTCGCTTCAAATCGCAACGGCGTCGTGACGGATTATCAGCTTGCGCAGAACTATCCCAATCCGTTTAATCCCTCGACGAGCATCGAATTCTCGTTGGCCAAAGCCGGCAACACGAAGCTCGAAATTTATAATGCTCTCGGCCAGAGAGTAGCCACATTGATCAACGGCAAGCTGGCCGCGGGTATACACAACGTGACTTGGGATGCGCGAAATGTTCCTTCCGGCCTGTATTTCTACAAGCTCGAAAGCGGTACGTTCAGCCAAACGCGGAAAATGGTGTTGATGAAATAAGGTCAAATGAAGTGCCACGCACTTCCAAAGTGCGTGGCACTTATTCTCTCTGAAATCTCATGCCGCTGAGCAAGATCACATCGCTGCCGCAACTCCAGAGCCTTTTTAAGCATTGGCCTAGCTCTCGCGCTATTTGCGTTGCGCTGCTTGTGCTGGTATTCCAGAGTGCAGAGGCCGGGTTCGGTGCTCCTTCCGATTCCGGCTGGGCGCATGCCGCAAAGATCGTCAAACAAATCCTCCCTCCTCAATTTCCCGCGCGAGATTTTATACTCACCACTTATGGCGCCGCCGGCGACGGCCAAACCGATTGCACCGAAGCCTTCCAAAAAGCCATCGCGGCTTGTCACGCTGAAGGCGGCGGGCGCGTTGTTGTGCCGGCGGGCGCGTATTTGACCGGCGCGATTCATTTGAAGAGCAATGTGAATTTGCACGTCGCAAAAGACGCGACGATTCTCTTCAGCCAAGACACGCGCAAATATTTGCCCGTCGTGTTTACACGTTTCGAAGGCGTGGAGGTGATGAACTACTCGCCGTTCATTTATGCGTATGAACAGGAGAACATTGCGATCACCGGCAGCGGCGTGATTGACGGCAATGCGAGCAACGAAGTGTGGTGGCCCTGGAAAGGCAAAAAAGAATACGGCTGGAAAGAAGGCGAGCCGAACGGCGAGGCGGACGTGGCGAAGCTTTTTCAAATGGCGGAAGACGGCGTGCCCGTCGCGCAAAGAGTTTTCGGCGAAGGCCATTACATTCGCCCCAACTTCATTCAGCCCTACAAGTGCAAAAACGTTTTGATCGACAGCGTCACGCTCAAACGCTCGCCCATGTGGGAAATTCATCCCGTGCTGTGCGAGAACGTGACGGTGAGCCATGTAACCGTGAGCACGCACGGGCCGAACAACGACGGCTGCAATCCCGAATCCTCGAAGAACGTGCTGATCAAGAATTGCTATTTCGACACCGGTGATGATTGCATTGCGATCAAATCCGGCCGCAACGCCGATGGACGTCGCCTTAATGTGCCGAGCGAGAACATCGTCATTCAAGGCTGCCGCATGAAAGACGGGCACGGCGGCGTGGTGATCGGCAGCGAAGCCTCGGGCAGCGTGCGCAACGTGTTCGCCGAAGATTGCGTAATGGACAGCCCGAATCTCGAACGCGCGCTGCGCCTCAAAACCAATTCGCGCCGGGGCGGCGTGATTGAAAACATTTTCATGCGCAACGTCGCCGTCGGCGAAGTGAGCGACGCGGTAATTTGGGTGGATTTCTTTTACGGCGAAGGCGACGCCGGAACGCATTTGCCCACGGTGCGCAACATTTTCGTGAACAATGTCACGAGCAAGAAGAGCAACTACGCTCTTTTTTTGAAAGCATACGAACGCGCGCCCATCGTCAATTTGAACATCGAGAATTGCAAGTTCGACGGCGTGGCAAAGGGCAGCGTGCTCAGCCACTATCGCGAATTGCAAATGAAGAACGTTTATATCAATGGAGAATTGCAGCAGCAAGGCTCCGAAGCGCGCAAATGAATGCCAGTGCAGCGTCACATAATAAGCTTTATTCAAGCCCATGAAATGTCATTCTGGAAGAATCTTCTCTAGTGCTCGGCACACGTTTAGTTTTGAGAGGCGTGCCAAGTGCGAGGGAAGGTTCTTCCAGAATGACATGCTAAAGAAATGCGTTGTAGCCGGCGCGCTCTTGCTCTTGAACATCACTTTCAGCCACGCGCAGCAGCTTGCTTTCCCGAGCGCGGAAGGTTTTGGCCGTTTTACGAGCGGCGGGCGCGGGGGAAGTGTGATCGCAGTCACGAATCTCAATGATAGCGGCGAAGGCAGTTTGCGCGCGGCGATTGCGGCGAAAGGCGCGCGCACGATTGTGTTTCGCGTGTCCGGCACGATTGCGCTGCAATCCGAATTGCGCATCACAAACGGCGACCTCACCATTGCGGGACAAACCGCGCCCGGCGACGGCGTTTGCATTCGCGATTATCCGCTCATCCTCGACGCGGACAACGTCATCATTCGTTATCTGCGCGTGCGACTCGGCGACGTGCACCGCTTGCAAGAAGATGCTGTGTCGTGCCTCGGCCGCAAAAATATCATCGTCGATCACTGCTCTTTCAGTTGGGGCATCGACGAAGTCGCTTCCTTTTATGATAATGAAAACGCGACGGTGCAGTGGTGCATGGTCAGCGAAAGTTTGGACAGTTCTTTTCATAAAAAGCGCAAGCACGGCTACGCCGGAATATGGGGCGGCAAAGGCGCGTCGTTTCATCACAATCTGCTTGCGCACCACTCCAATCGCAACCCGCGCTTCAACGGCAGCCGCACGCACGGCAAGCCGAACGAGGAGCTTGTGGATTTCCGCAACAACGTCATTTACAATTGGCGCGACAACAGTTCTTACGGCGG
Organism: bacterium; assembly: GCA_037444905.1. GTDB lineage: Bacteria > Zhuqueibacterota > Zhuqueibacteria > Zhuqueibacterales > Zhuqueibacteraceae > JABWAN01. The sequence continues at coordinate 15,651 of JBBILN010000095.1, read as the reverse complement.
CGAAGCGGGCAATCAAAATATCGTCGCAAATTATTTCAAGCACGGCCCTGCCACCGGTGCGACGAAGAATCGCATCGTCGAGCCGTATGATGCGCAAGGCAAATGGTATATTGCAGACAATTTTGTTTTTGGCTTTGCCGAGATCACAGAGAACAATTGGGCCGGCGGCGTGCAAGGGAAGTTTTCGCAAGAAGGGCGCATGGACTCGCCGCATGCTTGTGCGCCCATCACCAAGCACACCGCGGAGCAAGCCTACGATTTGGTGCTCCAATCCGCGGGCGCCATTCTACCGAAGCGCGACGCCCTCGATGCGCGCATTATTGCGGAGGTTCGCAGCGGAACCGCAACCTATGGCAGCAAAGGCATCATCAATTCCCAAACTGAAGTCCGCGGCTGGCCTGCTTTGTATTCCACACCCGCTCCGCAAGATGAGGATCACGACGGCATGGCTGATGAATGGGAGCGCGCGCACGGCCTCGCTCCTTCGAATCCCGATGATCGCAACGGAGATTTTGACAACGACGGTTACACGAATCTCGAAGAGTATTTGAACCGATGAAAAGAATTCTCGTTATCCTCGCCGCCCTGCTCGGATTGGGCGCGCCGCTTCGGGCGCAAAAGTATGTCGCGACGAACGGCAGCGACTTGAATCCCGGCACGCTGGAAAAGCCATTTCAAACGATCAGTAAAGCAATTTCCGTGGCCGCGCCCGGCGACACCATTTACGTGCGCGGCGGCGTGTATACATTGAGCAATGCGATTAGCATTAGCGCCTCCAAAAGCGGAACAGAAAGCCAGAGATATTTTCTGTTTGCCTATTCCGAAGAAAAGCCTTTGCTCGATTTCTCCAGTTCGCCGTTTGGCAGAAAAGGCATAAACTTGAGCGCCAGTTATTGGCACCTCAAAGGCTTCGAAGTCAAAGGCGCGGGCGACAACGGCCTGGAGATCAACGGCGGCTCGCACAATATCATCGAACGTTGCTCCTTCTTCGAAAATAGAGACAGCGGTGTGCAGTTGGGCAATGGCGCAGCGCACAACCGCATCATCAATTGCGATTCGTACTACAATGCCGACCCACCGGATTTCGGCGATGCGGATGGCTTCGCGCCGAAACTCACCGTGGGCACCGGCAACTATTTCTATGGCTGCCGCGCATGGGGCAATTGCGATGACGGATGGGACGGCTACATGCGCGGCGCGACGGATGTGACCACGACACTGGAGAATTGCTGGACGTGGGGCAATGGTTATCTCAAAGACGGAACCGATCCCGGCCCGCAAGCCAATGGCAACGGCTTCAAAATGGGCGGCGGCGACAACGGCAACAGCGAGCTATTGATGCACCATTTTATTCTGCAGCACTGTTTGGCTTTCAACAACAAGCTGAAAGGCTTCGATCAAAACAACAATGTCGGTTCCATGACTTTGCTGCATTGCACCGGCTACAATAACAAAGAGGCCAACTATCTCGTCACCAAGTCCTTGAATCCGGGGCAAACATTTACGGTGAAGAATTGCGTTTCGTTTTCCGGCGTGGTTGCGTTCGGCGCTTTCGCAATGCAGGAAACCAATAGTTGGATGAATCCCTTCGTGGTGACCGCGGCAGACTTTTTAAGTCTCGTTGATTCGGTTGCGGCCGCGCCGCGTAATGCCGATGGCAGCTTGCCGGAGATGGCGTTCATGCATCTCGCGCGCGGCAGCGATTTGATTGACGCGGGCGTTGCGCTCGGACTGCCATTTAACGGCAGCGCACCCGACCTCGGTGCGTTTGAAAGCGACTTCGCTAGTGCCGTGGCGGAGGAGAATTCTCTTCCTGCGGCTTTTCGATTGGAGCAAAATTATCCGAACCCGTTCAACCCGACGACGACGATTCAGTTTTATTTGCCCAAAGCCGCGCATACGCGGTTGACGCTGCACGAGGTCACGGGCCGGCTGATTGCAACTTTGTTGGAAGGTGAATTGGCGAGCGGCACGCATCGCGTTGCTCTGCAAGCAAACCGGCTTGCCTCCGGCGTGTACTTCTACAAAATCGCCGCCGCGGATTTTGTTCAAATCAAAAAGATGCTGCTCGTGCGTTAATCTATTAAAAGTGAAATCTGTGCACAGAAAGCAAAGACTTCCAACGCCAGAATGATTCATCAGCAGAATAATGACGTAATCATTCTGCCGAAAAATTATTCTGCCTGTTTGGTTGCGGCTCGCTGCGTTAAGCCGCTATGCGCGGAATCCTTGCTTTAGAAGCAAAAGACTTTTTTGTAAGCGGATTGCACGGAGGAAGCGGATACCGCGCGGGTTTAGCTGCTTTATGCGTCAATCCGCTTACAAAAGTATTCTTAGTTGCGACTAGTTTGCGTTGCGCTTAATGGCTTGGAAAAGTGATGACGAAAAAATCGCGAGCTTTGTTGGGTTGCTTGTGCTTTGGGCTCGGTGGGATGGTTTACGCCGCGGAGCGCGCCGACTTCATCGTCGCGCAAGACGGCAGCGGTGATTTTACCACGATTCAACAAGCGATTGAGGCCGTGCCGCGCAACAACAATGCGCTCAAAATCATTTTGATCAAAAACGGAGTGTACCGCGAGAAGCTGCGAATCCGAACGAACTTAATTGCATTGGTCGGAGAAGATCGCGACCGCACCCGCATTGAGTTTTTCCAGCCATACAGTTTTGATTCAACCTATGCCGACGGCCGCGCGGTCATCAACATATTTGCGAATGACGTCACGCTCGCAAATTTGACCGCGGAGAACACCCAACCGGACGTGAACATTCACGGCTTCACCGTGCATGGCGACAGTTGCACGCGCATCATTATCCTCAACTGCAACATTCTGAGCAACGGCGGCGACACGCTCGCGCTGTGGAATCGCGAAACCGGCATGTACTATCACAATACGCTTTATCTCAAAGGCGCGGTGGACTTCCTCTGCCCGCGCGGATGGTGTTATGCGGAGAACATCGAGTTCTTTTGCACTCGTAAAACCACGCCGCTTTGGCACGACGGCTCGCACAATCCGGATCAAAAACTAGTGGTGAAGAACGCAACCTTTGACGGCGCCACGGAGTTCCGGCTCGCGCGCAATCATCTCGATGGCGCGTTTTATTTGTTGCATTGCACCTTCTCCGAGAAGATGATTGACCAACCGTTTTATCGGCCCGAGAGTAGTCCGGCGCCGTACAAATGGGGCCGTCGCGATTATTTCTACAACTGCGTGCGTCCGGCCGGAAATTACGAGTGGCACCAAGACAATTTGCACACGGCTCCGACTTCGCCAAAACCGGCAGAGATTACGCCGGCATGGACATTCGCCGGCGCATGGGACCCGGAAGCAACTCTGCCGGCGGTCTTGCCGATGGCATTTTTGCCGAAGCCGGAGAGCCATGCAACAGGTGTCGCGCACAATCTCAAGCTCCGTTGGGTTGCAGGCAGAAATGCCAACTCGCACAAAGTCTATTTTGGCGCGAGCAATCCTCCGCCGCTGGCAGAAGAAGTAGCTGAACCATATTACCAGCCGAACCAGCTTGAACCCGATACGATTTACTATTGGCGCGTTGATGAAGTCACAGAAAAAGGTGTGGTCGAAGGCAAAGTGTGGCAGTTTCGAACTCTCTAAAGGCATTTTGCTTTCCACAGAATGAAGGAAGCGAGCATATGACAAATCTTTGTATACGAATCGGGTGTTATTGCTGCGGTGTGTTGGTTGCGCTTGTCCTGCTGGCCGGTTCCACGCTAGTGTCCTGCAATGACGAAGCGCACTCGCCGAAAACGTTGGTGCGGCAAGACCTGCCGTGGTCCGTGCGCATGGCGGAATCTGAAATGCACCGTCGCGGCGATTCGTTTTTGTTTAATGACAGCACGAAGACCGCTTGGGTATATGAGACTGCGGTCTTTTTGAAAGGTCTCGAGCAAGTGTGGCGGAGTACCGGTGATGACAAGTATTTTGCGTATATCAAGAAGTTTGTAGACTCTTATGTCGAGCCGGATGGCAACATCAAAACCTATGAGCTGGAAGAATACAATATCGATCACGTGAATCCCGGCAAATTGCTTTTGACTTTGTACCGCGAGACGCACGAGGAAAAATACAAGAAGGCCGCCTTCTTAAACATGCGGCAGCTTGAAACGCATCCGCGCACGAAGGAAGGTGGCTTCTGGCACAAGAAGATTTATCCCTGGCAAATGTGGCTCGACGGTATCTATATGGGATCGCCGTTCTATGCGGAGTTCGCCCAAATGTTCGAGCGTCCCGAAGCATTCAATGACATTGCGAACCAAATCATTTTCATCGCCAATCATACGCACGATCCTACTAATGGCCTCTTTTATCATGGTTGGGACGAGAGCAAGCAGCAGCGTTGGGCCGATCCGGCCACGGGTTGCTCGCCGAATTTTTGGGGCCGCGCCATGGGATGGTATGCCATGGGCATTGTCGATGTTTTGGATTTCATGCCGCGCGCGCAGCCGCAGCGCGAAAAGATTCTGCTGATCCTCCATGAGCTGGCGCAGGCTGTGCAAAAGTATCAAGACGAGCAAACCGGCTTGTGGTATCAAGTGATGGATCAAGGGCCACGCACGGGAAATTTTTTGGAAGCCTCCGCCTCCACGATGTTTGTCTACGCTCTTGCCAAAGCGGTACGCAATGGCTATCTTGAAAATGAATTTCTCGCCGTTGCCCAGAAAGGCTATCAAGGCATTCTCGAAAATCTGATCAAAGTGGAGCCGAACGGCTTGGTGACTCTCACACACGTTTGCCAAGTTGCAGGGCTCGGGGGCAATCCTTATCGCGACGGCTCGTATGAGTACTACACCAGCACGCCGATTGTGGACAACGACCTGAAGGGCGTCGGCCCATTTATCATGGCCAGTGTGGAGATGGAAAGATTGCAGCAAGCCGGCAAGAGAACAGAATGAGTCAAAACAGCTTTGAGACAAAAGACGAAGGGCAGAAAATATGGTGGCTGCGAAAATCTTTTATAAGGCCGCAAAGTCACAGGCTCTCCACCTTTGTGCGCTTTGTGCCTGTGTGGTGAGCTGCTCTCCCGATGATCCGCTCAAACAAACTTATCCTGAAGCCGCAACGCTCTCCGTGAAAAATCCGGCGGCGTTTGCGCGCACAGACGCCGAGATCGTTTTGGAAATCGCCAAGCTGAAAGCTCACGCTCCGAGTTTCAATGACAAAGCCTTCGTGGTTTTGCACAATGCGGAGGAATTGGCGAGCCAGGCGAATGATCTCAATGGCGACGGCAGCGCCGATCAAATCGTATGCGTTGGGGATTTTGCGGCGAACGAGGCGAAAACATTAACCGTGCGTTACGCGAAATCCGGTGAGCTCACGCGCGCATATCCCAAACGCACGCAAGCCGAACTCTCTCACAAAGTCGGCGGCCAGTTTGTGAATCGCAAATATGAAGGCGGAATGTTTCAAAACGTGCGGTCGTTGCGGGTTCCGCCCGAGCACACCGATCACTCGTTTTATATTCGCTACGAAGGTCCCGGCTGGGAGTCGGATAAAGTCGGCTATCGCTTCTACCTCGATTGGCGCAACGCGATCGATATTTTCGGAAAGAAGACGCCGAGCATGGTTTTGCAGAACGTCGGGCAAGACGGTTTTGACTCGTATCACGAGATGTCGGATTGGGGCATGGATATCTTAAAAGTCGGCGAATCGCTCGGCCTCGGCTCGCTCGCGATGTGGCAGGAAGGCAAAGCCCATCGCGTGGCGCAAACCGACAGCGTGACGTGCGCAATCGTTTCTAATGGTGCGGTGCAATCTCAAATTCAAACAATGTACTTTGGCTGGAAGGTCGGTACGGGTGTTTACAATCTCGTTTCGAATTTGTCCATCGCCGCGGGAAGCCGTTTGACCAAACACGTGGTTGCGATTGACGGCGATCCGCAAAACTTGTGTACCGGCATCGTCAAGCTCGACAGCACGGTGATGCTCAAATCTCCCGAAGCGAATACGGGTTGGGCTTATCTGGCAACATATGGCAAACAGAGTTTGGCGAACGACAGGCTCGGGATGGCGGTGTTGTATCGCAAGAATGATTTCCTCGAGGTTGCCGAAGATCAGCACAGCCACGTGCTCGTGCTCAAACCGGAAAATGGGCAACTGACTTATTATTTTCTCGCGGCGTGGGAAAAGGAGCCGGGCGGCGTGCAAACCGTGGAAGCGTTTGAAACCTACCTCAATCAGACCGTTGCAGAATTACAGGCGCCCTTGCTGATTGAATGACATAGAAATTCAAATAGAGGATCATTGCCATGAAAACTTTGTCTGCCATCGATCCCGCCCATGCGAAAGGCATGACCACGTCAGAATTGCGCAATGCATTTCTGCTTGAAGATTTGTTTCGACCGGAATCTCTGCAGTTAGCCTATTCTGAAAACGATCGCGCCGTGATCGGCGCGGCAGTTCCGGTGAAAGAGATGTTGCCGCTGCAAGCCTCCCAAGCGCTGGCCGCAAACTATTTTGCCGAGCGCCGCGAAATCGGCGTACTTAACGTCGGCGGATCAGGCCGCGTCACTGTCGACAAAAGCACGTTCAATCTCGCGAATCGCGATATGCTCTACATCGGGAAAGGCGCGCGAGAAATCGTCTTCACTAGTGACAAGAATGCCGATCCGGCGGCGTTTTTCATTTTGAGCTTTCCCGCGCATCACAGCTATCCGACAACGCTCATGCGTTTCGCCGAGGCACAAGCGGTTCACCTCGGCACGCCAGAGGGCGCGAATCAGCGCACGATTTACAAATACATTCATCCCGGCGGCATTCAAAGCTGCCAACTCGTGATGGGCTTCACGCAATTGCAAAGCGGCTCTATTTGGAACACCATGCCGCCGCACACGCACGCCCGGCGCATGGAAGTGTATCTGTATTTTGACGTGCCAGAAAACGCGCGGGTGTTTCATTTCATGGGCCGGCCCGAAGAAACGCGGCATCTGGTGATCGCCAACCGACAAGCGGTGATTTCACCTAGCTGGTCGATTCACTGCGGCGCGGGCACCGGCGCGTATTCATTCTGTTGGGGCATGGGTGGGGAGAATCAAACATTCGAGGATATGGATGCGGTGCGCATGGAGCAGTTGCGTTGAGATTTCTGGCACCAGAATCTTTACAAACTGAATCAGCTTTTCAAACGGATTGAAAACTCCAGTTGATTTCATCCGTTGGTTTTTTCAATCCGTTGGAGTCATCGTATGATACTAGACAAATTCAAACTCGACGGCAAAGTCGCCATCGTGACCGGCAGTTCGCGGGGACTGGGACAGGGCATGGCTCTCGCACTCGCAGAGGCCGGAGCTGATCTTGTGCTGGTCGATAGAAGCGACGCGACGGCCTCATGCCAGGCCGTCGGAAAGCGCGGCCGCCGCTGCTTGAATCTTACTGCAGACTTGAGCGATTCAAACTGTGTTGCTGATATTGTGCGCGCTGCGCTTGAGAAGTTCGGCGCAATCGATATTCTCGTGAACAATGCCGGCATCATCCGGCGCGCGCCGCTGCTCGAATTTCCAGAAGAAGATTGGGATGACGTAATCAACGTCAATCTGCGTACGCTGTTCTTTCTCAGTCAGGCTGTGGCGCGCGTGATGGTTGAACAAGGTCGCGGCGGCAAGATCATTAATGTCGCCTCGTTGCTTTCGTTTCAAGGCGGCATTCTGGTTCCATCTTACACCGCCTCGAAAAGCGGCGTCATGGGTTTGACCCGTTTGTTTGCCAACGAGTTGGCGCGCCACAACATCAACGTGAATGCCATTGCTCCCGGCTACATGGCGACGGACAACACGAAGGCATTGCGGGAAGATCCCAAGCGCAGCGCCGAAATCCTCGGGCGCATTCCGGCCGGCCGCTGGGGCACGCCGGCTGATTTGATGGGGGCGATTGTTTTTCTGGCTTCCGAAGCCTCGAATTACATGCACGGCCACACGCTCGTCGTCGATGGCGGCTGGCTGAGCCGCTGATGTCACACGGATATTTCTCATGATCAAAGGGAGTTCTATGAAACCGATTGCTGCTGAAAGAGAAGTTCCCGTTACTCAAACTGGAAAAACCAAGGTCGGTTATTTTCGTTGGGTGGTTTGCGCGTTATTGTTCTTTGCCGCGACGATTAACTACATCGATCGGCAGGTCATCGGTCTTTTGAAGAACACGCTGCAGGAGGAGTTCAAGTTCAGCGAGCTCGACTACGCTGCAATCGTCTTTAGCTTCCAACTGGCGTACGCCATCGGCCTGCTGATTGCCGGACGAGTCATGGACAAGCTGGGAACGCGAAAAGGCTTTGCGCTCGCCCTCGTCATTTGGAGTATTGCTGCGGTTGCGCACGCCGTCGCCAATCTGTTCCCGGATTTGCAGGTGCCATCGGTCTTGATAAATCCGCCCTCCATTGTGATGCTCACCGGCGCGGCGGCAGGCTTCGCGTTGGCGCGTTTCGTGCTTGGCTTGGGCGAGGCTGGCAACTTTCCGGCCTCGATCAAAACTGTAGCGGAATGGTTTCCCAAAAAGGAACGCGCGCTTGCCACCGGCATTTTCAATTCCGGCACCAACGTCGGCGCCCTCCTCACGCCGATGATTGTGCCGTGGATTGCCCTGCATTGGGGCTGGCAATGGGCGTTTGTCGCCACAGGCGCGATCGGCTTTCTCTGGCTGTTTTTTTGGCTGCCGCTTTATCGGCCACCGAGTGAACACCCGCGTCTTTCGCCCGCGGAACTGGCCTACATCCAAAGCGATCCGCCCGAGCCGGTGACGCCGATTCCGTGGGCCAAATTATTTCCGCATCGCCAAACCTGGGCATTCACGATCGGCAAGTTTATGACCGACCCGATATGGTGGCTCTACCTGTTCTGGATTCCGGATTTTCTCCACCGTAATCACGGACTCAATCTGACTTCAATCGGGTTGCCGATTGTGATCATCTATCTGGTGGCCGACATTGGCAGTATCGGCGGCGGCTGGTTGTCATCGTCACTCATCAAACGCGGCTGGGCCGTTAACCGCGCCCGAAAAACCGCCATGCTGGTCTGTGCGCTGGCGGTGGTGCCCATCGTGTTTGCTGCGAAAGTTACCAATCTCTGGCTCGCCGTGGCGCTGGTGGCGCTCGCCGCGGCAGCGCACCAGGGTTGGTCGGCAAATTTGTTCACGACAACTTCCGATATGTTTCCCAAGCAAGCAGTAGGCTCGGTGGTCGGCATCGGCGGCATGGGCGGCGCTATCGGCGGCATGTTGATTTCCCTGTTGGTCGGTGCGATTCTTCAAACCACCGGCAGCTATGTGCCCATCTTCATCATTGCCGGCGTGACTTATTTGGCCGCTTTATTGATTATTCATCTGCTCGTGCCGAAGTTGGAAGCGGCTGAAATAGCGGAGTGATTTGTTGACGAGTGATAGTTGTGATGGCGGGGAATAACGGGGTTCAGCGCCATTCCACTTCAGGCTTTTTGCCGTTTGTGCGCGCCGTTGCTTTTTGCGGAATCAAATGAGCGCGGCTTGAAAGCTTTGTCATTCCAGATGTGGAGATTGTCGCCGGTTTGCCGCAGCACGAACAAGCCCTGCTTGTAGGCAAAGCGGTCAACGTCCTTGTCGATGCTCATGGCCGCCACGCCGCCATAGAGCACGGGCCGGCGCAGCAAAGGGAAATATTCAAAAACCTGGGGAAGCGACTGCAGAAATTTTTCGACGTGATCCTGCTTCAAGCGCAGCTTGACTTCGATAACCACCGCGCACTCCGGCCCAATGCCGGCAACGTCGAGCTCCATTTCACGACCATTTTGCACGGCAGGCAATCGTCCCCAAAGCTGATTGATTTGAATGCCGCGCTTTTTAAAAAGAGGAATGACCGCAGGAAAAACCGTGCTCTCCGCGAACCGGCCCAAAGAATCGGTGATATCGCCGACTTGTTTTGCTAGGCGATCAATTTTTTTGTCGGTTTCTTTGAAGCCTTGGTAGATCAACTCTTCTAATTTTTCAAGAGTGGTCATAATTTGGGCCTGCTTGCAGATTGGTTAGAATTGCCATAAATTTATGCTGAAACATACAAGTTATTGATTGCAAAAGCAAGGAGAGGACTTGGAAAATTTCATCACAGAGAATTTTCTGCTTTACAATAAAGCCGCGATTGAGCTTTATCATGATTATGCCAAAGCGCAGCCGATTATCGACTATCATTGCCATCTATCGCCGAGAGAGATTGCCGAAAACAAAAAGTTCGCCAATCTCACGCAGATTTGGCTTTACGGCGATCATTACAAATGGCGTGCAATGCGGACGAATGGCATCAATGAGAGATGCATTACTGGCGACGCTTCCGACTGGGAAAAATTTCTCGCGTGGGCGGAGACGGTGCCGAAAACCATGCGCAATCCGCTTTATCATTGGACGCATATGGAGCTGAAGCGGCCGTTCGGCATTTCCGACAAACTCTTGAACAAGGACACGGCCAAAGAGATTTGGGAGATTTGCAACGCCAAGCTGGCGCAGAATGAATTCTCGGTTCGCGGCATTTTGCAGCAATTCAATGTCAAGCTGGTTTGCACCACGGATGATCCAATTGACAGTTTGGAGTATCACCAAACGATTCGCCACGACAGTGGCTTCAACATTCGCGTGCTGCCGGCCTTTCGTCCCGATAAAGGCATGGCCGTTGAAAATGGCGCTGTGTTTCGGGATTGGGTAAGCAAGCTGGCTGCGGCGGCCAATGTTGAGATCAATAATTTTTCCGATTATCTCGCGGCGCTCAGAAAACGGCGGGATTTTTTTCACGCGCAAGGTTGCCGCGTGTCCGATCACGGCATCGAAACCGCCTACGCCGAAGATTATACCGATGCCGAGATCAAATCCATTTTCAAGAAGGCTCTCGCGAGCAAGCCCATCGAGCCGGGCGAGATTGTCAAATTCAAATCCGCGATGCTCTATGAGCTGGGCTTGATGTATCACGAAAAAGGGTGGGCGCAGCAATTGCATATGGGCGCCATGCGCAACAACAATAGCCGCATGTTTCGCACCCTCGGGCCGGACACCGGCTTCGATTCAATCGGCGATTTTGAAATCGCCCGCCCCCTCGCAAAATTGCTGAATCGTTTGGACGATGGGAATAACCTGCCGAAAACCATCCTGTACAATCTCAACCCGCGCGACAACGAGCTGATGGCGACAATGATCGGCAATTTTCAAGACGGCAGCGTCGCCGGCAAATTGCAATACGGCAGCGCCTGGTGGTTTCTCGATCAATTGGACGGCATGCAGAAACAGCTCGAAGCGCTTTCGAACATGGGATTGTTGAGCCGTTTTATCGGCATGCTCACCGATTCCCGCAGCTTTCTTTCGTATCCGCGCCACGATTACTTCCGCCGCCTGCTTTGCAATATGCTTGGTGAGGACATGGAAAAAGGGTTGATCCCCAACGACAAGGCGCTCGTTGGGAATATGGTTGCCGATATATGCTTCAACAATGCGAACGAATATTTTGGCTTTGGCCTCCGGCGATAATAAGTTGCTTGGAGTTGCCGCTCCGCCCGCTTTCCCAATAATCAAGGAAAGGCGGAGCGGGATGGGCACTCAAGACGTCAATGAGATGTGTTAGTTTGGAGCTTGCATGATTATGAGTTTGATTCCAATTATCGAAAAGCTAAAAGCTGCTCCCACAAGCGGCAATCAGCCTTTGCTGGTCGAGCTTTCTAAAGCTGAGTCTATTCGAATTTATCCAAAATCGATTCATCAATTTGAGCGCGCTTATTTTTTCATTGCCCGGCGGGGCGAGAAAAAATATCTGTTCGTTTCGCTGACGAAAGATTCCCATGTGGCGCTGGCCCGATTCGATGGTGCGGAGCTTGAGGTCTATCCGGCGCTCAAGTGTTGTCCGCTCAATCATCAGAACGCTGCAATGCTGCGCGAGCTTTTTGATTTTACGCGGCCGGTTTTGCTGGGCCTGGAAAATTCTTTCGGCCTCGGCGACCGGCTCGGCTTGGCCAATCCCGCGCATCTGCGCGCCATCGCGGATACGCCGTGGCGCATCATTCTCGCGCAGCAATCCATCCGCGAGCTTGAGCGCACCGAGCGCACCGCCGATGAGGTGATGGATGCCGCAACGTGGGCAGTCTTTCAGGAAGATTACCAGCGAGGCTTCGGCGCCGATGCGGACCATGTAAAAACCCCGGAGCACATTGATCGCATGATGCAAGCGGGTTTCACGTTTTTCACACTAGATCCGAGCGCTTATGTGGTGAATGAAGCCGCCAAACTTCCCGACGAGGAGTTGTCCAACCGCATCAACTCGCTGCCGTGGGATATTCTGGCTGATACCGTCGATGGAATGCGTTCGCGCTACGAGGGCAAAACTCTTCGTGTCGCCGAAGATTTTGAGATTCGCCCCAGCGCCGATGAAATCCGCCGCGCGCTGGTAAAATACGGCGCCGTCATCGCACATGCCGCGACGCTTTATCGCCATCTCGAGCGCAAATATCGCAGCCGTCCCTACGAAGTCGAGCTTTCAGTCGATGAAACCGATTCTCCGACCACGCCGTTCGAGCATTTTCTGGTGGCCAATGAGCTGAAGCGCTTGGGCGTCAAGCTTGTGAGTCTCGCCCCGCGCTTCGTCGGTGATTTCGAAAAAGGCATTGACTTTAAGGGCGATCTTGCTTTATTCCAAAAAGAGTATGTTAAACATGTGAAGGTCGCAGAAGCGCTCGGCCCATACAAAATCAGCATTCATTCAGGCAGCGACAAGTTTAGTGTCTATCGCGCGATTGGCGCTTTAAGACTCGGCCACGTGCATGTGAAAACCGCGGGCACGAGCTATCTCGAAGCCTTGCGCACCCTCGCAGGAAAAGAGCCGGAGTTGTTCGGCGAGATTCTCGATTTCGCGCGCAGTCGCTACGAGATGGATAAAGCGACGTATCACGTCTCAGCCAAACTCGAACAAGTCCCCTCCGCACAAAACTGTACCGTGGAACGCTTTCTTAGCCTTTTCGAGGACACCAATACGCGGCAGGTGTTGCATGTGACATTCGGCTCTGTCCTCACACGCAAAGACAGCAATGGTCAGCCGGTTTTCAAAGATCGCATACAGCAAGCATTGGAAAGGCACGAAGTTTTGCACTACGAAAATTTGCAGCACCATTTCCACCGGCACCTCGAGCCGTTTTTGAAAAAATGATGAAGACCAAGCTATTAAGGTCAAAACCATTGCTGTTTCACATCGGCAAAAGCCTAAACAATTTTTTAATCGTCTTGCCCCAAATGGTTTTGTTATAAATTTTTTGCTGATTTTTGTTGGATGATCTTTCGATAAAGACTCTCTATGAATCTGGAAGAGCTCAAAGGTCTATATGATTTTTCGGGACGCTCGATTGTGATCACCGGCGGCGCGGGCGTCTTGGGCGGCGAAATGGCGTGCGCTCTTGTGGGCTGCCATGCGAGCGTTGCGATCATGGATCGTGACCCTTCTTTGGCGGATCGGCTGATCCACCGGCTCGATACGAGCGTTGGACGCGCCATCATTGTGTATGGCGATGTTTGCAAGCCGGATACGCTCGAAACGTGTGCGGCGGAAGTGGTCAAAGCGTTCGGCCGGATCGATTGCTTGATCAATGCCGCCGGCGGCAACAATCCGCGCGCCACCACCAATCCGGAGCAATCTTTTTTTCAATTGTCGAAAGAGGCGCTGGAGTGGGTGACCAATTTGAATTTAATCGGCACCATTTTGCCGAGCCAGATTTTTGGCAAGTACATGGCCGAACAAAAATTCGGCGTGATTTTGAATGTCAGCTCCATGAACGCCTTCCGGCCATTGACGCGAATTCCGGCCTACTCCGCCGCCAAAGCCGCGGTGAGCAATTTCACGCAATGGCTCGCCGTGCACATGGCGCAGGAATATTCGCCAAACATTCGCGTCAATGCCATCGCCCCGGGATTTTTTTTGACTGAGCAGAACCGTTTTTTGCTCACCGATAAAGAAACCGGCGCCTTAACGGCGCGCGGGAAAAAGATCATCGAACATACGCCAATGGGACGATTTGGAAAACCGGAAGATCTGTTCGGCGCCGTATTCTGGCTGCTCTCACCGGCGTCGGAGTTCGTCACCGGCATCGTCGTGCCGGTGGATGGCGGCTTTTCGGCATATAGCGGGGTTTAAATCGAAATGACGATTTCTCAAATAGCAAAACGATTTGAGGCAAAACTATTTTTGAATAATTTTCATGTCATTGTGGAACGATCTTTTTTGTTATCAAGCAGGACGCCTGTATTGAAAGAGATGCTTCCAGCATGACAATCCTTTTGAAAAAACATGTGAGCAGATTCTTATAGAACCTCTTTTCAGGAGAATACCCAGTATGAATGAAAAAGCCGATATCGGCTTGATTGGTTTGGCAGTAATGGGCCAGAACCTGGTTTTGAACATGAACGATCACGGCTTCACCGTGGCAGTTTATAACCGGACGACTTCCAAAGTCGATGAGTTCATCAACGGCGCGGCCAAAGGCACGAAAGTGATCGGCGCGCATTCTATCGAAGAATTCATTGGCGCTTTGAAAAAGCCTCGCCGCGCGATGCTGATGGTCAAAGCCGGCCAGGCTGTGGATGATTTTATCGAGTTGCTTCTCCCGCATCTCGAAGCGGGCGACATCATCATCGACGGCGGCAATTCTAATTATGACGATACTATTCGCCGCACGCAATATGTGGAGAGCAAAGGCCTGCTCTATATCGGCACTGGCGTTTCCGGCGGGGAAGAGGGCGCGCGCCACGGACCTTCGATCATGCCCGGCGGCAGCCCCAAAGCTTGGGAATTTGTGAAGCCGATTTTTCAAGCCATCGCTGCGAAAGTGAATGGCGAGCCGTGCTGTGATTGGGTCGGCGAAAACGGCGCGGGCCATTACGTGAAGATGGTGCATAATGGCATCGAATACGGCGACATGCAGCTCATTTGCGAAGCCTACGATTTGATGAAGCGTGGCCTCGGCATGAGCAACGAAGACATGCACCACGTCTTCGCGCGCTTCAACCAGGGCAAGCTCGACTCGTATCTCATCGAAATCACCCGCGACATTTTGGGCTATCGCGACGAGAACGGCGCGGCCGTGGTCGATCTCATTCTCGACGCGGCGGGACAAAAGGGCACCGGCAAGTGGACGGTCATTTCCTCGATGGATTTGGGCATTCCGATTACACTGGTCAGCGAAGCGGTTTATGCGCGCGCGCTTTCGGCGATGAAAGACGAACGGGTACAAGCCGCGAAAATTCTCAAAGGCCCCGCTGCAAAATTTGAGGGCGACAAGGAAAAGTTTGTCAACGACATTGAAGAGGCGATGTACGCCGCGAAGATTATCTCCTATGCGCAAGGCTACATGCTGTTGCGCGCCGCGGCCAAAGAGCACAAATGGAATTTGAATTACGGCGGCATCGCGTTGATGTGGCGCGGCGGCTGCATCATTCGCTCCGTTTTTCTTGGGGACATTCGCAACGCATTTCAGCGCAATCCTCATCTCACCAACTTGTTGATGGATTCTTTCTTCAGCGCGCAAGTGATGGCGGCGCAGTCTGCGTGGCGCCGCGTGGTGATGAAAGCAACCGAATTGGGCGTCGCCATTCCCACCATGGCCTCGGCGCTGAGCTTTTTCGACGGCTACCGGCAGGAGCGCTTGCCGGCGAATTTGCTGCA
>JBBILN010000094.1:0-23924 GCA_037444905.1 bacterium | reverse complement strand
ATCTCGACGGCCTGGTCACAGTATAACGCCTCAAAAGAGTCGCACATTACGTAAAGAATTTTTTAGAGGAGCACAGGTCATGAAAAAAACTATTATTACTATTCTAATCAGCATCGCCCTCGGCTTGGCCGCCGGTTGGTTTTTCTTTCGGCCTGCGCAGGAAAGTGGTGCGACAACAGAGCGCAAGATTCTCTACTATCGTGACCCGATGAATCCGCAGAACACTTCACCGACGCCGAAGAAAGCGCCGGACGGGATGGATTTTGTTCCGGTTCATGCTGATGAAGAAAGCAAGTCGGGCGAAAGAAAAATTCTCTATTACGTCGATCCGATGCATCCGGCATACAAGTCGGACAAACCAGGCACGGCGCCGGACTGCGGCATGGATCTCGTGCCGGTGTATGAAGATGGGCAAGGGTCAACTTCAGATGGCAGCGCAATCCCAGGCGCGGTGAAAATTAGTCCGGAAAAACAGCAATTGATTGGCGTGCAAACCGGCTTTGTCGAGTATCAAGATGCCCAAAAGAAAATTCGCGCCGTCGGGCAAGTCGCTTATGCCGAACCGAAGCAGGCGTATGTGACCACCAAATTCGAAGGCTACATTGAAGAGCTTTTCGTCGATTACACCGGCAAGCGCGTCGAAAAAGGCCAGCCGCTTTTTTCCATTTATAGTCCGGAGTTGGTGTCAACGCAGGAAGAATATCTGCTCGCCATCAAGACTCAGAAGTCCATGATGATGTCTGCCTCGGCTGAAGCGGCTGCAGGCGCCAACACTCTGCTCGAATCGGCGAAGCGGCGGCTTGCGCTCTGGGACATTACTGAAAAAGAAATCGAGGAGCTTGCGCAGAGTGGAAAGATCAAGAAGACGCTGACCATCTATTCGCCCATTCGCGGCTACGTCATCGAGAAGATGGCGCTGCGAGGTTTGAAGGTCATGCCAGGCATGAACCTCTATCAGATCGCCGATCTTTCCACTGTCTGGATTCTGGCGGATGTTTATGAATATGAGCTTCCGAACATCAAAGTCGGGCAGGAAGCAACCATCACCCTCACGTACTATCCAGGCGAGGTCTTCAAGGGCCGCGTCACTTACATCTATCCGTACCTCACGGCGGACACGCGCACGGTGAAAGTGCGTGTCGAATTGCCCAATCCTGGCGAGAAGCTCAAGCCGCAAATGTACGCCAACGTGGAGTTGCAGAGCGGATTCGGCAAGCAATTGACGGTACCTGAAGAGGCGGTGTTGGATGCGGGCGCGGAGAAGGTCGTTTTTGTTGCGCATGAAGGAGGATACTTCGAGCCGCGCCAGGTAGAACTCGGCGCGAAAGTCAGTGACCGTTTCATCGTTCTGAGCGGCCTGACCGAAGGTGAAAAAGTTGTGACCTCCGGAAATTTTCTTATTGATTCGGAAAGCCGTCTCAAGTCGGCGGCGAGCGGGATGGCAGGAATGGGCCATGGCGCGCATGGCGGCGAACAGCCGAATGAAACGAACGAACAAAGCGACCAACCCGATCATTCGGGTCATCAGATGTCAAAGCCAAACCAATCGAGCGAACATTCCGGTCACGAGACGCACGAAATGGGAGAGGTCAAACAAACAGCCGGAAAAAAATACACCTGTTCGATGCATCCCGAAGTGATCATGGATGCCCCTGGAAAGTGCCCGAAATGTGGGATGAACCTGATTGAGAAACAGTGAATATCATCACCATGTTTATTTGATTTGAACAAAAGCGAAGACAGAAAAACGTAAGACAGCAACATGGAGTTCGATATCATCAAAGCAATACTCACATGGAGTAATGAAGAAAACCTCAAATATTTTTCTGTCTTCCATCTTTCTGTCTTCAACTGTTTTGTGAGATTGCGCCGGAGCAAAACAAATGATCAACAAAATAATCGAATATTGCGCGCACAACAAGTTCATCGTGTTTCTCTTCATCGGCATGGCGGTCTTTGCCGGCCTCTACTCGATGAATAACATCACGCTGGATGCGCTTCCTGATCTTTCGGACACGCAAGTGATCATCTTCTCGCGCTGGGATCGCAGCCCGGACATCATGGAAGATCAAGTCACCTATCCGATCATTACCTCGATGCTCGGGGTGCCGCGCGTGAAAGACATTCGCGGCTTTTCGGATTTCGGCTTCTCCTACGTGTACATCATCTTCGAGGACGGCACTGACATTTATTGGGCGCGATCACGGACGCTGGAATACCTGAGCAACATTTTGCCGCGACTTCCGGCAGGCGTGCAAGTGGAATTGGCTCGTGACGAAACCGCCATTGGTTGGGTCTTTCAATACGCGCTGGTTGATACCACCGGCAAACATAATCTCGCGCAGTTGCGCTCGATTCAAGACTGGCATTTGCGCTACGAGCTGCAATCCATTCCCGGCGTCGCGGAAGTTGCGCCCATCGGCGGGTTCGTCCGGCAATATCAAGTCAATCTCGATCCCAACGCGCTGCTCGCGTACAAGATTCCGATTGACGACGTCATTCGCGTGATCAGAGAAGGCAACAACGACGTGGGCGGGCGCTTGGTCGAGTTCTCCGGCCGTGAATACATGGTGCGCGGTCGCGGCTACATTCGCTCGGTGGCTGATATTGAGAATCTCGTGGTCGCCAACAACATGGAAACCGGCACACCGATTTTAGTCAAACATCTCGGCAACGTCGTGCTCGGACCGGATCTGCGCCGCGGCATTGGCGAACTGGATGGCATCGGCGAGACCGTCGGTGCCGTCGTCATCATGCGCTATGGCGAGAATGCGCTTAAGGTCATCGACAGAGTGCGCGCCCGGCTCACTGAGATCGAGCCAAGCTTGCCGGCAGGCGTGAAAATTGTGACGACGTATGATCGCGCGGAGCTGATCGAACACTCGATTGAAACACTGAAAAGCACGCTCATTGAAGAAATGATCATTGTGAGCCTGGTGATCCTTATTTTCCTCTGGCACATTCCCAGCGCTATCATTCCCGTTATCACCATTCCCATTGCCATCATCATTTCGTTCATTCCCATGTACGGAATGAACATCACGGCCAACATCATGTCGTTGGGCGGCATCGCCATTGCCATCGGCGCGATGGTGGACGCGGCCATCGTCGTGGTCGAGCAGACGCATAAAAAGCTCGAGCACTGGGAGGCGGAAGGGCGGCCTGGAGATTTTAAAAACGTTGTGATCAGTGCCGTCAAGGAAGTCGGCGGGCCGAGCTTCTTCGCGCTGCTGGTCATCGCAGTCTCGTTCATCCCGATTTTCGCGCTGGAAGCGCAAGAAGGGCGTCTCTTCAAACCGCTGGCATTTACGAAAAATTTTTCGATGATCATTGCCGCAGTGCTCGCGATCACGCTCGATCCGGCGATTCGATTGCTCTTCACGCACATGAAGAATTTCGATTTCCGCCCGCGTTGGCTGAGCCGCGTCGCCAACGCCGTTCTCGTCGGCAAAATTCACAGCGAAGAAAATCATCCCATCAGCCGCCCGTTGATGCGCATCTATCAGCCCGTCGTGGAATTCGTGCTGCGGCATCAATGGGCGACGATCATCGGCGCCGTGCTCGTGGTCGCGCTGACGGTTCCAGTGTTTTTCCAACTCGGCTCGGAGTTCATGCCGCCGCTCGATGAAGGCGTGCTGCTCTACATGCCGACGACAATGCCCGGCATCTCCGTCACCGAGGCTGGAAAGCTCCTGCAGGTGCAGGACAAGGTTCTCAAATCTTTTCCCGAAGTGGAGCGTGTCTTCGGCAAAGCCGGACGCGCCGAAACCGCAACGGATCCTGCACCCTTCTCAATGATGGAAACAACCATCATCCTCAAGCCTCATGAGCAATGGCCGAAACAGCCACGCTGGTATTCGAACTGGGCCCCGGAGTGGTTGCAAAGCATTTTGCGCCGCGCCTGGCCCGATCACAAGACCACACAGGAATTGATCTACGGGCCCGGTGGATTGAACGACGCCATGCAATTCCCCGGTGTCGTCAATGCCTGGACGATGCCGATCAAAGCGCGTGTGGACATGCTCACGACCGGCGTGCGAACGCCAGTCGGCATTAAAATCCTCGGCCCGGATTTGAGCAAGATTCAAGAACTGGGCGAGCACCTCGAGATGGTGCTCAAAGATGTGCCAGGCACCACCAGCGTCTTTGCCGAGCGCACCGCCGGCGGCTATTTTCTGGACTTCGATCTGAAGCGCGAAGAACTGGCGCGGTATGGCTTGACGATTGGCCAAGCGCAGATGGCGATCATGTCCGCAGTGGGCGGCGAAAATATCACCACCACGGTTGAGGGCCGAGAGCGCTATCCGGTCAACGTGCGCTATCTGCGCGACTATCGCAGCTCAGTCGACAAGCTCGGCCGCGTTTTGGTTCCGGTGATGGGCAACGGCGCGCAAATTCCTCTCGCCCAGCTTGCGGACATCAAGCTGGCTTATGGCCCCGGCATGATTCGGGATGAGAATGGCCGTTTGAGCGGTTATGTCTATGTGGATGTTTCGGGACGCGATGTTGGCAGTTACGTGGAAGACGCGAAAAAGGCGGTGAGAGAAAATGCGCAACTTCCTGCAGGCTATACGTTGGTCTGGAGCGGCCAATACGAATTCATGCAGCGCGTGGCGGAACGCTTAGCCGTTGTCGTGCCGATCACGATCTTCATCATCTTCCTGCTGCTGTACTTCAACACCCGCTCGGTGGCCAAGACATTCATCATCTTTCTGGCAGTACCTTTCTCCGCCGTCGGCGCGATTTGGTTTCTCCATTTTCTGGGTTATAATACCAGCATCGCCGTCTGGGTCGGACTCATTGCACTGATGGGCGTGGACGCGGAGACCGGCGTGTTCATGTTGCTCTATCTCGATCTGGCTTATGAAGAGCGGCGCGCCAAAGGTTTGATGCGCACGAAAGATGATTTGCGCGAGGCGATCGTGCATGGCGCGGTCAAACGGCTGCGGCCGAAATTCATGACCGTCGCGGTGATGTTCATGGGCCTCGTGCCGATTATGTGGTCCACCGGCGCCGGCGCGGACGTGATGAAACGCATCGCCGCGCCGATGATTGGCGGCATCTTTACTTCATTCATCATGGAACTGGTGGTCTATCCCGCCATCTACGAAGTCTGGCGCTGGTATTTTCACGTGCGTAAAGAGGCGAAGCTGGCTTGAGAATTCATAATGATTAAAAGGCCTGTGAGCGAGGAAAACTATGACAAAAAGAAACTCTCTGTTCTTGATCGTGGGTTTGCTTGCCGTTGGTTCGTTGATCTTCTTTTTTTACCCCGGTATACGATCAACGGATGGGAAATGCAAACTGTGCGCTGAAGAGATTCATGAAGGCATGCGCTATACCGTAGCGCTGTCGGATGGCGGTAAGATCAAAACCTGCTGTCCGACCTGCGGTCTGCATTTGCAAGTTCATAATCCGGACAAGGTTGTTTCCGCTTATGCCACCGACTATGCGACCGGCAAAACGATCGAAGCTGCTCAAGCTTTTTACCTCGAAGGCAGCGACGTGCACCATTGTGATCCCCAACGAATGATGCGTAACGAGACGGGCGGCGTCTACGCGATGGATTGGCACCGCTGCGACCCGAGCCTTGTGGCTTTCAGCTCACGCGAGGCCGCGGCGATTTTCCAAGCACAGCACGGCGGGCGCATCATGAATTTTGCCGAAGCGCTGGAGGCGGTAAAGGCACATTGAGGATTAGGCGGATTAGGAAATCAAAGTTAGAATAAAATCCTAACTTTTGTTTCCAACGGATGAAAAGACAAAAGCTTTATCCTTTGGTCTTAATCTATCCGTTGGAGCTCCGCAAAAGCGGAACGGTTTTCAGCTTGTCTGAAAATCCGCAGTAGTCAGTTACATGAAAGAGCACGCATTGAAGAAGGGAACGCTGAAGATGGCGAGTTGGATGAAGGAAGGATGAACGAGGAGGCGCGATTGAGGGACAGTACTGACGGCTAAGCGCCTAACGGCCTATTCCAAAACCGTCTTTGTCATTCCGAGGAGCGAAGCGACGAGGAATCCGGGCCGCAGAAACATTGGGCAGAAAAAGATTCCTCGCTGCGCTGCGAATTGAATGTCAAATCGGATTGTGCCGATGAAAATTTTTCCATTGTTGTTTGCCGCGTTGCTTTGCGTTTGTTGTCAAACCTCGCCGTCGCACTTTGAAGTTCATCATCGCGGCGCGCTGCACACGATGATGCACGAAGGCGATCTCCGCGCAACTATCGCGCTCGATACGCTGCAGAGCCTGCCGCATCTCTACGCGCTCGGCGCAGTGGAAAATCTCAAGGGCGAGGTTTTGATTTACGACAGCCAACCTCTCATCTCTGCAGTAAAAGACGGCGCGGTGACGATCGCGCGCGACTTTGAGCACAAAGCGGCTTTGTTGGTTTATGCGCAAATCAACAATTGGCGGGAGATTGAGATCAACGAAGAGTTGCAGGATGCGAACGCGCTTGAAGCTTTTGTGGTGAAGGCGGCCAAGGCGAGAGGCCTCAATGTCTCCGAGCCGTTTCCGTTTTTAATCGTGGGCGCGGCGCCGCGGGTTGATTGGCATGTGATTGATTGGGCGGAGGGCGATACCCTACACACGCACGAGAGGCACAAGGCTTCGGGCTTGCACGGCAGGTTGGAGCATCAAGCGGTGAATCTATTGGGATTCTATTCTGATCAGCATCAAGGCATTTTCACACATCGCGGCAGCAACATGCATCTGCACGTCAAAACTGCCGGCGGAGATTTTGCGGCGCACGTTGATGAGGTGGAATTGCATGGCGCGATGAGTTTGTTCTTGCCACAGGAATGAGAATTCAAACCAAATGATTCTATTAACATTCTAACCATGGAGGTTCCATGAAAAGATTTGCCCTATTCGCTGCACTGCTCAGCTTCGTATTTTCCGGTTGCGAGCAATCTTCAAAAGAAAGTGCGAACAGCAACGGAAGCGCGGCGCAAACTTCGCTCGCAAGCGCGGGTGAGACTGTTATCAAAGTGCCAACCGTCCAATGCAACTCGTGCGCTTCGAAAGTCGAAAAGGCCTTGCAGGGTCTTGCGGGTGTGAAAAGCGCAAAGGTGACCTTAGCGGCGAAGACTGTGGCAGTGAGTTTTGCTGCGGAACAATTGCAGTTGGCCGATTTGGAAAAAGCCATTGCAGCCGCAGGCTACGATGCCAACGACACCAAGCGTGACGCTGCCGCCTATGACGCGCTCGATGCCTGCTGCAAGGTTCCCGAAGACGGCGGCGGCCACTGAGCATTGACGTTGCGCCGGGACACCATTGCCTCAATGCCCACCGAATCATGCGCGCGCTTTGCGTTCCGCATGATTCGGTTTTTCCAATCTTGACTTCTCACGCGGCCCCTTCATGTTTCGTCCGCTTCAGCGTGCGTGCCTCGAGCATTTGCTGCAACATTGCGGACCACACGACGCTTCCGCAAAAAGGCGCCGGTGATTTGCATGGCAAAGCTTTTTATAAACGCGCCGCGCTTAGATACTCACTCGCCGTAATTCTGCCCATTGCGCAGCGAGCAGCTCCAGTTTGTTGGCTGCCAACATTTGCTTGGCCATCGGAAACAACACTTGTTCTTCTTTAGCAAAATGCGCGCGTGCGGTTTGCACGGCGTGCAGCAACAAGTTCTTCGCTTCCGTCAAATCCTGCACTGCTTGCAAGCGTTGCAGGCTGCCTTCAATTTCATTGTGCTCCATCCGCATCACCGCCAATGGTCCGCATTGGGGATCGAGGTGCGCCTCGAGCGCAATGAAAAGCAGCTCGTCTTCCAAATGTGCGTGCGAGGCCAGCGCTGCCGTCAGCATGGCGCCCTGACTTTTCACCAGCGTCAAATCCTGGGCGGATGGAATATTTTTTTCCAAATACCCGAATTGCGCATAGAAGACGGCGTGCTCTCCCAGCAACGCTTCCGTGACTTTCATGAGTTTTCTCCGCTAGTTTCTTGAGTGCGTTTGTACAGTTGTTGATCAAAACCTTGGGAATTGTCATACCGGAAAGACCTTGTCTGCCCCGGCGATTTTCTTTATTTCAAAAAAGATTGCCGCCGCATGGCAGGGCGCTTTGCCTGCCACAATAAGCTCTCCATCAAGAACTCCACAATTTCGCGCACCGCATCGCGCTGAAACCGCGGTACGCTGAGAGCGCCGGGCTCATCACCCACAACGGCCAAGAGCTTGCGATGGCCGCGGCATTTCAAATCCGGACTGAAGCCGCGACGATAAACTTCGAGGCATGGATACTCCGAGCCACGAAATCCCTCCGCAATCACCAAATCGAGCTGGCGCGGCAAGTGACGCAACAGGCGCGCAATCGGCCATTCGTGTTCGACTTCGCGAAACATCGCCACCATTTTCGGCGATGACACAATCACGGCTTCCGCGCCCGCTTGCCGCAGACGGTGACTGTCTTTGCCGGGCTTGTCAAACTCGTGATGATGGCTCGTGTGCTTGATCACGGCGACGCGAAAACCGCGTTTGCGCAACGCCGGAATTAATTTTTCTATCAGCGTGGTTTTGCCGGCGCCGGAATATCCAACAATCGTGAGAATAACAGGCGATTGAGACATTTTGAGGGTACTCCGTCGGGTTTGAATTGCAAAGGAATTTTTGATGCCACTTCCGCGAAGCTGAAATCTGCAACATCTGTGTGCTGTCAGTCCGCAGCCAATGCCGTTTCCTTAAGCGATTTTTGTAGTCCCGGCCCCTTGTGGGCCGATGATTCTGCACACGTTACAGCACCCCACAAGGTGGTGAGGCTACTTAGGGAAACGGCATTGCGTCCCCAGCGCTTTCGGACTGGCAGCAATCACAGGTGTCTTGCTCAAAAGTGCAGCACCGTCTTCACATAAAAATTCCGCCCCGGCTGCGGAATATCGTTGCGATCGAGATGCTCATGATAAAACACGTCCGTCAAATTCTCAATGCCGGATTGCAACTGCAACGAATTGCCGAGGCGAACGCCGCCGCGCAGATGGTAAACCGCGAAGCCCGGGGTTTCATTCTCGCCGGCAACGGACGACACCTTGTCCTGGCGCCGCGCCGCGCGGGTTTCGCATTGCAGCCAGAACAAATTTCCGGGATACACATAACGCAAGCCGGTCAGAGTCGAGAGCGGCGGAATCTCGGGCAGCGGAACGTCGCGTTCGAGATCGCGGCCTTCAGCAAACGAAAGATTGCTGAACCACGTCAAATGCGCCGGCAGTTGCCAACTCAAATCCACATCGACACCGGAAATGCGGGCGCTGCCGAGATTGGTATAGACTTTCACGCCGCGTGCGTCCATGCTCTGCGGAGACAAACCTTCCCGCACTTCACCGGTGATGTAATCCTGCAAACGGTTGTAGTACGGCTGCAGGCGTAGTTGAATTTTTTCGGCCTGATACTGCAGCGCAAGATCAAGGGCAACATTCTTTTCAGCTTTCAGCCGCGGATCGCCGAGATAATCGTACGAATCGAATTGGTTGATGGTATACCAGCCATATCTCTCCTTGTGATTGGCGGGGCGAACGCCGCGGCCAAGCGACAACGTCATCGTCCAATGCGGTTTCGCATGATAACTGAGCCGAACATTGGCATCAACGTTGGTTTCCGCCATGTCAGCGTTGGAGAGTTGGTGAAACGCGAGAAACTGCGGCGGCAGCGTCTCCGCTCGCGCTTCGACCTTTGCCACGCGCGTGCCCGCGGCGATGCGCCACGCCGCGTTGATATTATGGCCCAATTCCGCAAATGCCGCCGCACTGTTCATCGTGACGTCAGGCCACATTAAGCTTGACATGCGCATGCCGGTTGATTTAGTGAGCATGTCACGCCGCGCCGCGGCAAAAACCCGCCAGGCATTGAGTCCAACTTTAAAGTTGCTTTGGTCAAACCGCCATTCCGCCGCAACATCTCCGCCGGTGGTTTCAGTTTCGCCCAGCACCGTCATCTCGCGCATCATTGCCGCGGGCCGGTTCAAATTATCCATCAAATGTGAAATGTTATTGTGATAGACTTTGAGATAAACTTTCGCCACGCCCAGCGGCCCGTTGCTGGCGATGTAATCGAATCCATACAGCCGCGCTTTGTGATCGCGGGTGTCCATCGGCAGCGCCGGATAACCGGTATCTTTGCCGTCGCTGCGATAATGCGCCAGCCGCAGCTCATGATTCTTAGCGAGGCGAATTCCCAACATGGCATCGAGGTGACGATTGTCAAACGCGGAGAAAGGCACTTCGCTGCGCGAGGATTGGTAGTTGTCGCCGGCGTGCCGGCTGAATTGCACTTGCGCGCCCAAGCGCGTCGTGCTCATGCCAAGTCGCAGGTGTTCTTTATCGCCTTCGGTCACGCTATTGTAACTCACGCCTGCCACGCCGGTGAGGCGAAGCGCACTTTGATCTTGATACACCGGGCGCAGCTTGGCAAAGTCGATGTTGCCGCCGAGGCCCGCTCCAAGGCCCGCAACTTCGAATGGGCCTTTGGTGATGGTCATCGCCTCCAACTCCGACAAATCCACATACGCCGTTGCCGGGTCCATGCGGCCATGACACGCCGGCTCAACTTTAATGCCGTCGATAGTCACGTTGATTTGTTCTTCCTTCATTCCGCGAATGACGGGATCAAAGGCGACAAAGGCGCGCGCCACGGCTTGCAAGCCCGGGAGATCACGCAGGATTCTTCCGCCGCCGTCAGGATTGCTGCGCAGCGCATTCTGCAAATAAGCCTCGTTGTTGCGTTCGGCCATCACAACGACTTCATTCACGACGCGCAGCGTAGTCTGCGCAAGCGCAACCTCAACATTCTCCCAGCCCGCCTGCGCGCGCTTGAGGGTTTTGCTGGCTTCGGTATATCCCATGTGCTTGATCACCAGCACAATCACCTCTTTCGCAGGCGCGTTCGAAATGATGAAATAGCCATTCTCATTCGTGGCGGCGCCGCGCAGCGTGCCTTGTATCAACACATTGGCGTGAGGAATGCCTTCCTGGGTGCGGTGATCGACCACGCGGCCGCGAATCTGATTCGCCTCTTGAGCGAATCCGGTCAGCGCAGCCAACGAAATGGAAACAAGAAATAGCACTCGACGAAAACGTATAGTTGACATCTTTTATTCTCCGGCAATGGAGGTTCTGCTTGGCTATTGCGGAAAGCCGTGTGCACAAAAAGGCGCACCTCTTTCGCGGCGCATCGCCTCATCAGATTCGGCACGCGCATGCGGCTTTCGCAGGTTTGATTTTGAGTTCAGAAGATCAGCAAATGCCGGAGAGCAAGCGCGGCGGCGGCGAATCTGGAGGCGCAAACCAAGACGAGGGCGACTGTTGTCGCACAAGCGTCAAAACCATAAGCACATCAAAAAAAATGGGGACGGAGTGGTTTCTCTGGAGATAATCGCGCATCGGCGCAACCGGAAGAACACTCGACGCTGCAGGACTCGCAAGCGCGCCGAGTTGTTGGCAGAACGCAACTTTATTCGCGCTTGCTTCTCTGCAACAGTCACTCTGACAGCGGCATTCCACGCCGCTTAATTCGCAGGCGCATTGATGCTGTGATGTGGTGGAAGCAAGAGAACCCGTTGCCCTGCGCGCATGCGCAGATTCGAGCAGTATCGCGCGCAAGGGAAGATCGCATATCGAGGCCGTGAAGGCCAGAATGGTGATAAAATCCCAAATTCTGCACCGCGCGACAACTATCATTTTCAAGACTAATATCATAAGGCGCAAGATCTTTCACGGTCAGCATAAAATTCGACCTCTTCTGGCAGAAGAACGCTCAATATATTAGTATGCGAAAACAGAGAAACCAAAATCTTTTTTCTGTCTCCCATGCTCTGATGCGTTGTTGCTTCAAGCAATATTGACGCGGCTTTCATACAAATCCGCGCACTGCCGGCAAATCGGCGCGGCTGCGCGCCAATCCGGAAAGTGTGTTTGAATTTCGCGCCGCACTTCGGCGCGCAGCTCGAGAGGAGCGAGCAATTCAACGGTGGGAAAATGGCAAAGGCCGCAACGCGAGGGGGAAGAACTCATGGCGCGATCCGGCTGCAACCATTGCTCCGGATGCTGCGCGAACGCGAGCAGTTCGTGGTGCGTGTGCGAGTTGCGATCGAAAAAGTCCGAGAACTTTTGCGCTAAACTTTTCTCCTCACCTTGAAACGCGCGCCTGAAATTGGCGAAGTGTTTTTCGCGCACCGAAAGAGGAAGCCAGCCGCGCTGGTGCAACCGGCCGTCAATGATGATGTCCCACAGCACCGCGTAACGGTTTTGCAGAAGCTGGTCGTGCGCCGGACCGGCATTCGACTTGGGCAAATCCGGAGCGTATGCGAAGTGCGGGTCGAGCATGTCAACCACGTGCAGCAACTCATGGCGCAGAAAGGCGAGGCAAGCGGAGGGTTGAGTCAAGAGCGCGGGCGTGATTTGAATGAGAATGATTTGCTCCGCGTTCGCGTGCGCGGAGTCGCGATATAGTTCCGCGCCGGCTTCTTTGGGCGCGCGCGCTTTCATGACCATGCAGCGCGAGCTTGCTTCGCGCAAAATCGGCCACGTTTCAAAACATTCGAGCAGCGGCTGCTGCAATTTCAAAATCTCAAACCAACTGCGATGCACCTGTTGAAACGCGGCCTCGCGCTCTTCCGCTTCAAAGCGCTCGTAGATTTGATCGCGCTCCCAACGGAACAAGCCTTCGTCTTCGTGCCCGCGCATCGCGAGCAGCACGGCCTCTTCGACGAGTTGCGGCTGATAGTCGATGCGATAGGGTTGCATAAGTGTGTATGGGTTAAATGAGAAGCATGGAGCATGGGGCATGGGGCATGGATTCGCCATGCTCCATGCTCCATGCCCCACGCACCATGCCCTCAGCCTACTGCTCCACTGCCCTCGCTGAAGGCCGCAAAATCTGAATCACCTCTTCGCCTGTCCCGCACGTGAAGTTGTCTTCGTTTTGTTCCGCCGGCCGCAGGCGAAGCTGCTCCGGCCCCATTTGCACTTGATGGCGCGCGCACTCGCCGGCCACGAACGAATAGCAGAGATTCGCAAATGCAGCGTAAAAGCCGCGCGCCTCTTCGCGCCGCAGAAGATTGCACAAAGCCGGAACGAAGCGACCCAAATGATCGCGCAGAAAAAGCTTTTGCCCTCGGCGCACGGCTTCGAGCATGTCCGCGTCGTTCTGCTGCAATGCATACGCTTCCTTGCGCGAAAGAAAAGCCATGAACTCGCACTCGCAACTGATGTGATCACCGCGCTCGTGCTGCGCGGAATTTAATTTCAAACCAAACGCATTGAAGAAACCCGCAATATCGCCCAACTGCTGCGGCTGTTGAAACATCGTGTCTTCGCCGTATTCGGTTTCGTGCAAAGGCACATGCCCGTGCGCCGTGTGGCCGAAGAGACGAAGATAAGATGCCGCCAACGCTTCGAGATTTTTTGACTCGGACATTTGCCACAAATGCCCGACTTGTGGCGCGAGATTGCCGAGCTTGGCGTCGCGCGTTTGCGCATCAAGGATCGCGGCGATTTCGCACAAAGCTGCGTTTTGTTCTTCATCAAGCAAGCGCGCGATAGTCGTGCGTGTGGGCGGACGAAAGCCGAGCGCGAGAGCTTCATACATTGCGCTGCGGCAAAGGGCGAGATCGAGTTCGTGCATGGCAATCCCTCTGGATTATTGGATTGGTGGATTGGTGGATCGGTGGATCGGTGGATTGATGGATTGATGGATTGTTGGATTGTTGGGGGCAATATCACCCCAACAATCCACCACTCCATAAATCCACGACTCCATAAATCCACCACTCCAAATTTTAGATTGAATTCGCGTGCAGCGCCGGCCTCTCGAACACCGGCTCGTCAATGGTCGTGCGAAAAATTTCTTTGTCAAATTTATCGTAAGCGATCACGGTGTCGTTGTAAATGCTCACGGGCTGGCCGCGCAGCGTGCCTTCGTAAATCTTCTTGCCCTCTTCCAACTTATAGCGATAGATGATGATGTTCGAGCGGCGATAAAGCTGCAACACCGCGAGCAACTCGCGGTCGGGATGCATGTAGCGCTCGACCGCTTGATCCACGCCAGGCCCGAACATTTGGCGCAAGTACGGGCGCGGCACCCAACGCGGCGGAATGTAATAGCCGTTCGGCGCGGTGCCGAGTTGCGGATACAACGGCAGCGCAACTTTCGCGACATGCACAAGATAATAAATCGGATTGTAGCGGTCTTCCTTCCACGTGCCGTCATTGTTCATTTGCACCAAACCTTGCAAACGCATCTGCCCGATGCACGCAGCCATGCAGCGCGTCTCCATCGGGCGCCCGTTCGATTCCGGATCCGTGCCTTCCACGCGCGGATAACACGCGATGCACTTCTCGCTAATGCGTGTGTTGCCGCGATACATCGACTTCTTATAAGGGCACGCTTCCACGCATTTGCGATAGCCGCGACATTGTTCTTGATCGAGCAGCACGATGCCGTCTTCGGGACGTTTGTAAATCGCTTTGCGCGGGCACGCGGCGAGACACGCGGGATACGTGCAATGATTGCAAATGCGCGCGAGATAAAAGAACCACGTTTTATGCACGGGCAACTCCGCGCCTTCGGTGTCGAGCTTATACTTCTCGCCTTTGATGCCTTTGGGATTGTCTTCGTAAATGTTCGGCGAATTCCACTCGTGATCCTCCGGCAAATAGCCGAGCACACGCGCGCTTTCCGGCGCGAGTTTTTTCTTGCCCGCCTCGAAGATCGTCATGCCCTCGAACCTGGCTGCGCCGTTTTGCTTGTTCCAAACTTGCCCGCCGGGATTTGCGTCTTCGAGCAGCTTGAGAATCTTTGCGTCCCAATGCTGCGGATAGCCGCCATACGGTTTGGTTTCAACATTGGCCCACCACATATGCTCCTGGCCTTTGTTGAACGTCCACGTGGACTTGCAAGCCATCGTGCAGGTTTGGCAGGCAAGGCAGCGATTGGTGTTGAACACGAACGCGAATTGTCGTTGCGGAAACGCCGCTTGATAGGGATACTCCATCTCGCGGTTGAGCTGCCAGTTGTAGACTTGCGGCATGACGGTCTCCTTTAGTTGGCAAGGGGCATGGTGCAAAGAGCATGGCGCACTTCATCGCGAGTTATGTGCGCCCTGCGCCATGCTCTATGCACTATGCAAGTTTGTATCTGCGTCAACGAACTTCACCCGTCCCCAAATCGCCAGGCACTCGTCGGCGATCTTTTCAATTTCCGCTTCTCCCAATTCCAAATACGCGCGGTGCGCGCCGGCATAAAAAGGCGTTTTGAACAGGCTCATCAATCTGCGCTTCTCAAAACCCAGGCGCGCGAACTCTTCCGCGAACACATACGCCATGTCGCGCGTGCTCTCTTCCGTGCCGGGCAATTCCACACCCACGAGCATGTTGGGATCGGTGGCATCGGGTTCGTCGTAGGGCATGTCTGACTCCTTTGGAGTATTGGAGTTTTGGATTCTTGGATTCTTGGATTCTTGGATTCTTGGATTCTTGGATTATTGGATTATTGGATTATTGGATTGCTGGAATCAGGGCCGCTGGCTTTCCATCAATCCACCGCGACATCACTCCAAAAATCCAATGCTCCATCACCCCAACATTTTACCGCTTGCATCCAAATGAAAATCTTGTTAATTGGCGACACAGTTCCAAACAAGCGCAAACCAAGTATGCTGGAGTGCTGTATGGCTACTGCTGAAATGCTGCAAATCAAGCTCGATAGCGATCTTGCCCAAACCTTGCAAGTGAATGTCGAAGCGCAGAAGCCTGGCCTCGCCGAGTTCGTTCGCCGCGCCGTTTTGTTTTATGTTCGCTTGAACGAAGAGATGGAAATCCGGCGGCAATATCAAAAAGGCTACGGCGAGGCCGATTTGACCGAGCTTGCTCTCGAAATGAAAGACTGGCAAGAGGAGCAAGCATGGCGGTCTCCTCTCGTCGCGCAAGGTCGCTCAACTTATGATCAACACGAATTATAATTGATCAATCAAAACGCCGACCGGCTCAATGAAGAAGTGGAAGAAGTTCTCTCCTATCAAATCGAGCCATGAAACGAGGCGACCTTTATTCATTGTCATTCTGCAAAGAACCTTCCCTCGCGCTCGGCACAGATCTCAAAACTAACATTCTTCCGAGCACGAGGGAAGTTTCTTACAGAATGACAGCTTGATGTGAAACGTCATCCTGAAGTTTCTTACAGAATGACAGCTTGATGTGAAATGTCATCCTGTAAGGAACTTCTCTAGTTCTCGGTTCTCATCCCAGCACGAGAGCAGACTCTTGCAGAATGACAGCGCCGGGGCGACTCTCAAAAACCTGCAAGCACAACCACACTCCTCATTAGCCCGCATCACTCCAATCGCTTCACCACTTCAACACTCCAACACTCCATCAATCCATCAATCCAACAATCCATCAATCCAACAATCCAACAATCCATCAATCCATCAATCCAAAACTCCACAACTCCATCACTCCAACACGGACGTCAACTCTCCCGCCAAATACTTCTGCATGAACTCACTCTCGTTGTCCGGCGTGAAGCCGGTAGTTGCAACGCTCCACACGCCTTTGCCGTTCATGCCGCCGTCTTCGGCTTTGGTCACGCGCACGAGCGTTTCTTTGGGCACGGTGTTGAGCGCGTGATTATCCGCCTCGCCGCCGAAGATGAAGCCCATAAAAGCTTTTGCTTTGTGAAAAAGAGAATCGGTTTGATGCATGGGCATGTGCCAATTGCGCGTGATGGATTGCTGCGAGCCGTAGCGCAAGTTCGCTTGATAGCCCGTGTTCGCGGAGAGCGCGCGGCCATCGGCACGAGTCTCATGCGCCTTCACGCTCTTCTCCGTGGCGATGTACGGCGCGTGCTTCATCATCACGATGTTGTAGGGATAGGCATGATTGTACTTCACGCGCAGCATGCAGCGCGACACGCGATAGAAAAACTCGTCCGGCTTCGCGCCGATGTACGGCCGATCCGCGGGGTTCGCATCGAGATAAACATAGTCGCCGTCATTGATGCCGAGATCGCGCGCGGCTTGCGGATTGATGTGGAGTTGATGCTCGCCCACGCTCGGCGCGCGCTTATCGAGACGATACGGATCGCCGAAGTTGGAGTCGTAGAGCATGTGCCAATCCACATTCGACCAGCCGCTGTGTACGCGATGCCGCGTCTTCGGCGTGAGGCAATAAAACTGAAAGCCTTTTTCCCACAAAAAGTTTTTCGTCGTCTTCACTTGCTGCCACGGCATTTTGATATTGCGAATCGTGCGCTCATCCCAATGCTGCGCCGCTTGCGTGATCCCATAATCTTCCGGGCGAATCAACGGATTGGAACTGACAATGACGTTCGGCAAATACGGCGTGGCCTCCGGGCCTTCGCGATGCACGATGAAATTCTCGCCGTACTCAATTGCCTCGGCAACGTCGGAGTAAGCATGCAAGCGGCCCGTGTCCGTATGAAACGGCTCGTTGAATTTGATCTGCTCATAAAACGGAATGCGCGGATACGAGCGGAACAAGAAGAGCGCGCCGCCCGAAGGCCCATACTTCCCGGCCATGATGTCGTCGAGCTTGTAGCCCACAGTCGTGGTGCATGAATCGAGCAAGCGTTGAATGTAGACGCCGCGCTTGCCCTCGTGCTCGAACTTGAAATACTCCTCGAAGCGTTTCTCGCCCGTGACTTTCGCCATGCTCTTCGCAATGCCCGCGAGAATGGCGAGGTCGTCTTTGCTATCGAACACCGGCGGCACGCCGCCTTTCCAAATTTGAATGAACGGGTTTGAGCAACTGCCCGTGATTTCCAAATCTTCAAACTCTAGCCACGAGTTGGCGGGCAGCGCGAGATCCGCGTATTCAATCGAAGCCGTCATCTGAATGTCAATCGACACGATCATCTCGATGTTCGGATTGACGTTCTTAATCATCTCATACACCCACTTCGCGTTGTTGATGAGATTGACGTTCGTGAAGAGCAACGCCTTCGTGGGCGTGGGCATGTGCGTTTTGCCCGTGAAATTTTTGCGCCCAAACTTGGGCGTCTCGACGATGAGCGCTTTGTCGCCGTGATTCCAATACGCGGGCTCTTCGTCTTTGGTGTAAGCATGCGCTTTGATATTTTTGCCGTGCGCCGTGGGATCGAGATTCGGCTCGAACGGATCTTCCGCGACCCAACCTTTGAAGCCAGGCCCGGTCCACGGCGAGCCTTGAAAGAGCGCAGCTTTGTAATTGCCCGCCCACGTGTGGCAGCCCGCGCCAGGCTTGCCGATATTGCCCGTGAGCATGAGCGGCAAATACGCGGCGCGATTCATCTCTGTCGCATGGAACCAGTGATTGATGCCCTCGCCTTGATGAATCGCAACCGGCGCGAACTTCGCAATATCTTCGGCCAATTGCAGAATCAAATTCTTCGGCGCGCTCGTCATCTCGACCACGGAGTCGAGATCGTAATCCTTCAAATGAACTTGATAGAGCGACCACAGCGTCGCGACTTCAACCTCTTTACCATCGAGCAACTTCACTTTGAACGTGCCGTCGAGCGTGGGATCAATGCCTTTCTGCGCGAGCGTTTCGCCCACGTCATCGCGTGTGACCGCGGCCGGCTTGTTGGTCTTCGCATCCCACACGACAAAATCACCGAGCTTGTCGTGCTGCTCTTTGGTGAGACCTTGAATCTTCATCGACGGGCCGTCGGGCGCGAGCGTGGTTTTGTAATCGGGAAAAACTTCCTGCGCGCGCAAACGTTTGAGATTGTCTTTGCGCACGAGCAAGGGCAGATCGGTGAATTGCTTCACGAATTTTTCATCGTACCATTTCTTCTCGATCATGAGGCGCGTAACGCCGAGCCACAATGCCGCATCAGTCGCGGGCCGAATCGGAATCCAATACTCCGCTTTGGTTGAAGGAGGCCCATACTCCGGCGCAATGACCACGATCTTCGCGCCGCGCTCCATGCACTCGATGAACCAATGCGAGTCCGGCAATTTGTTCTCAACAAGATTTTTGCCGTCCATGATGATGAGCTTGGAGAAGCGCAGATCATTGAAGTCGCAATCCGAAGCTTGCAGACCGTGCACCCACGGATGACCGGGCGCTTGATCGCCGTGCCACGTGTAATTCGACCAATTGCGGCCCGCGAGCGCGTGCTCATGATCCACGCCGCGAATGTGCGCATCGAGCAACGCCATTGAGTTGTTGAGGCGATACATGCCGTACTTTCCCATCACGCCCAAGAGGCCCATGCCGCCGCGCATTTTAAACGTGCGCGTGCCCGCGCCCATCGTGGCTTCGACCATCTCGGGTTGATAGCCTTGCGCGAGCAGACGCTGCTTGCCTTCTTCGCCGCTGTAGCGTTTGGCAATTGCAGCGAGCGCTTTCGCGATGTTGTCGAACGCATCTTCCCACGAGATTTGCACGAACTCGTCGTCCCCTCGACTGTCGAATTTATATTTGGATTTCAAATCGGGCGTGAGTTCGGGAAAGCCGGCCTCGGCCCATGCTTTCCAGCCTTTGCGCACGATGGGATGTTTCAAACGATACGGGCCGTAAATCACGCGATGAAACGTGTAGCCCTTCGCGCACTGCCGCGGGTTCCAATTGTGCGTGGCGTGATTGCCGTAGATGTCGGAGTAGTTTTGATAATCGTAAGTTGCGCCGAGGCGGGTGACGATGCCGTTGCGCACATACGCGCGCACGCGACAGGCATGCGTGTCGTTCGGAGAGCACACCCAATCGAACGATGAGTCATAGCGGTATTGATCGCGATAAATTTTTTCCCAGTTGCGATCCACGGAACCGGCAAGCGGATTTTGATCGGGATCAGCCGAGGCGAGCAGCGAGAGCGGCGAGTTCAGGGTCAACACCGTCGTGCCCGCGCCCGCGCCGAGCCAGCGCAAGAAAGCGCGACGATTCATGGTGCTGGAATCTTGTTCGAACATATGCTCTCCTTGTTCAGAAGATGATCAACAGAAATCGGAAAGTGTAACGCAGTCATCTTTGACTGCTCCGCTAACGATGCGCCATCACATCGAAGCATTCAGGCGCTTGCTTTTTCCAGCCGAAAAAGCTATCGTTTGTTTGAAATAGTAGGGTATCAATTATCCGCGTAAACACCCTGGAGGCCTCTCATGAAAACCAGTCCGACGTTTTTTGAAAACTTCAAAATCCGCCGCGTGTATGACGAGAAAACGGAAGCCTGGTATTTTTCCGTCGTGGACATCATTCAAGTTTTGCTGCAGCAGCCTGATTTTCAGGCGGCGCGAAACTACTGGAAAGTCTTGAAGAATAGGTTGACCAAAGAAGGCAGTGAGTCGGTTACAAAATGTAACCGACTGAAACTGGAAGCGGCGGACGGCAAAAAATATCTCACGGACGTTGCCAATGCCGAAACGCTGCTGCGCTTGGTGCAATCGGTGCCAAGCCCTAAAGCCGAGCCGATAAAACTCTGGCTTGCGAAAGTCGGTTATGAACGCATGCAGGAAATCTCCGAGCCGGAAAGGTCTTTGGCGCGGGCGCGCGAGAACTGGCAGAAGCACGGCCGCAGCGAAAAATGGATTCAACAGCGCATGATGGGCCAGGAAACGCGCAACAAACTCACCGACTACTGGAAAAGCCACGACATCAAAGAAGGCGAAGAGTTCGCGATCTTGACCAACATCATTCATCAGGAATGGTCCGGCGTAAGCGTGAAGGAGCATAAAAACCTCAAAGGCCTGCAAACGCAAAACCTGCGCGACCACATGACCGAAGCCGAGTTGATCTTCACTGCGCTCGCCGAGCTTTCCACTCGGCAGATTGCCGAAAGCGTGAATGCCACCGGCATGGAAGAGAATAAAATCGCGAGCAAGAAAGGCGGCAGCATTGCCAAAAAAGCCCGCCTCGAGTTGGAAAACAAAACCGGCAAAAGCGTCATCAGCGGCGAGAATTTTTTGCCGCCGCCCAAACCCAAACTGCTAAAAAACGCGGCCAAGAAACATTAGCGAAACATCTCATCAAACATTTTTCTGTCTTATCCTTTTTCGAGTCGCGCTCAACAACTCACGGCTTGTTGCACTTGCCTGCCGCTGCAGCTCATGCCCGCGCCTTGGGTGGCGGCATAAAAGCACGTGATGCACTGCGCATGATCGAGCGTTATTTCCCGCGCCGCTTCTTGCAATGAGTTTCCGAGATAAGCGCCGGCTGCAATCTCCTTCGCCGGCAACACCGCGCACTTGTACCAGCCACATTCGCCGCTTGCCTCTTTGCCAAAGGAGCGCGAGTATGCGCATTGAAAACGCCCGAAGTCCGAGCCGGCATACGTTGCGATGCAATGATTGGTGATGCCGGGCGATTCGATGTGCGCAAGGCCCAGCCGCTCTCTTCTTCTCGTCTCAAAGCCCTGGTCGAAAAACGGGATGCCCCACAGTTCCAGCGGCTCCAATCCATGCTTGTGGAGCATCTCTTGATATCTGCTCTCTAAAATTTCTTTGCGCTGCAAAACGCTCGCGGCTTTGCCTGTGCCTTCATAGGTATATGCAATCGTCGGCCGAATGCCGTGCTCCAAAAAGCGGCGCACGCTTGCGAGGATGAGATCGAACGTGGGCTTGTTCTTCGCGCCATGACGCAGACTGTCATTCTCTGGCGCGGTCGCGCCGTCCAAGCTGATGCGATAGGAAATCGTGTGCGGCGAACTGCGTTCGATATTCCGCAACGCGGCCAACGTTTCGTGGTCAGCCAGCAAGCCATTGGTCAAAATCAAGAGATCGCCATATTTCAAAGCCACGGCCGCCATCGGAAACAAGCGCCGGCCATACTTGAACGACTTGAGCATGAACACTTCCCCGCCGGTGAAGCCGCAGCGAAAAGGCCGGCCGTGTTGATACGCCGCCACGGCCTCAAGCGCGCGCTCCAATTCTTCGAGCTTGAGAGGAATAAGCGTTGTGCTTTTGGGGCTGCCGTTGACCAAGCAATGCGCGCACGCCAAATTGCACAACGTCCCTGCGGGATAAAACCAAACCCAATCGAGTTGGAGCAATGGGATTTGGGCGGCGGAAGCAAGCCTGCTTTCTTCTTCTCGTGTTGCGCTGCTCATCTTGCGGGGTGACGATGAGTCTCCTTGTAAAATTAAATTCCGTCTTTAAAATTCACCTTGTACTTTTAAAGGCGCGCTTGCATTCAGCAAGGTTCCATTGCTGAAAAATCTTTCCACCGAATTTCGCGGAAGTCACCGCGTGTCGCCAAAGAAAAGCTTTTTTCGGTGAATCTCGGTGGCTTCGGTGTCGCTCGGCGGAAATGTCTTTGCTCTTTTCAGGGCTGCGACTTGAGCACGCGCCCGAGCGTGGCCATTGACATGGCGATGAACATCAACAACACGAGCGCGGAGACTCTGAGCATGCGCCACTCCCAAACCACGTCGCTCTCGCCGTGCGCAATGTCCGTCAACGCGAGAAAGCTCAGAAGCATGGCGAGCAGAGAAAGAACGCCGAGGGCGAGGCTCATGCGAGCAAGTTTTCTTGTGGCGATCATAGTGATGCTTTGTATCTTTGATTTGTCGTCATGTTCAACCTCCGGTTCAGCGCACAACCAGCATCTTCTTCTTTAGAACAACGCCGTTCGTCTGCAACTGATAGAGATAAACGCCGCTAGCGACGACCCTGCCCGATTCATCTTTCCCGTTCCAAATCACTTCGTGCGCGCCGGCCTCGCGAGGCCCTCGCACCAATGTCGCGACCTTTTGCCCGTGCAGATTGAAGACGTTGATCTCCACTTCCGAAGGCTGCGGCAGTTGATATGCAATCGCCGTTTCGGGATTTCCCGCAGAGCGGAATTTCGCTTCGCTCAAAAACGGGTTCGGATAATTTTGCGCGAGCGCAAAGCCTGCGGGAATCGTGTTTTCATTTTTATCCACGCGCAAAGGACTGTCATTCGGATCCGCGATTGCCCAGTTTGAAAATTTGCCGACGTTGCTCACGCTCACGCGATTGCGCGCGGAATCCGCAACGCCGCCGAACAATTGCCAATTCGCGCCTTCCTGCCGAAACAGTTTCAAGCTCGCCTCATTGCCCAATCCCGACAGACGAAACTCTTCTTGATTATATCCGAGCGTGAGCGTTGCCGTGAAGGAAGCGTTTGCCGGATAGGCCGTGATATTGAAATAGCGTTGCACGGCTTTCTTCGCGCCTGTGGTGTCGGGCGAAAGTCCGGCGTAGACTTCGAGGCGGATGCTGTCGAGCGCGCCGGTAGCAAGATTGACGACGGCAACGGTATCATCATCGGAATTGACGAAGGCGATATTCGCGCCGGTTGCAGGCTGCCGTTGCGTTACGATCCATCGCGGTTGCGGCGTGAACGTGCCCGCATCCAACTTGAACTTGATCAGCGTTTGGCCCGACGGAGAGAAATACGTGAACTCCCACCACAAGCCGAATTCGCCGCCGCTCGCGGCGCTCCACGAAATCGAAGCGACCACAATGGCGTCCGCATGCGCAGTGCGAAACTGCCGCCCGCCTCGTGATTCCGCCGCAGCGCCGGCAGCGTCACTATCTTTCCATGACGCGCCGATAGCTTGCAATGAAGGATAACCCTCTTTGGGTCGCGGCTCAAAACTGATCGGGCCGATTGCGGCAGCGTAAAAGTTATACGCCGAATCTTTCATCGCGGAATAATATCCGCACGCCCAGGCCTCGGCAGTGCCGTCCGCATACATGCCGGGAACCACGGCCGTTCCGATGAAAATGAGCGCGGCATCGCTCGCCCATTGCGCGGCCACGGGCGAGGTTCGTTCAGCCGCTCTGCGCGCGGTCAAACGTTGGCTGAGGGCGAAACTCGGGATGATAAAGAACACGAGAAACCAGGCGGCAAAACGGGAAGTTTGAGAGAGCATATTTCCTCTCGCAATGTTGGAGCAGGGGATTGATGGATTGTTGGGGCAATGGTCACACAAAACCCATAAAGGCGGTTTTGTGAAAGTCCATTACC
>JBBILN010000093.1:12711-23977 GCA_037444905.1 bacterium | reverse complement strand
TACGATATTGACGCAGCCTGATACGAATGGCGTCGCGAAAGTAGCGTCACAGAGCATTCATGCCCCAAGTGCCATGCGCTCTGCCCTCAAACAACACTGGCCGGAATATTTGATGGAAGGAGCGGAGCTTGGCGTTTTCATGATCGTCGCGTGCGTGCTCGCCGCGGTGATCGACTACGCCGGTTCGCCCGTGCGGCACATGCTTCCGAATGATTTTTTGCGGCGCGGCCTTTTCGGTTTGTGCATGGGCTTGACCGCGATCGCCATCGTCTATTCGCCCATGGGCAAACAATCGGGCGCACACTTCAATCCCGCGGTGACGCTGACGTTCTTTCGCCTCGGCAAAGTCGCGCCGTGGGATGCGGCGTTCTACATGATCGCGCAGTTTGTCGGCGGCGTGATCGGCGTGGTGCTCTCGGCAATTTTGTTGGGCGAAATCATCTCCGATCCGACCGTGAATTATGTTGCGACCGTTCCGGGCAAAGAAGGCGCAGGGATCGCATTCCTCGCGGAGGCCGTGATCACATTCATATTGATGTCGGTCGTGCTCGCGGTTTCGAACACGGAGCGCATTGCGAAATACACCGGCCTGTTCGCGGGCGCGCTCGTGGCCACGTTCATCACTTTCGAAGCGCCGTTCTCCGGCATGAGCATGAATCCCGCGCGCACGCTGGCCTCGGCGCTGCCCGGACAAATTTGGAATGCGCTGTGGGTGTATTTCACGGCGCCGGTGCTCGGCATGTCGCTCGCGTCGTTCACGTATTCCGCGGTCAAAGGCCGCAAGCGCGTGGCGTGTGCCAAGCTGCACCATCAAAACAAAAAGCGCTGCATCTTTTGTGAATACCAACAGACTCGGAGGGGTTCGGGAGCGGAGCAATTACCGAGAGGATAAGACAGAGGACTCGTATCGCCATGCCATGCTTACGCGTTGTTGCCCTCCCAAATTCCCAACACATTGCCATCAGGATCAGAGAAGAGCGCGAAGCTTCCCATTTGATCTACCGGCGTTTGCGGCACCACCGTCGCGCCGCCGAATTGCCTGATCTGCGCCAGCGTATCCGCGATGCTCTCAACCTCTACATAAACGACGACGCCTTGACGGCCGGTGTGCTGCGGCGAATGATAGAACGCGCCATTAATATTGCCCCCGGTTTCAAAGAGCATGTAATCCGCCTCTTCCACATAATTCATTTTCCAACCGAACACATTTTGATAGAACTGCGCGGCGCGCTGGAGCTGCGCGCTGGGAATCTCGACATGAATGAAATCGTGGGCCATAACACCTCTTGCGCGAACGCGCGGGTTTCAAAGCTTCAAATAAGTTTGGTGCACGCTTGATTTCATCCCAGCCCTTTTGCTCTTTGGGAACGCGGTACGAGAGGAAGTCGAAAGCAGAGGTGGGGAAGTTCTCCTCCGCGCGCGGGAATATCGTCGCCGCTGGCGGAGGAGAGCGGTGTTGGTTTAGACGGAAATCGTGGCTTTGCGCAAGCGGCGATGCCGCGTTGCAAGTTTGTTGCGCAAGCGTATCGCAGCATATTCCAAAATGCGATAGGCCACTTCACCATAATTGTGTCCAAGCTCCTTGGCGGCGAGCGGAATAACCGATTCCGGATCGAGATCGGCATTGGGATTGACATCCAGCACCATGGGCGTGCCGTTCCACAAGCGCATATCCATGCGCGCGTAGTCACGGCAGCGCACCGCACGATAAGCCATAATCGCGACGTTTTGAATTTCTTGCTCCAGCTCCGGCGCAACTGGCGCCGGGCACAGCCAATCGATGCTGTTCCAGCCTTCGGATTGCGGATTGAATTTCGACTCAAAAGTATAAAGGCGATCGTGAATGTCGGTGTAGTGCGAAAAATCCAGCTCCACCAGCGGCAAAGTCTCCGGATTGCGATTGCCCCACACGCCCACGTGAAATTCGCGGCCGTTGATAAAAGGCTCAACCAAAACCTTGCCGCCGAATTCTTTTTCCAAACGGCGAATTTGGCGCACCAACTCGGCTTGCGATTCCACCACGGAAGCGCGTGAAACGCCGAAGCTGCAATGCTGTCCCGCGGGCTTTACCATGGCCGGAAAAACGTGCCAATCTTTGGCTTGTTCATGGTGCAACGCGCGTCCCGGCGGCGTGGGCACACCGGCTTCGAACAAGATTTTTTTGATGACTTCCTTATTGACGGTACGGTGCAGCGTGCGAGAGCTGGCGCCCGTATAGATAAAGCCGCACGCTTCGAGCTCCTTTGCAACCAAAAAATCCGACCATGGCATGCCGATGAACCCTTCGCACCAATTGAAGATCAACGTCTCATCGGGATGGTAGCCGCGCAAAGGCTCCAAACTATCTTGAATCTCAACGGCATCGACCTCGACCTCTAAACTGCGCAAGCCATGCAACATCAGCGTCACCAAGCGCTCGACATTCTCTTGATCTGACTTGGGCCAATTGCGATCCAAATTGTAAATCACCACCACTTGGCCGAGGGGAATACGTTTGTGATTCAGCATTATACCTCCTTGTTACTTTTCAGATGCGCAGGTCGAAGCGCAGTGCGAGGAGTTTTGCGCTTGCCGTGCACGCACTCTTTTCAAGAAAGCGCCTGGCGCCCTGCTTCTTGCACGCATGATCATTGCAATGACATGATCATGATAAAAAGTGTGAAGGAAAATTGCAAGAAATAAAATGTGCTCGCGCGATCTTTACTCAAAGAATTTCACACTGCGCGGCGCCTGCGCAAAAAAAAGCCGCAAGCACGCGATAAAATTCTCACGGCGCTGCAAAAACTCGCGGCGCAAGAGTTTTTAGAACGCGACGGGTTGCATTGCAAACTTTGAGATCCATCCTGGGAGCGCGCCTTACCACACTCCTAAAAAATTAGTAAACGGCGCGCTTCGCATGCACGCTCTTGTTATTCGATGATCAAAACGGAATTGACGTTCCCATTGCCGTCATTCTCGGATTGCGCGTTGGCCGGATCAAGGATCCATTTGCCATCGACGACGAACTTATATAAGTGTTTGCCGGCAGGAAGCTCGAGGTGGCACGTCCACTCTTCGCCCTTTTTCTCAAGGAGCGTGTGCAGATCGCTCCAATCATTGAAACTGCCCGCCACGGTCACCAACCGCGCTTGCGCATAACCTTTGAGCGCGAAATGCGCATTGCCCAAACGCGGCCGGTCCGGGCGAAGCTGCGAGAGAATTTGTTTTGCGCCGCCGTTGTTGGCATTCAACGCCAGCGACTTTGCATAATTCTCTGCGGCCAGCTCGTGATTGCCGCTCCGCAGTTGCGCTTCGGCATAACTGTCATACACATTCCACGAGGCCGGAAAGCTTTCAACGTTGCGCTGGAAGAGTTGCAGCGCGTCTTCCATACGCTTCATGCGCATCATAAGGTAGCCGAGATCATTGACGGCGCTTTCATTCAATTGATAGCTCGAATTTGCTTGGTGCAACTCATGGAATTGTGCCAGCGCTGCGGATACGCCTTTTTTGCGCGCGGTCTGTGCGAGAATCGCGCTCGCGGAATTGTATGCCTCGTAACCCAGCCACCGTAGCAGCGTTGCGTGATCATCGTTCCATAAACGCCACACCAGTTCGCGGGCCAGCTCCAAGCCGTGCGCGCTATTCGTGAAAAAGACTAGCCCGCGCTTTTGCTCCGGATATCCTACAACATAACATTTGTAAGGCCCGTTGTCGCCCCAGTGCCAAAACGATTCGCCCATTTTTGTGCCCTGCAAACCCCAACCAAGTCCCCAATAAAATCCTTCCGCTTTCTGGCCGGAACGATCGCCCCAACGCGCCGGCAATTGCACTTGCGGTTTGAGCATTTGCTCAAAGGTTTTTTTGTGAAGAAGTTGTTGCTTGAGCATCGCCGCGAGAAAAACGCCGTAGTCTTTGGCGTTCGTATAGAGACTAAACGCCGCATTGCCTTCGGTCATGCGAGGGCGATCTTCCAAATTGCCAAGCGGGCCGTGCGCCTCTGCTAGCTCCGCGGCGTAATCTTCGCGCCACACAAAACTGCTGGCCGTCATCCCCAACGGAACAAACACGCGCTGCGCCACGAACCTCTGAATCGTTTGCTTGGAAAGATGCGCAATGACTTTTTGCAGCAACACAAAGCCTTCACCGGAGTAGCTGAAGTGCGCACCCGGATCGAAATTGAGCTGCAAACGCTTTTCACCGTTTCGCCAGTTCGGAAAACCGGTGGTGTGGCTCAATACCATGCGCGCCGTAAGTAGTCGCATACGCTCATCGTCGAGCGGGCGTTTGAGGAAAGCGGTTTCGAAATCAGTTTGCGGCAAATATTCGAGCAGGGGCTTGTCCAAGTCAAACCTGCCTTCTTCAACGAGCTTGTGCACGGCAAAAGCAAACACCGGTTTGCTCAACGAAGCCGCTTGAAAAATGCTCGATTCTGTAACCGGCGTTTTGGTCTCGAGATTTCTCACGCCGAAACCGCGCAGCCAAACAAGCTTGCCGTTTTCCACAACGGCGAGAGACATTCCCGGCACTTCGGCACTGTCCAGCATTTGTGGAATCATCCTTTCGAGCGCGGC
Organism: bacterium; assembly: GCA_037444905.1. GTDB lineage: Bacteria > Zhuqueibacterota > Zhuqueibacteria > Zhuqueibacterales > Zhuqueibacteraceae > JABWAN01. The sequence continues at coordinate 19,424 of JBBILN010000093.1, read as the reverse complement.
CAAAGACTCTTGCCTTGAAACTTGTGGTTGCAGTGAATCCGGATTACTCGCTGCCGCAGCGCGAGAAATGACAAGCGCGCTCACGAAGAGCAGCGTTATTGCCAAAGCCGAAGATTTCATGACAGCATGCCTCACGGTTTTGGGGTAAGAGTGCTGAATAGGCAATTTGCACATTAGACTCCGCAACGCGCCAAAACGTTGCCTAATCCCCCAAGTGAGAACTTTGACCTTGCAATTTTCAAAAAGCGGCAACATTTTGTTCTGCACATTAGAAATATTCACAAGGAGAGCATACCATGCAATACCGCGTTTTTGGTCGAACCGGTTGGCAAGTCAGCGACATTGGCTATGGCATGTGGGGCATGGGAGGATGGACCGGCTCCAACGACGATGAATCTCTGCGCGCATTGGACCGCGCCGTGGAGTTGGGCTGCAACTTTTTCGACACGGCATGGGCTTATGGACAAGGGCATAGCGAAAAGTTGCTCGGCCAACTCGTGCGCGCCCACCCCGAGAAGCGCCTATACACCGCGACGAAAATTCCCGCGAAGAATTTCAAATGGCCAGCTCGTCCGGAGTATACGTTGGACGAAACCTATCCGCCCGATCACATTCGCCAATACACCGAGAGCAGCTTAAAAAATCTCGGACTGGCAAGCATTGATCTCATCCAATTCCACGTGTGGGATGATTCGTGGGCAGAGGACACGCGTTGGCAACGCGCCATGGATGATTTGAAGCGCGAAGGCTTGGTGCATGCCGTTGGCATCAGCATCAATCGTTGGGAGCCGGAGAATTGCATTCGCGCGTTGCGCACCGGCGCGATCGACGCCGTGCAAGTCATCTACAACATTTTTGATCAAGCGCCGGAAGATCAACTGTTCCCGGCATGCCGCGAGCTGAACGTGGCCGTGATCGCGCGCGTGCCCTTCGATGAGGGCACGCTCACCGGCACATTGACGTTGGATTCCAAATGGCCGAAGGGCGACTGGCGCAACACCTATTTCGTGCCGGAGAATTTGAAGAACAGTGTGGCGCGCGCCGAGGCGCTGCGGCCGCTCATTCCAGCGGGAATGACGATGCCGGAATTGGCGCTGCGATTTATCCTCTCCAATTCCGAGGTGAGCACCATCATTCCCGGCATGCGCAAGATTAAAAATGTGGAAGCCAACTTGGCAGCGAGCGATAAAGGCGGGCTTGCGCCGGCATTGATTGAAAAGCTGCGCCGCCATCGTTGGGATCGCAATCCGACTTCGTGGTCGCAATAGTTCGATATTTATCACGCAACGCGAGCCTCGTCTTGCAGGGCAACTAAAAAACTTTTGTAATCGAATTGAATGGATGAGGCCGATACTCCGATCCGCTTACAGAAAAGTCGTTGTTTTAGACAATGAAGTTATTTCAACAGAAAGGCTTTGCATGAAAATAGAACTCCGTAAAACGATCATCGCAATCGCGGCGAGCGTGTTCGTATTCCTGGCCGGCGCACTCTTCTCACAGCCGCTCGGCAATCTCATCTCCTCTGCTGTGGTGACGGCAAAGGAGGCGAAAACCGAAGCGGCGGCGTGGGGAAATTTCTCCACCTACTTTCAAGGCGAGACGTACGGCACGAAAGACGTACTCACCGGCGTGGCAGTGATCAAACCCGGGCAGGAAATTCATCCGCCCCATCAACATGCCGAAGAGGAATACTTGATGGTGCTCGAGGGCGAAGGCGCGTGGCATTTGAACGGCAAAACTTTCGCGGCGCACGCGGGAGATATTTTGTACGCGGCGCCATGGGAGGTGCATGGCATTAAAAATACCGGCAGCAGCGCGCTCAAATTCGTCGTGTGGAAATGGAACAACAAAGGCGTGACGTTACCGCCGCAACCCGCGGCAAGTAACAAGTGAGTAGAATTTCGCCGCACAGAATAAGTAAAGTCGTAGCGAACCTCAACCGCTAAAGGCTCGTCATGAAAAACCAAACAGCGACCTGTTCAAAAATTTTCAGCGCAGTCGTGTTGTTAATGGCCGCCTCAGGCTCTCCGGCCTTTTCGCAACAGCCTTTGGGCTTATTCGAAGGCCACGCCGATATTGGCGCCGTGAAGAACGCCGGCTCTGCGGTTTATGATGCCGGCAAAGAGGAATACACCGTCACCGGCTCCGGCGTGAATATGTGGTTCGATCATGACGAGTTTCACATGCTGTGGAAACGCATGGCCGGCGATTTCATTCTCAATGCGCGTGCGGAGTTTGTCGGCGCCGGCGTGGATCCACACCGCAAACTAGGATGGATCGTGCGCGCCAGCCTTGATTCAAACTCCGCGTATGCCGATGTGGCCGTACACGGCGATGGTTTGACCTCGCTGCAGTTTCGCCGCACGCTCGCAGCGCCCACGGAAGAAGTGAAATCCACTCTCACCGGAGCCAACGTCATTCAACTCGAAAGAAAAGGGAACACATATACGATGTCGGTCGCGCGTTATGGCGAGCCCCTCGTCAGCGAACAGCTTGCGGATCTGGTGCTGGGTGATGAAGTGTACGTGGGGTTGTTTGTCTGCTCGCACAACAAAGAGGTCATCGAGAAAGCGGTGTTTCGCGACGTTCGCATCGTCATTCCGCCGAAGGATGATTATGTGCCGTATCGCGATTACCTCGGCAGCCATCTCGAAGTTCTCGACATTGAAACCGGGAATCGAAAAATCCTGTATAGCGCGCCCGTTTCACTGCAAGCGCCGAATTGGACGCCGGACGGCAAGGCGCTCATCTACAACAGCAACGGCCTAGTCTATCGTTTCGATTTGGAGCAGAAACAACCAGCGGTCATCAACACGGATTTTGCGACGAGCAACAACAACGACCACGTCTTGACATTCGACGGCACCATGCTCGGCATCAGCCATCACAGCAAAGACCACGAGAATAAATCCATCATCTACACGCTGCCGGTGCAAGGCGGAAAACCGAAACTGATTACCGATCTCGGGCCTTCGTATCTGCACGGTTGGTCGCCGGACAACAAGTATTTGATCTACACCGCGGAGCGCAACGGCGATTATGATCTCTATAGAATTTCGGCAAAGGGCGGGAAGGAGAAGCGCTTGACGGATACGAAAGGGTTGGATGACGGCTCGGAATATTCACCCGACGGAAAGTACATCTACTTTAATTCCGTGCGCAGCGGCACGATGCAAATTTGGCGCATGCGCGCGAACGGAAAAAACCCCGAGCAGTTGACGAACGACGAATTCAACAACTGGTTTCCGCACATCTCACCGGATGGCAAGTGGGTGGTGTTTCTTTCATATCAAAAAGACGTGGCTCCGGGCGATCATCCCTTTTACAAGCAGGTTTATTTGCGGCTCATGCCGTTCGCCGGCGGGAAGCCCAAAGTGCTCGCGTATGTTTACGGCGGGCAAGGCACGATCAATGTGCCCTCATGGTCGCCGGACAGCAAGAAAGTAGCGTTCGTGAGCAATACGGATTTGAAATGAAACAGCACCCTCAAGCATGAAAGCAAAGCTGCAAAGAACCCGCAAAGAATTTTCTTTCGGGTTCTTTGCATTTTTGCCTGCCTGCGCCCGCTGCCACGTCAACTGCGGCTTGAGCCCTAAGTTAGATTTAAAACCTCCACCCCAAGTCGCCGAACGCGCGCACGAACTGCATCGTGTCGCCGTGAAAATTTTCGCAGGTTGCGCTGAAGAAGAAACGCCGGGTGAGATTGAGATCGACACGCAAACGTTCCCACGGATTCACCTGCGCGGCATTCGCGTTCTGCATGCGATAGATATATGCGCCGCCGCCGAGCGTGAGATAGAGCACGCTGAACAAGCTGCGCGAGAGATCGAGTGCGGGATAATAGCCCGAGGAAAGCGCATTGCCAAAATATGAAAAGCGTGCGCTCACGCCGAGGCCGCTGTTCATAAGGTTCGAAACGCTGCCGAACAACCCCGCGGAATAAACATTCGGAGAAGTCTTGCTCTGTTGCAAACCGCCGTCAAGCGTGAAGCGCGTGAGCGCGGAAGGTTGCACACTCACACTCGCGCGCCAGCCTTGCCGCAGGGCTTGATCGAAAAGGCTGTCGGCAAGCGCGTGCGTCTCCCACGTGCGAATAAGGCGGCGCGCATCGTATGAAACGCCGAACGACAAAGAGGCTTGCGAATAGTAATACGCATTGAAATAGGCATTGCTCAATGCGAGCGCGCTGCCGCTCGCCTGCCTGCGCCAATTGCGGTTGAAATCCATTTCAAGATATTGCGTGAGAAACAGCCGCCGCGCAAAGTTAAAATCGATTTGTCCGGCGAGATATTCGCGGCTCACTTGCTGATGAAAATATTGCCCCACGCCGGTTGCCGCAAAATTCAGCTCCGAGGTTGTGCCCAGCGGAGTTTTCATCTGCAAAAAGCCGCCGAGCTTTTTTTCATCGGCGCGAAATTCATAGCGATAAAGATCGGGTTGCACGCCGAAAAATACGCCTGCCTTCATATTCTCATTCACACGATAACCGAGCGCCACGCCATCGAGATAGCCCACGCCGCGCAGATCATAGCGCAGCATTCTTCCCGCGGCAAACTCCAGCGGCATTTGCGGCGAGGTGTATTCCAAGCCGATTTCATACACGCGATGCAAAGCGGGCTGCTTTTGCAAATCGCTTGCGCCGATTTGGCGATAGTTTTGTGAAGAACGCACACGTGCGAGCAAGCGCAAAGGCAAACCTGCGGGCCGCTCGAAGTTCATGCGCAAATAAAGCGAAGGCTCGAAGAAATCATACTGCAAAACGCTGCGATCGTGTTGGCCAAAAGCCTGCAGACTGATTTGCCCATTGAGTTGATTCGGAAGGCTCGCTTTGCGAGTTGCATAACGTTTCGGCGCGCTTTGCACAGTAGTTTTGGGCTTCTCCGCTGTGCGCGACACACGCGCTTCCAGAGCCGGTTCGGAAGCGCGCGTGCGTTTCGCCAACTCTGCCTGCGCAATGCTCAGCACAATGAGATCATCCGTGGTCGCGGGCAGCGCCGATACGACGCTGGATTTTTCCAAAACCTCTTTATCGAGCCAACAACTGGCGCTGTGTGAAGCCGCGTATTTCACTTCGAGCGGCATGAGTTTTTGCCCCTTGCGCACGAGCCACACGGCATCGCCAGGCCGCAAGCCGTCCGCGGTGCCGCCGCTGAAATAAATCGCATCGGAGGTCGCGTACCGCACGCGAAACTCCAACTGCACTTCGCTCGTTGCGGCACGTTGCGCAAAAGCAGTTTGGTGCATGAATACGCAAGCGAATACGAAGAAGAGAGTTTTTGAAAAATTCGCCCACCTTATCATTCCCCCTTCGAGGGGGGCCGGAGCGGTGTCCTTGAGGACGAAGATCATCTTAAAACTCATCATGCTTCCTTGCAATGCTTTTCAAATGTGCTCTTTATTTTCCATAACGACGAACGATACCCCTGGGCCCCTTAACGAAGGATTTGCAAACGCGCCTTAAACCCTCGGATGACAATTATAGCACGCCTGGCTGTTGTATTGATAATCGGACCGATTCCTGTGCTTGTCATCCATTTTGGTTTTGTCGTGCTCATGGCACAAAATGCACTCGAACACTTTATAGTTCGCGGCGTTCACATGGCAGGTCGCGCAGGTTTGCCACTTGCCGCGATGCTTGCCGGAATAGATGCGAAAGTATTGGCCGTCGTGGTCGAACGTCGCGGGCAGCCACGCATTCAGCGTGTGGCACGTCGTGCAATCGTGCGTGAAATTCAGCGTCACGTGATTCGGATTCGTCGGCCGCTGGAAATCGGCTTGATGGCAGGAATAGCAATCCGTGGGCGTGCCCGCAAAACGATTGTTCACGTGGCATTGATTGCAAGCGGTCGCGAGGTGCGCGCCCAATAGCGGAAAGCGCGTTTTGTTGTGATCGAACGTCGAGGGCTTCCACGCATTCACAGTATGGCAATCGGTGCACGTGCGCGAAAAATCCGCGGCGATGTGATTGGGGTTCGTCGTGAGCTGAAAATCATTTTGATGGCATGAATAACAATCCATCGGCGTGCCGGTGTATTGATTGTTCACATGGCATTGATTGCACGCCACGGCCAAATGCGCGCCGGCGAGCGGAAAGCGCGTGCGATTATGATCGAACGTCGCCGGTTGCCACGCATTATTGTTGTGGCAGATCAAACAATCATGCGAATAGTTGCTGGCCGCATGATTGGGATTGGTCGTATTCTGAAAATCCGTTTGATGGCAAGAGAAGCAATCCTTCGGCGTTCCAGTGTACTGGCCGTTTGCGTGGCAACGCGCGCAATCCACGTTTTGATGCGCGCCCACTAGCGGGAACGTGGTGCGATTGTGATCGAATGTCGCCGGCTGCCAGGCACTATTACTGTGACAGACTAGACAATCGTGCGGATAATTCCCCGCCACGTGATTCGGATTCGTCACGCTCGTGAAATCTTGTTGATGGCATGAGAAGCAATCTTTCGGTGTACCCGCGAAAACGCCATTCACATGGCAGCGCGCGCAATCCACGGTTTGATGCGCACCGACAAGTGCGAACGCCGTACGATTGTGGTCGAACATGCTCGGCTTCCAAGCATTGGTGTTGTGGCACTGCGTGCAAGTGTGCGAGAAATTTCCTGCCACGTGATTCGGATTCGTCACGCTCGTGAAATCTTGCTGATGACATGAGAAGCAATCTTTCGGTGTACCCGCGAAAACGCCATTCACATGGCAGCGCG
>JBBILN010000093.1:0-12611 GCA_037444905.1 bacterium | reverse complement strand
CATGAGAAGCAATCTTTCGGTGTACCCGCGAAAACGCCATTCACATGGCAGCGCGCGCAATCCACGGTTTGATGCGCACCGACAAGTGCGAACGCCGTACGATTGTGGTCGAACATGCTCGGCTTCCAAGCATTGGTGTTGTGGCACTGCGTGCAAGTGTGCGAGAAATTTCCTGCCACGTGATTCGGATTCGTCACACTCGTGAAATCCTGTTGATGACATGAGAAGCAATCGCGCGGTGTGCCACGGAAGACGCCGTTGCCGTGACAGCTATTGCAGCCCGCATTCGCATGCGCGCCGACGAGTGGAAAGAAGCTATGATCAATCGCCTGTCCGCGCCAATCTTTCGTCGTATGGCAACTGCGGCAATCGGTCGAATATCCCAACGCAACGTGATTGGGATTGGTTGTGGCTTGATAATCTTTTTGATGGCAGGAAATGCAGGCCGAGGAGGTTCCGCGAAAGCCGGCCGCGTGACAATCGGCGCATGCGGCGCGGCTGTGTCCGAGCGCGAGCGGAAAGCTCGCAACATGTGTGAATCGCACATCGGCCCAAGCCGTAATCGCACTGCTGTGGCAAGTTTCGCAGCGCAATGAGAATCCCGCGAGCTTATGATTCGGCGCGGTGGTGGCTTCATAATCCTGTTGATGGCAGCCGCTGCATTGCAACGGCAAATTCACAAATTGACTTGGTCCGCCGGTCGCATGACAATTGGCGCAACCCACGTGCTGATGCCGGCCCACTAGCGGAAAGCGTGACGTTTGATGCACGAGCGTAATTTTAGAAATGTCCGCCCACGCTTGAGACGTGTGACAGCGTTCGCAATCTTTGCCGAGTGTGCCGTCGTGCGGATCGCTGTGGCAGGTTTTGCAGTCCTTTGCTGCGCCGCTGAATTTGAGCGAAGCATGGCATTGTTTGCAATCCACGAGCGCGTGTTGCCCTTGCAGCACAAAGCCGGTTTTCTCGTGTTGAAATTTTATATCCAAACGCAGGGGCTTCCATGCTTTGGTAGAATGACAATCACTGCACGGAATTTTGAGATTGCCGTGCGGATGATTGACCGTCGCGATTTGCGCAGCGGTGGAGCTTGCCATCAACCACGACAGAAACAACCATGCAACACACTTACAGCGCGGCTCAAACATACCAGTGCCTTCATGCTTTTCTAAAACGCAATTTCATAGTTGCCAGCCTGAGCGCAACCTCGGTTACACTTCGCATTCCAAATCATTGCTCATTCAGGAAAAATCTTTTCAAGCACTCGGGCGTATCTCCGGCGCGAAAAAAGATTCTTCCAGAATGAGCGAGCTAGTTGGGGCGCAAAGAATCAAATGTAAGCTTGAAACATTATGCCTTGCGGCGTGGCTGGTTCAATCATCACCATCATCCCCGCCATCATCATCGCCGTCGCCATCATCACTGTCATCTCTGCCATCGCGATCATCATCCTCATAAACTTTGAATGCAGCTTTGATGTTGCCGGAGATTTGATCCTTATTGTTGAAATCTGCGGGGTCGAGCAGGGCGCCGTTGCGATCGCGAAACCAATTCGAGGAATTGATGTTGATCGTGATATTCGCCGTCGGATTCGCATCCGATACCGTCAGCGGCGGCGTCAGCTCATACTCTTGCTCGGCCTCAAGTCCGCTGCGAAAAGTGAAAGCCTGGCCGCTGCCATTCGCATACGCGACACCTTCGACGATAATGCTGGCGCGTGGATAGAGCAGAAAATCGGCAAAACGCGCTTGCTCGTCCGGCGAAACGGCCGTCAGATCCGTGCTGTCCACGCGATGAATTTTGAATTCCACTTCACTATAACTACCGAACGGAACGCCCATGATGCCGAGCGTTTGCATCGCGCCAGAGAGATCAAGATCCAGCACCATCGGTGTCGTGCGAAAATCAGCGCTGTCGTTTTCGGTTTCCAGCTCGATTTTACTGAGCACAACACGCACGCGCGTAAGCTGAAGAGAATCCACTGCGGCTGCGAAAGCGGACGCCGAAACTTTGGAAAGTGCGGTGCGAGAACTATTCGCTGAATATTGCAGTGACAACGAGAGCGAGCCCGAGGTCGGTTGCATGGCCGAATCGTTGCATCCATACATCACCAACGCCATCATTGCGGGTACCAAGCTCCATCTCAGCATGCCGGCCATTGTTCTCTTCATGGAACTACTCCTGAGGTTAATTGAACTGCGTTTTGAAAAAGCCACGACTTCTGCACCTCGCCAATAGCCCTTGCGATTCATTGATGACAGGCCACACATTCCTTTCTCATGGGTTTGTAGACGACAACGAAGCTTCGGTCTTTCATTGCCTTTGCAACATGGCACTTTTCACACTGCACTTTCGTATGTGCACCATCGAGCTTAAACGCACTATCGCGATTGTGCACGAACGACAACGCGCTCCACAACGTGGCTTGATGGCACTTCTCGCAACGCACTTGCTCCTTCTTGCCGAACTGGCCGTGATGCACATCGGCGTGACAATCGGCACAACGAAAAGCGAGAGGGTGATATCGTTTGAAACTGCTCGGACGATTCTGCGCGATGCCAAGAGTCAACGCCGGAGGCGCGAAAACGGCCGCGGCGTTGGCCTGCTCTTGCGGATGGCATTTTCCGCATGCGACTTTGAGATGCGCGCCGAGCAGTTTGAAACGCGCGGTGTTGTGATCGAACTTCGTTTCATGCCAGCTCGCATTGCGATGGCAAATATCGCAATCGCCTTTGGCCATGCGCGCCGCGAACTGTCCCGCGTGTGCATCAAGATGACAAGTTTGACAACGCGACTCGGGAAATGCAAAAAGCAATTTGCCGGCCAATGCACCCGCCGTCTGCCGCGCGTGGCAAATGCTGCACGGCGTCGCGAGATGCGCGCCTTGCAAAGGGAATGCGGTTTTCTGATGTTCCGCCAATTTGAATTGTGCAGGCGCGAAGCCTTCAACCGTATGGCAACTCTCGCAGCGGCCTTTGTCGCTGCGCTGTGCAAATTGTCCGGCATGCGCATCTTGATGGCAATCGCGGCAAGCTTGGTGCGCGAGCGGTTTTTTGAAATCGCCGCCCGTGTGGCACTTTTCGCAAGCGAGGCTGCGATGCCGCCCGCGCAGCGGGAAGTCGGTCACATCGTGGTTGAAAGCACCGCCCGCGATTCTTTTCCAGCCTTCGGTATTATGACACTTCGCGCACGCATTTCCAAAGCTGCCGCGATGCGGATCTTGATGGCATGGCGTGCAATTCGAAAATTGCAAACCGGTGTATTGCACAAAAGCGGCAATGGCCTCCTTTCCCACTTTCTCACGCCCCGCTTTTTCGAGGTGACACTTCGCACACGCGACGGTTTTATGCTTACCCGTGAGCACAAATTGCGCGCGCTCGTGCGCAAATTTTGCCGCGGGCTGCCACGCCGTGAAGTCGTGACAACGCTGGCACTCTTTGCTCAACTGGCCGCGATGCTCATCGCCGTGGCACGAAACGCAATTTTGTGACAGGCCGAGAAACGTTTTCGCAACGCGCACGTTTGTGTCGTTCGCAAACTGCTCTTGAATATTTTTTTGCTGATGGCATTCGCGGCAAGCCACGCTTGCGTGTTTGCCTGCTAACACAAATCCCGTTTCGCGATGCTCGAAGCCCGCCTCGCCTTTTTCCCAAACAATCAACGCGTACGCACGGCCGTTGTGCTCACTGTGACATGCAGCGCACGGTCGATTGTTGTTCTTCGCCATGGCAGTCGCATGAAAACCGCGTCGTTCTTGCACGCGCACTGCAATTGCCGTGTGGCACTTCAAGCATTTGGCATTGCTCAGCTTTTGGCCGACTTCATGGCAAGTCAAACATCTGGTGAGGCCTTCGAGCTGCTCATGCGCTCGCGCGAGCGGGCCCGGAGAAATTTGCGCGAAGACAACGTCACTAATAATTGCCCAGAAAAAAAAACACAGCGCAAAGATGTCTTTATGATGCCTGGTCACGAGTAGTAAGAGGTCTCGCCGCACACTCACAGCATGGCCTAGTTTCTTTTCGGTAAGTCCGTTGCAAAATAGAAAGATTTTTTAGTGCGCCTAGAGATTCACTCATACGCACCGTTTGAAATTGCCGCATCATTGCTGTTGGCGCGCGCAATGACCAACAAAATCCGCAATTGCAATGCCACCCTCGCGACACAGAAAGCGGGGTGTGCTTTTTGCAAATTGAAAATGACCTGTGGCTGCACGAGTGAAACCTCACCCGAACGCGGAACGAGGAATCTGAACTGGAAAGATTCATCGCCCCGCGCAGTTTCACCTCCATGCACTTGAAAAATTCAGCAATGCAATCAGAGGATTGTAATCCGATGGCAGAGTTTGTTTCCCTTTTGGTTTTCGGTTTGGCAATCGTGGGTTGGAAATACCGGCAGCGCTTGCAGCAGGATCGTGCGCTCGCCGCCCAGCTCGAACGCAATGAGCGCGAGGGCATTAAGGCGCCGCCCTCATTACACCCGTTTATCAATCCCCAGGTCTGCATCGGTTGCGGCAGTTGCGTGCAAGCCTGCCCCGAAAGCAATGTGCTCGGGTTGATTGCAATGAAGTCCGTGCTTTTGCAGCCCGATCATTGCGTGGGCCACGGCAAATGTGAGATTGCTTGCCCTGTGGGTGCAATCACTTTGGTGTTGGGCGCGCACGACAACGGCGTGGAGATTCCCGTCACCGATGAGTTTTTTGAAACCCGCGTGCCGGGCGTGTACGTCGTGGGCGAGTTGGGCGGCGTCGGCTTGATCCGCAACGCACTGTTGCAAGGCATGCAATGCCTCACTGCGATAGCGAACCAGCAGCAAAAACGCAATGCGGAATATGATGTCATCATCGTCGGCGCCGGCCCGGCCGGATTGGGCGCGACGCTGCAAGCCGCAGCGAAGAAGCTGCGCTACCTCACGTTGGAGCAAGAAGACATTGGCGGAGCCATTCTGAAATTTCCGCGGCGCAAAGTGGTGATGACTGCGCCGCTGCACTTGCCCGGCTACGGCAAAATCCATTTTCGCGACGTGCTCAAAGAAGATTTGCTGGAAGAGTGGCGCAAGATCATTCGCAAGACGGAAATCAAAATTCACACAAAACGGCGTGTTGATAAAATCGTGCGCCATGGCAGCGTGATCGAAGTCGTTTCCGGAAGCGCGCGCTACATGACGCACAACGTCGTGCTTGCCTTGGGGCGTCGCGGCACACCGCGCAAGCTCGGCGTGCCGGGCGAGCATTTGCCGAAAGTAATTTACCAACTCGACGACCCGCAGGCATTTCGCGGCCGCAAATGTCTCGTGGTGGGCGGCGGCGATAGCGCGCTCGAATGCGCATTACTGCTCGCCGAGGCCGGCGCGCACGTCGCGCTCTCGTATCGTCAGAAATCCATCGCACGCGCCAAAGCACGCAACCGTGAGATGATCGAAACCGCGATCAAACGCAAAAAGATTCACGCTTTTTTGCCGAGCAACGTGTTGGAGATCATGCCGGACAAAGTTCGTCTGGAAATGATGGGTGTGGAAAAAATCATTCCGAATGACGAGGTGATCATCATGGCCGGCGGCGTGTTGCCATTCGATTTCTTAAAGGAGATTGGAATAGAGTTGAGAACTCTGTACGGCGAGCCGATGCCGGGCTTATCAAAATAACGCATCACTCCATTTGAATAGAGCCGTGCGAGATCTTCTCCCGCACGACAACACCAAATGGCGACCGAAGCCACCCGAAAACGAATATCAAACTGTAACCATGACTTCACCCAGATCTCAACAACACGTATCCGCAAGTCCAGAGCGGCAGCGTGCTGCGGCCCGCGCGAACATGCCGGTTTCGGCGTTGCCCACGCCGGACAACGCCGAACTCGCCTCCCTCTCGGGCACCAGTAGTGGGAGCCGCGAAAAACGCAGAGCAAAATCAGCATGGCGCCATGAGCCGCACATGTATGTGATATTCTTGTTGGTGTTCGTCACCGCGCTCGCGATCTTCGGCGCGTTACGCATGGCTGGAGAATACTATTTTGCAGACTTGGCGCAGCGGCCGCAACATCCATTGCACGAGAGCTTCAAGCCGAGCGGCGTAGTGGGGCAGGGTTTCGGTGTGGTGGGTGGATTGTTTTGTATGCTCACGCTGCTCTATCCTTTGCGCAAGCGGTTGCGCGTGCTTGAAAATGTGGGCACGCCGCGCACGTGGTTTCAGTTTCATATTTATTTCGGCATTGCCGGCCCGCTGCTCGCAACCTTGCATTCCACATTGAAATTCACCGGCATCGCTTCGATTTGCTACTGGTCCATGATGCTGGTGATGGCAAGCGGCTTTATCGGGCGCTTTCTGTTCGCGCAATTGCCGCGCAACCAACGCGGCGTGCTGCTCTCGCTCAAAGAAATCGACGCCGAGATCAAAGTAGTGCAACGTCATCTTGAATCCGCAGGGATGTCGCCGGAGCCGGCCGCGACAAAGGCAGCGCCGCAAGGCAAGCCTGCCAGTTGGCGCACACTTTTTCAGTTGTGGCGCGAACGGCGCCGAGCTTTGCGCACATGGCAGCAACGTGTGCGCAAGCAGGGCATATCCGTTTCGATGACGCGCCGGATTCTTTCGCTGCTAGCGCGCAAGCTCTTTTTGGAAAGCAGCCGGTTCACGCTGGCATTGACCACACGCGCGTTTTCTCATTGGCACACGCTGCATTTGCCCTTCACTTATTTGATGTTCATCACTCTTCTGGTGCACGCCGGCTTGGCGATTCTCTTGGGATATACGTGGATTTTTTGAGCCTGCGCATTTTTGCCTCGGGTTTTCAGATGTGCTGCAAGCTGAACTCCTCGGCAGACACTCACACCTCACAAGCACACAGCCAGTTCGCGTGTAATTCAAAATTGCTCGCCTACCGAGGAAGCGATTTACCCGCATCGCAGGTCGCCAGAAATCACTTCATCAAGACCAGCCGCCGTACATGCCGTTCTTCTTCCACTTGCAAAACGGAGAAGTAAGTTCCACTCGGCAAAGTGCCCGCTTCGAAACGGACAGCATGCGTGCCCGAAGCAAGTTTCTCGTCGAGCAAGAGCGCCACTTCCTGCCCAAGGGTGTTGAACACTTTGAGCACGACATGGCGCGGCGCAGACAAGCCAAACCGGATCGTCGTCGTGGGGTTGAAGGGGTTGGGATAATTTTGATAAAGCGCAAGGGCCGCGGGCGAATTCGGCGCCGTGGTGTTCGTATCCACGAACCGAGCAAGCGCGCCCGTTGGTGCATAGACTTCAAACTCATAAATGCGCTCTGTGGACTTGTTGTTTCTAGTCATATAAACGCGCACATAACGCGCTACGACCGCGGTGAAAGAGACGTTGTCAATGCCGCCATTCCCGCTGTTGTCGGCGTAGACAGTGTTCCAATTTACGTTATCGCTCGACACTTGAATCTGATAGCGTTTCGCATAATACGAGCCGTTCCAATTGACCACCACTCTGCCGATACTCTGACTGGATTGCAGATCCACACGCAACCACACCACGGTCGAGCTGCTCACGCTCCCACTGCGCCAATGCGTGGTGGTCTTGCCATCCACAGCATTGGCCGGTGTATAATTGCTGCTATGGCTCGAAGCTGTCGCCGGTTTCTGCAACGCCAAATTGATGTTGGGATTCACTGCGCTGATCGTGAGCGCAACCGTCGCCACATTGCTGTCGTATTGCCCGTCATTCGCTTTAAACGTGAAGCTGTCACTTCCTGTGAAGCCTGCAGCCGGCGTGTAGGTCACCGCGGGCGGTGTGCCGCTCAAATTTCCGTTTGCCGGCGGCGATACAATGATGTAGCTCAAACTGGCGTTGTCCACGTCCGTCGCGTTCAGTGTGATCGGCACGGAAGTATTCACGCTCGTTGTCACATTTTGATGGCTCGCCACTGGCGCATCATTGATCGCATTTATCGCAATCGAAATGGTGGCAATGTTGCTATAGGCCTGCCCGTCATGCGCACGAAACGTGAAACTGTCGCTGCCGTTGGCATTGGCATTCGGCGTATAGGTAAGATTGGGTGCGGCGCCCGTCAACGTCCCCTTCGTGGGACTCGCGACAATGCTATACGTGAGCGCATCGTTGTCGGCATCGCTGGCAGACAATGCCACTGCGACCGCAACCTCCTCATTGGTAGTGACGTTGCCGTTCTGCGCCACCGGCGCTTGATTGGCGGGAGCGTTCGTATCATTCAACAAAACGCCGTCATCGGTGGCGATCGCGACCAAGGCGACGGCATGCACCTGCACGCCGGTGGTGGTGGTGGTGGGCGCGCCCGGGTTGGTCAGAATTTGCCCGCTCGCTTGCTGCAAGCTTTTGATGAAAGCGAGACCTTTGCTGATATGCGTCGCATAGGTTTGTGGATTCCATGCCTTGAGCGCCATGCACGCCCACGTGGTGACGCTCACGTCGCCCACATAGCGGGAAGCGCGCAAGCCCGTGTCATACGGCCAGTCTCCGCCGCTGCGTTGATAACTCACCAAGATATTGATGAGATCCTGCGTGGAATTTGCGCTCGCCCAGCGCCCGCTTTGCGGGTTTAAATCAATGCCCGTATGCGCCGAAGCGAGAATGGCTCCAGCGAGGCCGGTCAAATCGCCGTCGATATCGGAGCTGTCGATCGCTTCAAGCTTGTCGAGCATGCTCGCCATAAAAGCATCGCGCGCCGCAAGCTCGTTCGTGTATTGTGCGGCGATCACCGTCAACGAAAGGTACGCGGGTTCCATTGCGGTCCATGAGCTATAAGCCGAGTACACCGGCAAATTTTCCGCCCAATCTCCCGCGTCTTGGTCATTGTCTTCGCCGTACGTGCCATTCGCGAGTTTATCCCAGAAATGCGTCTGCACGAAGCTCGCATATTTTTGGTCGCCGGTGAGGAGTGTCAACTCTTCCAAGAAGAGCGGATCGAGCGGAAAGAGATCGGGATCGCCGTCGGAGAATTGCCGGGGATAGGAGTTGATCAGATAATCCCCGCTGCGCACCGCGGAGTTGTAGTGGTCGGGGTCCTGCGCAAATTTGTGCGCAGCCAACATGCCGCGCGAGGTCGTGCCCTGACTATCCGTGCTCGGCGCGCCTCCCACCGTGCTGGGATAAGAGCCATCCGGGAACTGTTGGGTGAGCAACCAATCGCCGCCGTTTTGCAAGGCCTCTTGGTCGGTTTGCGCAACGGCATTGGGGGTGAATGAAAAAAGCTGTGGGTGATATTCAAATTCCGCACGGAGGGGATAGCGTTCTTCAATGAAGCTTTGAGGAAAAGCGGCGTGGCTTGCGAAAAGAAACAATAAGGGCAAGAATAGCGTCAATCGCTTCATGAAAGCTCCATCTTGATAGTGCGAATCGTTGCAGTAAAAATTCGTGGCGGTACAGCCTAAGCCAGAGACGAGCAGGGAAATCGCGATGAGGTGGTCTGGAAAAAGCAGGTGTATAGAATATGGGAAGAGTACGCGGGGTTGGAGGGAAGTGCGTAAGACGCAGATGAAAAATCTACACAACGCGTTTCAACACGACCAGCGAGAGATCGTCGTGCGCCCGTGCGTCGCCGACGAAGCGATCAATTTCGACCAAAATGCGCACGCCCGTCTCCGTTGCCGAAAGCCCGGTCAACGCCGGCAGCAAGGCGGCCAGGCGCTGCTCGCCAAAAAACTCGCCGGCTTCGTTGCGCGCTTCGGTCACGCCATCGGAATAAACCAGCAGCACTTCATTGCGTTGCAGGTCGATTTCCTGTTCAGCGAAATTCGCTTCCGCGAGCACGCCGAGGGCGGCCCCGCCGTGCGGCATTTCCGCAAGCTTATAGTCTTTCAGAATGAGAGGAGGCAAATGCCCGGCGTTCAGCAAGCGCACACGGTTGGAATCAGCTTGCAGCTCGAAATATACCAGCGATATAAAACTGTCAGGCAAACCGTCCCGGCGCAGAATAGCGTTGAGCTTTTTGCCGAGTTTCGCGAGCGAGCTGAAATCCGCAGCGAGCGCGCGCAGCGTAGCTTGCAGCTTCACCATCAACAACGCCGCTTTCAAGCCTTTGCCCGCCACGTCGCCGAGCGCGACTCCAAAACGGTTATGGCCAAGCTCGAGATAATCGACCAAATCGCCGCCCACTTCATTGGCCGGCCGCGTCGTGAGCCAAAGCTCCCAGCCCGGCACATGCGGCGTGGACTTGGGCATGAGCGCGCGTTGCACGGAACGGCCCGCGGCCAGCTCACTTTGCGCAAGCAGCTTGTCTTTCAGCTCGAGCATGAGAATGAACAGCAAGATGATAAAGCCGAGCACTTTGGTATCGTTGCTGAAATAAACATTGCCTTCGTTAAATGTCATCGTGTGCGAAGACAGCACGAAGATAAAACTCAGCGCCAGCAAAAGCCGCCGCACCGGCGTAAGCTTGAAAAAAAGGTTTTTGAGCAGCCACCACACGACAAAGAACGCGCGCTTGAATTTGCCCATTTGCTGCAATCGTTCCTGCCGGGCTTCATCGAGATAGAACGCTTTCAGCTCATGCCAATCTCGGCGCAGCGTGCGCCTGAAATCACCGTCGCGCATATCGGCGAGAAGCGTCTGCGCGAGCCTGGGTTCGCTCGTGTGATTCAAACCAGTCGTATTCATGGTCATGCTTCGAGGTTGCGCCTCTTTGCGCCTTATTCTAGCAAGTGTGGAATCTGTACAGTTATGGCTGCGGCTCTTCCGCCTGACGACCGATTCGTAGAGCTTGAGCAATCCTGCAATGGCTGATACGAACAAAGCCATCCAAATGTTTACAGCAGGCCGCGACATTTGTGTGCCCAAGCTTCAAATAGCTTCAGCGCGCAGCCATTGTGCAATCTCTCCTGCGAGAGCTTTGCCGATTTCGGGCAGAGTTTGCAACCCGGCCTCGCCGTGCGCAGCAAACAATTGGGCAATGCTCTGCGGCCATTCTTCCATCGTCCACGCGGCTTTGCGATACGCCCAAATATGCGAAGCATGCGCTTGCGCCAATTCCAAATCATACGTTTTGAGGAAGAGCTTCTCGGCAATGCGTTTATTGAGGGCGAGCGGCCCGGGTTGAATGTAACGCGGCATGCGATCTTTCAAGCCGTAACGTTCGCACAGCTCGCGCACCAGCAAGCCGAGCCGGGCTGCATAGGCGCGCGACGGGCTGTGGTTCGGCTTTTGATCTTCTTGCCAATTGTATAATTCTTTCCACTGCGTTGCGAGCGCAGCATCGAACTGCTGCGCGACTGCGAACGTGCGCTCCGCCTGCACGCCTGCCATCGTTAATCCACCCGCTAAAACGAACGCGCCGCCGTGCTCTTGCGTGGCGCGCACGGCTTCTTCCAAATGCGCGTGGTCATCGCCCGCGAAAGGAATGATGGGCATGAGCGCGGCGCCCACGAGTATGCCGGCTTGCGCCAAACGCGCCATCATTTGCAAACGCGGCTGCACACCTGGACTGCGCGGCTCAAAGACCTGCTTCAATTTTCTATCCCCATTACTGAAGCTAATGGCAACTCCCACCCACGCGCGTTGTTTGATTGCAACCAGCAAATCCAAATCGCGCACGAGCAAAGGCGAACGCTCGACAATGAACAATGGGAAATTCGCCTCATGCACCGCTTCCAGCATGCCGCGCGACAAACGATAGCGTTCTTCCGCGGGCTGCTGCCAATCGCCGCACGCAATCACGTCGTGATTTAAACCGAACAATTCACGCCGCAGCAATTCCACGGCATTAAGCTTCACTTGAATGAGTGTATCGAAAGTAGCGGGATCACGTTTGCCGAGGTAGCGACCGTCGCGCAAATAGCAAAACTCACAGCCGCTGCGGCAGCCAATATAAGGATGGGCGCTGTACTTCGTCCAAAACCATGGGCCATCGACGTGGCGATGCACATTGAGGATTTTGCGCGGACGGTATTCTTGGAATGTGAGGTGCATAGGAGAGTTGCATGCAATCTCTGCGCGAACGCGTCGCAATTCATTCTACGGCTCCACATTGCGCACACTTGAAAGATACCTCATGGGCGCATGAGTGTCAAGCACGAGAACAGGTGCTTGGGACCAATGCCACTAACTTTTCCAGAAATGCATAACGATTTCCGGCAAAACCATTTAAAAGCAAAGGCCGAAAAATGTAGGGTAGAAAAATTGGGGCCGATGATGCCGCAGGGGTCTACGTTTTTTATATAACGTCAAGCTCTATATTTCTGCCCTTCATTTTTCTGCCTGTGCTTTCGGAAAAAGTTAGTGACATTGGGTGCTTGGGACTGCAGTATTGGTGGGGGAAAAACGTGGTGCAGTCATGGCGGTGATTGCTGTAGAGATTGATGAAAGAGCGACGCACTTGAGAAGTGCATCGCTCTTCATTTGATACTATTTGACCAACACAAGCTTCTTAGTGCTCGTGAAAGCGCCCGCTTGCAAACGGTAGAAATAAATTCCGGAAACAAGCTTGGCGGCGTTGAATTGCGCGGTGTAATGGCCCGCGTCCATCTCCTCGTTGACCAGCGTTTCGACCAGGCGGCCGGTGGCGTCATAAACTCTGAGCGTTACATTGCCGCGTTGCTTCACCGCAAACGCGATGGTCGTGCTGGGGTTGAAGGGATTCGGATAATTCTGCGCCAGCGCATATTCCGCCGGCACGCCTTTCT
>JBBILN010000092.1:0-25267 GCA_037444905.1 bacterium | reverse complement strand
AATGGGAAGAACCTTCCCTCGTGCTCGGAAGAAATTCAAGCCCTGAAGCGCGTCGCGAGCACTAGGGAAGCTCCTTCCAGGATGACATTTCTGTAGAGTAGAATTACAAATCAACCCGAAAGCAGTATATCATCAATCCCCCCCCATTGCGATACAAATGAAGAAACTGCGCATTTTTGTAGTTACAAATCACTGAGGTTTCAAGTTACCGAGGAGGAGCTATGCGTTTGTGGCATTGTTTCATGCTACTTGTTTTGGCTGATGGCAATCTCATTTCACAAACCCCGCCGCATGGACCCTATTTCCTGCACGAAGCGCCGGCGATCAACTCATCCGCGGACACTGATTGGGAAAAAGAATTTCGCGCGTTGCCCGATCCCAGGCTCATGCGGGAATACATGCAACGCCTCTCCGCACGGCCGCACCACCTCGGCTCGCCGTACGGCAAAGACAACGCGGAATGGATGCTTGCCAAATTCAAAGAATGGGGCGTCGAGGCGCAGATCGAAACATTCCATGTGCTCTTTCCTTCTCCCAAAGAAAGAGTTGTCGAAATGCTTGCGCCCGCCAAGTTTGTCGCCAAGCTGCAAGAGCCTGCACTCGCCGAAGATCCCACTTCCAATCAATTCAGCGAACAACTGCCCTCATACAATGCATATTCGATTGACGGCGACGTGACCGCACCGCTCGTGTATGTGAACTACGGCATCCCCTCTGATTACGAGGAACTCGAACGCCTCGGCATCTCCGTGAAAGGCTGTATCGTCATCGCGCGATACGGCGCTTCCTGGCGCGGCATCAAACCGAAAGTTGCTGCGGAGCATGGCGCAGTGGGCTGCATCATTTATTCGGATCCGATTGACGACGGCTATTATGAGGGCGAAGTTTATCCCAAAGGCCCGTATCGTCCGTCCACGGGCGTGCAACGCGGCAGCGTGATGGACATGCCGACGTATCCAGGCGATCCGCTCACACCGGGCGTGGGCGCAACATCAAACGCGAAGCGCATGGATCGCAAAGACGTCAAAACGTTCACGGCGATTCCAGTGTTGCCGATTTCATACGGTGATGCGCAGCCATTGCTCGCCGCGCTTGAGGGCCGTGTGGCGCCGGAAGGTTGGCGCGGCGCATTGCCGATCTCGTATCATATCGGGCCGGGGCCGGCGAAAGTTCATCTCAAATTGCAATTCAATTGGGACCTCAAGCCGATCTATAATGTGATCGTGAAAATTCCCGGTGCGGTTTATCCCGACGAGTGGATCATGCGCGGCAATCACCATGATGCGTGGGTGAATGGCGCGGAGGATCCGATTTCTGGCATGGTGGCGTTAATGGAGGAAGTGCGCGCGTTCAGTGTGTTAATCAAACAAGGCTGGAAGCCGAAACGCACGCTGATTTATTGCGCGTGGGATGCGGAAGAGCAGGGTCTGCTCGGCTCGACAGAATGGGCGGAAACGCATGCAGAGGAGCTCAAACAGAAAGCCGCGCTGTATATCAACACCGATGGCAATGGCCGCGGTTATCTCTATAGCCCCGGCTCGCATTCATTGGAGAGGTTCATCAACGGCGTGGCGAAAGACATTGAAGATCCCGAAACGAAGCTGACCGTGTGGAAACGCAACCAATTGCGCGGCATCGCAAACGCCGGCTCGCCTGAGGCGCGCAAAGAGTTTCGCAGCCGTCCCGATTTGCGCATCGGCGCGCTCGGATCCGGCTCGGATTACACCGCGTTTCTCGATCATCTCGGCATTGCTTCGATGCATCTCGGTTACGGCGGCGAAGGCGGCGGCGGAATTTATCATTCGGTGTATGACAGCTTTCATTGGTTCACGAATTTTTCCGATACAAATTTTGTTTATGGCCGCGCGCTCGCGCAAACGGCAGGACTCATGGCCATGCGGTTCGCCGAATCCGAATTGTTGCCGTATGATTTCACCAATCTCGCGGAGACCATCAACAAATATCTCGACGAACTGAAGAAGCTTGCGACGAGCCAGCGCGAGGAGATCAGCGAGCGCAACAATCAAATTGAAGAAGGCGTATTCACTGCAATCAATGATCCGCGCGCGCCGCGCCTCTCTCCCAAAACCGAAGCCGTGCCGCCGTACTTGAATTTCGCGCCGCTTGAAAACGCGAGCGCGGCGCTGACGCGCAGCGCGGAAAGATATAGCAAAGCCGCGAGCAAATTTCGCGAAGCTGGCAAGCCCGTTCCTCCTGGTCTGAATCAAAAACTTTTGCAAGCCGAACGCATGCTCACTGCGAATGAAGGCTTGCCGAACCGGCCGTGGTTCAAACATCAAATTTACGCGCCCGGTTATTACACCGGCTACGGCGTGAAGACGATTCCGGCCGTGCGCGAAGCCCTCGAGCAAAAGCAGTGGCAGGAAGTGGAGCCGCAAATCGCACGCGTGAGTAAAGTGTTGCTCGGCATGGCCGTGCATCTCGATACGGTTGCGACGGAATTGGAAAAAGTCGTGCAATAATTTGCAAAGCGAAGAACTGCGTGAGAATGCGGCGCCGTGCTCGCAGCGCGAGAGGCTTCGGAAAGGAGCTGTTGCCATGAAGCGACGAATACTCGGTTGGTTATTGGGAGGGTTGTTCTGCAATGCGGTTCTGGCGCAAAGCGGAAGTGGCAACCTAAAGATGTTCGGGTATTTTCAAGCGGCATTCGGGCACCAGAAAGACGTGGATCTCGAAAGAGAGCTGAATACCTTCACGCTGCAGCAACTCAATTTGTTTTTGCAAAAAGACCTGGCCCCAAGCTGGTCCGCGTTTGTCAACTTCGAGTCGGTCAATTCGTATTCCTCGTTGCGCGGTTGGGGCGGGTTTTCGTTGGAAGAAGCGTGGGTGAATTATCATCACAGCAACCAATTCAAGCTCAAGCTGGGCTTGCTTACGCCCGTTTTCAACAACTTCAACGAGATCAAAACTAAAACGCCGCTCTTGCCCTACGTGATTCGGCCATACGTTTATGAAAGCTCGTTTGGGGATAATGACTTGGTGCCCGGCCGCGCTTTCGTGCAAGCTTATGGCTTCATTCCCAAGCGCGCCGCCAAACTGGAGTATGCGTTTTATCTGGGCAACAGCCCGAACATCAATTCCAACCGCCGCCGCACGATTACCGGCGTGGATACCTCGCGCACGTTCTTATTCGGCGGCCGGATTGGAATGCGCTACGGCAACCTCAAGGCCGGTATTTCTGCGACGCACGATAAGCTGGACGTGCAGGCGTTGAGCGATACCTTTGGCGTGGCGCCGGAAAAACTCAAAAACGTCGGGCGTCTTCGCAGAGGCGCAGATTTTTCTTTTGCCGGTGAAAAATGGCTGTTGGAATCCGAGTACATTCATGTGTCATATCGCTTTCCCTTCCTACTACCGGATTTCGACCAGCGTTTCTTCTATGCCACGCTCGGATATTCTTTTTCCGAACGTGTGTTCGGTTACTTCAGCTATTGGGATGCGCACGCGAATGTTTTGCCCATTACGAAGCAGAGCTTTGAGGTGCCGACCTTCGGCGTTACATACAAATTTAATGACATGATCGTGGGCAAAATGCAACTGGCCAGCGTGCATCTCGACGAGAGCAATCGCAGGCGCACGCGCGATGCGACTTACAATTATACTTACCTTGCCATTTCCGCGAGGTTTTGAGCATGAATACTTTGATGAAAGTCGCCGCCACTCCCGGGGCCTTGGGGTTTGTCGGTGCAAGCCATTTGTCGCGTGAAGTAAAAACGCTTCTCATCATTGCCGCAAGCGGAAAACACCCATAAGCTTTCAAGGCCTCGAGCTGAGCGTGCAGCCAGCGCCCGGCTCGGTTTGAATGTTTGAATAGATCAGGAAAGGAATTGTTGTGATGAAGCAACGCATGCTCGTTTTACTTGTTTGGGGCTGGTGCTGCAATGCGGCGCTCGCGCAAAGCGAGGCGGGCGCTCTCAAAGTATTCGGCTATTTTCAAGCGGCATTCGGGCGCCAAAAAGACGTGGATCTGAAAATCGAGCTGAAGACTTTCACGCTGCAGCAGCTCAATTTGTTTTTGCAGAAAGACCTGGCGCAAAGCTGGTCGGCTTTCGTGAACTTCGAAGTCGTGAACTCTTATTCTTCTTTGCGCGAATGGGGCGCGTTTTCTTTGGAAGAGGCGTGGATCAATTATCGCCGCAGCCGGCAATTCAAGCTCAAGCTCGGCTTGCTCACCCCTGCGTTCAACAATTTAAACGAGATCAAAAACCGCACGCCGCTTTTGCCTTACATCATACGACCGGTCATTTATGAAAGCTCTTTCAGCGAAAACGTCGAGACGGAGGAATTTGTGCCCGGCCGCGCTTACGTGCAGGCTTATGGCTTCATTCCCGTCGGCAGCGTCAAATTGGATTACGCCGTTTACCTGGGCAACAGCCCGAACATCAACACCGATCGCAGCCGCGGAGTCACCGGGTACGACACTTCCAGAACATTTTTGGCGGGCGGCCGGCTGGGAATACGCAATGACTTTTTCAAGGCCGGCGTTTCGGCAACGTTTGATGAATACGAATTGCAAGAGGAACTCGCCAAACGTCTCAGTCTTCCGCCTGAACACTTCGAAAGCATTCCGCGCCTTCGCCGTGGCGCGGATTTCTCCCTGACCAGCAGGAAGTGGTTTTTTGAATCCGAATACATCCATGTCTCATATGATTTCGTGTTGCCGCAAGTGGATTTTGACAAGCGTTTCTTCTACGCCACATTGGGCTATCATTTTTCCGAGCGGGTGATGGCATACGTCAGTTATTGGGATGCCAAGGAAAATTCGCTGCCGCTACGGGAACAAGGTTATCAAGTGCCCACCGTTGGCGCCACGTTCAAGTTCAGCGACGACATCGTGTGGAAAATCCAAACGGCTAACGCGCATTTCGACGCCACCAATCCACGGCTCGATGCAACCTATAACTATTCGTACCTTGCCGTCTCTGTCAGGTTTTGAGGCGAGCCCTAGCTGGAAAATGAGTATGAAAATAATGAGCATGATCCTGTTCGGTTTTTTGCTGTGGGCGGCAAGCGCAGAGGCCCAAGTCGCCGTCGTCGCGCACAAAGAAGTGCCGCTTGACTCGCTCACCAAAGCACAGTTGCTGGACTTTTACTCGTGCGAAGTCAAGCACTGGGATAAACAAGCGCCGATCGTCGTCGTGGATTTGAAGCAGCAAAGCGAGGTCAAGGACGCCTTCTATAAATTTCTCGGCATGACGGCCTCGCGCATGAAAACGATTTGGCTCAAAAAATTGCTCATGGGCGAAGGCGTCGAGCCGCTCGTGGTGAAATCCGAGGAAGAGATGTTGAAAAAAGTCGCAACGACTCCCGGCGCGCTGGGCTTCATCAGTTTGGGTAAAGTTACAAACGAGGTGAAAAAGCTGATGATCATTACTCCACTCGAGAAACAGCCATGAGCTTTCGAGACTTCAAGCTGGGCGCGAAGCAAATGATCGGCTTCGGCGTGATTTTGGTTTTAATGGCGAGCGCCTTTCTGTTTTCTATATATCGTATGCGCGCGATCAAAGCGGAAATCGACGAAGTCACGAAGAATCGTTTGCCGCGCGTGCTGGCGATTGCCGAGATCAATCTCAATACGTTGAATCTGCGCATCAACCAATTGGAATATGCCGCGGCCACGGACGTGCAAGACAAGCAAGCGCAAATCGCGGCGATGATCAAATTCGTCGAGCGTATTACAACCAATATGACGACCTATGATTCGCTCCGCGTCGAAGCGCAACCCCAGAACTCTGACATGAGAGAAGAAGATTCCCTCTACGTGGCTTTCGATCGCAAATGGGAGAACTACTACTATCAAAGCCTGGACTTTTTCGATTTGTTGCGCAACAACCAAATGCAGGAAGCGCTGGCTTTGTTGAATGGCGAGGCCAGACAAACCTTTGAAGCGCTTAGCGCCGATTTAACCCGGCTGGCGCAAATCAACAAAGAAGAATCCATCCAAGCGGCGCAGCGCGCGGATCAGACCTATCGTTCCACCTTCGGCGTGAACAGTACGCTGCTCTTGGGAACGATTTTTATTTCGATTGTCATCGCCGCGGGCTTGACGCGCCTCATCGTCGTGCCCGTGCGGCTGCTCGCCTCCGCGGCTGAGACCGTGGCGCGCGGCAATCTCACCGTGCAGCTCGGCATTCGCAGCAAAGACGAAATCGGCAATCTTGCGCGATCATTCAATCAAATGACGACTTCATTGCGCGAGGCGCGCACGCGCATGGAACAGCAGGCTGCGGAGCTGCAGGCAAAGAATTCCGCGCTGCAAAGAACCATGCAGCAATTGCAGCAAACACAAACGCAGCTCGTGCAATCCGAAAAAATGGCTTCACTCGGCCAGCTCACCGCCGGCGTCGCGCACGAAATCAACAACCCCATCAACTTCATTGCCTCGAACGTCAATCCGCTCAAACGCGACCTCGCTGATCTTTTCGCGGTCATAACGCAATACGATATTGTCGTGCAGCAAAATAAATTGGAGGCCGTTTTTGCGGAAGTCGAAGCTTTGAAGCAACAATTGCATTACACCGTTGTTGTAGATGAAATCGATCATCTGCTTGAAGGCATCGCAGAAGGCGCGCGCCGCACGACGGAGATCGTGCGCGGCCTGCGCAATTTTTCAAGGTTGGATGAAGAAGGGCAGAAGCTCGCGAGCATCAATCAAGGGCTGGAAGCCACTTTGTTGATGTTGAAGAATCAGCTCAAAAATCGCGTGGAAGTGCTCAAAGACTTTCAAGACTTTCCGGACATTCTCTGCTACCCCGGCAAGTTGAATCAAGCCTTCTTGAATATTCTGGCGAACGCGAGCCAAGCCATTACCGGCGCCGGAAAAATTTTTATCAAGACGTCTTATGACGGCGAGATTGTCACGGTCTCCATCAGAGACACGGGCAAAGGAATGAGCAATGAAGTCAAGCAGCGCATCTTCGAACCGTTTTTTACGACCAAGGACGTGGGCGAAGGCACCGGGCTAGGCTTGTCGATCACTTACGGCATTATCGAAGATCACGACGGCAACCTCGAAGTTTATAGCGAACCTGGCAAAGGCACGGAATTCGTGATCACGTTGCCAGCGAAACGGTGAAAAATAGTAATTGATTTTGGAGAAGGCCACAATGAACAAAAGCGATTTCACCATTCTCTACGTCGACGACGAAGAGCATAATCTCACTTCCTTCAAAGCGTGCTTCCGACGCGAGTATCAGATTTATACCGCCACCAGCGGGGAAGAGGGTATCGCGCTCATGCACAAACACAATATCGATCTCATCATCACCGATCAACGCATGCCCAATATGACGGGCATCCAATTTCTCGAGCGCATTCTGCCCGAATACCCCGATGCCGTGCGCATGATTCTCACGGGCTTCAGCGACGTGGAAGCGATCATCGGCGCGATCAATACCGGCCGCGTGTTTCGCTACATCACCAAGCCGTGGGACGAAACCGACCTGCGCATGACCATTGAAAATGCGCGCCAACTTTCTGATTTGAGCAAGCGCAACAAAGCTTTATTCGCCGTCTTACAGAAGCAAGTGGAAGAACAAAAAAGGACGCTCAAGCTTTTCATGAAGTACGTTCCCGAAGCCGTGGTGGAGAAGGCTCTGGATTCGACGGAAGAATCCATTCTCGACGGCGAGCTGAAACACATTGCCGTGTTGTTCTGCGATATTCGTGGCTTTACGCCCATGAGCGAGGAGCTTTCGCCCAAAGAAGTCGTCGCATTTTTGAATGATTACTATACGCTCATGACCGAAGTCGTGACCCGGCACAACGGCACGGTGAATCAATTCGTCGGCGATGAAGTGTTTGCCGCTTTCGGTGCGCCGCTCGCTACTGCGGACAACGAGAAGAACGCAGTCTTTTGCGCGCTGGAGATGATGCAAAAAGTCGAGATTCTCAATCAAAAATATCAGCCGCGTATCGGGCGAGAAATTATGGTGGGCATCGGCGTGAATGCCGGCGAAGTGGTGGCCGGCAACGTCGGTTCCGAAGCGCGCATCGAATATCATTTCACCGGTGACACGGTCAATACGGGCAAGCGCATTGAAATGATCACGCGCGATTTTCCGAACTCCATTCTCATCAGCGAATCGGTTTACGAGAAAACCAAAGACGTTGTCATGACGAAAGAATTCGAGCCGCTCTTCGTGAAAGGCAAGAAGGACAAGATCAAAGTCTATCAAGTGTTCGCGCGGCTTTGAAAGTTTCTTATCAACGCAGGTGCTGCACGGTGTCGCATGCGCTTTGGGCTGCTTTTGCTATTCATCGGCGTGCCGTTGCTGGAGATGGCTGTCCTCATTCAGCTTGGCAGGTTCTTCGGTCTTTGGTCGACCCTGGCGATCATCATTCTGACCGGTTTCGCCGGCGCTGCGCTTGCGCGGCGGCAAGGTATGCGCGTGCTCATGCGCATGCAAGAAGAAATGCACGCAGGCAGAATTCCCGCCGCGGAAATGGTGGATGGGTTGTTGATTCTCATCGCCGGGGTGATGTTGATTACTCCCGGCTTTCTATCTGATGTCTCCGGATTGCTCTTGTTGCTGCCCGGTGTGCGTCACTTCGTGAGAAACTGGTTGCGACAGAAGCTGACGCGCATGATGCAATCCGGGCGCACACATATCTTCATTCGAGACCATGATTTTTTTTCGAAGGGGCCTTCGTGAATATCATTGTCGCCCTGTAAGAATCTTTTCTAGTGCTCGGAACACAATTTGTTTGAGGATGGAATGACGGCAATGTGGCAATCCCGCTTATCATCATTTAGTCCTCATTCCTTCCGCAAAACAATATCCCCGCTCGTTTCCACTTGCAAAGCAACGTTCCCGTTCCCCACCTCGAGGCGCGCATTCTGCTTGTCTTGTTTATCTAGGATCACCGGAAAATCCGAGCGGATCG
The DNA here is from genome assembly GCA_037444905.1 of bacterium. Classification (GTDB taxonomy): domain Bacteria; phylum Zhuqueibacterota; class Zhuqueibacteria; order Zhuqueibacterales; family Zhuqueibacteraceae; genus JABWAN01. The sequence continues at coordinate 16,360 of JBBILN010000092.1, read as the reverse complement.
CACCGTACTGCGAGTATAACGAGCCGCGCACTTCTGCGGAAGCCGGAAGCGTGACCACGACGGCCTTGTATGAAGTGCGCAAATCAATGCGGCTGCCCGCGGGCAATTTCGCGATGCGAGAAACTTCAATCGCGCTGTTATCGCCGCGCACATAAAGCGAGCCGGAGGAGCCTTGCACGATCACGTACTTGTGAGAATTGGTGATATCAATATCGCCGCCGACATTTCTCGCCGTCACGCTGCTTGATTCACCGTTCACTTTGAGACTACCGCCCACTTGCTCCGCTTCGATAGCCTTGTAGGAAGTGAGAATATCGAGATTGCCGCCCACCTCGCGCACGAACACGTTCGACGAGTTGCCATCAATATCCAAATTGCCGCCTACTTTGCTCACGCGAATGTCTTTATGTGAAGCGAGAATCGCAGCGTCTTTCTTAACGTCATTGACCGTCACGTCGCACGAATTGCCGTCGAGACGCAGGCTGCCGCCGACTTGCTCCACCCGCACGCTATGATATGAAGTGATAATATCGGCTTCTTGCGCAATCACCCTGGCCTCCACCGGGCTGGACTCGCCCCTAATCGTTAGCTCGCCGCCCACGCTATCCACGCGAATCGGCTTGTAGCTGGATTCGATCAACACGTTCTTGCGCACATTCACGACAGTGACGGCGCTGCTCGGCGCATTGAGCGTCAAACGGCCGCCGATATTTGCAACCTCGGCGAATTTGTATGAAGTAGAAATCGCGCAGTCGCCGTTCACACGCTTGCCCACCACCTCGCTGCTCTCGGCCTCAATCGTCAACGAGCCGCCAATGTTTTCAAAATGGACGGATTTATAGCTGCTCTCGATTTTCGCATCGCCGGTGAGGTTCGACACGAGCACCGCGCCGCTGCCATTGGACACATTCACGGCGCCGGCAAAATCGCGCACGGTCACTGCCGCATAGTTATTGGTTAGATTCAGCAGCCCGCCGCAATCTTCAATGAGCATCTCGCCCGAATTGTTCGCGATGCGCAACTCGCCCTGCACCGAGTTTATTTTCACATCGCCATAGGCGTTTTCGATTTGCAAATTTTGCTGCGCGGGCACACGCAAATGCAGGCTGACGGAGCTGGAGATATCGCGCCGAAATTCCGCGCCGAACCATTCGCGCAGCAAACTCTGCAATCCCGTGAACGATTTATAGCGCAGCGTTTCTTCCGGAAGGTCCAAACGCAAACGAAAGCCTTCGCGATAGGGCTCGAGCACGAAGCGCAGCTTTTCGAAAAACTCATCTCTGATTTTAGGATCAATATCACTGATTTCAACTGTGGCTTCAGCATTGATATCGCTTGCGGCTTCACCTACGACTTCAATTTCGGCCTGCATCTTCTCGACGAAGAGCGTCTTGCCCGGCGCCGAGATGATGCGCGCATTGTAAGTGCGGCTTGCGCTCATGCGCGTGGTTTCGCGATGCTCCGCGCGCAAATTTGTAGCGAGGAGAAGTAAACAAAGGGAGAAAGAGAGTTTAATCGCATTCATGGTTAACCTCGTTCAGTCGGAAGCAGAACTTTCACGAAAGTGAAGTGTATTTTCATGGCAGTTCCATTTTCGTGGGACAAAGTCTTTGCTTGTTAAGCAACCGGTGTACTTTTTTTGATAAAGCAATGGCCAAGCCGTCATAGAGCGCGTCGTCATCACCCCGCGCGTTGACTTGCCAATTCCTGCAACGTTTCTTTCTTATCCTGCAACGCCATGAGCAAATAGCGGCGCACATGCGCATTGCCGGGATTCTCTCCGAGCGCTTCACGGCAGCGCGCGATTTGTGCGTCAATCGTGGCGAGCCGGTCGCGATACAGCAACATCAAATCCGTGTGCAAGTGCGCGAGCTGCGGCGACGTCGTGCGCTCCAATTCTGCAATTGCAGCTTCGTACTCTCTTTCCTTTTGTTCGACACGTTGCAAAGCCGCATCCGCGAGCAATCTGGAATCTTCTATATGCTGTTTATTGAGATGGAAGAAAGCTCCCAATCCGATTGCTAAAACAAAACTCGCCGCAACTGCGTAAGCCAACAGCTTTTGTGTGGAAGTGAAGTGCGACCGCAATCTTCTCTCACGTTGCTGCTCCGTTCGCAACGCATTTTCAATCTTCACCCACAAAAACGGCGAAGCGGCGGGCTGCGCGAGGTTGCGAGTCAAAAGCAAAAGCTGCTCGTCCTGCGCAAGCAGTCTTTGGCATTCAACGCACAAGCGCGCATGTTGCGCGAACGCCTCTGCATCAATTTCGCCAAGTTCGTGTTGGCGGTAAAAATCACAACTCATTCAGCATCTCCTTTGGAGCAACGACGCCTTCTCAACGCGGGGAATTTCTTGCGCGTCGCGCTCTGCTTGAGGGTTCGTGTTCCAGCGGCGTATCCGCGAGCAACGCGCGCAGTTTTTGTTTGGCGTGAAAGATTTGCGCCTTCACAGCGCCCACACTCAAATCCAGCACCGCCGCGATGTCTTCCTGCTTCATCTCTTCGAGCGCGAACATCACAAAACAGGCGCGCATGCGTTCCGGCAATTGGCGAATGGCCTCTTCCAATTGCACGCGCAGCTCGACGCCGGGTGCGTAAGAAAAATCGCGCTCCGGCATTTCTTGCGCGCGCTCGGATTTGCGTTTGCGCAATAGATCGAAGCACACGTTCAGCATGATGCGAAAGAGATACGTGCTGAAGCGTGCGCCGAATTGGAACTTGCCGAGACTGCGATGCAACTTTATGAACGTGATCTGCACTGCGTCTTCGGCTTCTTCCTTGCGTCCGAGCATGCGCAAGCCCAAGCCCAGCAGCGGCTGCTCGAAATGCCGAAACACGATTTCATACGCGCGCAAATCACCGGCTTGCAGCCGTTGAATCACTTCGCGCTCGTTGTCAAGCTCACGCACCAGAAGGCAACGCCTCATTTTGATGAATTAGCCGCAGAAGCACACGGAATGGCACAGAACAAGACAAAGAACGCAGCCCCTTCTGTGTGTTTCTGCGGCCGATATTTTGAAATGAGACATTGCCCAACATATGGCAAAGCTCTCCGCAACAAGGTCGCCCGCTTCATTTTCCTCAAGCCTCTTTTTAGACGAAGCCGCAAGGTGGAAGGTTTAGCCGGCGAAGTAACGAAAAATTATTTTTTGATTGCCGCTTTTTATCGTTATTATTCGAGCACTTTTATTACGCAGGAGATTTTCATGAGCAGATTTAGGCTTGCCACTCTCATCCTACTTTTTTTGTGCGCTTCACTCAGCGCGCAAGAGCAAACCGAGCTCGACAAGCTGATGGTTCGGCGCACGCCGAATTGTTTCGACATCTATTACAATTGCGCGCTGCTGATTCCGCAATACTTCAGCGAGCAAAAGTTCGATTCCGTGCAAGTGCTCTTGAATTATTGGGAAACACGCTGCGGCCCCAGCGTCGACCTGCTTAAAACCAAACTACTTTTCGCGATTCATCAAAATTCGTTCAGCGAGTCGCTCTATGATGAAAATATCATCGAGTTCCTGCTTTACGAGCAGTCTTACACACGGGCCGTGAAAAAAATCCGAAACGACCCCAAGCTCGGCCATGTTCCGCTGTTCGATTTTCATGGCGCCGAAGAGTTTGAGGCTTTCACAAGTACCGTGGCGCGCAATCTTCTTCTGGAAAAGCAGCCGGTGGGGCTTGCGCGATTCTTTTGCGAAGCCTACGCCGGCAACGTGGATTCCCTTTTCATCAAACTCAAAGCGCCGGAGCTCGAAGACACGCGCTTGCGCGAATACTACGAACGCAAGCTCGAAAACACTCTGCGAATGTCGGAAGGATATTGGTCGCTATTTTCAGGCTATTGGACGCCGCGGGGCGAGAATCGCATTCTGGGCAATCATCCCGTGCTCGGAGCGCAATTGGGAATGAAGCGGAAAGGATTTTTATACGGCCTCGTCGCGCAGTTTGGTTTTCTGAACACGAGCCGCCCCTATGCCGTGCGCTACGAAGGAGAGATCATCGAAACGAAACACTATTTCGGCGGCTTCCTCGGATTCGAAGGAGGAAAAGAATTGTGGCGCAGTCAACGCCACGAGCTCGATGTGCTCACCGGCCTCGGCTGGGACGGCTTTGATGCCATTGAGAGCGACAAAAATCGCAAGGCCCAAACGATCAACTCACTCAACGTGAACTTGGGACTGGGCTATCGCCATTTCTTCAAACCCTACAGCGCGCACCATCTCGGCCTCGAAGGCCGCTACAATTTTGTGAACTATGCCACGCACGGCGGCAGCGATCTGTCCGGCAACACCATCACATTGCGACTGATTTACGGCTGGCTTGGCAATGCGCAGAAGAACAACCGGCTGCGCGCTTTCGGTTATAAATGAGATTTTACTTTCACGCTCAGAATGAGTATCTCGCACGCTTTAGTCAGCAACACCACGTGCTCGTAATCACCTCAATCGAAAGCTCACATGACTCGCATAACCAAAGCGCTTAATTACACCCTTATCATCGTTGCATGGGGCGGCCTCTTCTACGTCGCACAATCCGACCTTTTCACTTCGCGCTATCACGGCCTGCCGATATTGTTCGTCATGGTCGCGCTCGCCAGCGCGTTCTTTCCGGTGCCGATCAACGTGCTCGTGCTACTCGCCGGACAATCTGCGCATGCCGGCGCGGTCGTGGCCACCGCCGCGTGCGCAACGGTTCCTTCCTACCTGTTGGAGTATTTCATTTATCAACTCATCATTAAACGCGGCCAAGTGCTCGACATCAAAAATCTCAAAATTGCGCCGCGGCTCTTCGCCGGATTCATGAAATATCCTTTTGCCACGCTCGCCGTCACCTCATTTCTGCCCATGCCTTCCGAACCGCTCCGTTTTTACGCCATCTCGATGGGCTACCACAAATTTCGTTTCGCATTCGCGGGCATGCTCGGTCGCGCCTTGCGTTTTGCCATGCTCGTCGGCGCAAGTGCGCTCATGGGCACGCCCACCTGGCTCATCGTCGCGGTCATGCTCTTGCCCGTGATTTTTGGCCTCGTGGGATATTTCTACAAACGCGCAAAAACCCGCAACGGACCGAGCGTCACGGAAGAATACTCCACGATTGCATGAATGCGAGCTGTTCTTTTTTGTTTTGTCGCTGCTTCACCTCGGGTTCATCTTTGCTGGTTTACCTGACTTTTATTTTTTCAAGCGAGGTGACTTTAAAGCGACGGCATCCCGTTGCCCAACTTCGACACGAGACCTCGGCTGCGCGCGGAGAGATCACATGCGACTTTGCCACTACAGAATCACACGCCACTAGCGCGAGGCGGACGAGCCGCAACCAAAAATTTTTTGTAAGTGGATTTTACTGTATGCGGATAAAGCAAAAGCAGTCTCCGCTTACAGAAAAAACCTTGGTTGTTATAGCGTTTTTAAAATGCGTGTTCAGGAATCGTAGTCTTGCTCCCTTGTGGGGCACTGTCGCAACCGCGAATTTATTGGTCGCAACAGCCGCCCACGAGTGGCGGGGGGACTGCAAAACGTGTTTATCAAATTGAAAACCACTGTAAAGCAGCGAATCCACTTTTGATAGACTAGCGCTCACTGCAACAAATCAAACAGCCGGCTGTACTTCAACGTGAATTGCCGTTCGGGAAGCAAGTCCGCGCGCGCGCCGTCCCAGCCATGCGTTTCATTGTACACGACGAACAGCCCCGTGTTCGCGCTTTGCAGCCAACCGAAGCGCAGATTCGTCGAACGCAAGTCCGCGCGATCATTGAATTGCAGCAACGCTTGCGCGAACAACCTCGGCGTGAACGAATAAGACGAGCGCCAGCGAATGAGATTGGTGCTGAAACTGCCCTGCGGCAAATCAATATCATGCCGGTCCCAAATCACTTCCGTATTGAACGTTTCGCCGGAGCGCAGCTTTACGGAAGGCGATACGGAAATGCGCTCTCCGCTGAAGTAACCTCCCACGGTCAAACTCGTGCGCAAGCTGATCCATGCGCCTTGATTTGTATAAAACACTACTATTGCCTCTTTGTTGTCATACGTGCCCTTTGGCACGACGATGCCCGGAAAAATTCTGAAATCGTTTTTCACGCCTTCGCGCGTGAAGTTGATGCCCGTGTCGATTTCATAACCGTTCTTCCATTCCCAATGATTATCCACGTGCAGGAAGCCGCTCTCTTGAAATCCTGCGAAATCCCAAAAGCCGCGATATGAAACGTGCGGCCGCACTTCGTGCAGCCCGAGAAAATTTTTCGGACGAAAGCGGTGAAAGATGAGGCCGTCCGGTTTGCGATAGCCGCGCGCGATGAGCTCGCCGTTTGCGTCGCGCAACCCGCCTTGCCGCCGCTGCAAAAATCCGACTTCGGGATTGAAGAAATCCGCGACCTCGGTATAATTGAAACTCAACAGCCACGCTTGCGAGTCATACGTCGTGCCGAGTTTGTAGGCATACTGCTTCGCAGAAATGTTGGGCGTGAATGAGCGCGCGACAAAACCGTTCACATGACCAAACTTGCCATAGCCGAGCTTGCCATCCAACGCGAGCGTGCGATTGTAATCACTCTCCGGCGCAAGCGCGCCCGTGGCGGGCGCGCCCGTGCCTTGACGATTGACGAAGATCGCGCCGAGGTTCGAGCGATGCGGCAGCTCTTGTTTGAAGCGCGCCACCGTGAAATTGTTCGCGGGCAGCGTGTCGCCGAGCGACTCGGTTTGCATATTCAAAAGCCCAATCGTGCTCGGCCCAACGTTGCCGGAAAGCCGCGCGCCGCCAACGATGGGCACCGCATGGCCGTTGGCATCCAATCCGATTCTGCGGCTGAAAAAGATTTCCACCTCGCCCGGACTGCCGACCGAAAACATGCCCGCGTTTTCGAGAAAGAACGGCCGCTTCTCCGGAAAGAAAAGATTGAAGCGATCGAGATTGATTTGCTGATCGTCAACTTCCACTTGCGCAAAATCGGTGTTGTACGTCGCATCGAGCGTGAGGCCCGGCGTCAAACTATATTTCACATCCGCGCCGAAGTCGCCGCGCCAATCGTCGTGTTCGAGCTGATCCAGCGCATGAAATTTGGATGCGCCGAGCACGTAGGGCATCACTTTCAAATTGCGCTGCGACGCGATTTTCAATCCGCGCAGAACACCGGCTTGCGAGAGACGAAAGAGCGTAAACTGTCGCGGCAACGGCGACCAAAACGCCACTTCTTTGCGGCGGCGAATGTTGCGTTGAAAGTTCATGCCCCAGGTTTGCGACTCGCCCTTTCTATAGCGCAGCGTGCGAAACGGAATCGCAAACTCCGCGCACCAACCAATGTCGGAAATTTTTGTGCGCACTTCCCACGCACCGTCCCAATTGATGTTGAATCCGCCCACGGCGCCGGCTTGCTGTCGCACGTTGGCAGCATCACTCTGGCCTTCGTTCGTCACCTGTGCGTCATACTCGATGCCCGCGGGATTCGTGCCGAACACAAAGCCGTTTTGCTTGTCGTGATACGTGTCGAGAATGATTTGAAAGCAATCCGTCTCCTCAAGCGGAGAGTCGCGGCGACTGTCGGAAACGATGATGCGCTGCGGCTCTTGATCAAAACACACCACGCCGAAGTAGAGCGCGTCATTCGTGAAGAGCACGCGCACTTCCGTGTTCTGCGTTGCCGGCAGACCTTCGTCGGGCGTGGTTTGCCAAAAGCCCGAGATGGGCGCAGCAATATGCCATGCGTCGTCATTCAAAACTTCGCCATCGAGCACCGGCGGTTTTTGCGTCGCAAAGGCTTCTGCCAAAGGCGGCGCGGAGGGAATGTCTTTGTGTGCAGCAAGCAGAGCAGGGGAGAGCAAGCAGATCGCAATTGGCAACACTGCAATGCGTTTGCGCGAAGCAATAGATTGATTGCGCGGCACGTTTCCTTCCTCCGAAAAAACGTTTGCATTTCGCCCGTGATTTCTTTATTCAACGCGGCTAATGAGCGGTGAAACTAAATCACAATGTTCATTTGCACAAGGGCTTTTTGCGATCAGCATAACGGTATTTTTTATGGCAAGGTGATTTTGAACAAGACTCTTCTTTTAATCGTTTTGTGAGAAATCGTTTTGCGTTTTTTTTTTTCAAGCCAACAATAGGAGAACCTCGTGACCGATCCGGCATTGCCGCACTGGCTCGCATGGGCGCGTGAAATTCAAGCGCTCGCACAAAACGGCCTCACCTTCACCAGCAATGAGTTTGACGTGCAACGCTACGAACGATTGTATGAAATTGCTGCCGAAATGATGGCGAGTAAAGACGGTACTGCCGCGCGCCATTGGCTGGAGCAGTTTACCACGCAACGCGGTTATGCCACACCCAAGATCGACGTGCGCGGCGCCGTGGTGCGCGAGGGCAAAATCTTGCTCGTGCAGGAACGTTCCGATCAACGTTGGTGCATGCCCGGTGGCTGGGCGGATGTCGGCGACCTGCCTTCGAAGATGGTTGCGCGCGAAGTGCTCGAAGAGAGCGGCTTCGAGGTTCTCCCGCGCAAAGTCATCGGCGTGTTCGATGCGAACCGCGACGGCCGCCCCATGAATTTTTTTCACGCCTACAAACTCATCTTCTGGTGTGATTTGCTTGGTGGCGAAGCCCGAGCGAGCAATGAAACGCTGGCCGCAGATTTTTTTGATTTCGAGCGTTTGCCCGAATTGTCCTCTTCACGCACCAATCAGCGGCATTTGGCGGAGGTGCGCGCCCACCTGCTTGATCCCCAACGTGCGGCGGCGTTTGATTGAGTTTTTTTTCAAAAGCCCGAATTTCCAAGCAACCTTTTGCAATTTGCCGGAGTCTAAAGAACAGATTCCCAAATCAACAAATTGTTTGTGGAGCTTGCCATGCTGCAAAAAGGATTGTCCAACCGGCCTTCGGGCGCCGTCGCGCTGCTGATCCTTCTCGGAAGTTTGGCGCTCAATCTTTTGCGCGGAGAAAATGTGCTGGAGCAATATCTGTGGGGAAATCACGGGGTGAAGATTTCAAATTTGAGATGCTATGCTGCACAAGCCGCGTGTCACTTGCAAAAAGTTTTCGAAGAAGTCGTCCTCGGCTCACCCCGTGATTCTGATTATGGCTATGGCAAGAAAGCCCGCAAAGTTGCAGAAGCTTCTTATCCGAACCCTCTTCCGCAGCAACACCGAACGCCTAAAAATACCACCCGTCTCTGAGATTTTAACTCCCACTCAAGATTTGGTTTCATCCGTTGCGTTGTTTCTATGCGTTGGTTTTTGGGGTTTGCGACGAATCCTCAAAGAGCACTAGCTCGCTTCGCTCCCAATCAACACAAACGGCTTTCCTTCCACGTGCGTGAGAAAAACAATGCGGCTTTCCGATCCCGAAAGTTTTAGCTGAGCCATGAGGGTTTCCGGCTCAATTGGCGAACCGCGTTTCTTCACCGTCACTCTTCCCACCTGCAATGCGCGCAAGTACTCCCGTAATTTCTTGAGATGAAAAGGAAACGCTGCCTCAATTGCAAACGCACGTGCAAAAGGCGTCGTGAGGAGTTTGTCACTGGTGAGATACGCAATATCCCGGTCGATTTGATGCGCGTCCAGTTGCGCGGCGAGCGTGGTGACAAGTCCAGCGCGTAGCACTGCGGCATCGGGTTCATACAAATACGCACGCGGTGGAGCAATACGAGATTCGGCTTGCACGGGCGTGAGAGTGTGGCGTTCGGGAAGTAAAGTTGCGCGGCACGTGGCGGCCTTCGCAGCGCCGAACCACAACACGCACTCCTTCAACTCACCTGCCACTGAAACAAATTCGATCTCGCAATCATAGCGCGCGAGTTCGTGCGTGTTCACTGCCGGTGAAATTTTGACTCCGAGCGCGTTGACATGTGGCAGCCACTCTTTTGTACGCGCGAGCGGCGGTTGATATTCTTCCACAGAAAAGCGACGGCGACCGTTCACACGGCGCGCAGGATCGAAGAAAAGCGCGTCGAACTGGGGCAATGCCAGTTGCGTCACGTCTGCGTTGATGAAATTCACGCCTGCATGCACACCATAGGCTTTGAGATTCGCCTCCGCCATTTTTATGCGCAAAGGATCAATCTCAGCCGCGACCACGTGATGCTGCGCCGCCAGCGCGATTGTATCTCCGCCGATGCCGCAGCACCAATCACCAATTGCAGCAAACTCCGCAAAGCGCTCGGCGCGATAGCGCGAGATGATTTCCCCGGAGGACTGCTCCAAAGCCTCGCGCGTGAAATACATTTCTGCCGCGCGCGAGAATTTGCCAGAGGCTTTCTTGCGCACTATAACGGTTTCAATCGCAGCTTTTGACAGTTCCAACGTAAAATGCTTTTGCATCCGTGTGCAGCAAGTAAGAAAAGTTTCTTCGGAAGGATTCAGCCTGAGAGCAGCAGCCAACGCAGTTTGGCCGATAGGGGAGAGGAGAGTTTCGAAAGTGGCGAGGTTCATGAAGGACAAAACGGCTGTTCTTGCTACCTCCCTCGGCATGTCATTCTGAAAGAATCCTTTTCAGGACTGGGCAAAAATTCAATACGAAGAGCATTACTCAATGCTGAAAAGGATTCCTACGGAATGACAGTGAGGTTGCTTTGAAAGTGTCACAGACTTTATGGAAAAATTCCCAACTCAAGATAACTCACCGCCACTTTGTTGATCGCATTGATGAAAGCTGCGGTGCGCAAATCAATTTTTCCGCCAAGTTGCTTTTGAATTTCACGGAACTGGTGGTAGGCTGAGATCATCGTCTCTTCCAAACCCGAATTCACCAAGTCCTCTTCATTCGCGCCGTGTGCGGCCTGGTCGAAAATCTCTTGCGCGATTTTCTTCCCGGTCAAATCTTCCATCGTGTGCAGCAATTTTTTATAAGCGTTCTCCTCGAAACGCTTGCCCATGCGCCCGAAACGCACGTGCGAGAGATTCTTCAGCCACTCGAAATATGAAACCGTCACGCCGCCCGCGTTGAGGTACATATCGGGAATGATCAACGCACCGCGCTTCAACAACGCCTCGTTCGCGTCCGCGGTCAGCGGACCGTTCGCCGCCTCGGCTATGATCTTTGCCTTAATGCGATCCACATTGGCCGCGGTGATTTGATTCTCCAACGCCGCGGGCACGAGAATATCACAATCCAACTCCAAAGCCTCGGTGGTGCGCGCAATGTTAGTTGCGCCGGGATAATTCAAGATCGACTTCTTTTCCGTGCGATGCTTCACCACTTTTTCAAGATCCAAACCCTTGGGGTTGTAAATCGCACCTTCATATTCCGCGAGGCCGACAAGCACCGCCCCGTTTTCCTGCAAAAATTTTGCGGCATAATAACCCACATTGCCCAGCCCCTGCACCACCACTGTTTTTCCCTCCAAACCCGTGGTAAGCCCCAACGGCTTCAAATCTTCCGCATAGCTACACGCTTCGCGAATGCCGAAGAAAACGCCGCGCCCAGTGGCCTCCGTTCTGCCGCGTACGCCGCCTTGCGTAATCGGCTTGCCCGTCACGCATGCAGTGGAATTTAAATCCGCGCCCGCCATCGCGCCGTAAGTATCCACCACCCACGACATTTCGCGCGGGCCAGTGCCGTAATCCGGCGCGGGCACATCCACGCCCGGGCCGATGAAATTCTTTTTGATCAGCTCATATGTGTAGCGCCGCGTCAAACGTTCTAATTCCGCGTCGGAATAATTCCGCTTCTCGATTTTTATCGCGCCTTTTGCGCCGCCAAAGGGCACGTCCACAATTGCGCATTTGTACGTCATCAACGCCGCGAGCGCCATCACTTCGTCTTCGTCGGCGTTGGGACTGTAGCGAATGCCGCCCTTCACCGGCAACTTGTGATGGCTGTGTTCCGCGCGCCACGCATCAATGGTCTCAATCGAGCCATCGTCGCGTTTTAACGGAAACGTGACGTGGTACACGCTATTGCAAATTTTGATCTGTTTCAACAAACCTTGCGGATGCTTCGTGTAAGCCGCGGCCTTGTCGAAATTGCGGTTGACTTGCTCGAAAAATTTGATCTGCTCTGCCATGGAAATCCCTTTCAGTTTTTAAAAGCGGCGCTCGCTTGCAGAAGCGACGGAATAGGATAACGGGCGGAAACCCAATTTCCAAATGGATTTTTTTCAAACACGTTACACCTTACACGTTAAACGGCAGCGTTTAACGTGTAAAGTGTAACGTGTGCTCAAACAGCTTTTTCCCGCGCCATGTTCTCGCGCAATGCTGCCAGCGCTTGTTCGACGTATTCCGGGCCGATGCCAAAGATTTCTTGAATCGTCGCGTGATAATTCTTTTTGAGATTGAGATTGCGTTTGCCTTCCAGCGAAGTGACGCGCATGAATTCTTTGTGAACGAAGATCAGCTCGTCTTCGTGCACACGCGTGAGGCAAAGCCCGTGCATGCCATTGCGATGGAAGGACGCCTGCCAGTGCTGCAAAAATTCGTCGAGCGGAGTGGGACGATCAACGAAGCGATAGCGCCACTTCATCTCTTCCCGCGTGAACGTAAAGAGATCATAACTCTGCGTGGCAATATCAAAGCGCAATTCCACGCCGTTAAACTCGTTGTGATAAAGCCTCGGCTTGGCCTGGTCGAGCGGCATCGGGCGTTGCAAAAGATAACCGGGATCGAGCAAATATTTGACGCCTTCGAGCAGTACAACGAGCGCGCAATGGATATTGCGCCCCGCGCGCATATGGCCCATGACAACGTAGCACACAAAACCCTGCTGGAGAAGGAGGGATTGTAGGAAGAAGGTCAATGAAAAGCACGTGCCGCCGGTGTGAAAGCGCAAATGGTCTTCGAAAAGCTCTTCGGGCAAACGCAGCCGCGCGTGCTCGCTCTCTCCCACGCGATTGAACTTGAGAATCTTGCTCAAGTTTTCATAAGGCAGGTGTGAAAACGCGGCGATAATCTTTTGCAAAAAAGCCAGCGAAGGCGGCTGCGGCGTGATCTGAAAATTTTTCAAAAAATTCCGCACGCCTTCGCCGTGCTGGAAGGGGTCGAGCGAGAAGGTGGGAGGAGTCGAAATGATCGAACTCATCGCGGCTCCATCATTATAACCATCATTCGCCTCATCATCTCCTCCAAATAATCTCCCATATACGGCCCGAAGAACGCCATGCGCCGCGACAAAAGCTCCTTGCTATTCAACCGCGAAGTTCTTAGTCTACTCTAAATCAGACTGATCACGAGTAGACTGTGGAGGCCGTTTTGTTCGTCAATCGCACGCAAGAATTGTCCGCGCTGGAGAGCGGTTGGAAAAGCTCGAGCGCAAGCTTTGTGATTTGTTACGGCCGGCGCCGCGTGGGCAAGACCGAGCTGATCAAAAATTTTTTGGAGCGCAAGCCCGGCATCTATTTTCTCGCGGACCGTTTGTCCGAGCGCGACAACCTGCGCGCGTTGTCGCGGCTCGTGCGGGAGTTTTTCAACGATCCTTTTGTCGGCGACTTTGCGGATTGGTATGCGTTCTTCGCTTATTTGAAGGCCAAGCTCACGAGCAAGACCGTTGTCGTCATCGATGAGTTTCCCTACCTCGTTGAAACCAATCGCGGCCTCTCCTCGGTTTTTCAAAAGGGCTGGGATGAAACGTTGAGCAAGCTGCCGCTCATGCTTGTGCTCTGCGGCTCCAGCATCGGCATGATGGAGCGCGAAACCATGGCCTATGGCGCGCCGCTCTATGGCCGTCGCACGAGCCAGTTGCACGTCTTCCCATTGCGCTTCGCTGATTGCAGTCACTTCTTTCCGCAAACGAGCTTTGATCGTCGCTTGGAAGTGTTCACGCTTTCCGGCGGCATTCCTGCCTACATCCAACAATTAGAGGGCGCGGCGAGCGCGCGACAAAATTTCATCAAAAATTTTTTGCAGCCCGGCGCTTATCTTTTCAGCGAAGCGGATTTTATTTTAAAAGAAGAAACGCGCGAGCCGCGGCAATATTTTTCCATTCTCCGCGCCATCGCGCTCGGCAAGCACAAGCTCGGTGAAATTGTCAATGAAACCGGCTTGGAAAAAACTTCGCTGCACAAGTATCTATATTACCTCGAAGAGCTGCAACTCCTACACAAGCGCTTTCCCGTGACGGAGAAGAATCCCGAAAAATCCAGGCAGGGGCTGTACTTTTTGGCGGACAATTATTTCTCGGTTTGGTTCGACGCCGTCTTTCCTTATCGCAGCGAATTGATGCTCGGCAATCAACGCCCGGCGCTCAATCGGTTTGACCAAACTTTCGTGCACCACTGCGCCGCGGCATACGAACAAGTGAGCGGCGAGATCTTGCGCGGCGCGCAGGACGAGCTTTTCGATTTTCAGCGTCTCGGCAAGTGGTGGGAGAAAGAACAGGAGATCGACCTTGTTGCTTTGGGCGAGACCGGCGAGGACGCGCTCTTCGCCGAAGTGAAATGGTCAAACAAGAAAGTCGGGATAGACATTTATCATGAGCTGAAAACCAAATCGCAGCTCGTACCTGTGAAGCCGAAGCGCAAGCATTACGCGTTGCTCTCGCGCTCCGGCTTTACCGCGGCCATGGAAAGATTGGCGAAGGAAGAAAACGTTTTGCTGATTCACGGCGAGAGGAAAATTTAAACAGAAGCCGCGTTCCTTAAAACGACGGACAAGCCGTCGTTGATCCGTCAATGGACAAAAAAGAAAAGCCACGGCCAAGCCGTGGCTGAACATGTTTGCAGAAGCCTTATTCGCCAATCTCCGCGCCGAGGCCTTTGATTTGATAAATCGTCATCGCGCCGGTCACGCTGCTCGAATCGAACGGCACGCCTTGCTCTTCGGCTAAATGCTTTTGATAGCCGAGAGCCTGTTCCGCGTTCAATTCGATCTTATAAACTTCGCCCTCAACCTTTGCAGTTTTGCCTTTCGCCGTCATCGGGAATACGATCTCTCCATCATTGACTTTCACTTTGATCTTCTGTTCGGATTGATCGCTCGCAATTTCCATCCAACAACCGGCCTTCGCACATACGTCGAGCACTTGCCCTGCCACCAGCACTTTCTTGCCTAAAAAGCTTTCCGGCTCCGCCAAGATTGCGGAGACTTTAGTTTGATCGTGCAGCGTAAGAGCCGCACCGTATTTCTCTGCATTGGAAGTTTTTTGCGCGCACGCGACAACGAACATGAGGAGCATGACCAAAGGCATTTTACTGCGCATAAAAATATCTCTTTGATTTGAGATCATCGTACCGGACAGGTTTTGTGAGCGGCACAAGCATACTCAAATGCGGCTATTTTTGCAAACGGATTTTCGCATAAAATAAAAAACGCTATTGCGGTATATTCGCGCAGTAGCGTTACAAACGATGCCGTGAGAGGGCGGTTCCCGCAGATCATTCTTTGTACTCCCGACGCAAGAATTCGATCAACGCCGCTGCGGCGCGCTCGTTATCGAACGCACGCAAAGCCACGAGCGCACGGCTGCGCACCTCACGATTGGGATCACTCTTCGCCGCTTCGATCAACGGTGTAATCGCGCGCTCGTCTTGTGACTCTTCGAGCGCGGCAATCGCGCGCAACCGCAAGTTCGCTTCAGAATCGTTGCGCAGCGTTTCGATGAAGGCCGGCGCCACTTCCGGCGCGCGCTTATCTTCCAAAGCCCAACGCGGTCAAGCCGCAACCAAACAGGCAAAATAATTTTCGGCAGAATGATGACGTCATTGCTCGTGCATCCTGCTTGCGCTGATGACGGCGCGAGCGCGGAATACACGCGACTTCACATTGTTCTCCGTGCATCCCAACATTTCCGCGACTTCTTTATAAGAATACTCTTCCAAAACGCCCAAAATGAACGCGGCGCGATTGACTTCCGGCACGGCTGCGAGCGCATTCTGCAACAAATCATTCGTTTCCTCCTCCATCAGGATTTGCTCAACATTGGACGCAGCGCTGTCTGCAAATGGCTCGCGCGTTTCCGATTCGACACTTGCCGAGGGCTCCAGCGCTAGCACTTCCTTGCGGCGATGTTTGCGCGCATAATTGATGGCCTCGTTTTTGGCAATGCTAAACAGCCACGTCGTGAAATACTTCGGCTCGCGCAACGTCCCGAGTTTGTGATAGAGCTTGACGAAGACTTCTTGCACCACGTCTTCCGCATCTTCGCGCCGGCCGATCATGCGCGCAACGAAATTGTGCACCGGCGTTTTATACAACTCAAACAGTCGCTGAAAGGCTGCCGGTTCTTGTGCGCGCGCTCGTTCGAAGAGCACGGCATCGAGGGCGGTCGGTTTCAAGCAGAAATCTCGCCATTGGTCCAGCGCAACAGGTTCTTTTGCTTGGTAAGATGGATTTGGTGGAAAAAGGTTACAAGGATTTTGGAAAGAATCCAGTGGGATTTGAGGATTTCAGTAATGCCTCAGTTATTGGTGGAAAACGTAGCGCAGGCCTCCTGTCCGCAGGCAG
>JBBILN010000091.1:0-25517 GCA_037444905.1 bacterium | reverse complement strand
GATATTTTGTGGGGCGTGCATCAATCCATCGCGGCGCGTTCCATCGGACTGTTGCGCCGCGTCGGTGTTGAAGAAGAAATCACCTTCACCGGCGGCGTGGCCAAAAATATCGGCATGATTCGCGCGCTGGAAGATGGGCTAAGCAAGAAAGTAAACGTGAGCGAAGATTCGCATTTCATGGGCGCGCTCGGCGCCGCGCTGTTTGCGATGGATCACATCGCTGCAAGCCGGAAGCCGCATGCCGCCGCGCCATGACTCGTGGGGCACTGTTGCGATCTCAATTTCTCCGGCAAGGATAGCGACCCACAACGGGTCGAGACTTACGATTGGATCGACTTAACGTTGCAATACTAGCCGGACTAGGAAAGGAGAGTACGATTATGATGACCGCTCCAAGCATTAATCATCGCCAACTGTATCGTTTGCCTTGGTCGCTGCCCGACAATGCCATCTCCTGGCTCGAGCCGACTTCGGCGTGCAACTTGTCGTGCGACGGCTGCTACCGCGAGAACGTCGCCAAGAGCCACAAGTCGCTGGAACTCATCCGGCGGGAAGTAGAAACATTCCGCGCGTTGCGCAATTCCGACGGCATCTCGATAGCCGGCGGCGATCCGCTCATGCATCCGAATATCGTCGAGATCGTGCGCATGATTGCGGAGATGGGTTTCAAACCGGTGATTAACACCAATGGCGGCATGCTCACGCCGGAGCTGCTGCGCGAGCTGAAGCGTGCGGGCGCCGCGGGTTTCACTTTTCACATTGACAGCAAACAAGGCCGGCCAAAATGGAAAAATAAAAACGAAATCGAGTTGAACGAATTGCGGCTTTCGTATGCCGAAATGCTGGCGGAAGTCGGCGGCTTGTCGTGCGCATTTAACTCGACGGTCTACGAAGACACTTTGCCGTATACGCCGGAGCTTCTCGCTTGGGCCGCCAAACACATCGACATTGTGCACGTGATGGTGTTCATTCTCTTTCGCGCCGCGGTGCCGCAGCTTCCGTTTGACTGGTATGCGGGCGGGAAGAAGATCAATTTGGGCGTGCTGGCATACTCTGAAACCAAAGAGCGCAAGATCGATCTGAAATCAACGGACGTGGTGGCCGTGATCCGCAAGCGATTTCCCGAGTTCACGCCTTGCGCATACTTGAACGGAACGGAAAAGCCCGACTCGTTTAAATGGCTGCTCAGTGGCCGCCTCGGTTCAAAGGAAAAAATTTACGGCTACGTCGGCCCCAAATTTATGGAAACGATTCAGACGATGTATCATCTGAAGCAAGGCCGCTATTTGGCCTATACCAAGCCGGCGCACACCAACTTGGGCCGTTCGATGTTGCTGCTCTCGTTGATCGATCGCGGTGTGCGCGGCGCTGCCGGCAATTATCTCGGTGCGGTGCTCACCAATCCTTTACGTTTGTTCAAGGGGCTGCACTATCAATCCGTCATGATCATTCAGCCGGTCGATTTCCTCGCGAACGGCCTGCAAAACATGTGTGATGGATGTCCCGATATGACGCTATGGAATGGTGAGCTGGTGTGGTCGTGCCGGATGGAAGAATTGAAACACTTCGGTTGCTGGGTGAGATCGGTGCCGCGCGCCAGCGCTTAGGTAAGGAGCCAACAAAGAGAAAATGAAACGGAGAATTCATCATGGCCTATACTTTGGGACTCGATGTCGGTTCCACTTACACCAAAGCGGTGATCATGAGCGACGCTCGCCAAATCATCGCGCGGCATGTCGAGCCGACCGGCTCACGGCTGAAAGAAGTGGCGGAAAAAATTCGTGACCAAGTGGTGAGTACTGCCGGCCTCAAATCACAAGATCTCGCGTATGTCATCACCACCGGCTATGGCCGCCATCAAGTGGCGTTCCGCGATTTGCAAGTGACCGATCTCACGGCCACGGCGCGCGGCGCGAGCTTTCTCTTTCCGAACACACGCACCGTGCTCGATATTGGCGGCCAAACGATGAAGACCAGCCGCATTGATGCGGCTGCGAAAGTGATGACGTTCCGGCTCAATGACAAATGCGCTTCGGGCACGGGCGCGTTTTTGGAGAAGACCGCGCGTTACATGGGATATAAAACTGAAGACATCGGCCCGCTGCTCTCACTCTCCAAAGAGAAAGTGCCGATTTCCGGCGTGTGCGCCGTGTTCGCGGAGTCGGAAGTGATCAGCCATCTTTCCGAAGGCGTGCCGCCGGAAGACATCATGCACGGCGCAATTCTCTCGCTCACCGATCGTTCGGTGCAATTGATGAAGCGCGTAAAGGCCGAGCCGGAGTATACGCTGGTGGGCGGCATTCTGCGTTGGGAAACCATGGCGAACGTTATTCGCGGCAAGATTCCAGGCCAAGTGAACGTGCCCGAAGGCGATATGCCGCAATTTACCGCGGCATTGGGCTGCGCGTTGTTGGGGCAATTGCGCTTGCAAAGGCTCGCGGGGCAGAGGGCAGAGAGCGTAGTGCATGGCGTGGCTTAAACCTGCAGAGTAAGAAACCAACTCATGAACCCCACTTGCCAAACGGATGATTGCAACACGCCGAGCTGCATTGCGCCGCCGGATCCGAAGTTAGTCGCCGAGGGCTGGGAGCGCCGTTTCATTGCCGATGCCAAGCGCGCGCAAGACGCCGTCGAAATGTATGGCGAGATGGGGCATGAAGTGCGGCTCGAGCCGGTGAATGCGACGGGCCTGAGCGAAGCCTGCAACGGATGCTTAACCGCGTTCGCGCAGTTTCGCGTGGTGTATACGCGGAGAAGAGATCCGCAATTTTGAACTGTCCTCCTGGAAGGACCTGCTCTAGTACTTGGGATCCCTTCCGAGCGCGAGGGAAGTTTCTTTCAGAATGACAACTGAAGTGAAGTTACAAATCAACCCGCAGCGAGTATGAAAGCTATGGCCAAGCCATGGTTGAGCAAGTTGTAATGCCATGTCCACCGCAATCGATTACGCCGAAAAATTTTCATCGTTCCAGCAGCAAACGCTGTTTCAGAAGCTAGCGCGCGAACAACAAGACTTTGTTCGCCAACTCGCCTTCGCTCACCGTTTTACCTTTCAAGAATTTCGCCAAATCGTGAATGCTTGCCGCGATCTCGACCTGTGGGGAGAAAATAGCTTGCAAGATTGGTGGCGAACACAAGCTGCGCGAACGCGGCAAACCGGACCTCAACTCAAAAAATATCTGCTCCATCAACTACAAACCCATCTCGCAACGCTGCAAAACACGCCCCCGGCCTATAGCGACGAGCCGCAGTCGCGGCCCAAGCAAAGAGAGAAGCATCACCTCCTCACGGAAAAGTCCGATAAGAAAATTTACGGCATGTGCCCGGTCGCTTCGGAAAAGACGGTGTGCTGCAATCTGCGCACGATCGATGCCGTGGAAAATTGCATTTTCGGATGCAGCTATTGCAGCATTCAGACTTTCTATCGCGAGCAAATCATTTTCGATGCGGATTTCGCGGAGAAGTTGCGCGCGATTCCCATTGCGCCCGATCGCTTTTATCATTTCGGCACCGGCCAGGCTTCGGATGCGCTGGCGTGGGGCAACCGCAACGGCAACTTGGAGGCGCTGTGCCGCTTTGCCGAGGAGCATCCCAACGTTTTGATGGAGCTCAAAACGAAGTCCGACAATATCGGCTATTTTCTCGGACGGCAACCGCCGAAGAACGTCGTGTGCAGTTGGTCATTGAACTCGCCCGCGATCATTGCCAACGAAGAGCACTTCACGGCGAGCCTGGCACAGCGTATTGTTGCAGCGCGCACGGTTGCAGACCGCGGCATCAAAGTCGCATTTCATTTTCATCCACTCGTTCACTACCAAGGCTGGCGCGCCGATTATCCCGCAATCGCTTCCACCCTCATCGCGCGCTTCCAGCCGGAGGAAGTTTTGTTTGTCTCCTTCGGCTCGGTCACTTTGATCAAGCCCGTGATGCAAAAAATGCGTGAGTTGGGCCATCCCACCAAAATCACGCAAGCGCGGCTCGTCGCCGATCCGCACGGCAAGCTGACGTACACGGATGAAATCAAAATCGTTTTGTTCAAAACGATGCACGAGGCCTTTGCGCCGTGGCAGGAGCGCGTGTTTATGTATCTCTGCATGGAGAAAGCTGAAATTTGGCAGCAAGTTTTGGGGCGTGTCTATCGCAGCAACGAAGAGTTTGAACATGATTTTGGTGCACGAACCATGAGCAAAATAAAATCGTAGCGCAAACTGCCAGCCTGCAAGGCCAGCACGCAGGAGGCCGGCGCTACGATCAGGAGAAGAATTTATGCGCACGATTATCGAACCCTTTCGCATTAAAATGACCGAGCCGATCAAACACACGACTCGGGAAGAGAGAATTGCCGCACTGCAGAAAGCGCACAACAACGTTTTCTTGTTGGATGCCGAAGATTGCCCGATCGATCTTTTGACGGATAGCGGCACCGGGGCGATGTCCACCGAGCAATGGGCGGCATTGATGCTCGGCGATGAAAGTTATGCAGGCAGCAAATCGTGGAAGCGATTCGAGGCGACGGTTAAAAAGATTACGGGGATGAAGCATGTCTTTCCCACGCATCAAGGCCGCGCCGCGGAGGGCATTCTCGCGCTGACGCGCGTGCAGCCCGGTGAATTCGTTCCCAACAACAGCCACTTCGACACCACGCGCGCCAACGTGGAGTTCGTGGGCGCGCATGCTACGGACTTGTTGTGCAAAGAAGGCTACGATCCCGCGTTCGAAGCGCCATTCAAAGGCAATATGGATCTCGACAAGCTCGAACGCTTCATTGCCGAACACGGCAAAGAGAAAATTCCATTCTGCATGATCACGGTGACGAACAATACCGGCGGCGGGCAGCCCGTATCCATGGCCAACGTGCGCGCGGTAAAGCGCACATTGGAGCGGCACGGCATTCCACTCGTTATTGATGCGTGCCGCTTCGCGGAGAATGCGTACTTCATTCACGAGCGCGAAGCCGGCTATCGCGGCAAATCGTTATTGGAGATCGCGCAGGAAATGTTTTCCTACGCCGACGCGGCGACGATGAGCGCGAAGAAAGACGGCTTGGCCAACATCGGCGGCTTCTTCGTTTGCAATAATGATCAATGGGCGGAGGATTTTCGCAACGCGCTCATTCTGCGCGAGGGTTTCCCAACTTATGGCGGGCTTGCAGGCCGCGATTTGGAAGTGATTGCCGTGGGTTTGATGGAGGCGCTTGATTATGATTATCAAGTTTATCGCCACGCTACAGTAGAATACATGGGACAGAAATTGCTCAAGCTCGGCATTCCCCACGTGCGGCCGGTTGGCGGGCATGCGGTGTTTCTCGACGCCAAAGCCATGCTGCCGCACATACCGCCGCTGCAATATCCCGGCATCGGCTTGGTCAATGAGTTATATGTGGACGGCGGGATTCGCAGTGTGGAACTTGGCAGTGTGATGTTCGGCCGGTTCGATAGCAAAGGCCGCGAGTTGCCCGCGCCATTGGAATTGGTGCGGCTCGCGTTTCCGCGCCGGGTCTATACGCAGAGCCATTTCGATTACATCATCGAAGTGCTGGAAGATGTGAGGAAGAATCGCGATAAGATTGCAGGCCATCGCATTACCTATCAGCCCAAATTCTTAAGACATTTTACGTGCAACTTTGAGCCGGTGCGATGAAGATAAAAAGCTTTGGGACAACCTTATTCTATTCAAAGTAAAATCTGTGCATAGAAAGCAAAGACTTCCAATGGCAGAATGATTCATCGGCAGAATAATGACGTAATCATTCTGCCGAAAAATTATTCTGCCAGTTTGGTTGCGGTTTGTCCAGGTTGGGTTTTGGGAGCTTGACATTGCTTTGGGAATTGGAAAGCTGTAAACAACATGGCGACATCGCTGAACCGCGATTTGCGCCGGCGTTTCCATTTGGAAATGGCACGGGCGTTCAAGACGGCCTTTTGTGCGAGCAAAATTAAAGCAACAAACCAGCGCAGCTACATATATGAGGACAAAATCTTGCTTGCATCTCAAAAGCTCTTTACCTATTATCAGCCGGGTTCACGTTCCCGCTTGAATCGACCTTCAATTTGAGCATCTAACCTGGATGGCCCAGTTCACGAGTGTTTCCTAACAGATTGCAATGACCCCGATTCGCACCGAAGCTGACCGCCTCGCGCTCCGCACTCAGATTCAAGAAAAAATCCGCGAGATTCGCACCAAGCACAAAATCAAAGCGCCGGATTTTCCCAGCGAGTTGGAATGGCTGAACACGGGCCGCGCGCTGCGTTTGCAGGAACTGCGCGGCAAAGTCGTTTTGCTGGATTTTTGGACGTATTGCTGCATCAACTGCATGCACATTGTTCCGGATTTGAAGTACCTCGAGGAGAAATACGCAGGCCAGCCTTTTGTCGTTATCGGTGTCCATTCCGCAAAATTCACCAACGAAAAAACCAGAGCCAATATTCGGCAAGCCGTGCTGCGGTTGGAGATCGAGCATCCCGTGGTGGTTGATTCCGATTTCGCGGTTTGGCAGGCCTACACCGTGCGTGCATGGCCGACGCTGGTTATGATCGATCCCGCCGGTTATGTGCTCGGCGTTTTCTCCGGCGAAGGCAATCGCGAGATTTTGGAGGTGTACATCGAAACGGTGCTGGAGATTTTTGGGCAGGAAGGCAAATTGAACAGCCTTCCGCTCGAGCTGCAAGCCGAAACGCACGACTTTCCCGCCTCATTGCTGCGCTATCCCGGCAAGATTATCAGTGATCCCCGCACGAAACGCTTGATTATCGCGGATACAAATCACGATCGTTTGCTCGTGTGCACGGCCGACGGGATCGTGCGTGAAATCGTGGGCAGCGGCTTGCCTGGCAATGAAGACGGCGATTTCGAAACCGCGCACTTTTTTCGCCCGCAAGGCATGGCCATGTACGGCGAGGATTTGATCGTGTGCGATACCGAGAATCATCTTTTGCGGCGCGTGGATTTTGGGAGCCGCCACGTGACCACGATTGCGGGCACGGGCGAGCAAGGCAGCTACGTGCAACGCGGCGGCGCCGGCCGAAAAATTCCCCTCAATTCGCCGTGGGATATTTTTATCAGCGGCCACATTGGGTATATCGCGATGGCCGGGCCGCATCAAATTTGGTCGATTGATTTGAAAACCAATCGCGTGGAGCCGTTTGCCGGCACGGGCCATGAGGCGCGTCGCGACGGCGAACGCATGGCGGCCGCATTCGCGCAACCCAGCGGCATCACCGGCGAAATTATCGCGGGCGAATTGCTGCGCTTGTTCATCGCCGACAGCGAGATCTCTTCCGTGCGCCAAATTGACCTCCGCAATGACCGCGTCGGGACTTTGGTCGGCGGCGATCTGTTCCAATATGGCGATCACGACGGCGCGCAAGACAATGCACGCGTGCAGCATCCGCTCGGCATCGTTTTTCATGAAGGGAAAGTCTATCTCGCAGACACGTACAATCACAAGATCAAAGTCATCGACCCCAATTTGCGCCTCTGCAAAACCCTGTGCGGCGCGAGCGAACCGGGGCGCGCCGACGGCGCGTCCGCGCGTTTCTACGAACCTTCGGGCTTGACTTTCTTAAACGGCAAAATGTATATTGCCGACACCAACAATCATGCGATTCGAGTTTTGGATCTGCACACGAACCACGTTAGCACGCTGCAATTGAAGCCGCAGGCGTTGCCGACTACCGATCATCTGGTCACAATGGGTACGCCGGTGGTGAAGTTGCCGGCGCAAACCTTGGCGCCCGGGGAAGCAATATTGGAAATAGCTTTGCAATTGCCAGAATCCTATACCTTCAACGAAGGCTCACCTTTGCAAGTCCTCTTTCGCAGCCTCAACTCTGCGTTGGCGATGGATGCGCCGTTGCAAACCTTGACCTCACCATCGTCGCTTTTGGCTCTGCCTTTGCGCGTCGCAACCGAGCCGCAGGAATCCGCGTTGCGCCTCGAGTTGCTCTATTATTATTGTGAAAAGGAACGCGGACTGTGTATGATCAGACAAATAGCGTACGAATTGCCCGTGCACATCTCAGCGGAGGGAAAATCGCGCGTGGCAATTACGGATACGCCAGGGTGGTAACGGAGCCATATTGATGAAGCGTTTAAAATTTATCCGGCGGGTGACATTCAGCAGCAGTTTTATTGCTGCCACTCTCCCACATTGCTCCCAAAGTTTGCTGCTGCAAGCTTGCGCTCCCAGGGGCAGGAATAAAGCCCTCATGGCAACCGAGTTTTCGAAATCTTCATATCAGGAACGATGCTAATTACCAACGGCGAGATTTTAGGGCTGACCACGCAGGACACCTATCGGCGCGGGTTAAAATATTATCAGGAGGGCCGCGTGGATTTGTTGGCGGTGGAAGACGATTTCTTTTCCGCAAAAGTCTTGAGCCGGCCCACTCACGAAGTTGCCGTGCATCGCGCGGACAATCGTTTTGTCACGCGCTGCAATTGCCGGACGCACGCCATCTGCGAGCACGTGGTCGCCGCGCTGCTCGAGGCGAAAGATCAGTATGCCAAGCCTCAAAAGAAAAAGTCTGCGAAAAAAAACACTTCATCACTTCCGGAATCTAACCACGGCAAGGAAAACGGTTGGCGGCAATTCGTCACCACGGTGCACTATTCCAACACGGCCTCGGATTTTGCGCCGCACTCCGCGGCCAAAGAAGGAACGGCATGGCGGCTCTATTTCACGCTTGCTTTGAAAAATAGTGAATGGTTCGTTGTGCCCTATCGCACGCGTCCGCGCAAAGACGGCTCCTACGGCCTGTCCTATCCCACTTCCAGTCGCGAGCTGCCGTTTTATGATATCACCTGTTCGCAAAAGGAAAACCTCGCGTTGATCATGCTCGAAGGCATGGAAAATTCCAACCGCAAAGTTTCTCCGTTCGCTGCCGGGTTGGCGCCGAACGCCGGTTATCATCTCAATTATGGCGCGAACTTCGGCATGCTGTTCGACCTTTTGCGCGAGAGTGAATTCTATTTGGCGGAAGACCTCGAACGCAAGCACACGATGCACGTCGAGCCGGTCGCCGCGCGCTTCGAAATTCGCATGCAGGAAGAAAACGACGCCATCTCCCTTTACCCCGTCCTGCGCAAAGACAAAACCGTCCTGCCATTAACGGACAATGTGCGTGTGCTCACTGCGCAACCGACGTGGCTCGTGCATGAGCATGAGTTGGTGAAGCTGGAAAATCATCCGCCGGTAGAGTTGCTGCTCGCGCTGCAAGCATGGGAAAAGAACGTCAACATTCCCAAGACTGAGTTGAAAGATTTCTTTGCCGAGATGGAGCGCCTGCCCGGCCTGCTTTCCTATCTCGTGCTGCCCGAGCAAAATCAGTTGCCGTTGCTCACCAGCTTCAGCAGCAAGCAGATTGAAATTATCGAACAAGAAGCCGCGCTGATTTTGCGGCTCGGGTTTGTCTACGGCGGCAAAGTGCTGGCGAGTTTACCGGCGGACCTAAACCCGCAAATCGACCAGGAGCAAGTGCAACATCGCGAAGGCGTCGAATTCATTCGCGTGCGTCGCGACCTGCTCGCCGAAAGCCAGGTGCGCGAACAATTGCTGGCTACGGGCGCGAAACAAAACACCTCGGGCGAGTTCGTGCTGCGCGACTTGAACGTGATCGATTGGTTGTTGCGCGAATTGCCGAAGCTGACCGCACAGGGCTTCGAGGTGCACGGCGAAGACCGCCTGCAGCGCTTTCGCGTCAACCGGGCGCAGCCGAAACTGAGCCTGTCCGTCAAATCCAACATTGATTGGTTCGATTGCCGCCTGCTCGTGGATTTCGACGGCATTACGCTCTCGTTGAAAGAGCTGCGCAAGGCGCTCCTACAGCGCTCGAAACACGTGCACTTGAGCGACGGCAGCACGGGCATTATTCCCGAGGAATGGCAACAGCAATTGGCGCACTTGCTCAATCTCGGCGAGCTTGCGGAGGACCATGTCAAAGTTTCGCGCCATCACGTCACGCTCATCGACATGATGTTCGACGCGCTGGAGATGAAGCAGGCTGATCGCGGCTTTCGTGAATGCTTGGCGCGTCTGCAAAATTTCAACGGCATTCCTACGGTGCCGCTGCCGCCAAACTTTCAGGGCGCGTTGCGGCCCTATCAAAGCCGCGGGTTGGATTGGTTCTATTTTTTGAAAGAGTTTCGCTTCGGCGGGTGTTTGGCCGACGACATGGGGTTGGGCAAAACCGTGCAAACACTCGCGCTCTTGCAGAATGAAAAAAGACTCGGCGCCAATTTGCCGAGCTTGATCGTGTGTCCCACTTCCGTGCTCTTCAATTGGGAAAATGAATTTAAGCGCTTCACGCCGGACTTAAAAATCGTCGCGCACACGGGCCTCGCGAGGCGGCGCGATCCGCATTTTGAAAATTGCGACGTGGTGTTGACGAGCTACGGCCTGCTGCGCCGTGATCTTGAATTTCTGAAGGAGGCGAAGTTCCATTATCTCATTCTCGACGAATCTCAGCACATCAAAAATCCTGCCTCGCAAACGGCGAAAGCCGCGCGCCTCTTGCAGGCGGAACATCGGCTCGCACTCACCGGCACGCCCGTCGAAAACAACACCACCGAACTGTGGAGCCAATTCAATTTTCTTAATCCGGGCTTGCTCGGCAGCCTGCACTATTTCAACGAGACTTTTACGAAGCCCATCGAGCGTGACCGCGATGAAGCCAGCGCGCACATGCTGCGCAAAATGATCTTTCCGTTCATTCTGCGCCGCACCAAAAGCGAAGTCGAGCGCGATTTACCGGAAAAAAGCGAGAACCTCTTTTACTGCAAAATGTTGAAGGAGCAGCGCAAATTATACGAGCACTGGCGCGACTATTATCGCGCGCACGTTTTGCAGCAGATCAACACCAGCGGTTTGGATAAATCGCGCATGTACGTGCTCGAAGGCCTCACACGTTTGCGCCAGATTTGCTGTCACCCGCATTTAGTGGATAAGGCAGCCCCGCCCGAGTCCGGCAAGTTCGAAGCGTTTTGGGAAATGCTGCGCGAGATCGTGGCCGAAAATCACAAAGTCTTGGTGTTCTCCCAGTTCGTGCGCATGCTGCGCCTCATGGCGCGGCAGCTCGATAGCCATCGCGTGCCGTATAAATACCTCGACGGCCACACGCGCGACCGAAAAACCCCGGTGGAGCAATTCCAAACCGATCCCGATGCGAAAGTATTTTTGATCAGCCTTAAAGCCGGCGGCTTCGGTTTGAATTTGACCGCCGCGGACTACGTCATCATTTATGATCCGTGGTGGAACCCGGCCGCGGAAGCGCAAGCCATCGACCGCACGCATCGCATCGGCCAAAACAAACATGTCTTCGCCTATAAGATGATCGTACGCGATTCGGTGGAAGAAAAAATTCTGCAACTGCAAGAGCGCAAAAAAGCTTTAATCGCAGATTTGATTTCGGCGGATGCCGGCTTGTTCAAGCAGTTGACGGTGGAAGATATTCGCGGCTTGTTCAGTTGATTTAATCACGGCCTCGTGTCGACCTTCGCCGAGGAAAGCGGCAGCGTGAAGCGTCGAACGAGAATAGACGAACCCTCAAAAGCACCTGTGGGGGTTGGCCTAAGAACTACTAACCCAAAAGGGAGATGGTGGTATGAATCTCTATGTCGGCAATCTTGCCAAAACTACGACGGAAGACGATCTGTGGGAAGCGTTCAATATCTATGCGGACGTAACCAATATCACGATCGTGAAGGACCGCATTACCGGAGAACCTTTAGGGTATGCGTTTCTTGAAATCCCAGTGAAAATGGAAGCCCTGATCGCATTGAAGGAAATGAACGGGAAAGAAGTATGCGGGCAGGCCGTGCTTGTGAATGAAGCGCGCCCGCATCGCCGTCGTGACGATCGCCGGCGCGACGATCGTGGCGAATGGCGCGACCGCCCGCCCCGCGAAGATCGCGGCGGCTGGCAAGACCGTCCACGTGAAGATCGTGGCAATTGGCGCGACCGCCCGCCGCGCGAAGGCGGGAGCAGTTGGCGCGACCGTCCGCGTGACGATCGCGGCGATTGGCGTGACCGCCCGGCCCGCGAAGGCGGAAGCGATTGGCGCGACCGTCCACCTCGGGATGATCGCGGCAGCGGTGGTTGGCAAGACCGCCCGCGTGAAGATCGTGGCAATTGGCGTGACCGTCCGCCACGGGAGGATCGCGGGGGCTACGGGAATCGCAAACCGCGCTGGTAAGAACGCGCCAAGCTAGGCAGTATCTTTCGGTATTTTTCATATTTCAATTCCTCCCGCTTTTCTTTCGTCTCGATCTTCTTGATAGGAGTTCTGCACGAGGAAGTCGCGATGTCACCCAGAAACGCGGGCGAACCATTCCGCCTGTGCAGCACGCATACGACGGGACCATTTCTAATTTAAAGGAGATGTACCCATGAATATTTACGTGGGAAACATTGCGCACGCAGTGACCGAGGACGAATTACGGGAGGCTTTCGCGGCATATGGAGAAGTCGCTTCCGTGACTCTCATCAAAGACAAATTCACCGGTGAGCGCCGCGGCTTCGGCTTCGTGGAAATGCCGGGCAAGATGCAAGCCACAAATGCGATGCGCGAGCTGAACGGCAAAGAGCTGCAAGGCCGGTCATTGATCGTCAACGAAGCGCGCCCGCAGCGCGAGAAACGCAGCGGCGGCGGCGAGCGGCGCGGCGGTGGCGGTGGTCGCGGCGGCTTTGGTGGCGGCGGGCGTAAAGGCGGCGGCCGCTGGTAGTTTGGTTCATGATCCTTGCGATCCGCACGAAAGGCGGATCGCAAGTCTTCATTTGGCCATGGTGAAAAAGAATTAGACACCAATGCAAATCGGTGATATCGTCGAGTTGATTGTGAATATCCCCGCGCAAGGCTTGTTTGCTGGAGCGCAGGGAGCCCTCGTTCATTCTCATC
The DNA here is from genome assembly GCA_037444905.1 of bacterium. Taxonomy (GTDB): domain Bacteria; phylum Zhuqueibacterota; class Zhuqueibacteria; order Zhuqueibacterales; family Zhuqueibacteraceae; genus JABWAN01. The sequence continues at coordinate 12,624 of JBBILN010000091.1, read as the reverse complement.
CCCAAGGCGCCGATGAGGTCGAATTTGCGAATGACGAAGGAGAGACGCTCGCTTGTTTTACGCTGCCACCGGAACACTTTGTCGTCGTCTGGAGCGCTGCTACTCAAGAATGGGTTGCGCTCTCCGAACGTATGTCCGCTCTTCTCAAGAAAATGCCGCAAGAGCGCGCCCAAGAAGTTTTCGACTTCGCGCGTTTTCTTTCCTCCAGTCATTCTTTTTTGCTTAATAAAGCCGCCTAGCTGCTCACTCAAGCCACACGCTGTGAGCCTCGCCCGTGCTAATCATTGCCGATGAAAACATTCCTTACGCGCGTGAAGCCTTTGGCGCTTTGGGTGAAGTGCGTCTCGCGGCCGGGCGCGTATTGGATCGCAACGCCGTCCGCGAAGCCGACGTTTTATTGGTGCGCTCCGTCACGCGTGTGCATGCCGCATTGTTGGAGGGCAGCCGCATCAAATTTGTGGGCACCGCCACGATCGGCACCGATCATATCGACCTTCCCTATTTGCAGCAGAAAGGCATCGCCTTCGCCAGCGCCGCCGGCTGCAACGCCAATTCCGTTGCGGAATACCTCGTCGCAGCTTTGCTGCATGTTGCCGTGGAACGCGCGATAAATTTGGAAAAATTGACTCTGGGTATCATTGGCGCGGGCAATGTGGGCAGCCGCGTGGCGGAGAAAGCGCGCGCGCTGGGCTTGAAAATTTTAGTGAATGATCCTCCTCTCGCAGCGCTGCTTCCTACTACCTCGCCGCAAGAATTATCTCCGGCATTGCAACAAAACCTCGCGCGCCTTGCCACAAACGGCATCGCGCCGGAGTTTCATGCGCTCAATGATTTGATGAGCGCGGACATTCTCACGCTGCACACGCCGTTGGTTCGCATCGGGCCACACCCGACTTTTCATTTGTTCGATGAAGCGCGCTTGCGCACGATGAAGCCGGGCAGCATGCTCATCAATACTGCACGCGGCGAAGTTGTAGACAATCTCGCCCTCAAAAACGTGTTGCGCGGCGGCGGGCTTTCCGCTGCAATTCTCGATGTGTGGGAACACGAGCCGCACCTCGATCCTGAGTTGGTGGAATTCACCACGCTGGCGACGCCCCACATCGCGGGCTATTCTTTTGATGGCAAGCTCAAAGGCACGTTGCTGATTTACGAAGCGCTCTGCCGTTTTCTGCAAGTCGCGCCGAGTTGGAATTATGAAACTCTGCTGCCGGAGGTGTCACGGCCTGAAATATTTTTGCGCGCAGAGGAAACGACTCGTGAGCGATCTCTCAATGAAGCGGTGCGCTACGCTTACGACATTGCCGCGGATGATCAAAGATTGCGGGAGGCAATCTTGCGCGAGGATCGTTCGAAAGAAGCGCGCGGGCAATATTTCGACAAGCTGCGGCATGAGTATCCGATCCGAAGAGAATTTTCGAACTATCGTGTGAGGATTATGCCTGCTCTCTTGAGACCTTACGAACAGTTATCCGCTTTGGGTTTTCAAGTAATCCAGGCCCGTGGATAGGAAAACTAAAAAAATCTTGACAGTCTTCAGTTAGGATACTATTATCTTGTTACACGACAGGCGGTTCAATTTATTCCAGTGACCATGGGAAGAGGGATGGCACTCAGCTATCTCACTCGGCGCTACTTCAGTCCCTCCCAACACACACTCTCTCGCTCTCTCTGAAGTTTAATAACAACTACACAGGTATGGGCGCGAACTCTATGCAACACGGAGGATTGAATGGAGGCTTTTATTGGTGGTAAAAGTCGGGGCATGCAAGAGGTCTTAAAGAGAATTGAGATCGTTGCGCAAACCCAATGTGCAGTTTTGCTTTGTGGAGAAACCGGCACGGGCAAAAACCGTCTCGCGCAAAGAATTCACGAACTGAGTCCGAGGCGGCCTCATCCATTTGTAATGCTCGACGGAGCCGGCTTGAATCCGAATGTGGTTGAGAGCGAGCTTTTTGGTCATGAAAAGGGCGCGTTCACGGGCGCGGTCTCGCAGAAAATCGGAAGAGTAGAACAAGCGCATCAAGGGACATTGTTTATCAATGAAGTTCAAAATCTGAGTTTGGAGGTTCAAGCCAAATTATTGGAAGTGGTGGAGCATGGGATTTTTTATCGCATGGGTGGGACGGCCGCACTGCAATCGGACTTTCGTTTGGTCTCTGCGAGCAATGTAAATTTGCACAAACTGCTCGAGGCCGGCGCGTTCCGCGAAGACCTTTATTATCGCCTGCACCAAGTTGCCATCAGCGTGCCGCCGTTGCGCGAGCGCGGGGCCGATATTCTAATTCTCGCCGATCATTTCCTGCAGCAATTCTCCCGCGAGCGCGACAAGGAACTTCGGCTTTCCGAAGCCGCCAAACAATTGCTGTTGGATTATTCCTGGCCGGGAAACGTGCGCCAGCTTCAAGCTGTGCTTCAAACTGTGGCTCTCTTCTGCAAAGGCGCGGAAATCACTCCGGAAGATTTTCCCCTTGATATGCGGTTAATGAGTGTACAACAACATGCCGCACGCGAGCTTTGGAGCTTGCAGGAAGTCGAGAAACAGCACATCGCCGCCATCCTAAAGGCAACCGAGGGTAATTTCACACGTGCCAGCGAGATTTTGAAAATCGATCGCACCACGCTGATGCGGAAAGCGAGAAAGCACAAACTCAAATGAGAGGTCGCCTGCAAACTGTTGCGTGTTGCCATGTTGTTGTGTTTTGCATCATCGCGCTTTGCTATTAAAAGTTTTGATTTTGGCGGTTCCTCACATTTTAGATAGGGCGAAACGCATCATTTAAAGCAAAACGCCATGAGCCTTCGCTTCTGTTTTTGCAAGGCCCGGCCGCGGTATGTCGATTGCCTGAAGAACTGCAAAGCTTGCGGCCGCCCGCACAAGTCGGCAAATTCAATCAACCGAGGGCTGTTTTATTAACTGAAGAAAAGGTGTTTATGAAAAAGCTACTTTTAGTTTCCGGCCTTATCGTACTGGCGCTGGGCGTGAGTTTCGTGGCGCTGTTATTGAACGGCTGCGAAGAGAGAAAATCCCTTGCCTCGGCTCCGAATCATGAAAGCGAGGAATCTTTTAGCCTCACGTTTCCTCCGGGCACAACCTTCAGTGAGTTGGATCACGGGATCGATTTCAAGCTGCCGGAAGGGTTCTTCTTGAGCATCAGCGAAAAAGGCTCTTCCCATACGCTGTTTGTAACTGGCAGCGGGAGCGTGAAATGCACTTGTAGCTCCGGCACGGGGCAGTGTTGGCCAAGTAAAATCGATAAGACTGTCAGTTGCAACACGGACATTACTAAGCCTTGCACGAAATGCGAAATGACGGTAACCGTAAATGCGTCGCCGTTTCCCGTTCACGAGTATGATTTCTCCATAGAACTCGGAGATGCGGATGATGCCAGCATACTTCAAACCGCATCCGAGGAAATGGGAAAGGCAATGATGGCAATGTCGCTTGCGTATGCTTCTGAAAGCGCGGTATATCCGATCAATTCATATACTCGAATGACAAAGATGCCTTGGGTAACGCCTGAAATTCTCGAAAGGCCAAACGTAAAGAGCATTCTTACGGAAATCGAAGAAAGTTACCTCCAAGACGCAAATGCTCTTCCTGCGGATGGAGTTATACCGTCAGGATACCGCCTCTGTCCGTTCAGCATCGAAAATCATCTTGGGTTGGTCTTGCTGCCGGAAGCCTTGGTACGAGCCGACGGCATCCCCTTCCTACCTCTCGCTCCTGGCACGACTTACTCATGCAGCGGATGTAACGGAAGTTGTGTTTTGAAATCGAAAGGCGTGCTAAAATACAAAGTATACTATTGTGATGGATGCAATAGTGCTTGCGAATTGAGTTGGATAGATTGAGGAAACATGGATTTGTCCTGTTTCAATGAGTGTCCGCGAAAGAAGAGCCTGCTCGAAAATGTATAAATGACTTTGTTCGAGTCGATTTTTGAACAGGCTCTTCCTTCTAACCGTCCCACCGATTATCCCCGGCGCGTAATGCCTCAGTTACCGGTGGAGTAGCGCAGGCGTCCCCGCCTGCAGACAAGGATGTCTGCGCTACGTTTTCCACCAATAACTGAGGCATTACCCCGGCGCGTAATGCCTCAGTTACCGGTGGAGTAGCGCGGGCGTCCCCGCCTGCAGACAAGGATGTCTGCGCTACGTTTTCCACCAATAACTGAGGCATTACCCCGGCGCTAAAATTTGCCTTGACAAATACCCCATTTTTTAGTATTCGTATCCCACCTTTTTTAGGCACAAAGGCTCATGAGTCTCGCCCCTCGAGGGCGCCAGGCTCCCACTCTCGGAATTTTTCTCCATCCCCTCCCGCAGGACGCGAACCGTTTCACCATTATGACAAAGTTCTTTTGTGTTGAGTGAGTGCATTCTTACGAAGCTTCGCGCTTGTTATCGTAAGAGCGCTTTTTCACGCGTGCATTCTTTTTATCAACAGAAATAAAAAAGGCCATCGCCCGACCGCCAAGTCTCATGCGATAGCCTTCTTCGGCGAAAACTTATGCTGTGAGCGTTTCTTTGCTCACTGCCGGGCCTTTATGTGTTTTAAAGGCAAGGCCGGCGCGTTTTCGCTTTCTGTCAGTGAGACGATGGTATTTTTGGAAAGGTTGCATTCCCACGAAAAATCTTTTCGGGAAAATTGCCATGATGAACAAAAAGAGGTTCCGGTTCGCGCTCTGCATGTTTGCCCTCCTGCCGCACTTCTTATCGGCACAGACTAATTTTCAAAACTTCGTTTCACAAAGCTTCTTGGACCGTGCGCTGGATCGTCAAATCCGTCTCGACTTTCGCCGCGCCGGCGCCGAGGCACTCGGTATGGGAGGCGCCGGCGTTGCGCGCTCCGGTACGGCCACGGCCGCATTGTGGAATCCCGCGGGGACGGCTTCTATAACGCAACGCGAGCTGGCGTTCAACGGCGGCTTTAACTTGAACACGCAAGAAATCAGCGTGCAGCGTTTCGCCGGAGCGAAAGCGCTCAGCGAAATCGACCCGAAGTTATTGCCGACTTTTGCAGGACTTAGTTACCCGCTGCGCCTCGGCGAAAGAAATTTAACGCTCGGCTTTGCCTATCATCGCCTCATGTCTTTCGCGCAAAAGAATACCCAAACTTTCTACATCTATCCCACCGGCACGATCGATCACATCGAAACGCCCAAGGGCAGCCTGTATGCGTTGGCGCCCTCGGTTGCATTGGCCTTAACTTCCAAGCTGGCAGTCGGCCTTAGCTATCATCTGCTGCAAGGCAATTCCGACTATACCTTTCAAGTCAAGTCGCCATATGTGGATGAATTCGTGTTTTACAATTTTAAAGATAAAGAGTCGTACGAAGGCAGTTATGCGACCGCAGGTTTGCAATTCAAGCCGAATGGTTGGTTAGCGCTGGGCGCGACCGTAACGCCGGGCTGGAAATACACGGTGGAGGAAAAACGCGAATCGCTCTTTGTGGTCAGCAGCGTCGTCGGCACGAATCTCGAGGGCGAAACGCACATTACCTCGCCGGATTCTCTGCAAAAATTTCAGCTCGATTTGCCGCTTGTTTATGAGCTTGGCATCTCGGTGAAGCCCTCTGCACGTTTGACTCTCGCCTTTGATTTTGCGGCGCGGCCGTGGTCCAACACTGAAATCAGCAGCAACGCGACGGACGCGCAGGTAAGCTTGCTCGACGCCAATTCGTTGCGTTTTGGGTTGGAATATCTTGCGCGCACCAAGTGGGCAGAAGTGCCTTTGCGTTTTGGTTATTATACCAATCCCACCCCTTATAAAGATCGCTACTTTCAACAGCAGTTTTTCGGCAAGCAAGTTGAGGGCGGCGTCTTTACTTATGGCTTTGGCGTGGTGAAGAAGACCTGGATGTTCAACTTTGCTTTCGAGCGCGGCACGCACGAATACGAATGGTGGTTGAGCGAAGGTGATTACTATAACGATCGCATCTCCTCCACTAAAGATCAATTCAACGAGATCACGTTCTCGGCGAGCTATCGGTTTTGATTATAGTCGAAAAAACTCAGACAAAACGCTCGCAGTCAAAACTATTCTCTAAATCGTTTTGCCAGAAATCGTCTTGCCTTCTGCCTTTGGTTAAAATCAAAGCGAACCCCATAACGTCGAGGTGACTTCATGAAAGCGCACCGAAATTTTTTAATCGCCCTTTTGTTTTTCGCCATGCTCTTCGCCGTATACGGCGCGCTGCTCGCAGGCACCACGGGCAAGATCGCCGGACGCGTCATCGAGAAAGACTCGCGCGAAGGCTTGATGGGCGCGAACGTCATGATCAACGGCACTTCGATGGGCGCGGCCACGGATGCGAACGGGTATTTCTTCATTCTGCAAGTGCCGCCCGGAACCTATTCCGTAAAAGCGACAATGATCGGCTACGAGGCCGTCACCTTCACCAACGTCAAAGTCGCGGTGGATTTGACCACAAAGCTGGATTTCAAGCTGGCTTCCACCGTCCTGCAATTCAACGAAGGCGTCGTCGTGGTGGCGGAGCGGCCGATCATTGAGAAGGACGTGACCTTCAGTTCGCATCGTTTGGGTGAAGAAGGCATTAAGAACATGCCCACCGTGCTCGATGTGCGCGACGTGGTGGCGCGGCAACCGGGCGTGGTCGGCGAAGGCCTGCACATCAACGTGCGCGGCGGCCGCACCGGAGAAATGCTTTATGTGGTCGACGGCGTTTCATCACGCGACCCGAGTTATAATCAAGCCACGCGTACGACGGAGGAGCAGGTTAATCAATTCACTTCGAATCCGGTCGATGAATTGACTTCGCGCTCCGCCGGGCTTTCGGTGCCCGCCAACGCGATCGCGGAAGTGGAGGTCATCACCGGCGGCTTCAACGCGGAGTATGGCAATGCCATGTCCGGCATCGTGAATATCGTAACCAAAGAAGGCGGCGCGAAGCACACCGGGCGCGTTCTCTACATGACGGATGACGCCGGCAGCGGCAGCTTCAAATCGCCTTATGGCAACGGCGAAGGTTTGCGCACTTATTCGCACAACACCGATCGCGCCGAGGTCAGCTTTGGCGGGCCGGAGCCGATCACCACGTATTTGCTGCCCGCGCTGGGGGTGCGTTTGCCGCTGCAAGAGATCAGCTATTTCGTTTCCGGCACGGCAAACTTCACTGATATGACGCCGGTTTTTGATCTATCCTATTATGCGCCCAACGGCGAAAATCGTTCGCTCGACAAACGCCGGCTCAAATTTTTGGGGGTCGACGGTTTGGCATTCGGCATTCCCAATCGCATGGACAATCGCTACAACTCGCTTTCCAATTTAACGCTGCGTTTTTCTTCGCAACTCAAGCTGGTTTATACTTATCAAACCGAGCGCAATTGGTATGACGAATACAACCACGCCTTCTCGAACATTCCGGAAAATTTTTGGCAACGTGAAGAAGACGTGGAAAGCCATGCTTTGAAATTAACGCACACTATCAGTGAAAAGACCTACTACGACTTTTCGCTCAGCCACAGAAACAATCATTATTTGATGACGCCCGGCGGCATGTTGCCCCACGAAGTGCGCCAGCTCTATTTGGATTTGGGTGAGCGCACGGCGATCGACGACGATCAAGACGGCTTTTATGAAAAAGGCTTCCCGGCGCGCGGCACGTACCACAATCGCCGCATGAAAACCTCCGCGGCCAAGCTCGATCTCACCAGCCAGCTCCATCGCCGGCATCAAATCAAATCCGGCCTGGAAATGAATTATTACGAAATCAATCAAGGCGAGATCAAATATCCTTATTGGTATAATTCACGTTGGGACCCGGCCGTGGGCGGCACCCCCGTGGATGACGGCCCTTGGCCGGCGCTCGGCATTTTCCGCGACTTCTATTTCCGCACACCGATCGCCGGCGCGTTTTATCTGCAAGACAAAATCGAGTATGAAAACCTCATCGTCAACGTCGGCTTGCGCTGGGATTTTTGGTCGCCCGGCGAGCAGATCGAAGACCAGGTGGATGAAGGCACCGACGTGTTCGGAAAAAAACTCAAGTTCACGTTCAATCCCCGTTTGGGCATTTCACATCCCATCACCGAACACGATGTGCTCTACTTCCAATTCGGCCGCTTCACACAGTCCGTCGATTATCAATTCCTCTTTTTGCAGGACACCCAGTCTTCGGGCGCGCTGCAGCTCTTCGGCAATCCCAACATCGGCTCGGAAGAGACCACGCAATACGAGTTGGGCGTGAAGCACGGCTTCGGTGACAATGTCAAACTGGGCGCCACGGCATTTTTCAAAGACTATAACGGCCTGTTGAACACGGAGAGCCGCGGCCGCGACCCGTTTACGTACAGCGTGTATGTGAATCGCGATTTCGGCAGCGCACGCGGCATCGAAATGTCTTTGGAAAAGCGCTACAGCAATTTCACTTCGGGCTTTATCAATTACACGCTGCTTTACGCCACCGGCAAAAGCTCGAGCTATCGCCAGGGCTATGACTACGGCGCGCGCGGCACGCCGATTCCGATTCGCGAATGGCCGTTGGATTGGGACGTGCGCCACGCCTTGAACGTCAACTTTGATTTTCGCATTCCGCAGGGCGAGCATGCGAATATTTTGGGATTGCGCCTGCCCGAGGACTTTGGCGTGAACCTGGTTTGGCGTTTGGAATCCGGCAAGCCCTATACGCCGGGCGGGCTCTCTGCCACGCAGTATACCACCAAAAATTCCGCGCGCTTGCCGTATCGCACATGGATTGATTTGCGCGCCAATAAAGATTTCCGCTTCTGGGGCTTGCGCAATTCGCTCATTCTCGAAGTGAAAAACTTGACGAATCGCCGCAATGCGCGCGCGATCAACAGCGAAACCGGCGAGGCGTTGGGCTTCTTCCGCCCGCAAGACCTCAATCCTTCCGCCTATAGCGCCGGGCGGAATATTCTGTTCGGGTTTGCGACGCAGTGGTGAGGCTTGATGCTTGATGCTTGATGCTGGATCGCAGAAAGGGTGGCGGTTCAAGATTTACAGAATGGAGGCCAAGGTGGAAGGCAAAAGGGCACAGAGCTATCGCGACTTGGGGATTTGGAAAATGGGGCACGAATTGGCAGTCGCGGTTCATAAGATGACGTTGCAGAAGCTCCCGAAGTTTGAGATGTATGAAGAAGGCAGCCAGATTCGCCGCTCATCGAAATCCATTCCGAGCAATATCGTTGAAGGCTTCGGGCGCCGGAGGTATAAAAATGAGTTTATCAAGTTCTTGAATTATTCGCTCGCTTCGTGTGATGAGACTCGCGAACATCTTGAGCTTATTTATGAAACCGGCTCGCTCGCAGATCAAACGATCTTCAATGACCTTGCGAAACGTTATGACATTCTCGGCAGAATGATTAATAACTTTCTTCAAACCGTCATTGTTGAGCACATGGCCCCCAAAGCCCCGAGCCAAGGATTGGCAACGGAAGAAGAAACCTGAACCCAATCTCAAACTCTTCTTATCAAGGATCAAGCATCGAGGATCAAGCATCGAGCATCATTTCCAAACAGGAAAAAAATCTATGACCAAGTTAATGACCTCTTTAATCCTCGCATTCGCCCTCGCGGCCTTTGCGGGCGATAAAGCCCGGCACGAGGCCGGCAACAAGGACAAGCTCGCTAAAATTGCCGTTTCGCCTTATACGCAAGTGAAGGCGCATCAAGTAGGCAACATTTGGCTTTCCGTCACCAACTATGGCGAGTTCGGCTCGCGCGGAAGGCGGCCGAGCTGCGAGTTTCCGGCTAATTCCAACAATGAGTATCTCTTTGTGGGCGCGCTGTGGATCGGCGCACTCGTGGAGAAAGACACCATCGTCTCTTTCGGTTTCGATGGCTGGCAAAGTTGGAATGAAATGTTTCCCGGCGAGACCGAACAAGACTCGATTCTGGAACGTACCACGCGCCCAAACTCGCCTAATTTTAGTACGGACGCGGTGTCGGAACAAGATTACGTTGCGGTCTACACCGACACCAATCGCGCATTCGCATGGGAAGGCCACAAGCCCATGGGCGTGCAAGTCACGCAGAAAAGTTATGCGTGGAGTTATTCCTACGCGGAAGACTTCGTCATCTTTGATTATCTCATCAAGAACGTCTCACACCTCGTCGGGCCGCCGAAGACTTTTAAGAAACTCTATATGGGTGTGTATATCGACGGGGATTGCGGCAATACCAGTATCGCAAATTATTATGCGGATGATATTACCGGCTTCTTGCGCACCAATGCCGACGGCGACACCGTCAATGTCGCGTGGATCAAAGATAATGACGGCGATAATGGCCTCTCCCCCGGCGTGACGGGCGTGCGCGTGCTCTTTCCCGATCCGAAATCCATCGCCTACAATTGGTGGGATCCGCCCACGGACTGGGGTCCGACCAATCCCAACAATCCATTCGATTATTCTGGTCACCCCGACACGGACGCCAAAAAATATCGCATCATGTCCAACGGCGAAATCGATCCGGATCAAACCAAATCCAATGCGCCGCCGGGCATCAACACCAGCGGCATGGACACGCGCTACTTCCTTTCCTTCGGGCCGTTTGATGTTCCGCCGGATAGCACGCTGAAATTGACGCTCGCTTACATCGGCGGCCAGCCCGAGGGCGATAAAAGCGAGTTCGAGGATCTCGGCATCAACGCGCGCTGGGCGCGCGATGTTTACGACAACCCCCCGGCGGATGGTAAGCCGGATTTCTCCGGCCCACCACCGCCGCCCGCGCCTAATATGGAAATCACGCCTGGCGACAAACAGATTACGATTCGCTGGGACAATTCTTCCGAGAGCACGGTCGACAAATTCAGCCGCATACAAGATTTCGAAGGCTACCGCGTTTATCGCAGTCGCAGCGGCGTGTTGAATGAAATGGAAATGCTGGGCGAATACGACAAGGTCGACGGTTTCGGCTACAACTTCGGCTTTGCTGCTTTGAATCCCGAGATGAAAATCGTCAACGGCGACACCACAGTGTGGTACACTTATGTGGACAAAGGCTTGACGAACGGCGAGTTTTTGTATTATGCCGTCACGGCTTATGATAGCGGCTTTGCGCCCACCGGGCTTGAGCCGCTGGAAAGCAGCCCGATCATCAATCTCAAACGCGTTGCGCCTTCCATCGGACCGGCTGCAAGCGAGCCGATACAAGAAATTTTGGTCGTGCCAAATCCGTATCGCATCAACGAAAACTATTTCGAACAGGGCTGGGAACGAGGCCGGAGCGACACCGATCGCCGCATCGATTTTGCCAATCTCCCGGAGCAATGCACGATTCGAATTTACACCATTGCCGGCGATTTGGTCGCATTGCTCGAGCATGATTACCCCGCACGCAGCGCGATCAAAAACCGCGAGTCGTGGAACATGATCTCGCGCAATTTACAGGCAATCGCCAGCGGCATTTATCTTTTCGCCGTGGAATCGGCGCAAGGGAAGTACGTGGGCAAGTTCACCATTGCGTATTGAAATCACGCAGCCTCTTCCTTGTCATGCCGAAAGAATCTTTTTAAGCCAAACCGTTGTGCTTAGGCTGAAAAGGATTCTTCGTGATGATAGAACCATATCGGGAGTTTTTTATGAACACAAAGAATAAAATGCTCTTGCTCACCGCGATGCTTTTGCCGCTGCTCGCGTTCGCGCAGAACACCGATCGGCGCGACTTGGCCGGCCGCGGAAAAGTCGGCACCACAGGCATGCAGTTTTTGAAAATCGGCGTCGGCGCGCGCGCGGTGGGCATGGGCGAGGCCTTCGTGGCCCTTGCCAACGACGTGAGCGCCGTGTATTACAATCCCGCGGGCTTGACGTTGGCGCCCAGCAAATCCGTGCTCTTGACGCACATCGAATGGCCGGCAGACATCAGCTATGAATTTGCTGCGGCCACCCTGCCGGTGGGTGACGTTGGGGTGTTCGGAGCATTCGTCGGCATGCTTGGCACCGGCGATCAAAAACGTACCGTGCCCTATCAAGGCTGGACCGGCGAATACTTCAGCGCGAATGACTGGCTCGTCGGCGTGTCCTATGCGCGCCGGCTGTCGAACCGTTTTTCGTTCGGCGCAAACGTGAAATACATCACCGAGTTTTTGGGCGACGATCGCGCGGATAACTTTGCGATTGATTTGGGCACGCTTTTCGACGTGGGCGTGCGCGGCATCAAGCTGGGCATGAACATCACCAACTTCGGCGGCGATGCCAAGTACCATCGCGATCAGTTTGCCTTGCCCATCAATTTCCGTTTGGGCGCGATCGTGGAGGCGTATCGCAACGAACAAAATACCGTGCTACTTTCTTTTGAGGGCAGCCATCCCAACGACAACGTTGAGCAGGTTGCCGTGGGCGTCGAATACAATTTGCTGGGCAACTTTGCGCTGCGCACGGGCTATCGCACCAACGTCGAGTTGGAGGATTTAGACAAAGTGGACGAGCCGTTCGAGGGGTTTTCCTTCGGCGCCGGGGCCAATTTTAGAGTTTCGCGCGTGCGCGCGCAATTGGATTATGCTTATTCCGATCTCGGTTTTTTGGATAATGCCCAGCGCTTCAGTTTGATTTTTAAATTTTGAGGTTTCTCTGCACTCCCATTCAGTTGTCATTCTGATTTCTATGACAGAATCAAGCTCTTTTTAACAGCCTTGGGTTG
>JBBILN010000090.1:0-26264 GCA_037444905.1 bacterium | reverse complement strand
ACATGGTGTGCTCCTTGTGGTTTGATCTGAAAGAAAGGAGAAACCGACCTGTTCCGTTGGCGATCTCATTTGGGTTAACGAAAACCGTTCTCGCTTTTAACTTTGTAAAACCATGCTCAACACCATGCCTCCTCACACCAACGGCAAAGCCCTCGGCCCCGATGAGTTTGCCGTGCAACGACTCAAAAAGTTCACCCTGAACTTCGACCAGCCGCAAGTCGTCGAGTTCTATTTCTATTTTCCGACCAAAGCGTTGGCGCGAAAGGCCGGCAAAGAAATCGTCGACGAAGGATGCGATGTTACTATTGAATTAGGAGCAGAGAAGAAAGCCTGGCTCTGCTTCGCTACTAAAGAAATAGTACCATCGCCCGAAGCGCTTGACCGCCTGCGCAAAGTCTTCGAAGCGATTGCCGAAAAATACAAAGGCGAATACGACGGCTGGGGCACGGGCTTCATCAACGACGGCAACGTTTGACAAGAGATGGTTGTAAGCGGATTCTTCGAATATAGCGGATAAAGCACCGAGCTCCATCCGCTATATTCGTAAATCCGCTTACAAAAGCTTTTGCTTTTAATTATACGTGTGAACAATGAGCCTCTCCGCTTTCGAACAAATCAAACAGCTCGTGCAAGCCTCTCCGCAATGGCAGGAGCTTGTCACGGCATGGCAAAAGGAGCCGAGCCTCGCGATCAAAAACGCGGCGGGTTCGCTCTCTTCTATTATTATAACTCTGCTTCGCGAACGCGAGCATGCGCCGGTGCTCTGTCTCGTGCCGCATCTCGATCAAGCCGAGCGCATGCGCGAGGAAATGTTCGATCTCATCGGCGCGACTTCCGCGTTTCACTTTCCGCCTTCGAAGATCATGCCCTGGGGCCATCGCGATGCGCCCACGGTTTCGCAGCAAATGGAAGTTGTGGAAGCGCTGCTCGCTTTTCGCGGCGCATCGCAAACCAACGGCGCGGCGAACTCGGCTCCCGTTATCATTGCCACGCCGAAAGCTTTGCTCGCGCCGATTGTCTCTTCGGATTTTTTGCAAGCGCGCAAACTCGCGCTGCGCGTGGGCGATGAAATTCCGTTCGACACACTGCTCAATCAACTTGTTGAAATGGGGTTCGAGCGCCAGCCCGTGGTTGAGTTGCAGGGCGAGATGAGTGTGCGCGGCGGCATCGTCGATCTCTTTCCCTTCTCGCGCGGCATTCCCATTCGTCTCGAATTTTGGGGCGACAAGATCGAATCCATTCGCGAGTTCGATCCCACCACGCAGCGTTCCGAACAGGAGCTTGTCGCGATCACGCTCTTTCCACAAATCATTGACGAGGCCGATTCAAAATCTAAACAAAAAAAAGCCGCCGAGAAAACGACCACGCTGCTCAATTACTTTCCTGAAAACACACTCGTCTGCATTCTCAAGCCGGAACAAATCATCGCCGCGCTCGAGCATTCGAAAAAGAACGAAGAAGAACTTGCGGAAATCGATGACCTCGACGACGAAGGCGAGGCGTTGTGGGAATCTCTGCTCAAACGCTTCGAACGTTTTCGCCGCGTGACGTTCACGCAGTTCCGTCACGACGAAGGCCACGCGCTCGATTTCCACGCGCAGCCGCAACCCGCGATTCACGGCGATCTCAAAGCTCTTAGGCAAGAGTTGGAAAAATTCACCACAAAGGCGCAAACCAGGAATCGCCTCACCGACGAGTCGGAACCAAAAGAGAAGTTTCCAACGGATAGAAAAACCCAACGGATGCCGGAAACTGAATCCGCTGGGTTCTTTGATTCGCTGGAGAACTCTTCGTTTTTAATCAACGCCGACGAGTTGGAATCAGAAGATAAGTCTCCAGCGGATAGAAGAACCCAACTGATGTCTGAAACTGAGCCTGTTGGGTTCTTCAATCCGTTGGAAAAATCTTCGCCTTTAAACAATTTTAAAAAGCCCAAATTATTTTTCGTGTGCGAATCTTCCTCGCATGCCGAGCGGCTTTCCGATCTCTTCGCTGAAACCGAGTTGGCGCAATTCAACATCGAGCTGATCACCGGCAATCTCACGCATGGTTTCGTGTGGAACGATCTCGGGCTCGCGGTTTATACCGATCACGAATTCTACGGCCGCACGCGCAGGCCGCAACGCAAGCGCCGCTACAAAGACGGTCTCACCTTTCGCCAACTCAAAGCACTCGCGCGCGGCGATTATGTCGTGCATATCGATCACGGCATCGGCGTTTATCAAGGCTTGCAGAAGATCAAAGCCGGCGCGCACGAGCGCGAATGCCTTGTCATTCATTATCAAGAAAACGACAAGCTTTATGTTCCGCTCGAAAAAATGGATTGCGTGCAGAAATACACCTCGCGCGAATCCATCGTTCCGAAAATTCACAAACTCGGCTCGCCCGATTGGGAGCGGCTCAAATCACGCACGAAGAAACGCATCAAAGACATCGCGAAAGATTTGATCGCGCTCTATGCCGCGCGCAAAGCACAGAAGGGTCACGCGTTCTCGCAAGACACGCTTTGGCAAAAAGAGCTCGAAGCTTCGTTCGAGTTCGAAGAAACGCCCGATCAAACCAAAGCCATTGACGACGTGAAAGCCGACATGGAAAGCGAGAAGCCGATGGATCGCCTCGTGTGCGGCGATGTCGGTTTCGGCAAAACGGAAGTGGCGATTCGCGCTGCGTTCAAAGCCGTGCAAGACGGCAAGCAAGTCGCCATGCTCGTTCCAACCACGCTACTCGCGGAGCAACACTTCAACACGTTTCGCCAACGCCTCGCGCGCTATCCTGTGAAAGTCGAAATGCTCTCGCGCTTCCGCACCCGCGCCGAGCAACTGCGCACGCTCGAATTGCTCAAAGACGGCAAGGTCGACGTCATCATCGGCACGCATCGACTCTTCTCGAAAGACGTCGCATTCAAAGACCTCGGCCTCATCGTGATCGACGAAGAGCAGCGTTTCGGCGTTCGCCATAAAGAGCGTTTGAAGAGTATAAAGGTCAATGCCGACGTGCTCGCGCTTTCGGCCACGCCGATTCCGCGCACGCTCAACATGGCGCTCATGGGCGTGCGCGACATGACGAACATCATCACGCCGCCGAAAGACCGCCAGCCCATTCAAACCGAAGTCTCGCAATTCGAACGCGATCTCATTCGGCAAGTGATCATGCGCGAGATTCATCGCGGCGGGCAAGTGTTCTTCGTTCACAATCGCGTGCATTCGATCTATCGCATGGCCGGTTTGATCAAGAAGCTCGTGCCCGAAGTCGAGATCGGCGTCGCGCACGGGCAGATGAACGAGCACGAGTTGGAAAAGGTCATGCTCGGCTTCGTCAATCGCGAGTTCAACGTGCTCGTGGCCACGATGATCATCGAGTCCGGCCTCGACATTCCGAACACGAACACGATGATCATCAATCGCGCGGATCGTTTCGGTCTTTCGCAGCTTTATCAATTGCGCGGGCGCGTGGGCCGCAGCCATCACAAAGCGTATTGCTATTTGCTGATACCGCCGATTCGCAATCTCTCGCTCGAAGCCATCAAGCGTCTCGAAACGATTGAGGAGTTCACGGATCTCGGCAGCGGTTTGCAAATCGCCATGCGCGATTTGGAGATTCGCGGCGCGGGCAACATGCTCGGCGCGGAGCAAAGCGGATTGATCGACGCGATTGGTTATGATTTGTACGTGCGCATTCTCGATCAAGCCGTGCGCGAGGCGCGCTACGAAGCCATGCCCGAGGCCGAGCCGCTGCCCATCGAACACGAGCAGTGCAAAGTGGAATTGGATGAAGATGCGTTCCTGCCCGAAGATTACGTGAGCCGCGCGGAAGAGCGCGTGGCGATTTATCGTCGCGTGGCCGAGGCGCAGAATCTCAAAGAGATCGAGGCCATCACCGAAGAGTTGCGCGACCGCTTCGGACGTTTGCCTGGGCCTGCGCAAAACTTGTTGGGCCTCGCGAGCGTGCGTTTGCTCGGCACGCGCTTGGGCTTGCGTTCGCTGCGCATTTTGACGAAGGACAGCTACGGCATATTTGCGGAAGAAGCGCGGCCGCAGCAAGGGGAACCGTTCAAAAATTGGGTCGGTTCAATCGTGCAGCGCGCCGCAGTGCCCATCGAGTTTTTCCAAAACGGCGGCCTCGGTTTCCGCATGCGCGTGCCGAAGGGACAATACTCTCTGCCCGCGACGGTGAAGTTGTTGGCGAGTTTGCAGAAGTAGCGTCAGGCGTCCCGCCTGCGGCATCCTTGCCTGCTTCATTGCATCGTCACAGAATTAAAACTTGAATGCTGTAGCTGCGTTTGTTATCGTGTGTCATGATGAAGCCCATGCGAGAGAAAAAGATTGCCCCGATTCATCCTGGCGAGATTCTCTTGGAAGAGTTTCTCAAGCCGACGGATTTGAGCCAATACCAATTGGCAAATGGTATCGGCGTTCCTCCCAAGCGCATCAATGATATTGTGCAAGGTCGACGCAGCATCACGGTCAATACTGCGTTGCGCTTGGGACATTACTTCGGCATGTCCCCGCAGTTTTGGATCAATCTTCAAATGCATTATCATCTTGAAGTCGAGTCAGATCGGTTTGCGGGACAGCGAAAGAAGAAAGTAAGGACATATGGCGCTGCATCAGAATAGCAGTTCGGTTCGGCAGTTCGGCTTATGTAGCTATTGAGAAGGTCTGAATTTCAGAGATGCAGTCTAAGAGGAGCGAAGTGAAAGATACAAACGTGTGTACGTGTAAAGATGC
Source organism: bacterium (assembly GCA_037444905.1). Lineage (GTDB taxonomy): Bacteria > Zhuqueibacterota > Zhuqueibacteria > Zhuqueibacterales > Zhuqueibacteraceae > JABWAN01. The sequence goes on along the minus strand of JBBILN010000090.1, from coordinate 21,537 downwards.
CGCTCGTCTCGAATCTACAATTGTACTTTTTTGTGGACGTTGTGGTGGGCGAGTACTAAACGTAGATGATGCCCAGCGGGTATATGAACTCAACCAAAACGTTATAGACGGTTCCCCAGCTAGCCTATCAGATGGTAATTTTCGGATTGCAACCGGAAATGCATCTCCCGATTTTGAGCCGTCGAAAACTGGAATGACCAGACGAAAATTTTTTGACACCCTGCTTACCGCAGGAATAGCGACACTAGCAACTCTTCTCAGTGAACCTATCCGTGTTCTCATCGGCATTGAAACTGGTGCAATCGAAGATGAAGAAGCTTCACGAATGCAAATTCGCGGTCAAATATTGACCAATGAAGATATAGATGCAGTAGAATTTGCTCTTACAAATATTTCTGATCTGCAAGCGCTTGCTGCTCAATATCGAGTTGAAAATCGTCATGCCGTCGCCAAGCTCCTTGAAGCACTTTCTATTCACGTTTTCGGAATATCTCCAAAATCTTCTACTAAAACTTTGACCGAACTTTTAGCCATCGATCACCCACAAAGTGTCAAACGTTATCTCTATCTACGCAGAGCTAAGGCACGTGCATTGATTGGTGAATCAGAACAAGGACTGGATGATCTTGAAAAAGCGATTGAATTGACCACAGAGAATGAAAAACAATTCCGAGTCAAGCTCTTACGACAAGCCATGAATCACGCCTATATTAGTATTCAGCCAAACGACACGCCAAATTCTGTTTATTGGCACCGATTGCAACAATTTCAAAAAAGAGCTTTGGAGGACATGGAGCTAAAAGCTGATTTGGATTTGCCCGATTTAACTCAACGTGCTATGAACTTCGATCCTATGATAGGTTCTGGGGTTCTTATTTTCGAGGCAATAACACGGGCATTAGAACGAAAAGATTCAAAAGACGAATGTCGAAGAATTCTTCACTGGCATCTTGACCTAATTTCTAGCTTCCAGCAGTATGACCCTATAAATGGGTGGAACCAATACAGTAGACTTGCCTCTCAAGCCATTGCTCTTGGTCATTTGGATATTGCTGAAACTGTATTGACACGTGCAAGACAATATGCGTTTAGCGACAGTAATGATCGAGTTTCTCAATTCGCAAAAAAGCAGCGGCTGAATCAAGGCGTTGAGTGGCTTTTGCATGAAGTCGTACTAGCTGCACTGCATATTGCTAAACACAAAAGTTCTATTCATCCGAGGGATCGTGCAGGAGAGATTGAAATGGCACGAACCGCTCTTGTGGAGCCGTTGAAGATAGAAAACGCGATTAAAGGTCATACTTTTCTACGGGCAGCTAAACTTTATGAACTTGAGACAATACCCAAAGAAAATAAACAGCAACGAGTTGATGTATTCGTTGAAGCATTCAATACTCCTGCTAGAAATTATTGGGTATATTTTCCCAACCTTCCTCAAAGGGAGAATCTGGGTTAGATGAAATCGTCTCCGAGATAAAGCAAGCGAGGCCACAAGCTTTCGTGAATATTCTTTTGATTACTGGAGAAACTGGCAGCGGGTGAGACCATCAATCAAGTTTCACAAGCGCATCTATGAAAATCATCGACCTCATTTCCGAAAACAGCCGAGCCGTAGAGCAAACTGCAATGTTGCTCGTAGATGGCTTTAGCGATACCGGCTCAACTTCATGGTGCAATCTTGACGACGCTCTGTCGGAAGTGAGAGAGTCCTTTCAGCCGGAGCGCATAAGCCGGATCGCCGTTGATGAAGTCGACAACGTGCAAGGCTGGATCGGCGGACTGGAAGAGTATAAAGGAAACGTTTGGGAGCTTCATCCATTAGTCGTCCGACGTGATTGCCGCAAACGCGGAGTGGGCCGAGCATTGGTGTTGGATTTCGAAAAGCAAGTTGCGCAACGAGGTGTCCACACCATTCGCTTGGGCACGGACGATGAAAACTATCGCACCTCCATTGGCGGAGTCGATCTTTACCCAAACGTTTTGGATAAGCTTCGCGCCATACAAAATCTGCGTGAGCACCCCTTCGAGTTTTATCAAAAACGCGGCTTCGAAATCGTCGGCGTCATCCCCGACGCCAACGGCTTCGGCAAGCCGGACATTTTGATGGCAAAGCGCATAAACGTCGCAAAAGAAAGTGAGCCAGTGTTTCTTTCTAACGGTGAATGATGCCACTCGCTTCAATCTTAAATGACCCAACAATAATCGCTGCGCTCAAACAAGCGTGGAATGATTCTCTGCCTGACATTACGGGAGGACATGAAGAAGGTGGGTTTGTCTTAAAGGATTCGGACGCCAATCTAAGCGTCTATCGTTGGCCGCAAGGAATAAAGAATAGCATAGCTGTGCCCGCGCACAATGATTGTAAGTTTGACGGCAAGGAAATCGTCGCAACGTTTCATACGCATCCCAATATTGGAACAGATCATCTGCAAGAGCCGAGCGAAACAGATAAACGTTCGGTACGCGACGATATTGATTTGAAAGGGGAGTTTTACGAAGGCGAGTTTGTCATTTCTCAGAAGATAATCTATCTTGTGTCACCGAACGGACGAGTCAATGAAGTTGGTTTCAGGCGAGAACTCTTTGGCGAATGAAGGAGATGAACTATGTCTCTCATCCTTACAGAAGACGTTATCCAAGATACCGTCGCAATATCGGTGGCTCGCGCTACTGCGGTAGCGAACAAACGCGCGCACGAGTTGGGCATCGATGCGCTGCAGAGCCTCATCACTATCACGCAGCGTGCGGCGAATGGCGACGCTTCTTGGCGCATCAATTACGGCCCGAAAGATTATCTCAACCGTCGCGGCGGGGATTTGATTATTGAAGTCAATCAAAGCGACGGGCGGATAGAGCAAGTGTTGTGGGGACAATAACCGTATCAATCGAGGCAGAAATGTTCGAACGAATTTCCATCAACCCGCAAGTTTGTCACGGCCAGGCTTGCATCAAGGGCACTCGCATTCCGGTGCATCAAATCGTGCTCATGCTAGCCAATGGAGATAGCATTGACGACCTGCTCGGATCGTATCCCACGATTACGCGCGACGATATTCTCGCGTGTTTAGCTTATGCTGGATCACTTGCCGAAGAGCAAGTTAGCCCAATCGAAGCTTTGGCGGGCTAACATGAAAATTTTGGTGGATGCGCTTCGAAATTTGGGCCACGACGTTCTGGACATTCGAGGCACAACCGACGAGGGCATGCCAGATCCGGATTTGTGGCCGAAGTGTCAGCAAGAGTGCAGATTATTGATAACGACAGACAAGGGCTTTGCAAAGCATCGCAACGAATCTCATTTTGGAATGATCATCGTGCGGCTAAAGCAGCCGAACCGCATCAAAATCCATCAACGGGTCATGCAAGCAATGAACCTGATTGCCGAAGATGATTGGGAGGGGACGCTCGTGGTCATGCGGGATACGGTTCAAGCAGTGTGGAAAGCGAAGCAGTGAGAATCATCGATCTCACTTGCGAAAACAGCCGAGCCGTGGAGCAAACCGCAATGTTGCTCGTAGATGGCTTCAGCGATACCGGCTCAACTTCGTGGCGCAATCTTGATGATGCTCTGTCGGAAGTGAGAGAGTCGTTTCAACCGAATCGCATCAGCCGGATCGCGGTTGATGAAGCCGGCAACGTGCAAGGTTGGATCGGCGGGCTTGAAGAGTATGAAGGAAGCGTTTGGGAGCTTCATCCATTAGTCGTCCGGCGAGATTGCCGCAAACGCGGAGTGGGCCGAGCGTTGGTGTTGGATTTCGAAAAGCAAGTTGCGCAACGCGGTGGTCACACCATTCGCCTGGGCACGGATGATGAAAACGATCGCACCTCCATTGGCGGAGTCGATCTTTACCCAAACGTTTTGGACAAACTTCGCGCCATACAAAATCTGCGTCAGCATCCCTTCGAGTTTTATCAAAAACTCGGCTTCGAAATTGTCGGCGCCATTCCCGACGCCAACGGCTTTGGCAAGCCGGATATTTTGATGGCAAAGCGAATATACGTCGCAAAAGGTAGATGAGCTGGTTTATGGAAGGTGAAGTTCGCGCACGGTTCGCCCAGCCAGTCGAAAGTAATGACGCGCCACGACAACAACTCCGCTAGGAGTGAGATGTTTATAGATCGCGACGTGCATGAATGCCACCGAACTCCGTAGGAGTGACATGAGCATTTGATGCGTGCTTCGAGATGAAAATGAAACATGGCACTCCTACGGAGTTTTCAAGATCGCGTGTGATGCTTTGCTAGAAACATTGCACTCCTAACGGAGTTGAAAGTCTCGCACTGTATTAAGTTCATGACCCGAGTGGAGATGAAAATGCAAACGCAACTGATCGAATCAAATCCCAACATCATGATGGGCAAACCGGTTGTTGCGGGAACGCGCATCACCGTCGAACTTATCTTGGAGAAGCTCGCAGCGGGTGAGACCATCGATCAAATTTTGGAAGCGCATCCGCGCTTAACCAAAGCGGGTATTCAGGCGGCCATTGCATTTGCCGCACAAGCTCTTCGCGCCGATGTCGTTTATCCAATGGCCCAAGCTGCATGAATCTTATGCTCAATGCGTTCAGCGTTATTTCACCTGGAATGATTAGTGTTCGCCCAAAACAATGAAGACCAACTTAACGAAGAGAACACATTCGGCTAAACGCGAAAATGCGGCACCGGATGGCATGTTGTCGGATTACAGATTCGATTACAGCAAAGCCAAACCGAACCGCTTTGCCGGGCGCGTTTACAAGAATCGCCGCGTCGTGATTCTTGACGCGGACACTTCGAAAGTTTTTACTTCCACCGAATCGGTTAATGCGGTTCTGCGCGCGCTCATCGCAACGATGCCAAAGGCCGCCAAGATGAGGGCGAAGCACAAGCTCTCGCCGAGAAGGCTATCGCCGAGTCGGGAAGTCGCAGAGGCATAGCATTGAGTAAAGCCTGTCACCGGAATGGAGCTAAAAATGCAACTGATTGAGTCAAATCCCAACCTCATAATGGGCAAGCCGGTTGTTGCGGGAACGCGCATCACCGTCGAGTTAATTTGGGAGAAGCTTGCGGCGGGTGAAACCGCGATAAAATTTTAGAAGCATATCCCCGCTCAATAAATGGTTATCAAGGATAAAAATGTGAAGCCAACGTCTAATTGAACGCTGAAATCAAATATTGCGTGGAACTCGTTAACATTATCACGCTGTGAACTCGATACTACAAACCGAAAGACCGCCATCCGTGAAATCAAAACCAGGACAACCTCTGTTGCTCGCCGCATTGAGCGCGTTGTTGCTCGCGCTGGCTGCGTGCGGGAACGATGCGCCGCAAGTGCAGGAAGAAGACGTGGTCGCGCGCGTGGGCGAAGCCGTGCTCACGTTGGACGATCTCGCCGCGGATATTCCCGAAGGCATTCGTGGCAAGATCACCAAAGAAGATTTGCAAGACTATATCTCGCGGTGGATTAACTCACAGATTCTTTATCAAGAAGCGAAAAAGCGCGGCCTGGATCGCGAGCTTGACATCGCGCGTGAGTTACAGCGCGTCGAGCGCGAGTTGGTGGTGAATGCGCTGCTTGAAAAGGAAATCTACGCGGATAAGGGGCAAGTGCCCGAGGGCGAATTGCAAAAGTATTATGACGCCAATCGCGAGAGTTTTCGCCGCAACGAAAATGAAGCGCGCGTTTATCATATCAACATGAGCACGAAGACCGCGGCAGATTCGCTCTATCGCATTTTGCGCAGCGGACAAGACTTCGCCAAAGTGGCGCGAGAGCTGGCCGCGCAAAGCGAAGACCCGAGCAGTTGGGATTTGACGCTCGGCGTCTCAGAAGTGCCGGAAGCCATGCACTCCGTCTTTCGGTTGCGCGCCGGCACGGTTTCCGCACCCATCGAATTGGATGACGGTTTTCATCTTTTTCAAGTGGTGGAAGCTTACGCGAGCGGGACGCTGCGCGATATGAACATGGTCCGCAATGAAATCGCGAATCGTTTGCAAACGAGCAACCGCGACGAGCGCTATCGCAGTCTGCTCGCGGAATTGCGCGGCGCCATGAAAGTCGAGACGAAGCTTGAAAAACTCGAAAGCATGCCGATGGATTCGCTCTTCGCGCGCGCGGCGAGGAAGGTGCAAGGGAAGTAACGAGCAAAATAGAAAATGAAAATTTTTCCAACGGATAGAAACAACCCAACTGATAAAACAGCTTTTCATCTGCTGGGTTGTTTCTATCCGCTGGCGATTTAGCCGCATCACGCACAATTCACACGTAGCTTTCATCTTTCATTAAGCCGAACACCTCAAACCAGAGAAACCCATGCGTAAATTTCAGAAGCTTTGTTTGCTGATTCTCTCGCTGTGTTTTTATCAAACCGCCTCCGCGCAGGAAGTTTTGGATCGCATTGTCGCCGTCGTTGACGACAAAATCATCCTGCAATCCGAGTTGAACCAATTCAGCTATCAAACGGCTTTTCAGCTCGGCATTGACCCGCGCCGCGACAAGGAAAAATTCGCCGCGCTGGAAAAAGAAGCGCTGAACAATCTCGTCAATCAAAAAGTCATGTTGACAAAGGCGCAGGAAGACAGCATCACGGTTGATGATCGCCAAGTGGATCAATTGCTCGATGAGCGCATCAAAAGCATGGTCGATCAGCTCGGCTCTGAAGAGAAGGTCGAAGAATATTTCGGCCAATCTTTGCGCAAAATTCGTCGCACCTTCCGCACCGATATCGCCGACGCTCTCATGGTGCGCACGCTTCAGCAAAAGAAAATGCGCGAGCTGAAAGTCTCGCGCCGGGAGGTGGAGCAATTCTATCAAGCTTATAAAGACAGCTTGCCCACGATCAAAGCTTCCGCGAAGCTCAGTCACATTTTGTTGAATGTGCAGCCCGGCGAAGTTGCGGCTAATGCGGCGCGTGAAAAATTGGAAGGCCTGCTCAAGCGCATTCGCGGCGGCGAAGATTTTGCGAAGCTTGCGGGTGAATACTCGCAGGACCCGGGTTCCATGAAACGCGGCGGCGAGTTGGGCTTTATTCAGCGCGGCGATTTCGTGCGCGAGTTCGAAGAAGTGGCGTTTGCGCTCAAGCCCGGAGAGATTTCCGACATCGTGCAAACGCAATTCGGATTCCACATTTTGCAGCTCATCGATCGTCGCGGTGAAAAAATCAATGTGCGCCACATTCTGCTGCGCGTTGCGACGACTGCGGAAGACGAGGCGCGCGTGCGGGCGAAGGCGGATAGTCTGCTGACGGACATAAAATCCGGAAAGATCAAATTTGAGGACGCCGCAAAGCAATATTCCACCGACAAAACGACAAATGAAAAAGGCGGCGATCTCGGTTGGTTCGAGCTTGACCAACTGCAAGTCGCAGCGTTCCGCGAGGCTGCGCGCACGCTTTCGCCCGGAGAGATTTCTGAGCCGCTCAAAACGGAGTTTGGTTTTCACCTTGTGCGCTTAGACGAGCGCCGCGAGCCGCGCAAATACACGCTCACCGAGGATTGGGCGCAGATCGAAGAAATGGCCATGCAGCACAAAGGCGAAACCGAAATGCGCGCGTGGGTGGAGTCGCTCAAGAAGAAGATGTACGTGCGCATCAAAGGCGAGAGTTGAAAGCAGAAAGGCAAAACGATTTTGGGCAAAACTATTTTAAAGCGAAGGCAGAAAGATGGAGGGCAGAAAAATAGTCATGAAATATTTCTGCCCTTCATTTTTCTGTCTTGCTTTTGTTTTAATCAGCAAGAAGCGACGGCGCAGCACAGTCCTTCGAGCGCGTTGACGCTCGCGCGCGTCAAATATCGCGGCGGCGGAGATTGGTACAACGATCCTTCGTGCATTCCCAATCTGCTCGCGTTCATGAAGCAGAACACCGGCATGGCGCTCGCCGCAAACGAAGCGCAAGTGGAGTTGAATGATCCGGCATTGTTCTCTTATCCGATTCTTTTTCTCACCGGCCACGGTCGCATCACGTTCTCGCCGGAAGAAGCGCAACAACTGCGGCGTTATTTAACGAGCGGCGGCTTTCTCTATGCCGATGATGATTACGGCATGGATAAATTTTTCCGCGAGGAGATGAAAAAAGTCTTTCCCGACAAGCAATGGGTTGAGTTGCCGTTCAATCATCCGATTTATCACAACGCATTTGATTTTCCCAACGGTGTTCCCAAAACACACGAGCACGATAGCGGCCCGCCGAAAGCTTTCGGACTCTTTCACGAAGGCCGCATGATTGCGTACTACACATGGAACACGAACATCTCCGACGGCTGGGCCGATCCCGAAGTGCATCACGACCCGCCCGAAGTGCGCACGCAAGCCTTGCAAATGGGCGCGAATATTGTGGTGTATGCGGTGATGAATTGAAAGGCACGAACCTATGAACGCACCGAATATGAGCAGACCATCAAGAACAGATTGGGCGCGGGTTGATGCGATGACCGATGAGGAGATTGACACTTCCGACATCCCGCCATTGACGGACGAATTTTTCAGAAACGCGACGTTTCGGATGCCGAAGAAATCCATCGCGGTCACGAAAGAAAAACGCTGCTCAAAGCCTCTCGAAGACGGTTCGGAAGATTTGCTGCCCGAGTATGATTTTGACTTCAGCAAGTCTCGGCCAAATCGTTTTGCTAATCGAGCGAAGAGAGGAAGCGTTGTTGCCGTTCGCGGCTCGAATTATGAACAAGAAACCAACAAAAACTCCGACAACGCGGCGCAGTCATAACGCAAAGAGAAGCCGTTTGCGTGGAGACGCCGCACAAAAGCCCGCTGACGATCCGTGGCTTTACTTTTTAGATCGCATCGACCAATATGCCGTCGATACCGGCATTGAAGATTTATCGTTGAATCATGATCACTATCTTTATGGGGTTCCGAGGCACTCATGAGGGGCAAGCCCATATGGTGCTTTAGGTTTTTCGGCATTCAAACCAAAAGGAGGATATCATGAGCAGAAAGCTTCAGAAGGCGCGTGAATTGGCGCGGCTAATTCTCGTTTGGCACCAGCAATATGGAAGGGAAAGGATTCGAGAGAAGCCACTTGATGTTCAAGAGGAATACACGGCGCGGCTGGAGGCTTTTGTAGAACTCGATTTTACCAAGCGCGAAAGCATTTCCCAATTGGGCCACGAGCAAGTTAGAGGGGTGTTCGAGTATTTTTATTCGGAGCAAATCCCACATGGTCTTTGGCAAAACATGATTTCGCTCGAAATGGAAATGGTTAAGCCGAAGCACTTGGGAGATGCAGGCAAGCTGTTACTCAGTATGATCGAAAATGAAGATGGTGACAACGACGAGGGCGAACGGACCCAACCCTTTCGGCTTCCCAATGATTGGATATCATCTGCGATGCCTATCAAGCCGAGCGCTTTCAAAGTGCTGCTGAAAAACAATGAAACCCCTCGCAGCTTTTTAGGGGAGCACTTCCGGAGTTTATCGCAATTCGAAGAACGAGGCGTGGGAGGGCGTGAATTGATGATAAGCATGAATGAAGACCTTCAAGAAAACCATGAGCAGGGTCATTTGTCAGTTTATAATCCAGCGGCATTCAATTTTCAACTAGCAACGGGCGAGGGCAATCTCGTAACACAAATTCTTAAAGAAGAGATTGTGATCGAGCAGATTGTCATCGGATGCAAAGCTAATTACGGCGAAGATTCGCAAGGAGGGCAATGAGATGGAAATTCAAGTCGGCATCACACTGGACAATAAAAGTGCGAACGAAGCCACCGTGCGAATTCCCGCCGGCTCCATTTTTGAAGTTGCAAAGACAGAATATGGCGTTCAAAATGTCGCCATTGTCAGTGATCATTTTTTCAAAGTGCCGGCGCGAAGCAAAATTAAAGTGATCGTCGTTGGCCGATGTCTCAATAGAAGAAGAGCAGAGCCGAAATCTGTTTCGGGTAGAGTCACGCCGTTTCGCTATGCTGGGAACAATTTTGACCAAGAATCTATTTGGCATAAAACTTTGTCGCCACAGACTTCACTATAATTCCTGCTTTGAGCAGAGAAGGTGTGAATATGAACGATTGGGAAGAAACGAACTCTCAAGACCTCAGTCTTTATATTGCCTACGAGGACTTTATTGGCTCAGGGCAATTGTCCGAAATGCTCCTCTCGTTGGATCGGCTGTATAGCATACTCTACGTCGCGACCAATCCAGAAGCATCGCTTCCGTTGTCTTTGGAAACTCGTTTGCGCGTTAAAGAGAGTAGAACAGGTGAGAGTATCCAATTGGTGCTTGCCGATGGCATTCAGCAGATTTGGGATACCGCAGGTCCGACCTTGCAAATCACGAGCACAATGGGCATTGCGGCATTGTCGGCACGTCTTATCATCGGCTTTGCTAAAGGTGTCGCAGAATTTCGCAAGACTTGGCACGAAGGGTCAAAAGCAAAATACGAAGCGCAAAAAACAAAGCACGAAGTAAAAGGGTTGCAGACAGAAACTGAAAAAGATCAAACGGTGGAAACGCCCTCTCATGCACAAGTGAATTTATCTGACGTGCCGTCATCTGCTAGAGAACAAGCCTCAGCGGCTGCCCTGCAGTTTTTGAATATTGTTGAGTATGCTCCGAACATAATTGTCGTTCGAGTTAATGACACCACCATAGTAGACAAGCGTGCGAATGAATCGAACTCAGTTGGTTAAATCGATAGACTGATTAGACCATGCCTCTCCCCGAAATCTATCTCGACCTCATGCGCCGCCTGCGCGAGTTGAGCAAAAAGGAAACGCGACTGCAATGGCTCGCGCGCCTCGGCATTTTCATGCTCGCGCTCTCCGCGTTTGCTCTGCTCATGCCCGTGCTCGCGCATGGCGTGGCGAAGAGTGAAACGTTCCGTTGGACTTTGACGCTCTGCGGCATTGGCGCGCTCGGTTACGCGCTTTGGCGATTCATTGCGCAGCCGATGATGCGCGCGTGGCAACAATCCAAAGAGGCCGAGCACGTCGCTCTCGCTTTGCGTATCGGCAATGCGCATGAAAATCTTCGCGACCGTTTTGCGAATGCGTTGCAAGTTTATGAAGAAACCGCGCGTGGAGCAGATAGTGACATTCGGCATGCCCTCGCAGGCGCTGCTCTCAAAGAAGCTTATGAAGCAGTGCAGCCGTTGGATTTCACCTCTATTATTGATCGCAAAACGCCGCGCCAAAGAATTTTCACCGGACTCGCGGCCTTTGTTATTTGCGCGCTCGTGTGGGGCTTTGCGCCGAATTACATGATGGAGGGCATGCAAACCGTGCTCGCGCCGCAGCGTGATCCCAATCAACAAAAACTCAATCTCGCGGTCACGCCCGGCGACGTTGAGATTGTGAAAGGCGATGGCTTGCGCGTTAATGCTTCAATTGAAGCACTCGCCGATGTGAACGCAAATTTGGAATGGCGCTTCACCGGCAACAATGCGATCAATCAAGCTGCGATGACGAGCCTTGCGACTGCGCCGAAAGCGGAGTTCGCACATACGTTGGAACACGTGCGCGAGAGCCTTTCGTATCGTGTGCAAGTCGGCGATCAAACGAGCAAATGGTATCAAGTTCAAGTGGTCGAGCCGCCGTTGATTCAATCGTTGCGCGTGACGATTGCATTTCCGAATTACACGCAGCGCGAGGCGGTTGAATTGGATGAAAACCTCGGCGAGATTGCGGCATTGCCCGGCTCAAAAGTTTCTTTGCGGCTTTCATCCAACAAAGAGCTGCAAGCGGGCGAGCTGCAATTCGATTCCGGCGCGACGCTGCCTTTGCAATTGAATGACAATTCCGCGCGTGCGGAATTTGTTGTGAACAAAGCGGACGTGTACACGATCAATCTTGTGGATAAAAAAAATCTGCGCAATCCCGATCCGATTCGCTATCGCATCGAGCTTGAAACCGATGCGACGCCGAACGTGCGCATTACTTTACCAGGGCAGGACGTCGATGTCGATGAAAGCATGTCCGTGCCGCTCGTGATCGAAGCGGATGATGACTTCGGCTTTTCGAGTTTGGATATCGTGTATGAATTGCAGCCGAGTTTGGCGGGCGAAGCAGTACAAGGCCGATGGCCATTGCCGCTCGCGAATCCGCAGCAAGAGAAGATCACCGTGCAAGCGTTGTGGGATTTGAGCAAGCTCGCTCTGCATCCCGATGACGTGGTGAGTTATTATGCGGAGGTGCGCGACAACGATACGGTCACCGGCCCGAAGTCCGCGCGCAGCGAAACGTATCGCGTGCGTTTTCCTTCCATGTATGAATTGTATGAGCAAGTCGCGGAGCAGCACGCCGAGACTTCGCAGGATTTGCAAGCCATGCGCGAGCAAGTCGAGCGCGCCAAGCAGAAGCTCGAAGACGTGATGCAGGAGTTGAAAAAGAATCCGGAGCTTGATTGGCAGCAAAAGCAAAAGCTCAACGAGAGCGCGGGCGCAACGGAGAAGATGCAAGAGCAATTGCAAGCCGTGCAAGAGCGCATGCAAGAAATGATCGACGGCATGCAGCGCAACGACATGCTTAGTCTCGAAACGTTGGAAAAGTATCTCGAGCTGCAAGAGCTGCTGCAAAAAATGGATTCGCCGGAGTTGCAGAAGGCGCTCGAAGAAATGAAGAAGGCGATGGAGCAGGTCGATCCGCAAAAGCTGGCGGACGCGCTCAAAAACTTTCAATTCTCGCAGGAAGAATTTCTCAAGAGCATCGAGCGCACCATGAATCTGCTCAAACAACTGCACGCCGAGCAGAAGCTGGACGAGGCGCTCAAGAAGACGGAAGATTTGCTGGCGCGGCAGGAAGAAGTGAATAAAGAAGCGGCGCAACAACCTTCGCAAGAAAAGCGCGAGGAGTTGGCCGCGGAAGAGTCGCAAATGAGCGAAGACACGAAGTCGCTCGAGCAGGCGCTCAAAGATTTGGAAAAAATGTTGGAGGAGATGAAGCAAGCGCCTGCTTCGAAAGTCGATGCTGCCGCGCAGATGATGCAGAATCAAGACCTCGCGGGCGAGATGCAGCAAATGGCCGCGCAGATGCAGCAGAACCAAATGCAGCAAGCGCAGCAAAGCGGCAAGCGCGCGGCGAGCACGCTGCAGCGCATGCAGGAATCTTTACAAGACGCGCAAAAAGAAATGCGCGAGAGCCAGCAACGTTACGTGATGCAGGCGTTGCAGCGCAGCTCAAGCGACCTCTTGCAGCTTTCGAAGCAACAAGAACAGCTTGGCCAGCAATCCGGTTCGATGAATCGCAGCGGCACGCAGTTCAACGAAGCTGCGGATCGCCAGCAGGAATTGCTCTCCGGCATGCAGCGCGTGACGAATCAGCTTTATGAGCTTTCGCAAAAAAGTTTTGCGGTCACGCCGGAAGTCGCGCGCGCGCTCGGCCAGTCGATGAATCAAATGCAAGAGGCGTTGAATAGCTTGGAGCAGCAAGACGCGCAAAACGCGGGACAGGCGCAGGCGCAAGCCATGCAAGGTTTGGACGCCGCGGTCGCGGGTTTGCGCGAGGGCATGAAGAACATGGGCAGCTCCGGCTCGATGGGCATGGGCGCAGATGAGTTCATGCAACGCTTGCTCGGGCTTTCGGGGCAGCAGCAAGGCATCAATCAAGAGTCGCAGCAAATGGGGCAGCAGGGCATGAGCATGCAACAGCAGGCCGCGATGGCCAGACTCGCGGCGCAACAAGCCGCGGTGCAAAAGAGTCTCGAACAACTCTTGCAAGAGTTCGGGAACAAAAGCGAAATACTCGGCCGGCTCGATCAAACCGCGAAAGACATGGAAGAAGTCGCGAAAGATTTGCAGCAGCAAAAAATTGATCGCCAAACTTTGGATCGCCAACAGCGCATTCTCTCGCGCATGCTCGACGCGCAACGCTCCATGCGCGAGCGCGAGTATAAAGATGAACGCCAAGCCGAGCGCGGCAAAAATTATCGCGCCCTCGACCCCGGCGCATTGCCCGAAGATTTGGGCGAGCGCAAAACGAAAATTCAAGAAGACCTGCTGCGCGCGCTGCGCGAAAATTACAGCCGCGATTATCGCGCGTTGATTCAGAAGTATTTTGAAGCGTTGACGAAGGAGGGACAGAAAGGGAGGTAGAGTATGCCGCCAGTTTCGCATCCCTTTAAAAAGGGCGCGCTCGTGGTCTTGATGAACTATAATGATCACGACCCGCCTCATGTCCACGTGAAGTATCAGAGCGACGTGCGCAGTTATCGCATCGAAATTCGAACGCGCAAATGGATGAAATCAGCCGGTGAACTTCCGCTAAATTTGAAAAAGATGACAGAGGCGTGGGTTGAAGCGCACGAACAAGAACTGCTCGAACAATGGCAACGAGCACAAAATCGTCAACCTGTTCAAATAGTAGGTTAGTCATGAACTGGAAAGAATGGTCGGACTTCGCAAAGAACGAAGTCTACTGGCAAAACCATGAAGAGCGCGGCTTGTTGAAAGCAGAGCATGTGCGCAGTTTTGTTTTGCGCTTATGGTTTGAAGAAGAGTTGGACGTTTCCATTTATGATTTGGATTTTCACGCGCTCATCAATGAAGATGATCCTGGCGAAGCGTTTCTGCCTTTGCGTGATCAAGAGCGGTTTCGCGTGGTTGAAGGGGACTACGCATTGCTCTGGCCTAACCCGGAGACCGGAGCTTATGATGAAAAGGCCATCGATCTCGCGCCGGAGTGCGTGCGATTTTTCTGCGAGAGGTATGGCAAAAAGATAAAATCGCCTGAGAAGCCTTTTCGCGCCGATGAGGCGACTGTCGAACCCGTCATGGCTTGAAAATTTATGCGCTATTTCAACACCTCCGGTCCCTGCGACCCGCGCGAGCATTATACCGTGATGCGGCGCGAGTTGATTGCAGAGGGCGTCGACAAAGTTAGTCGCGGCAGATATCTCACCATCTTCGCGCCGCGCCAGGCGGGCAAAACGACCTACTTCAAGCTCCTCCTTGCCGAGCTGCGAGAGCAGGGCGAGTATACGCCCATTTGGATAAGCTTTGAGGCTTTGCAAAACGCGACAAAAGCACAATTCTATGAAGCGTTGAGCCGCAAACTGCACAACGAGTTGGCGCCGTTCGGCGTAACGCCCTCGCAAGCAGTTTCCAATGAGCTTGATCTGGCCGAATTTCTCGCGGCGCTCCGACCACAATGCAAAAAACTCGTGCTCGTGATCGATGAGTTTGAAGGCATTCCCAAAGTTGTATTGAGCGAAGTCATGCATGCTTTTCGTGAAATCTATCATAAGCGCGAAAATTATGCTCTGCACTCGTTGCTATTGGTCGGCGTCAGCACGATTGCCGATCTCGTCGTCTCGACGGCGTCGCCGTTCAATATCGTCGATGAGATCAAGATTTCCTATTTCTCCGAGGAAGAAACCCGCAGCCTGATTGATCAATACGCGAATGAGAGCGGGCAGACGTTTGATGACGACGTGATCAACGCGATTCATGAGAATACGGCAGGCCAGCCCGGCTTGGTGTGCGCGCTTTGTGCTCATCTCGTCGAAAAAGTTGCCACTGATAAAACGCGGCCGGTTACTGCGGAAGATTTTTACGTGACACTGGACTATTTTCTCACAGAGAAATTCGACAAGAACATCATCAACATCGTGCAAAAGGCAGGTCTGAAAAAAGATTTTATGTTAAGCCTGCTGTTCAGCGACAAACCTATCCCCTTTACCATTGATCAGCGCGATATCGCTTTTCTCTATGCGCACGGTGTTGTGGATAAAGTGGGAAGTTGGGTCGAAATCACTGTGCCTTTGTACAAAAAACGCTTGCTCACGGCTTTCCGTCCGGCGATTAACGGCGAAACCGGCTACTACGTTTCGGCGAAAGATGATTTCAGCGGCTATGTGAATGACGACGGTTTGAATCTTAAAGCCATCTTGCAGCAATACGCCGCGTATGTCGCGCAGCGCGGTTTCCGCGCGTTCGACACCGAGCATCTCAAAGAAGGCGCGTGGCATTATTCGTTGGACGGCTTCATCAACTTTTTCATCGAACGCTTGGGCGGAAGAACTTTTGTCGAAGTGCCCTCGGGCAGAGGACGAACCGACATTCTCATTCTTCATCGCGACAAGAAGTACGTCATCGAAACGAAAATTTTTACCGACCTCAGTTATTTCGGAAAAGGCAAGCGCCAGTTGGCGGAATATTTGAGCGCCGAAGGTTTGGACGAAGGCTATTACGTGGTCTTCAGCAACAAGCACGAAGCCGAAGACGTGTTGGAGCAGGAAGAGATCGTGGCCGGCAAGCGCATCTTCACCAACATCATCCGCACGAACTTCGAGCCGCCAAGCCGGCCGCGCAGAAAAAAAGCGGCGGCGGGCAAAAAGAAAAAAACAACATCGCGACGCAAATGAAACGTTATCTCTCCATATTGCTTTTGCTCCCAACTCTCATCTTCGCGCAAACCCCGCAGCAAATCAACGAGCGCTTGCGGCAGGCGCAGAGTTTTGAGCGCATGGGATTTTTCGAGCAGGCGCTTAATCTTTATCGTCCGCTCTTCGAACAAGACCCGCGCAATGCCGCGTACTATCAAGGCGTCAAGCGTGCGCTGTTGCAATTGCGGCGCTATGATGAACTGCTCGCGTTGATTGATCGCCGCCTCACCGTTATCGGCGACCTCAATGCGCGCGTGGATCGCGGCGACGTGCTCTTCAAAAAAGGCGACGAGACCGGCGCGCTCAAATATTGGCAGGAGGTATTGCAGCAAGCACCGCTGCGCGATACTTATGCGATGGTTGCAGCGGCATTGCGCGATAACAATTCTTATGACGAAGCGCTGAAAGTTTACCTCGCCGGACGTGATAAGCTGCGCGACCCCTCGCTTTTCACTCTTGACTTGGCCAATTTGTACGAGCTGCGTTTGGAATTTGAAAACGCGACGACAGAGTTGGTGCGTTTGCTGCAAAGCGATCAACGCCAGTTTCCGCTCGTGCAGCGGCGCTTGCTCGAAATGACCAATGAGTACGAGGTCAATGAGAACATCGTCGCGACGATTGAGAAGCTGCTGCCCAATCATCCCGCCGCGGAAAGTTTGCACCGCTTGCGCGCTTCGCTATTTCTGCAAAACAAAGAATACGGCCGCGCATTCACCGAGTATCAAACTCTCGAACGCATTGCGAATCCCACTGACAAAGCCAATGCGGGCAACGAGATTTTCAATTTTGCGGAAGAAGCGCGCCGCGGCGAGGCGTGCGATTTTGCCGCGCAGGCGTATCGTCTCATTTTGAATTTGGAAAAATCGCCGTACACTTTTCCCGCGCTCATGGGCATGGGGCAATGTCTGCGCGCGCAGGGCAAATACGCCGAGGCGTTGGAGGCTTTCGCGCAGTTGCTGCAAAGGACCGGCGGCAATAATCGCAATCCCTGGACGTTGCGCGCGTGGCGCGAACAGGCGGAGATTTATTTCGCCGATCTTGCAGATATGGCGAACGCCATTGAAATCTATCGTCGCATTTACGATGCTTATTCCGACAATGCCTTCAAAGAAAAGAGTGAAATCGTTTTTCGCCTGGGTGATTGTTATCTCGCCGAAGGCGATTTGAAAAACGCGGCGCAATGGTATGAAACCGCGCGCCGCTTTGCCGCAAAGAGCGTTTTGATTCAAGACAAGATCGACTTCTCGCTGGCGCGATTGGAATATTTTCAGGGCCGTTTTCGTCCGTCGCTGCAATTATTGGAAAAGGTCACGAGCCGCCAGCGCGCGCGCGAGGAAGACGAAAACGCGGAAGAGACGGAGAGCATGGTCAACGACGCGCTCGAGTTGACGCTCTTGCTCGAAGCAAATTTTAGCGACAGCGCGGGCGCGTTGCTCGCTTTCGCGCGCGCGGAGTTTTTGGCCGCACAGCAAAAGCGCCACGCGGCCATGGACAGCATGCGACAATTGGCGCAACGTTTCCCGCAAGCCGCGCTCGTGCCGCAAGCGCAGTTCAATCTCGCCGCGCTGCTGGTGAAAGATGGGAAATATGCGGAGGCCGCGAGCACGTATCGCGCGATTTGGGAAAAGTTTTCTGATAGCGTGGTCGGCGACCGCGCATTGTTTCGTTTGGCGGAATTGACGAGCGAGCAGTTGCGCGATTATCAGCAAGCGCAGAAGCTGTTCGAGCAATTGCTGCGCGATTATCCCAACAGCATTTTTCTGGATGAAGCGCGCAGGCATGCGCGGCGGTTGGCGGAGAGGAATAAAACTTTGTGAAGTGCGCCCGTTCTACGTTGTCATTCTGTAAGAATCTTCTCCAGTGCTCGGCACAACACTAATTTTCAGATGGGTGCCGAGTGCTAGGGAAGGTCCTTCCAGGATGACAGTTCATTTGATTTTGATTTTCTCAAACTGAATTGTCATGAATAAAACTCATCACACCCTCGCCGCACTTTTGCTTTCTTTTTCCTCGCTTTGTGCGCAGAAGCTTCTCATCCCCATGGATCTGCGGCAAACCGATCATCTCAAAGCATACGGCGTGGCCTATTGGTCCCTTGAGCACAGCACGAACGTGGAGTGGCTGCTCAACTATCGTGGCGGATCGTTCATGATGGATTATCATCCCGAGCTGGAGCGCGAATGTCGCGTGCGCGGGGTTGCGTTCGAAGCGATCAACGGCAGCCAGGCCGCGCAGATTTATGCCGAGATTGAAGGCGCAAACATGGAAGTGGTGTTGCTGGAGAAAGCGCCGGCTATCGCGATTTACACGCCGCCCAATAAGCAAGTGTGGGACGACGCCGTGACGCTCGCGCTCGAATACGCCGAGATTCCATATGAAAAGTTGTGGGATGAAGAAGTGCTGCGCGGCGATTTGCAAAAGTATGACTGGCTCCATTTGCATCATGAAGATTTCTCCGGCCAATACGGCCGCTTTTATGCAAGCTTCCATGCGACGGCGTGGTATCAGGAAGAAGTGATCAAGTCGGAAGCCATGGCGAAGCAACTTGGCTTCACGAAGGTTTCGGAGTTGAAGAAGGCCGTGGCGCGCACGATCAAGGAATATGCGGCGCGCGGCGGATTTCTCTTTGCGATGTGCTCGGCCACGGACACGATTGATCTCGCGCTGGCAGCTAAGAACACCGATATTTGCGCTGCCCTCTTCGATTACGATCCGCCCTCGCCCAATGCCCAGAATGAGCTGGATTACAGCGAGTGCCTTGCCTTTGAGAATTTTGTGCTCGAAATGAACCCGATGGTGTATGAGCATTCGGACATCGATTATCCGCCCAGCAACAGTCCGCGTTTGCGCAGCGCGGACGCGGATTATTTCACGCTCTTCGAGTTTTCCGCGAAGTACGATCCCGTGCCCACCATGCTCACGCAAGATCATGTTTCCGTCGTGAAAGGTTTCATGGGACAGACCACGGGTTTCAAGCGTTCGGTGATCAAAAAGTCCGTCACGATTTTAGCCGACGTGCCTGGCACCGAGGAAGTGAAATACATTCACGGCAACATTGGGCGCGGCACGTTTACGTTTTATGGCGGGCATGATCCTGAAGATTATCAGCACATGGTGTATGATCCGCCCACACAGCTTTCGCTCCACAAAAACTCGCCCGGCTATCGTTTGATCTTGAACAACATTCTTTTCCCCGCGGCGAAGAAGAAGAAGAGAAAAACGTAAAGCAAGGCAATGACAGAAAAATGGAGGACAGAAACATGAGCTTGAGATTTTTTTCATAAGGCAGATGTTCTTTTTAATTTTGCTGTCCACCATTTTTCTCTCTTCAAAGATTTTCAATTATGATGCCATCGGCAACCATAGCAATCACTCTCGGCGACGTGAACGGCGTTGGCCCGGAAGTCGTGCTCAAAGCATTGCGCTTGTGGCAGGCTCCGCAGTCCGTGCGCATCTTATTGGTCGGGCCGCAAGCTGCGTGGCGTTTTTGGCAGGAGCGGCTGCAGCTTGAATTGCACGCGCCGGTGATTGAAGTCTTGTCGCTCTGGCCTTCAAATTCGCAGTTCGCAATGTTCGACACCCTGCCCGGCGCGACGCAAATCGACGTGGGCAAGGCCACCCTCACTTCCGGAAAAATTGCAGGCGATGCCTTGATTGCCGCATCGGACATGGCGGGCGCGGGTTTGGTCGATGCCATCATCACGGCGCCGGTTTCAAAATATGCGCTCGCGCAGGCGGGCTTTCATTACCCCGGCCAAACCGAGTTTGTCGCGGAACGTTTGGGCGCGAAGCATTTTGCCATGATGTTGATGGCCGAAGATTTTCGCGTGGCATTGGTCACGACGCACTTGCCTCTGCGCAAAGTTGCCGACACGATCACGAGCAAAAGAATCGTCGAGCAATTGCGCGTGGTTGATCATGAATTAAAAAGCCGTTTCAACATTGCGAAACCTCGCATTGCCGTCACGGGCTTGAATCCGCACGCGGGCGAGGACGGCGTGCTTGGTGAAGAAGAGAGCGCGATCATCGCGCCCGCGATTGCGCATGCGCAACGCGAAGGCATTCTCGCCGAAGGCCCATACTCCGCCGATGCTTTGTTTGGAAAATTTTCGCAGCGCCGCAACGAAAAGACCGCAACGCCGTTCGACGCTTACCTCGCGATGTATCACGATCAAGGTTTGATTCCGCTCAAGATGTTCGGCTTTGGCCGCGCCGTGAATTACACCGCGGGCTTGCCGGTGATTCGCATCTCTCCGGATCACGGCACCGCGTATGACATTGCGGGCAAAAATCTCGCGCAACCCACCAGCATGATCGAGGCCCTCAAGCTTGCCGTGGCTCTCCTTGCAAAAGAACGTTGAGGCCGTTCCTTACAGCCGCCTCGCGGAATTTTATGATCATTTGATGAACCACGTCAATTATCGGCGCTGGGCGGATTATATCATCGCGTTGTTCGATCTCGCCACCGAGCCTCTATCCTCAAATCACTATCCTCGACCGCATGAACGAGTCACGACCGTTTTAGAATTGGCCTGCGGCACCGGCAAAGTTTTGGTTGAACTCTCGCGCTCCGGCTTCGAAGTGTATGGCCTCGATCTCTCGCCCGAAATGGCGCGCTATGCCGCGCAGCGATTGCGCCATGAAAAATTCGAATCGCGCGTGTGGTGCGGCAACATGCAGCACGTCGCGACCGGCATTCACATGGACGCGGTGATTTGCTTGTACGACAGCATGAACTACTGTCGCCACCCGCACGAAATGGCGCGCGTGTTCGAAGGCATGGCGCACGTCGTGCGCCCCGGCGGCTTGTTCATCTTCGACGTGTGCACGCGGTGGAACTGCTGGAAAAATTTTCGCAACTACGTGGAGAGGGATTCTTTCCAAAATTTTTCGTATCATCGCCACTCGTATTTCCACCCCATCGGCAATTTGCAGTACAACGAGTTTTTGATCGTCGACGATCGCAATCCCGGGCCCACGCTGCGCGAGAAGCACGTGCAGCGCATTTACTCTCTAAGCGAGATTCGCAGGCTCGCCGCCAACGGCTTTTGGGAAGAGGTCGCGTGCTTCAGCGGCATGTCGCAACGCCCGGGCAGCGAGCGCGCGGAGAGGGTGCATTTCGTGTTTCGGAGGAAACAGACTCCAGTTTGAAACTTGCCGCCCCTGAGATTGTCATTTGTATATTAAAAGTGCCTCTTCTTCCGCTTTACTTCGTGGCGCG
>JBBILN010000089.1:0-26686 GCA_037444905.1 bacterium | reverse complement strand
GCGTTGAATAAAAGACAAAGAACAGGATCAAGATAACATATAGGATAGAAACAACGCAACCGATAAAAACTTTTCATCCGTTGCGTTGTTTCAATCTGTTGGGGTTGATTTTTCTTTAGTCATTTGTCGGTTTGAGGCGAAGCTTCGCTGGACTTTTATGCTATATTGCAATTGAAAGGAGATGCCATGCCGGGCGCCAAATTCCTGGAAAAACTTCAGAATTTTAAATCACTTCCCCTGTTCGTCATCATCAGCATGGTGATTGGCATCGCGGTCGGCAAAATTTACGGCATCTCGAACTTCGCGCTGACGCCGCCCATTGACGCCATCATTGCGATTTTTCACGGCACCTACACTTTTTCGCTGGCGAATACGCTGGCGCTCGGCGTGGTCGTCGGCTTGTTTCTGATGATGTATCCGGCCATGACCAATATCAAGTTTGAGGATCTCGGACGCGCCGTCAAATCGCCCAAGCAACTGTTGGTGGTGCTGTTTTTCAACTTTGCCATCGCGCCATTCTGGATGCTGCTGCTGGCCAATTTCTTTTTGACGCCCGGCAGTGATTTTCACACCGGCTTGGTGCTCTACGGCCTCGCGCCCTGCATCGCGATGGTAATTATTTTCACCTTTCTCTCGTTCGGCAATACCGCCATGGCGATCGTGCTGGTGGCGATGAATTCCATTTTGCAGATGATTCTCATTCCGGTTTATGCCAAATGGCTTTTAGGTGAGGTGAATTTCGACGTGTGGCTGGTGGCGGAAAGCGTTGTGCTTTATCTCGGCTTGCCGCTGGTGGCGGGATTTTTCACGCGGCGCTGGGGAGTGAAAAAATACGGCGAAGAAGGTTTTAAAAAAGTGAAGACCTACCTTGACAGCCTTTCGATCCTCGGCCTGCTGTTCACGCTCATCGTGATGTTCGCGCTCAAGGGAGATCTCATCGTCGCCGAACCGGGCATCATTCTCAAGCTGGCGATACCGATGACTCTGTTTTTCTGGAGCATCTTCGTCGTGGTGTATCTCACCGGTTGGAAGCTCGGCTTCAATTACAAAGACGCGACCGCGGTGGCATTCAATTCCACCGGACGTGATTTTGAAATTGCCATCGCCATTGCCATTACTGCTTTCAATCCGACCGTGGCGCTGGCAACGGTGGTCGGCCCGCTCATCGAAGTGCCGGTGATGTTGGTGTTGGTGTGGTTTGCGCGCACCACGGGGCCAAAGTTGTTTGGAGCCACAGTTGAAACCACGGCGCGAGTTTCCGCGCCCAGCGCTACGCAAACAAAAGCTGCTTGAAACGCAGCGCAGCTAGCGCTTTCTTCGAATTATTTGCTGCGCAGGAGCACGGGTTTTGGGGGGGCAATTGTGCCGTCTACGCGGGCGTGGTTGATGAAGTTGTGAGGCATGTATGCAACCCCGAAAAATCCTCAACCATTAATTAAAACAATTGCCAGCGATATAAAATTATTGAAGCAAATTGCAGAAGTAGAAACCGTGCAAAGCGTATCATCGCACTTCGAACCGTTGATCTTTTTTTTCAGTCGATTGCTAAGTTGGGAGATGAATGGGGCTTCACTCCAAGCTCGGATATGTCCCCGGCAACAACATGGGCAGCGGTTGCCCGGGGCGCGCGCTCATCATTTTGAGATATTGCAGCACCGCGTCCTCGGAAACTTGCGCAGGCAACGGCGAAATCCGCGAGCCGAAATCGAACAAGCCTTTATTGCGCGGAATTTCGATGATTTCAACGTCGTCATCTGCTGCAATGCCCGCGCGCTGCTTGGCAATAGCGAGCGCCGTCATCAAGCCGCCGATTTCATCCACGAGTCCGAGCGCTCTGCCATCCGTGCCCGAATAGAAATGTCCCTCCGCAATCTCCTTCACTCTCTCCACTGAAAGCTTGCGGCCTTTTGCAACTTTTGCCACAAAGCCTTCATAGAATTTTTGGAAGAAGCCCGCAATTTGTTCGCGCTCTTCTTCGGTGAGATTGCGCGCCGGCACTTGAATGCTTAGCAACGGCAGCCGCACGCCGAAGCCGAGATCCGCGTGCGCGCCGCGCTTCACAAAATCCGAAGTCATGCCGAGCTTGCTGCTCATGCCGTTGTCATAAATCCATCCGCCGATCACACCGATGGAGCCTGTAATGGTATTCGGTCCGGCGATGATTTGATCGCCGTACATCGAAATCCAATAGCCGCCGCTGCCCGCGACTTGCCCTTGACTCACAATGACGGGTTTCTTCTCTTTGCACTTCGCGAGCGCTTCGGCAACGAGATCGCTTGCCAATCCATCGCCGCCGGGGGAATCGGCGCGGAAGACGATTGCTTTCACAGCAGAATTTTTCGCGAGCTCGAGCAGCACGCGCTCGAGCCAGCGGCCGCGAATGCCTTCGTCCAAATCACACACGCCGAGAGCATACACGACTGCGATCTTCGGGCGCTCGCCCCATTGCAAAGTGCTTGCAACGTCTTCTTCCAATGCGCGTGCGGAGATGGCGCGCATGCCGTGGCCGGTATTTTTTTGAATGGTTTCTGCAAGCGCAGACCAACGCGCGAGCGAATCGACCAAGCCTTTTTCCAGCGCGTGGCCGGAAAGAAAGAAAACTTCGCTGTCGATAAGCGCGTCGAAGCCTTGCTCCGTCAGCTTGCGCGAACGGCAAATCTCTGCGCGCACGAGTTCATACCAATCGTCAACATAAGCTTGGTATTGCTCGCGATCGGCTTCGGACATGCTATCGCGGCTCAAAGTTTCCATGGCGGATTTATATTTGAAAAAACGCCACTCGTCGAAGCCGAGACCCAATTTCTCCAGCGTGCCTTTCAAATAGGTGCGACCGAGGCGATAGCCTTCGAGCATGAGCGTGCCTTCGGGGTCCATGAAAATTTTATCGGCCACACTCGCGAGATGATAGGTTGTCATATCTGCGTTGTCGAGGAACGCGAAAATTTTCTTGCCGCGCTCTCTCGCTACGCGCAGCTCTTCGCGGATTTCCCACGCGTGTTCGGGTAAAATATTTGCGCGGGAGAGATTGAGTGCGATTACGCCGGTGCTCTGGTCGTTCGCCGCGGCGCGAATGGCGGTTAAAATTTCCAAAAAGCGGTGCGTGTCTTTATCCCCAAAAATAAATTTGTGATAATCGACTCGACCTTTAAGCGAGAGGGGAAGATAACGGCTATTGCGTTTCACCAGCGCGGCGGTGAAGCTCGGTTGGCGACTGCCGAGGCGGAGCATGTAGCTGTTGAACGCATGATTTTGATCCGCATCGAAGTGCGATTGTGCGGCGATTTCAGTTCTGCCCAAATTGAGCGCGAGGCCAAGCGTGAAGGCCTCGCCTTTGAAACTACGGCCCACAAGATTGATGCCCGAAACGAGCTGCAACACCGCGCCCGCGCTCCACGGCGCGTCGGAGAGTTGAACGTCATTTTGCAAAGCGCCATCGGCGAAGAGCGTCAAGCGCGGCGAACCGAAAGGTCGCACGCCGATCTCTGCTACGCCTTCACGCGCATTGCTTTCTAAAGAAAAATTTCCGAGCAGGCCGAGCGAGAGATAACGCGAGGGGCGAATGATCATGCCCGTGTTGAACAAACGCTCGCGGCCGAGCGCATCGAAATGGCCTTTGGACCAGCCATAACCAAAGCCCATCGCAAAGCCGCGCGAGCCGAAGCCGGTTGAGAGACGATAGTCTTTCACACTCACGCCACCAACATTTTGCCGCAACACGCCGAAGCCCAATCCGCGCACGCCGGTGAAGTAGCCCCAGTCATTGAAAGAGGTCGCGTCCGTGCCCTCGGTGGACCAATAGAAGCGATTCTCCATTTGCCGTAGCAAAGTGAGATTTGCGGGGTTGACGAAGCCAACGAGTCCATCAGCAAACGCGCCGGGAGAGGAGGGCAAAAAAGCATAGCGCGAGTAGTAGCTCGGGAGAGGCTGAGCGAAACCGGCGGCGACGGACAACAAAACGGCGACGACGAGCAGGTACCTTTTCATGGTTTGAAATATTCCGGAGTTTATGATTCTACATTGGCAGGCTTGAATTTTTACCGACGCTGGAGAGAATCTCGTTCACAACAACACCAGTTGCGCGAGTGCGTTTTGCGCGGCTTGCTGCTCGGCGCGTTTTTTGGAATGGCCGATGCCGATGCCCATGGAACGATTTTGAATTTTGACTTCGACGGTGAAAAGCTTTTCGTGGTCGGGGCCTTCTTCGGCGAGGACGGCGTAATACGGCGTGCCCATATTGCGGCTTTGCGAAAGCTCCAACAGCAGGCTTTTGAAATTGCGGTGCTGCTCCTCTGCAACGATAGCTTCCATTTCCCGCAAGAGCGTGCGTTCGATGAAGCCGCGCGCCTTTTCGAGGCCGCCGTCGAGATAGATTGCGCCAATCACGGCCTCAAATCCATCTGCGAGAATGGAGGGCCGCGTGCGGCCGCCGGCGTGATCTTCGGAGTCGCTCATCAAAACATATTTGCCGAGATCGAGATTGCGTGCGATGCGGGTGAGAATTTTGCGGCTGACCAGCAGCGATTTGATCGCCGTGATCTCCCCTTCTTCTTTGTCGGGAAATTTATGGTAGAGATGTTCCGTGACGACAATGCCGAGCACGGCGTCGCCGAGCAATTCCATGCGCTCGTTCGAGCAGGGACGCTGCTCATTCACTTGCGGCAGGAATGAACGATGCTTGAGCGCCTGCACGAGCAAAGCACGGCGCCGAAATCGGTATCCAATGATCCGGGCAAATGCGGACGCCGATGGGACGATCTGCTCCCCTCCCGTATGCTCATTTCGAAACAGCCTTCGCAACCACTTTAGCATAGCCTATGCGGGAGAATGTTGCCACGAGGCCGAGCACGGCAGAGACTCGGCTATCTTAGGGAATGGTCGGCGGAATGATAGGGCTTTTTAGTCACGCCATGTTAATGCGAAGCGGCAAGAGAAGAGAATCTTTTGTGCGGCACCCGATCCCCACGAGCACGCAACCGGTTAGTCGTAACCGCAGACGCCCTTGCACTCGGGCTGCTGCGGGAGCGACTAAACGTTTCGTCCTCGTGATGATATTGTGCGGAACGTCTTCGTCACAAAACACTCCCATGCCTGCCACTCGGAACGCGACGCAGTCGGCAATACCGCCGTAAAATTATCTAAAGCTAACACGCATCGCCGGAATTCGCGGGCAGAAGAAGCGAGCGCCAAAGTCGAAGGATTTCTGCACGGAGAAGTAAAAGGGGCGAGAGCAAGCCCCTTTCTTTGGGCAACCTTCACGAGAACATTGACGCCGTTCTGTGCCGCGCGCAAACGGCCAAGCGCGATGGCACGCCACGTTATTTTCAATCTTGGTCCGCTATATCGCTACTGCCGCACAGCTTTCTTTTCCCTCCTGAGCAACGCGCCATTGCGCAATGAAGATGCTTTTCAACAATGCATCTTCTATACACTCAAGTTGTCCTTCCATGCGCGGAGAGCACGGGCGCAAGTTCGATTATTTGGCGGGCAGTTTCGCTTTCAGATATTCCAAAGCCTGACCGACGGTCTGAAGTTTCTCAGCTTCCTCGTCCGGAATCTCGACGTCAAATTCCTCTTCGAAAGCCATCACCAACTCCACCGTGTCCAATGAATCCGCGCCGAGATCGTCGACGAAGCTCGCCGTATCCGTGACTTCGTTGGCGTCGACGCCGAGCTGGTCCACGATGATTTGTTTTACTTTTGCGTCAATTTCAGCCATTCGTCATTACTCCTTGTGAGGTTCAAATGGGAAACGAATTACGTGTTTTAAATTTCAATTACAATCTTCTTTTTAAGCCATCACCATGCCGCCATCAACATTCAGCGTCTGACCGGTGACATAATCTGCATCGGAGGAAGCGAGAAACACGGCCAAGCCGGCCACATCGTCCGGCGTGCCCACGCGACCGAGCGGCACCGCTTGCAGCATGGCTTCTTTCGCGGCTTCCGGCAGCGTCGCGGTCATATCGGTTTCGATAAAGCCCGGAGCAATGGCGTTGACTTGAATGTTGCGGCTGGCCAGTTCGCGCGCGACGGATTTGGTGAGGCCAATGACGCCGGCTTTGGCGGCGCAATAATTTGCCTGGCCTTTGTTGCCCATCTCCGCAACGACGGAGGTGATGTTGATAATCTTGCCCGCGCGTTGCTTCATCATCACTTTCGAAGCGGCGCGAATGCAGTTGAATGTGCCCGTGAGATTCGTGGCGAGCACGGTGCTCCAATCTTCGTCGCTCATGCGCATCACCAAATTGTCGCGGGTGACGCCGGCATTATTCACCAGCACATGTACGCCACCAAATTTTTCCACAGTGGCCTTGATCATCGTATCGACCTGCGCCGGCACAGCAACATCAACCGCGAGCGCCATGGCAGCGCCGCCTTGTTGCCGAATTTGCTCTGCGACCGCTTCCACTGCATCCGCAGATCTTGCGGTCAAGACCACGCTAGCGCCCTCGGCAGCCATTTTCAAAGCAATGGCCTTGCCGATACCGCGCGAACCACCTGTAATGATTGCGACTTTATTTGCGAGACGGGACATAGCACACTTCAAGTCATGGATTGATGGAGTTTTGGATTATTGGATTATTGGATTGTTGGTGCCCAGCAATCCATCGATCCACCCATCCATCAATCTAAAACTCCTTCACTCCAATTTTTCTAGTTCTGCAACCGTGCCAATCGTGGTCACGGTGAAATTTTTGTTGATTCTCTTCATCAAACCGGCGAGTACGTTGCCGGGGCCGACCTCGTAAAAACTCTGTGCGCCGTCCGCGATCATGTTCTCAATGGTCGCCAACCAACGTACGGGACGCGTTAATTGTTGGTCGAGCAATTCGCGGAGGCGGTTCGAATCCTGTTCCGGCTTTGCGGTCACGTTGGTGTAAATTGGGCATCGCGCCGCGTGAAACGTCGTGGCTGCCAATGCTTGTTGCAAACCGGTGCGTGCGCTGGCCATGAGCGGAGAATGAAATGCGCCACCCACGGTTAGTTTTTTCGCCAGTTTTGCGCCGCGCTCCTTAGCCACTGCCATCGCTTGCGTGACTGCCTCTACCGACCCCGAGATCACGGTTTGCTCGGGCGAATTGAAGTTCGCGCATTGCACAACGTGCCCAGCGCTGCTCATGTTAGCCGTGACTTCGGAGCACACAGTTTCGACGATTTCAGGCGCGAGGCCCATGATGGCGGCCATCGTGCCGGGGTTGTCCAAGCCGGCTTGGTGCATCAACTCGCCGCGCAATTTGACCAAACGCAGCGCGGCCTCGAAATCGAGCACGCCTGCGGCGTAAAGTGCGGAATACTCGCCCAAACTGTGGCCCGCAGCCATCATCGGCGCAAAACTTTTTTCTTCGTTGAGAATGCGCGCCACGATCGCGCTGTGAATGAGAATGGCGGGTTGAGTAATCGAGGTTTTGGTCAATTCTTCCAGCGGGCCTTCGAAGCAAATGCGCTGCATGTCGAAGCCGAGCGCCGTGTTGGCGCGCTCAAACATCTCGCGGGCGACGGCGAATCGTTCGCAGAGATCTTTTGCCATGCCCACGAATTGCGAAGCTTGGCCGGGAAATAGGAATGCGCGCTTTTCGCTCATAGGCTCAAAGTTGAACTAAGGCCGAACCCCAAGTGAAGCCGCCGCCGAACGCGACCATTAAACAGCGATTGCCGGGCTGCAGTCTTTTCTTTTCAATGGCTTCATCGATCGCGATCGGTATCGAAGCGGCGGAGGTATTGCCGTAATCCTGCACGTTTACGTAAACTTTATCCATCGAGACGTTGAGGCGTTTCGCGGTTGCCGTGATGATGCGCAAATTGGCTTGGTGCGGAATAAAAAGATCAATGTCATCACTGGTCATGCCGTTCTTTTCGAGAATGTGCGCGGAAGCGTCACCCATTGCGGTCACGGCATATTTGAAAACCTCACGGCCTTGCATCGCAAGAAAGACTTTGCGCTCGGCCAACGCCACCTCTAGCGGTATGCTCGTGCCGCGCCCTTTCATGCACAGCAACTCCGTCAAACGTCCGTCGCTTTTGATAAACGTGTCGAGCAGGCCGCGCTCATGCTCGCTCGGACCAATGACACACGCACCCGCGCCGTCACCGAATAAAACGCACGTCGCGCGATCTTTCCAATCCGTGATGCGACTCAAAAGTTCGCATCCGATCACCAAGACGTAACGCGCTTTGCCGGACGCGATGAAACCGTCGGCGAGCGCAAGGCCATAGATGAAACCGGAGCATGCCGCCGAAATATCGAAAGCTGCGGCATTCGTCGCGCCGATGAGTTCTTGCACGTAACAAGCATTGGCGGGAAATCCCACATCTCCGGTGACGGTGCCTTGCACAATAATGTCGATTTGCTCAGCAGAAATATTGGCGGCCCGCAAGGCCCGCTGTGCTGCGAGCGCGGCAAATTGCGAGTTGGTTTCATGATCCGCGGCAATGAATCTGCGCTCGATGCCGGTGCGTTCGCGAATCCATTCGTCCGTGGTATCGACGATTTTTTCGAGATCGGCATTGGTGAGCACCCGTTCCGGCGTTGCACGACCGGTGCCGAGAATCATCGCCTTAGGCGTCTTCTTCAACGAGTTTGACTCCGTTTTGAAGCTGAGTTGCGAGCTCCTGCTGGATGATTTGGTTGATGCCCTCGCTCACCATTTTAACGGCTTCCTTGATCGCGTTGCGAATGGCTTTGGGCGTGGAAGAGCCGTGGCAGATGATGCTCACACCGTCCACGCCGAGTAGCGGGGCGCCGCCATATTCCTCGTAGTCAAAAACTTTGCGCAAACGCTTGAAAGTCGGCTGCATCAAAAACGCGCCGAGATTAACAAAAATCTTCTTGCCGATTTGGCGTTTGATGTGGCGGCGAAAGACGCTGCCGAGACTTTCGGTGAACTTGAGAATCACGTTGCCGACGAAGCCGTCACAGATCACCACATCGGCCTTTGCCTGCAGAATGTCGCGGCCTTCAACATTGCCGATGAAATTGATTTGGCTTCTTTCGAGCAGGGCATAGGCTTCGCGCGTGACTTCCGTGCCTTTGGTGCGCTCTTCGCCGATGCTCAACAACGCGATACGGGGGCTCTCCACACCGACCACGCGCTGCATAAAGATGCTGCCCATCAAGCCGTATTGCACCAGGTGCATGGCGCGGGCATCCACATTCGCGCCGACGTCGAGCAACATCGTCACCCCGCTGCCGTTGGGAATCAACGAGCCGATGCCGGGCCGGCTCACGCCGGATATCCGGCCGAGGATAAGCAGGGCCGCGGCCATGGCAGCGCCAGTGTGGCCCGCGGAGACCACCGCATCGACCTTGCGCTCTTGCTGCAACCGATTCGCAACGACGATCGAAGCATCTTTTTTCTTTTTGATTGCCACCGTCGGCACGTCGGACATTTCAATCTTTTCCGAAGCGTGGTGAATCGAATAGTGCAGCGTTTGACCGCGCGTCAACAATGGGTGGCGAGCAATCTCTTGTTCGATTATCGCGTGATCACCGACGAAAACGATCTCACATTGGTGTGAAAGTAACCTCGCGGCTTCCAAGCCGCCTTGCACAATCGCTGCCGGCGCAAAATCGCCACCCATGGCATCCAATGCAATTCGCATAACTTCCTCTTCGCAGCCAAATCAAACACATATCCCGCGGGGCAATGGCTAACAGCAAGCTCCTGAATATGTAGCCGACTTAAGGTCTAGCCTATTAGGGAATGCACCAAATCTTTCCTTGTTCAATTTCGGAAGGAGATATTGGTTAGGATTCGCGTGGCAAGAAGACGGAACGATCACCATAGTAGCCACAGTTGGGACACACGTGATGAGGCAACTTCGGTTGATGGCAATGGCTACACTTTACGGTTTGCACGGCGCTCAACTTCCAATGCGTGCGACGTTTGTCACGGCGCGTGCGGCTATGTCGTCTTTTCGGGTTGGGCACAATCTACCTCACTTTGAATTATCCAGTAATTGCTGCAACGCCTGCCAGCGCGGATCAACCGCTTGCGGCGCGCAACGACACGATTCCTCATTCAAATTGACCCCGCAACCGGCGCACAGGCCTTTACAATCTTTGCGGCACAGCAACTTGGCCGGAATCGACAATAGTAACAGATCGCGAACGTCATCCGTAATGTCAACCTCGCGCGCTTCCGGATCAAAGGTGCGGATCTCTTCGTCACTGCTCTGCACCAAATCCGGATCGTCCGAGAACATTACGCGACCGACTTCCTCCAGCATCATTTCGAACTCACTCAGGCAGCGATCACATTCGAAACGCCCGAGGGTCTGAATATGATTGCGCAAATATAAATGCGTCGGCGCCTTTTCCAATTGCACGTCGAGGCGAATGTTCGCGCGCAAATTGGGATGATTTTCCAGGCCCCACATTGCGGGCTTTTCTTCGAAATGAAACTGATGAACACCGGGGCCGAGACCGACGAGTGAAATCTTCATGATGTTAGCGGTGCGAAAGAATTGGTGGCGAATGTATAAAACCGCCCCCTGGAAGTCAAGATAAAATTCCCCCCTTCAAATGTTCATTGGACTATTGTTTGTGCGTAATCCAATAGCCCGCATCCAACTGCATTTCCAGATCCGCAGCCTGGCGCTCGGCTTCTGCACGCGTATTAAACTGGCCGACGCGAACACGATACCACGCACCGCCCTTAGCAGGAAGGTTGGCGCGCTGCACGAAAGCGGAATATCCGGCACGCTGAAAACGCTCGGCCTCGCGCTCCGCTTTCTCGCTGCTGCGCCAGGAAGAAATTTGCACCGTAAACAGGCCATCTTCAGTAACGACTACCGTCGCACCGGGCGAAGGCGGCGGTTCTTCCATTTCTTGCTGCGGCACGGCGTGGCTCGCAGTGTCGCTCGGCTGTTCGCGAAAGATCAAAGCCGACCGTGCGGCTTGTTCTTCCGCACGCTTCTTTTGCAGCCACCAAAAACTGGCCGCCACTAAAAGAATGAGGACGGCAACGGTGGCGATTACTTTCGTGTTGTTCATGACGAAGCTCTCCCGAATGCTGGGCGAATTGGAGAAGTTGCCCTCGCGATGAGCAAAGCCTCATGGATGCAAGCGCCGTGGTGGATTCTTTGCGCCTCAACGCTTTTGTTTTGAGTGAAAAGCCCGAGACCTATTTCGTCTCCAACAACTCTCTTTCCGAAAAATAAAACGCAATTTCAATCATGGCATTTTCCGGAGAATCCGAGCCGTGCACAATATTGTTCTGCTTGCTGGTTGCGAAGTCTTTCCGAATGGTGCCGGGCGCGGCTTCCGCGGGATCGGTCGCGCCGATGAGCTTGCGAAAATCCGCGACCGCGTTCGCCTTTTCAAGTGCGATCACAACCACGCGATCGCTCGACATGAACGCGCATAGGTCTTTATAAAACGGCCGCTCTTTGTGCACTTCATAAAACTGTCCGGCGGTTTGCGCATTCAAGCGCACCATCTTCATGCCGAGAATGCGAAAACCGGCAGCTTCGATGCGGTCGATCACTTTGCCGATCTTATTCGCCGAAACGGCGTCCGGTTTGAGAATAGCGAGAGTACGTTCCAAAACCATTGCTCCTTGTGATAAAGATGTTTGTCTTCCTGCCACAACAAAAGTCTTCTTGCCCGCGCGAAGCGCGCGCAGCAAAGATTACTTTGTCATCAGCAAAATGTTATTTCGTTTTCCTGCGCGCGACGGTTTTCACCGCCGCTTTCTTGCTTGCACGCGGCGCGGCTTTCGCTTTGCTCACCGCAACCACCGTCTTCTTTGTTTTGCTCAATACTTTTTGCATGGTGCTGCCCAATTCCGCCGGGCTTTCGCAAACGTGCGCGCCCGCAGCGCGCAGTTTCTCCATCTTCTCCGCAGCCGTGCCTTGGCCGCCTGCGATGATCGCGCCCGCGTGTCCCATGCGACGCCCCGGAGGCGCCGTGCGGCCTGCAATGAACGCCACGACCGGCTTGCCAAAATATTTTTTGATGTACGCCGCGGCCTCGTCTTCCGCGCTGCCGCCGATTTCGCCGATCATCACCACCGCACCGGTATCATCATCGGCTTCAAATAATTTCAAGGCCTCGGTGAAATTCGTGCCGATCATGGGATCGCCGCCGATGCCGATGCACGTCGATTGCCCGATGCCGAGATCGGAAAGTTGTTTCACCGCTTCATACGTCAACGTGCCGCTGCGCGAGATTACGCCCACGCGGCCGGGCTGATGAATGAAGCCCGGCATGATGCCGATTTTGCACTTGCCCGGCGAAATAATGCCGGGGCAATTCGGGCCGATCATGCGCACGCCGGTTTTCGCAAGCAATGCTTTCACCGGCAACATATCTACGACGGGAATGCCTTCGGTAATCGTCACAATCAACGGCACGCCTTCGCTTGCCGCTTCCATAATGGCATCCGCAGCCAACGCGGGTGGAACGAATATCGCCGTAGCATTCGCGCCGGTTTCTTTCACGGCTTCGGCCACGGTATTGAAAATCGGCACGGTGTCGTTGAATTTCTGTCCGCCTTTGCCCGGCACCACGCCCGCCACGACCTTCGTGCCGTATTCCATCATCTGCATCGCGTGAAACGAGCCTTCACTGCCCGTGATGCCTTGCACCAACACGCGCGTTTTTTTATCTATCAGAACGCTCAATCTATCCTCCTTCAGTTGTCATTTATGTTTGATACGTTTTTTCGTTTGCTCATTCGTCGGTCATATGCTGCACGAGGCTCGGCGACTTTCGACAAGCTTCTGGTGTCGGCTTCTCGATAGACAAGGGGTTTCTTCCCAAATCGCTTCGCGCGCATTTTCTCTTGCAGCAGATCATCCAAATACCACCACCAGTGGGAATGATCGTATCTTCCCTGCCGATAACGTTGCAACGTTCCTTTTTCCGAAGCATATAATAGAAGCGCGCATGCTCTCACTTTTTTGTCCAAATTTGCAAGCTGCCCGAGTTGACGTGTGGTGAGCGCCTTAGGCTCTTTTGCCAGGAGATATTGCAGCTCGCTGCGATGCCACAAAAGCGCATGCACTTCGCCGCTTTCATCAAGCACCGCGCTTTCAAGAGTGGGAAGAACCGCGGACGGCAGAAAATCGACAAGCCAATCGAGCAATTCCGTCGCCTTTTTTTGAGTTGCGGATCGCGGCGCCCCGTTTGCTTTGGAGAAGCTTTTTTTCATGCTTTACTTGGGCGACCAAATAAGTTCAAAGTCATCTTGTCTGCTGAAATAAGCCAGACCCTCACGAACAACAAAACAAGTTTTGACGCGAGTTTGATATTCAGACTTCCACGCGACAAAGATCTTTCGTTGCGGATTCCAGAATCCAATGGTTGGGCCCTCTTTGTCATAGCGACCGATATAGCAATGCTTTCCTATTGCGGCTGCGGCTTGCTTCATGGTCACACCGTGGTTTAATAATTTGGCGTTGAAATTTTCAGTGGTCACGTTGAGAGCAAAATCTCTCCGCACCTGCTCGATCAACTCATCGATCTGCGCTTCGGGCCACGGCATTTTTTGCTCCAATCCACCAGCAAGTCAAAACTCTACGCCCGAATGCTCGCCACCACTTTCTCTGCTGCGTCTTTGAAACTGCTCGCCACAATCAACGGCAAGCCGGATTCGTTCAGCAAGCGTGCGGCTTCTTCCGCGTTCGTGCCCTCCAAGCGCACCACGAGCGGCACATTGATGTGTACGTTTTGCGCTGCTTGAATCACGCCATTGGCAATGCGATCGCATCGCACGATGCCGCCGAAGACGTTGATGAGAATTGCTTTCACATTCGGATCGGAAAGAATGATGCGGAAACCGTTTTCCACTGTCTCCGCGCTCGCGCCGCCGCCGACATCGAGAAAGTTTGCAGGCGCGCCGCCGGCCAGCTTGATAATATCCATCGTCCCCATCGCCAAGCCCGCGCCATTCACCATGCAGCCGACATTGCCGTCCAATCGCACATAATTGAGGCTGTATTTCGAAGCTTCGACTTCCAACGGTTCTTCTTCGCTGATGTCGCGCAGCGCGGCATACTCCGGGTGGCGATACAAAGCATTGTCATCGAAATTGATTTTGGCATCAAGCGCGAGTACTTGACCTTCGGCCGTAACGATCAACGGATTGATTTCCGCCATCGAACAATCGGCTTCCACGTAAGCACGATACAAGGCTTGAAAAAATTTTACCGCATTTTTAAACGTATCGCCGGTCAACCCGAGCCCGAAAGCCAGCTTGCGCGCTTGCGCGGGACGCAGGCCAGTGAGCGGATCAATGTGCTCTTTCAAAATTAACTCGGGAGTTTCCGCGGCGACTTTCTCAATCTCGACGCCGCCCGCAGTACTGGCCATGAAAACCAATTGCGCCACGGAGCGATCCAGCACGATGCCCGCATACAACTCCCGCGCGATATTCGAGGCTTGCTCCACTAAAACCATGTTGACGCGTTTGCCTTCCGGTCCGGTTTGATGCGTCACGAGCTGCATGCCGAGTATTTTCTGCGCGATCTCATACGCCTCGTGCGCATCATTTGCCAACTTCACTCCGCCGCCCTTGCCGCGACCGCCGGCGTGAATTTGCGCTTTCACCACCACACGCCCACCTAGTTCATGCGCAATCACACCGACTTCTTCCGGCGTATGCGCCACTTTGCCGTTCGGCACTGCGACGCCGAATTTTCGCAAAATCTCTTTGGCTTGATATTCGTGAATCTTCAAAAGAACCTCCTCGCAATTCCATATTCATTTTTTCGATGTAAAGTTTTACACCGAGCATTCTCGTCACAAGCGCTGCGAATATAGCGGAAAAACCTTCGATTTGCAAGCTTTCGAATGAGAGAAAACAATTTGGGGTTTGGTGAGAGGGAAGAAAGGCGGGAAGATGATACAACCTCTGCGAAGGCTTGAAGCCTTCGCAGAGGTTGATCAAAATTTCACTTGCGCGGTTAAACGAATTTCGTCGCCAAAACTCGCGACGCCGAACTGCGGCGATGCGGCCGAACCTTCGGGCGAGGGGCTTTCATTTGCATTTTGACGGCGCGCGAGCCACGCCGCGTGAATGCCGCTGATGATGTGATTCGCCAAGATTGCAGCCACGAACAATTCCGAACGCGAAAACGAGCGATCGCTGCGCAAGCGCAAATCGGCGAAGCGATTGCGATTGGCCTCGGTATCCCATTGCCAATAGTGCGTGGCGGGATCATACAGCGCCGCAACGTCGCGGCGCTGCAAACGGGATTGGTTGTACTCCTCAATATCCGCGAAATTACCGACATCCACATAATACTTGTCGCTTTTATCACGCGTGTCCACACCCGCATGCTCCGAAGCGAGCAGACGATAATCATCCTTCAACCAATTGCCATGCACGTTGAAAGAGATCACACCGAGCCACAAGCCCGCCTCGGCCACGAAAAAATTCCGCCCCGCGCCGTGCGCGCCCGCTGCGCGCTGGCCCCAGCCGGGAATCAACGCGGAACGAATGAACGCGCCGCCGATGGAGATTTTCTTTTGGGGCGAATGCGCTTGCAAAGAATCATCGGCGAGGCGAATCACGCGCGTGTTCGCAAGCGCAGCGAGATCAGCTTGCGCATGGGCGTTGTCGATCATAAGCCCGAGCGCGGCAAGGGAGAACGCGATAAACGTTTTTGTGTGAGATTTCATCATCAACGCTTGAAAAATGAGTTCAACAGCGGGGTGCGATTTTATATTGCTTCAAAGTTGAATTGCAATGCTCCTTCCAGAACTGTCATCCTGCAAGGACCTTCCCTCGCACTCGGCTCTCTTCCCAGCGCGAGGGAAGGTTCTTCCAGAAAGACCTCCTTGGGGCGGCGCTTCACCATGTCACATTCATGCTCAATGTCGGTACCATCTCTTCGTTATGATTTTCCAGCTTCATACCCACGGAAGCTTTAACGCTCTGATTGTAACGATGCGTGGTGTACGCCGCGTGGAATGCGCTGAGCACGTGATTGAAAAGCACGACGGTCGTGGCGCGCGTGGCGTTTTTGAATTGTTTGTTCGCATCAAGGCGCATGAACGTGTAAGCCTCACGATTTTCCGAGTCGCGCTGCCGCGCCTCGCCGCTTTTGCTGTCGTCCCAGCCTGCGTTGAATTGATCGTATTTGCCGATGTTCTCGTAATACGTTTGATTCTTGGTCACGGGCAGAAAGTGACTGAAGTTGTCACGCTCATAGCTTTTTAAATCACCGCACGAGCCGCCGCGCGCCGCGCAATCCGCGGCAAGCGAAGCCCAATAACGCTCTTCCGACCAATGCACGTCGGCGTATTGCTCGAATTCGTCGGTCAACTCGTTGCCGCGATTTTGATACTTCGCGTGCAACACCAACGCACCAACTTCGACGCCAAGAAAGGCGAGCGCCGTAAGATATGAGCGGTTATACAACTCGCCCGTGCCGGGAATGACCGCGGAGAAGAGGAAGGCCTTTTTCACGGAGCGCTGCGGCTTCAAAGCGCCGCTTTCTTCTTTTATAGAAAAAGAAAAAGGCGCAACGCCGACTTTCACACGAGATACTTCTGTCTGCAATTCGAAGCGCGTCTCTGCAAGCGGATAGGCCAACGCACGATTCCCAGCTTGAGGGGGGTGTGCTTCAAATTCCTGCGCGAAACTGTTCGCGCCAATCAAACTCAGCGTCAGTGCGTTTATCAACAAAAAAAGCCGCTTCATAAATTTCTCCAACAAAAAAGCTTTGTCGCTTCAAGGTTCTTTTGCAATGCCTCCTTCATCAAATGTCATTTTGGAAGAACCTGCCTTCGTGCTTGCGATGCCATTCAATAGCAGAGTGAGTCTCAAGCACCAGGGAAGTTTCTTCCAGAATGACAAGTTGAGTGGGCGCGCAATCCAATTCGAACTCAGTCGAAGTCAATCACCAAAGAAATCGAACGCAACGGTGACATAATAGCGCCATTCCTTGCCGTATCGAATATCGCGATTTTTGAACTGATCGAAGCCGTAGGCGGCGTCGAACGAAACGCGCGTGGGGAAGCCATAAAAAGAAAACAACTCCGCGCGCAGTTGCAGGTTGACGCCGTCGTGCAACTTGCCGGTGAAGCCGTCGGTCTTCACAAATGCGCCGCCGTAATCATACGAGGCCGCGATTGCGATTTTGTCGAAATACAATTGCAGCAGCGAAAAATCCATGTGCTGGAACAACGGCACGCGATACGTGAGGCGGCCATGCATGAGATAGCGGCCTTCCATGCTGTAGAACGGATAGCCGCGCACCCCGTCCAAGCCGCCGGCGAAGAAGTAGAAAAAGCTGTCAACGTCGCGGCTGAGCAAGCCGCCGCGGCCGTAAAACGTGAGTCCGGTGCGGCCCGGCAAGCTGAAGCGTTCGGTCCAATCGAGTTGGAAGCGATGCACGTTGTGCGGCTCGTAGTTTTCCACATACGTGCCGTAATCCGACAAAGTGAAAGCTTTCTCGCCATCAGAGTGAATGAAGCTGTTATACTCGCGCGCATAGCGAAAATTTACGTCGCGGCCGATGCGCGGATTGATCTCGCCATCTACGGCCCGAATGCGCGCTTCGTGATGATGCTCAAAAGCCACCGTTTTGCCTTGAAAGTAGGTGTAGCCAAAACTCACTGGAATATTTTCGATCTCATATTTGATGTTCGCATTGTAGCGATCGTAAATGAAACTGAGTTTGGACTGATGCTGGCTGGAAAAACTGTGGCGCGCGCCGAGGCTGACTTCGGTGAGATTATACC
Organism: bacterium; assembly: GCA_037444905.1. Classification (GTDB taxonomy): domain Bacteria; phylum Zhuqueibacterota; class Zhuqueibacteria; order Zhuqueibacterales; family Zhuqueibacteraceae; genus JABWAN01. The sequence goes on along the minus strand of JBBILN010000089.1, from coordinate 8,994 downwards.
GAAAACGCAAATCGCCCAGCTCTTCATCGCGCGCAGAGCTGTGCCGCACTTGATTGAAAGCTTCCAGAAACAGCGTCGGCGCAAACTTGCGATAGTCAAACAACAAGAAGAGATCCAAATCCTTTTTGTGATTAACGGCCGCGCCGCCAATGAGCGTGTACTTGTCGAGCATGTCGCTCGAATAAAAATAGCTGCCCAATTTCGTGGTGCCATAATCGCGGCGCACGAGCGGCAAAACGGCAATCGCAGTATATTGATTGCGATAGGCTTTGCTTTGATAGTCGGGCAGGGTGCGATCATCGTAGGCGCCGTGCTTGATGGCGCTGACATCATAAACGGAATGATTCCCGTTGCTCGACGCAAGCTGAACTTGCTCCCGCGAGGCCGGATAATAAGTCGTCACTTCCGGCTGCAAAGGTTGCGGATTCTTGAGCAGCGCAATTTTATAGCCGTCCGCCAGGAAACTACTGAACACCAACTCGCCCTGCGCATTGACGGAAGGCATGAACGCGCCGCCGACGACATTGGTCAGGGGCGTGATTTGTTTGGAATCCAAATCAAGCGCATAGATGTTGAATATGCCCGTGCGATCCCAACTAAAATAGATGCGCTTGCCGTCGGCGCTGAAGACCGCATCGCGTTGGTCCGTTGGGCGCGGGGCGTTGTCCGTGGTTTCCAATGATAGCGACGCCGTCTCTCCGCTCGTCACCTCAAGCCAGTACAACTCGCGGCCGCGCGCTTGTGAAAGACTGAACAAGATTTTCTGGCCATCGGGCGACCATTGCGGCGTGAAGACTTGCTCTTGGTTCTTGTATTCCGTGAGCAGCTTCAGCACATTGCTTTCCATGTCGAAGCGCGCGAGATTTTGTGTGCCGTCGCCATTTACCACGCACACAAGGGCTTTGCCATCGGGCGAGATGCTCGGACTTTGCGCACGCGCGCCATGCGTGAGCCGCTTTTCCTTTTTGGAGTGGAGGTCGTAGAGATAGAGATCGTATAACGCGGAATGTGAAGGGTTGTGTTCCGATTTGCGCGAATAGACAAGCTGGTTGCCATCGGCCGACCACGCGAAACTATAGTGCACGCCGCCTTTAAGCGCTTTCACTTTGCCCGTGGCTTGCTCGCGAACCACGAGCACGGTTTGGCCGAGATAATCAAAGCCCTCGTTGGTGAGATAGGCGACGAAACGGCCGTCGGGCGACCAGCGCGGAAAGAAATTGCCAGTCCCTTCTGCTTGCAACAACTCGCCTTCGACACGTTGTGCTTGAATGTCACGCAAACGTTGTGCGTAATCTTCTTCTAAATATTTTTTCCATTCGCGATAGAGTTCCGCGCCGCTCTTGCCGGTGGCTTTTTTAATCGCGTTATCGAAAGAGAATTGCAGCAGACTGCGCATGTTGTTGGCAATTGCGCGCAACGATTCGATGCCGAAGCGCTCGGCAATGTAGCCGGAAAAGGAATAGCCTTGATTGTACACGCGCTCGCTGCCGATGCTGTTCTTGCCAAAGCTGTTCATTTCAGAATAGGTGAGCAGCTTGTTCTCCACCGTCGCGGTGCGCAGCAGCATGTCGCGGTGCGAATCCCACAAATCGTATTGCAACTGGGGGCGTTGATACTGCGCCACGCCCTCGGCCCACCAGGGCGGTACGACCGTCATCGGGATGGGATAGGAGATGATGCGGTTCGGATAGCCATACAAAACATCCTGACGCTTCTCGTCTTCATAGCTGAAGCTTTGTACGTAGAAGGCGGGAATGCGGCGCGTGATTTTGCGCGCCGCGCCGAGCGAAATCATGTGCGTGAACTCATGCGTGATCACGTTGCGCAGCCAGTTGTGCGTGCCGCGCAATTCGAAATCCAACGCGCTCGCCCAAATCTCCACTTTGTTGTCGAGATAATACGCCGCGCCGTTGGAGAAGTCGTCGTAATCTTTGATGACGAAGTGAATCTTGCCGTCGGGTTTGTAATCGTAAAGCGAAGTGATCGGCGCGAAAATTTCTTCCGCGATCTTCGCGGTGACTTTGCCGGTGTGCTCCGCGCCGTTGTGGAAATGCACAAAGAAGTGCTCGGTCTCGATCGTGCTCCACTTCAGTTCGGGATGGTTGTATTCCGCGCCGAATTGGGCGAGCGCATTTCTTCCACTCAAACAGCAGAAGGTGATGACCCAAAAAACGACGGTGATTCGCTTCATGTTTAAAAGATTCCGAAATGAAAACCTGCGACGGCTTGCAAGAAAGATTTTGACTGACTCGGCACGAATTGCGACTCGTGTCCCAAACTATAGCCGTAGCGCGCTTGCAAAGAGAACGGTAGTTTTCGGTTCTGTGACATCACCGTCCAACTCGCATACAAAATCGAGCGATGAACGTTCTCGTGCTCTCCGCGATACGACTCGACTGGCGTATTCGAGACATCGAAATAGCTATATTGATACCGATCCCAGCTCTGCCCAAAATTGAGACCGAGAAGCGTGACGGAGGATTTTCCGTGAACCAAAATTGGATAGTGAACGCCCACGGCTACGCGATGCGTTTTGCTGCCTTCATTAGAAGAAAGCTTGACGATCATATTTTCCGTACCTCGTGCATACCGTTCAACGCCCTCGTGAAACAAGTACTCAGCGCTGAATTGAAATTTCATGCCGGAGGAAAACCACGTCGAGGCGCCGATCATCGGCGTGGCTTTGGAACGGGAGGGGTGCATTTGCAACCCGAGCAGCAGCCCGGTGCTTAAATGTGATTGCCCATGCACAACAAACGGCAACAACATCACGAAAGCGGCGGACAGCAGGCAGCGAGAGCGCGTTTGAGCCTTCATACCAACACCCTCATAGGTTAGTTCTTGCTTTGGCGGCGAAATCGTCTTCACTTCGTAGCAATACTTTCCCGCGAACGCCTCAATGAGCTTGCGTTTCAATTTGGGGAAAGAGCGCCTCGGCCTCGGGCAAAGTTTGCGCCTGCTTCAATTGCTGCATCAAGGCTTGCAGCGTTTCCAGGCTTCTGATTTGAGCAATCTGCTCGTTTAAGTGCTGCGCAGAAACGCCGAACTTGATTTCGAGAATGGCTCCGAGCGCTTGTTGCACGGTGCCCAAGCTTTTCTCGATGCCCTGCTCGATGCCTTTCTCGATGCCTTTCTCGATGCCTTTCTCGATGCCTTTCTCGATGCCTTTCTCGATGCCCAATGCAATTCCTTTTTCAACGCCCCGCTTCATTCCGATGCGTTCGGCAGATGTAATGTGCGGCATGGCTTTGGCCTCCTCGATAGTTTTGATTTCTTCAAACAGCTCCGTTTCCAACTCTTCCGGTAAACTCATGATCCAATCAATAAACTTGTACATCGTCCAAAGAGTTTCACGCGTGATGCCTTGCTCATATAGCTCGAGTAGAAAATTCTTTTTCCATGTGTAGGTCGCCTGCACATTGCCGTGAATTTCAAGCGTTTTCAGATAAGCTCGGACAATCAACGCAAACGGATTCGAAGCGGATTCCAACTCATGCCAGCGTGCGCGATAATCAATAAGCTTAACCACGGGATAGCGACAAAGCAACTCGAATCCCCAACGCGTGTAGTGATACGCATTCGGGCGGAAGCTCGGATTCTCGTCCGTCAATAGCGCCAGGCTCACGACGTGGCGTTGGAATCTGTCAAAGATGCGATAATTGTAAACATACATGCGCTCGGGAAATTTTTCCTGCTCATAGCCTTGAATCTCGATGTGAATCAACAGCCACTTCTCCGAGCCGTCTTTTAAAAACACCTTGACCAACGTATCGCCGATGCGTTTGCCGGTCTCGCTGCGCTTGATGATACGCTGCAACTCTTTATTGAGAAACTCATGGCCTTTGCTGAAATCGACGTCTTTATAGTATTACTCCGAAAAAATTATCACGACCACGAAAATCATTTTCACCACAAAGACACCAAGTTCACAAAGGCTTTTCTTTGTGGCCTTTGTGTCTTTGTGGTGAAATTTGATTGCGGCCAAAGTCGCGCTATGAATCTGCGCAAAAAAGAACGCCAGAAAATCCTCAAACAGATTTTCCACGACTTCTTTCCACGGACTGTCAACTTCCATATGCCTCCCGTAATTGCAATCTACCGCACCACCGCGATCTTGATCAGCTTCACCGCCTTCTCGCTTTCACCCTCCGCTTCGACGCGCGCGAGGTACACACCGCTTTGCACATTGCTCACCACCCACTCGACCTCGTTGTCGGTTTGCGCAACGCCGGGGCCTTCCAACTCCGTGACTAAATCACCCGCGACGTCATAAATCGAAATCTTCACGCGCGCGCTTGCGTTCAAACGATAACGAATGCGCGTGGCCTCGTTCTCCGTGGGATTGGGATAATTGTAAACCGATTGCGGCGGCATCAAATCTCCGCTCACGACCACCGGCGTTTCGCGCGCAGAATTATAACTCGTCTGCGCCGCGTCGTGATGATACATCTGCCAGTCCGATTTCATGCTGCTCTGCGGCAAACGCCAGACATGCACATAACCATTGCCCGACACGCCGATCAATTCGAATTTCCCGTCGTTATCAAGATCTCCGACCGCGAGACTGCCGTTGCCAGTTCCCGCCATTGCTAACGGAAAACCGCTCACGCGCGCGCCGTCGAAGCGAAACGCATACACGTTGCCTTCGCTGCCCGCAACAATCACGTCTTGCGCGCCGTCGCCGTCCACGTCTGCGAGAATCGGCGCGAGATTATAATCGCTCCGAAAAGATTTTGCTTTGCCGATGGTAAGCGGAAAATTTTCCACGAGCACGCCGTTGGCATTGAACGCGAACAACTCATTGCCCGAGGCGAATACGATTTCTTTGCGGCCGTCGCGATTCACATCACCCAACGCCAAAGCGCCGAGGGCGTTTTTGAAATGGCGCGCACTGTTCATCGCGGGAAAAACCAAACGCCCGTCACTCTCCGTGGCGAGCGCTTCGAGCACGCCGTCGTTGTCCAAATCCGCAATCGCAAAAGCATTTTTCGGAGAGAGATTCAAAGCGATCTTCACATTCGGCGCACTGCTCAAAATCTGGCCGTTGTCATCCACAAAAGCAACGCCCTCTTGCAGCGCGACCAGCAAACCTTGCGGATAAAGACTAATTCCGAGCACCGGTTTCTGCAATTCGATTTGCCAAAGTTGATTACCGGTTTCGCCGAACGCAAACAACTTGCCTTGCTCCGTTCCGCAAAAAATACGATTCACGCCCAAACGCACGGCAATGTTCGAACGGCTCGCACCGCCGAGCGGCGCTTGCCACGCGAGATCGGCGCGACCGTCGTTGTTCTGATCGCGCGCGTGCCACATGCGCAAAGTGCCGTCATTGCTGATCGTCAACACTTCGGCGCGATTATCCGCAATGAGATTCGCGAGCACCGGCGGCGTCACCATGGCATCGCCGTTGATCGCAAACAGCGCTTTCGGAACTTGCCGCTGCAAACCGTTCGGCTGCGTGATCGTCGCCGTTTCATTGTTCGCGATGACCTTGCTGCCGTCCGCTTGCCATGCGAAAATTTCTCCCGCACGCGTGACCACGACGATATCGAGTTTGCCGTCGCCGGTGAGATCGGCGAGCATGGGCGAGAGCGCATTCGCCGCGCCGCTCGCGTATTGCGGAAAATTCGGCACACTGAATTGATTGCGCACGGAGAAAGTCATGAGCGGCGCAATGTTCGAGAAGTTGGTGACGACGATGCCCGTGGCCGCGCCGTCGTTCGCAGCCGTGCTCGGAATCGTGCTCGGGCCGAACGCGACTTCTTCATTCGGGCGAAGAAACTCCGTGATCACGGGATTCTCTTTCCACCACGCATCTTCGGCCACGCCCAATTCCGCGCCCGAACCGGGATCGAGAAAGCCATAGAGCTTGCCGATGTCTTGCGCGCCGTCGGCTTCTTCAAGATCGACGCCGCGATGCTCGCGATCGGCATTCACTTCGTTGCTCGCGTATTTCGCGCGAATGACGGCTTCATCGATGTGCCAAATCAAAATGCCCACGCCGGGGACCGCGCGCGTTTCGGTTTCCAAGATGTAGGGCAGACCGAAATCATATTCATCCACAGACGTGATGACGCCAATGGGACTGCCCGCAAGGAAGTTGCTCTCTTTGAATTCCACGCGCACGCCGTTGACGTCGCGGCCGATGGCGATACGGTCATTGTTGATGTCGCGTGCGCGGTTTTCGATGAGAAAATATTCGCTGTCGGTGATGGGGATCTTATAAATCTTATTTGGGTTTTGATGTAAAGCCGCGGCGATTTCGAGGTCCTCGCCTTGGGTGACGACGATCGGCTCTTCCCAACCGAGAAATACTTTTTCCCACGCCGAGGGCTGCGCGGGCAGCAAGCCTTGATAGTTGTTCGAGCCTTGATCCATCAACCCGAAATAACCGATGCCCGAAGTGCCGTTCAGCGTATTGAACAAACTCGGCAAACCGAGCTGGCTGCCAAACATCAGCGTTGAAGTGCCGAGCAAACCGAACTCGACAAGGTCGCCGCTGCTCAATTCGCGCGATTGCATTTCAGGAAGAATGAGGCCGTCGGGAATGAAGAACGCGCCGTTCTGTACGCTGATGCCGCGATAATTCGGATCGTTGTTGCCCAACTCTTTGCGCAAATCTGTGAGGTTCAAAAACGCACTGGGAATATCGTTCGGCGCGGGATCGAAGTCTTCATTGAAATCTTCGCCGACGCCGGCATGAAAGAGAATGAAACTGTCGAATTTGGAAAAATCCGGATGGTCGGTCGCATCCGCTTTCTGAAAACCGTCCTGCAATAACTCGGCGAGCCGTTTGTCGCTATTTTCCGCCTTCAAGCCGGGTCCATAATATTGCATGCTGCGCTCGAGCACATAAGCTTGCTCTTCCGCTTGCGGATAAACTTGGAATTGGAGAATCGCTTGTCCGCGCGAAACCGTTTTATAGTAATTCGCAAGGGCGGTCAATTGCGCGACAAAGTACGAACGATTGTGTGGCGGCGGATCGATGGTGTATTTTGCATCCGCGGCCCGAAGGAAGCGCCCGTCGCCCGTGGTTTGCCGCAGCGAGTCGCGTTGGAACTCTACGCGAATGGCGAGAATATGAATGGTATCGGCGGCGGCGAGGGCAGCACGCGTTACTTCCTCGTGCAAACGCAGGGTCGCATGATTCAAACGATAATGAGGGCGGAGTTGCTGCGCTGCATATGGCGGCCCGTTACGGCGAGTCGAATTTGAAGCTAGGGCATTCCCCAGCAGCAGCGCGAAGATTGTGAGTGAGAGCCAAACGCGACGTGACATAAGTTGGATAGAAAAGGAGTGAGACAGCGCAGCGCATCTTAAGAATCTTGCGAAGGCTTGCGGCCTTCGCAAGATTGTCAAAGCTCTCAAAGCCCGATACCGAGCGAGAAGCGCATGGTATCGCTAAGCGGATGGCCTTCGCCCGCGGAGATGTAGCCGAAGTCCAGATTCAGGCTGGAATATTTCAAACCCGCGCCAAAGGAGATGTATTTCACGCGGCCGACCTGGTCGTAATGATAACCCGTGCGCAGCGCGACGAAGTTATTGTACCAATATTCGCCGCCGATATTATAGATAAAGTGCTTCAACTCATCCTTCAGTGGCTCGTCCGTAAAAGCAGTCACGAGCGCCTTGTAAACCGGATCGGCGCTGCCTTCGCGTTTGGGCGCCACAATGAGACGATTGATTTCCGTCGTCAAAGTCAAGCTGTTGAATTCTTGTTTGAGGAGATTATAGCTAAAGCCGAGGCGCAGATTGGTCGGCAGGGGGTCGGCTTGCGCCGCGTCGATGTAAGTGATCTTAGGTCCGATGTTGGTGAGATTCACGCCGAAGTTGAGGCGATCGATGAGCAAATGCCGGTGCAAGTAGCCGATATCCACTGCGAACGCAGTGGCATTGCCATCGCCCTTTTGCGTAGTGTTGTTCAACTCGGGCGCGAGATTGCTGTAGATAAATTTCAGCGTCACACCTGCAGCGCTGTTGGCGCCGATTTTCGTGCCGAACGAACCCGCTAGGGCAAGCTCATAGCTGCTGAAGCGGCCTAATTCTGTGGGGTCATTTTCACCGGTGATGATTTGCTCGCCGAGATTGATAAAGGTGACGGAGAGGCCGGCGGTGCCAATGCCGCTGATCGGCTTGACCACTGTGGCGTAGTCATAATACAGATCGCTCGCCAATTGCGGCAGCCAGTTGGAGTGCATGAGTGCGAGCGACATGCGTTCTTGAAACGCAAGGCCCGCGGGATTCCAATACGTCGCGGTCGCGTCATCCGCAATCGAGACAAAGGATTCGCCCATGCCCGCGGCGCGTGCGCCGGGCGCGATGAGCAGAAAGAGCACGCCGCTGCTGCCCGGACCTTGCGCAAAAGCGCTGGAAACGTGCGTGAGCACGACGCACAGACTGAGGAGAGAAAGGAGCTTTTTCATTGTCGGAACCTCCGAGGTTAAATTTTCGCATTGCTCTCAAAACAAAAAAACCGATAACGTGGGTGCTCATGAACGCAGCCCTTCGGATTCTCCTGCACAGAAAGAATCCTACGTTTCGGTTTCTGCAAGTAAGCCTACACCGAACCACGCCACGTTAGCATGCGGTCTGCAAGAATAAAACCTGCACATCTATTTCAAAAGCGAATCTATCACAGATTGCCGCACACCCGATAGCGAACTTCTGATAGGCAAACTCCAACAATGATTTTGAATAGGCTTTTTTGAACGCGGCAAAAATAAAAATCCGAGTTCTGAGAGTCAAGCGCTTTTTCTGGAAATCCCGAGGGGTTTTCGAGGTGAACAAATCAACAAACCCATTGCTCCTGCGCTGCAAATCAAGTTGAGAAAAAGTACCTGCAATTTATTGGGCTGCGGAAGCCGAAGCTTCTGTGGCAATTTGGCAATCGCGCGACGATAATTATGTGACACAAGACGCGAGAACTATCTGTCTGGATCACCCGTTGCCTCAAAATAAAATGTTACCCAAGCAGGTATAAGAAGTCTTCCCGTC
>JBBILN010000088.1:0-26866 GCA_037444905.1 bacterium | reverse complement strand
GACGGGAAGACTTCTTATACCTGCTTGGGTAACATTTTATTTTGAGGCAACGGGTTGACTTTCGTTTTGAAAAAGAGAGATCGTGGCGGTCGATTAAGGTGTTGCGAGCAATGCTGACAATTTCATGTCCCCCGCACGGAACATTATTCTGGGAAAAGTTCCTTGCGGACAAGAAAGTCCGCGCTCCCGTCTCGTTTTCGAAAAAGAATGCTATTGCCGCTCCGCACGAGTCGTTTGCTAAAAAAACGACGCGTGAACGCAATTACTTGATTTGAGTTTTTATTCTCATGCGCTTTCATTTCACATAAATCATTTTCTGCTTCATCAGCTCGCTGCCGTTTTGCAGAACATAGTAGTAAGCGCCGGAGGGCAAATGGTATTCTTTGGGCAAGAAGCTTTCAATATATTGGCCGGCGCCGTATGGCTTTCGGTCAATGACAGTTGCGACTTCTTTGCCGAGAAGATCATAGATTGTGAGGCTGATGATCGCCGGCTCATGCAGTTTGAAGGAGAGATAAGTGGCTTCTTGAAATGGATTGGGGAAGTTCTGCGCCAATATGTGCGTTTGCGGCGCCGGCTCTCTCCGCTCTTCCACGCTGGTGATGGCATCGACATCGATGATGGCCGTCATCATGCTCAGCTCGGCATTGTCCAGTCGGGTCCAAATGGGCCGCACGACGTCGTTATGGGCCGCGACATTGGTATAATCGCCAAAGAAGATTTCTTCCCGCGGCATGAATGGCGACGCACTGACTTTGAAATTGGTGAATGACTCGCCGCCGTCCTTCGAAACGGCCATGAAAACATCGGTGCGGTGGTCGCTGTAATTTCGACGATCGTAAAACACGAAATAAAGCGCGCCATTGGCCTGATCGATCGTCATCCAAGTAAAGAATTGCTGGCGGCCAGGGCCGTCGTCATTCACTCGTCGCGGTGCGCTCCAGGTCTGCCCGCCATCGGTCGATTTCACCAGCCAAACATCCGTATCATTTTCGCCGTTGCGTTGATCCGACCAATTCACATAAATGGTTCCGCGATGCGGACTCGCGCTGAGATCGCAGGCCGTCACTGGAAAACCATTGCACCTGTAAATGCCGGGCACGGAAAAATCCCATCCGCCGGGCATAGCGTCAATGAAGATATCTTCCTCCAGCCAGGTCGCGCCGCGGTCCGTGGATTTGTCGAATACGATGCCCGCCGGACCTGCCCACGACACATAAATTTCGCCATTCGGACCGATCGCGGGCACAGCGCCTTCCACGGTATTGTCGCTGTCGATAGCGTCGCCCGCGACTTTATTGATTCGAACCGGCTCTGACCAAGTTTGTCCTTTGTCTACAGATTTGGCGAATCGAATGATGGAGCTATCCTGAGGATTCGAGCTGCCATAGCGATCGAACTGCGTCCAGGTCACGTAGATGTGGTCGTTGTTTCGATTAACAACAGCCCATTCTTTGTCTTGAGCTTTGGCGCCGCCGGCAATCGGCGCAAGCCCCATGAATGTTCCGTTCGACCAAGAAGCGCCGCCATCCGTCGATTTTTGGCAAACGATGCGATCGATCCAGTTTCCGCCGGGCGGATTCGAGAGATGGAAATAGTAGAAATTGCCTTCAGTATCGATCGTCACCACCGGGTCTCCCCAAACACCGAAAGTCGAGGTCGCGCGACCGGCGGTCCAGGTCAATCCTGCGTCACGCGAATAGTAATAGTTGTTCAAATTCGTGGCGGCAACCATTCGGTTCGTGTTGTTTGGATCAATGACAATGCTTGGCTCATTGGGATTGTGTAGACTGCCGATTAACACATTTTGATGTTGCCCGAAAAGCGGGACTGCCGCGAGCAAAGCAAAACACGCAATGAGCAGCGTAATGAATATCGCTTTCTTCATCGCCACACCTCTTTATTGGAGACGAGGCCGAATATAACAGCTTCTGCGCGAATGTCAAGAAATGCCTTGAAGACAGTGGTGGGAAGTGCGAGGGCGTGCGTCGCGATGCGGGATGATGTGCCACGCACTTTGGAAATGCGTGGCACAACGGTTCCAATCTTGGCTGTTGATCTTTGTTGGCGATTTCGCTCCTTGCCTTATTTCACCATCTCTAAACGGCCGCGCAGCACTTTGTCGTTGATTTCCAGCCGATAGAAATACAGGCCGCTCGCCACGGTTTGGCCTTCGCGGTCTTTGCCGTTCCAGCGGCTTTCGTACATGCCTGCGTGCAGATCGCGGTCGAGCAGGTTGCGCACTAGCGCGCCGCGCACGTTGAAAATGCGCAGCCGCACGCGCGCGGATTCATGCAAACGAAAACGAATCGTCGTGGCGGGGTTGAAGGGATTGGGATACGCTGAAACCTCGGGAGCAGTCTCGGCCGCTAGGTCCGTTTCCTCGCCGCCTCCGCTTGCTGCAAACTTAGGCAACGCGGCGACGAATTGATTGTACCACACATCATTGGTCGTGACGTTGCCGCCGCAGAGCATCATGCCCATGTCGGAATAGACCGGGTGCAACGGCCCGGCGAGATCGCCAAAGTTGTGAAGATCTTTCTTGAGAACGACGGTCGCAGTTTGTGTTTGCAATGCCGCCTCGTTGCCGAGCGTGCAGAATTTGTATTCCGCAAGATTGGGATTGTCATTGCGCACGCCAAAAACATACACACGCTGCTGGCTCGCATCAATGGCCACCGTGGGCGCATTCCAGCGATTGTTGACGTTGACTTTGAACTTTTGCCACGAACCGTCCGTGGCGCGCACATATAAAGTATTCCACACTTCGTCCGGCGCCGCGGCGTTGCTGTTGCGCGTGAGCACGTAGATTGCGCCTTGCGGCGTCGCTTGCGCATTGAACCAATTTTCGCCGCGCTCGTTGCCGAAGAACGTCAGGTTCGCGCTCTCATCCATCCAACTGCCTTGCGCCGCGCCGTCTTGGTGGTGCAGAAAGCCATATTCCAAACCGCCGTTCGACGCGGTCATGCCATAGAACACGCCGATACGATCTACGCTGCTGGCGCGAAACGTCACGCCCTCGACCGCGCCATTGTTGCCCGTAATGCCGGACTTGAGCGCGAGAGTCGCCGACCAACTCGCGCCATTGTTCGTCGATACTTTGGCTTCGAGCACATTGACATTGATGCGGAAGAGCCAAAGCTCGCCGTTTTTCGCGCGCGCTAAGCTCACGGCATTGGCGTTTTTGCCGTGCCCAAAGTCCGTCACGCTTGCCGTCATTTCTTCCAGCCACGCGCCGCCAGAAAAGGCCAGTCGTCCCACTTTCGTATTTTTTTCATGCGAGGCGACATAATACAATTTGCTGTTCGCGGAATCGAGCACCGCGTCGATGCGCACGGGCGAGCGCGAGTCCACTTTCAAGTCGCGCGTCCACGTGCCGCTCGCGAATTTCCACAAGTGCCAATCTGTGGCCGCAGAATCGTGCGCGATCAACCACCATGCGTTTTGGAAATAAAACAGCTTGCCTTGGCCGCTGCGATCTAGCGTCGCATCCGTCGCTGCGTGCATCAAACTTCCAGCATTGCCGGCTGCGGGTGGCGCGGGCAAAGAGTAGAGCGTGTAATTCGGCGAATTCACCATGCTCGGTTGCGCGCTGGTTTGCACTTGCAAATTGTAATTGCCGGCGGCAGCCGGATTGACAAGGCCCGCGCTGCTTTCGAAAATCAAAGTGAGATTCGCGCTATTCGCGAGATGGTTCGGCACCGTCACCGTGGCTTGCCGGTTTGCGGAATTGCTGACGACATTCGCGGCGCTCGCGCCATTCACCAATACCGCTGCACTCGCAATGCTCGCGGGAACCGTCGTGTTGTTCGGCCACGTTACCGTAATCGTGCCGCTATTCGCGTTCAGCGCGCCGAGGCTTCCGAGCGTGAGGCCGATCGTATATTGCGCCGTGCGCGTGACGGTATCGGGCGTCACGCTCACGCTGTTTACGGTTAATGGAGAAGACGACGCACCCGCGGCAATCGTGTAGCTCGGCGAGGTCACATTCGAAGGCTGCACACTGGTTTGAGCTTGCAAAGTGTAATTGCCCGCACTGGGATTGCCAATGCCTGCGCTATTCAGAAAGGCAAGCGTCACCGTTGCGTTTGCGGCAAGATCATTAGGCACCGTTATTACCGCTTTGCGCGAGGCAGGTGTGGTTGTTACCGCGCTCGCGTTGCTGCCATTCACCGTCACGGCATTGTTAGCGATGCTCGCCGGGATGTTCGTGCCGCTCGGCCAAGTGATCGTGATCGTATCGCTATTGTCATTGAGCGCGCCGGTGGCGCCGAGCTTCATGCTAATCGTGTAAGCCGCACTGAGATTTTCGGTGTTGGGATTGACCGCCACGCTATTCACCACGAGCGGCGTGGGCGTCACGCCGCCACCGCCGCCATTGATCGGCAAAATCGCGTACCAAATCTCGTTGCCGCCTTGATCTTCTGCGCACACGAGCAGATCCGAAACGCCGTTCACGTTGTAGCGCGGCACGGAAATGTTGTTGAAGCCGCCGTTGTCCATGAGATCGACCGCGCTCGCGCCCGCCAACGAGCTTTCATTCCCGAGGCTGCACTTTTTATATTGCGCTTTTTCGGGCGAGCCTTCTTGCGTGCCCATCACGTATAGCTCGTTGTTTGTTTCATCAACGACGACCGCGGGCCGCGTCCAGCCGCCGCCGGATTGAATCGTATGCGCCGACCAATTGCCACTATTGTTGCGTTTGAAAAGCGCAATGCCGGGAGACGAACCGCCGCCGGGATGCGTTTTGACGACAAAATAAATTTCGTTGTTCGGACTCACGGTCAATGAAATGTGATCGTCACTATCGGCATCATTCAATGCCGGCAAGTTGCCGGTTTCGTCGCTCCAACTGCCGTTGGCATCGCCGTCTTTGTGTTTGAGAAAGCCATAGATCGTGCCAGAGCCGGTGTTCTCGCCAAACGCAACGCCCACGTAATTCTCACCGCCGCTCGTAAAAGTCACCGCATCAACCAAGCCCGTGCTCTCAATGCCGCTTTTCACGGTGAAAGTTGCAGACCAGCTTGCGCCGTCATTCGTGGAACGTTGCGCATCCACTTGTGAGCTGCGATAGCGAAACGCCCACAAGTCGCCGTTCTTCGCCTTCGTCAACACATTGCAATACTCGCCGGTGAAAGTGAAATTGCTCAATGTCACCGGAAAACCGCTGTCAATGCTAAACGAGCCGCCGGAATAAGTGAGGCGCGTAAACTTCGTGCCGGAGCCGGAGGTGCTCGCGAGCAAAACGTAAAGCTTGTCGGTGGCGGCGTCGATGTAACAATCCGGGCGCGTGCTGGAGCGATCGTCAAGCGCGACTTCCGCGGACCAATCGCTGCCCGTGAGCTTCCACACATACCATTTGCTGTCTGAGCTTTTGCGCGCCGCGGTCCACCAGTGGCCGTCGTGATAAAACGGGCGATTTTGATTCGGCTTATCATAACCACCCGCAGACCCAGAAATTGGATAGTCATCGCCCGTGGGTGAGGGCGGAGGCGGCGTTGCGCCGTCGATGCTATAGGCGTTAGAAGTGACCGGCGTCGTTTCCACGCTTGTTGCAACGGTGAGAGTGTAATTGCCCGCACTGCCCGGATTGGTGACAGCAGAAGAGGGCAGGCTGATGGTCACTGCCGCGTTGTTGTCGAGCGCGAGACTCGCCGGCGACGTAATCGTCACGGTTTTGTTGCTGCTATTCCCGGTTGCGGATGCGCTCGCGCCATTTACGAGCACGCTGCTCAGGCTGCCATTTGTAACACTCGTTGCGCTGTTGAAGGTGAGCGTGAATGTGCTTGTGCCCGCGAACAAGCGGCCGCGTGCGCCGAGGTTGAAGACAATCATATAACTCGCAGCGCTGTTCGTCGTTGTTGGGCTTGGCGTCACATTGGCAACGGTTACTTGCGACGTGGCTGCAGTGATGACATAGTTCGGCGAGAAGCCCGGCGAAGTTTGTATACTGGTGCGCGCTTGTAAAGCATAATTTCCCGCATGCGAAGGATTCAACAAACCGGCGCCGGCATTGCAGGCAAGAGTGACAGCCGCGTTATTAGCCAGCGCGACGGGCGTCGTCACGACGATCTCGCGCGTCGAAGGATTCGTCGCCACGTTCGCCGCGGCATTGCCATTCACCGTAACTTGGCTTGTCGCGATGCTCGCCGGCACAAACGTATTGTTCGGAAATTGTAAAGTGAAAGTACCGCCGCTTGCCATCGCTCCCGCGCTGCCCAACGTGAGCGGAATGGTGTAACTCGCATTTGCGTTGGCTTCATTATTTGACTGCGTGATATTGCCCACGGCCACTGCACCCGGCGTAGGAACGCCTCCGCCGGAAGTTCCGCCCAATTCATGAAACCAAATGTCATTCGTCGCCGCGTTATCCACGCAAACCATTAGCGTCGTGGCCGCGCCGAGATTCGCAAAAGCCGGCACGCTAAGATTGGCAAAGTCGTCTCCGCCGCCATCATTCGCAAACAGGATCGTTGCCGCACTGGCCGCTAGGTTGCCTTCTTGTCCCACTGCACAGCTTTTATACTCGCCTTGGCCGGTAGCGGAGTTGATGCCCAGCACGTGCAACGCGCCGTTGGGGTGCAGAGCCACGGCTGGACTGATCCACGTCGCGGAAGTGTTCACGCTGAACGCTTGCCACGTGTTGCTCGCGCTGCGCTTGAACAGCGTGTTGCGCGCCTCGTTGCCGCTTGCGCCCACGTTTTGTGTGAGCAGAAAAATGTTGTTCGCAGCATCGACAGCGGCGCACAACTCATTCGTCGCGCGACCGCTGCCGGAAAGGGTGAGATTGGAAGACTCGTCCGTCCACACATTTTCGGCGTCCGGGTCTTTGTGTTTGAAAAAACCAAAGCGGCTGCCGGCAATGTCCGTTTCCGCGTAAGCGACGCCGACGTAATTTTCCGATGATGCCGTGAACGCCACGGCGTCCGTCACGCCGGAGTTGTTCAAACCACTTTTGATGGTGATGATCGGTGACCAGGTTGTGCCGTGGTTCGTGGAATGTTTCGCTTGGAGATTTTTACTGGCTAAGCGGAACAGCCAGAGGTCGCCGTTCTTCGCGCGCACGAAACTCACGCGATTCACGTCGTCGTCGACAAAATCGCTCAACCGCAATGGAAAACCGCTGTCAATCGCCCATGCGCCGCTCGTGTAAGTGAGGCGCATGAAATCCGGCTTCGTATCATTGGAAAGCATAAGGAACAAACGATTGTTTGCGGCATCGAGCACCACGTCGGGAATGCGCGATGAAGTCGTGGTAATCAACAGCGTCTTGGTCCAAGTATTGGTGGCGCCGTCATGCTTCCAAATATACCAATCGCTCACATCTGTCAAAAGCGCCAAGGCCCACCACTTGCCGTCGTGGTAGAACACTTTGCTCTGGTTGGATTTGTCGAAATCGGAATCGGTATCGACGGAGATGGATGCGCCCACACTTGCAGCATATGCTGCGTCACAGTCTAGCGCGGCGTTGAAATGGCCCGGCAGCGGAATCATCAGCATGGTCAGCAAAGCCAACGCGAAGCACACACCAAGAATTCTTCCGTAAGGCTGCGCCGAGCTGGTTTGGGCATTCGTTATCACAACGGCGTTTTTGTGAGATGAAGCTGGCAATCTCATTGGAAATCCTTTAGGGTTGAGCGCAGATCACGAGGCGTCTTGCTCCGCTCGGGCCAAAGCACGCCTCGACTTGTAACGCACAAATCTATACATGCGGTAGGTGGTGAGGTTGCGCGATTCGTTCATGTGATCCAGTTAACTTGAGGAGGTGGGAGAAGCAAGATCGGCAGAAAGAGCAAAAGCTTTACTGAACTTAAAAAGTTTAGTAAAGGTCGTCTTTCCGGCTCGTCCGGCCTATGAGAAGATGGCAACACGAAACCGCTCAATAATACCCCGTGTCGCAAGCGCTTGCGGAAATTGCTGCTGCGAAGGGAAGATGAAGGTAAGGTAATGAATTGCAGGAGGGTGCATGGAAAACAAAACGGGAGACGCGCCTCGGCGCGTCTCCCGTTTTTCTATTCAAAATTCGCGTGCGCTAGAGGCGTCGCGAGAAATCACATTTTTTGCTGCGGTTCGCGCGGCGCCGCGCCGGGACGAGGCCCCATGTGGCGCGGTCCCATCGCACCCGGGCCGTGTCCGAAACCGCCCATGCGATTATGCCTGCCGAAACCCATCATCGGACGCAGTTCTTTCAGCTTGGCGCGTTGTTCGGCCGTCAGCACCTTCTTAATGGCCAGCATGGTTTCGACATGGCTGCGCAACATGGTTCCGTGAAATTGGGTCAACTCCGCGATCTTGGCGTCGAGCTTCTTCTGGTCGGGCGAGTCCGCGCTCAACAGTTCGTGCAACTCAATGCGTGCGATCTTGCCTTTCGCTTCAGCTTCGATGTTTCTTTTGCGCGTGTCCAACATGATTTTGTGGATTTGGTCTTTTTGCTCCGCAGAAAGGCCGAGTTTTTCGCCGAGCATTTGGTGCCAATCGGGATTGTCAAACTCGTCGAAGTCATCATCGGCGGGCGGGTTCGGTTGCGCCAACGCCATGCCGAAGCACAGCATCGTGGCTGCAAGGGTGAAAAGGAAAAAGCGTTTCATCATTGGTCTCCTTGAATGGGTATGATTGAGTTTACAGAATGAAGTTAATGCATTGCCGCTTGGTTCATTGCGGCGCTTGTTGATCGCAACGTTGCTGCTCTTGTTGTGCTCTCTTTGTTTTATGAGACGACGAGGCGCGAAAAAGTTGGAAAATTTTTTATTCGGGCTTTCCCGGCATGGAGTCGCGCGGCGCGTACCGCCGTCCGAATCTGCGCTCGGGGCGCGGAAACTCGCGGCGGAATTTTTCCAATTGCTCCGGCGTCAATACGCTTTCGATCTCCATGCGCATTTTGCCGAGCATATCGTGCATCGCCGGACGAATGCGGCCGACGTGCTGCAGCATCTCCTGGCGATATTTCTCCACAATGATCGCCACTTGTTCCTGCTGTGCTTCATTCAGCGCAAGCTGGCTCTGCAGCATATCCAACGAAGGCAACGGCGGCCTTTCCCCATGCATGGGAAAATCCTTGTCGCCGCGCTCGCTGAAAGGCGCCATCGGCAAGCGGGGAGCACCGAAGTGCCGCACGATAATCGCGCCTACTAATACACCGGCCGCAAAGGTCAACACAAATGCAGCCGCGACCCAAACTTTATCTTTCATAATTCATCTCGAATTTTCTTCCGATGAGAGCGCCAGTTCCAATAAGGTTTGCTGCAGGTCTTCATCGTCTGCAGTGATGAGCAATTTCGCTTCGCGCGTTTGTGAAAACACGCCGCTCGTGCTCGTCGCTTCCTCGCGCCATAGAATGAAGACCGCGGCCAAGATCGCAATCGCCGGGGCCAGCCAACGCACCAGGCTGTGGCTGATTTCAACGAGGGCGGGTGATTTTGCCCGCGGAGTGAAGCGGGCTTCCATGGCGCGCAGCAGGTGCATTTGTTCGGCCAGCGTCGGCTGAATCGCGTGATGCGAGCTTTGCATTTCGTCAACCAAACGGCTCACCGCTTGTGCGCGCAATTGGCAGGCAGCACAGCCTTGCAAATGTTGCTGCACCGCCGCGCTCGTCGGGAAATCCAATTCCTGCTTGCGCCACTGCCACAACACCGCGTCTGCAACGTGCTCCAGAATTTGTACCGTCTCAGACATGTGCAACCTCCTCGAGGTATTTTTTCATGCTTGCCGCCAAAATTTGCCGCGCTTGATACAGCCGCGATTTCACCAGCTTCTCGGCGAGGCCGCGGGCTTGCGCGATTTCTTCGTAACTCAATCCTTCCAAATCACGCAGCACGACCAGCTCCCGATACTTCGGTTCCAACTGATTGAGAGCACGGCGAAGGTGTTGCCGCATTTCACCGGCTTCCATTTGCTCGCTGGCCGAGGCTTCCTCCAGCGGAATTTGCTCGACGGTTTCTTGCGGCAGCGCGTGCAGTGAAAACCAGCGCCGCCGTTTGCGTTTGCGCAGCTCATCGCGGCAGTGATTCACCGTGATTTCATAAATCCACGTGAACAGCGCGGCCCGGCCTTCGAAGTTTTGAATTTTTTTCAGGACTTTGATGAAGATGTCTTGCACCAAATCTTCGACTTCGCGGCTGCCAAGCATGGAAACGCAAACGCGCAGCACCGCGGGCTGATATTGTTTGATCAATGCTTCCAGCGCTTCACGCTTACCGGCGCGGCAACCCGCGAGCAGTTCGGCCTCCGAAAACTTAAGCTGCGCTGTCGCTTTCTCATGCTCTTGCATCTTCATTGCACCGCGTTAGACGTTGCGAGTTTGATTCGGTTGGAAAATTTTAAAATCAAAATTCCGGCAGCGGAATGCTACGCTCGGCTTTTGCTGCTTGCTTTCTGTTGCGAATTGCCATAGATTGGCGCGCTATTTTGGAGAAGAAGAATGCGACAAAAAAGTGTGTTACTGCTTGCGGCCTCATGGCTCGTTGTGCGTTTGCGGCTCGCGTTGCTGTCCTCGCGCGTGATCTTGCGCGAGTGGGTCAATGAGCCGGAAGTTTTGTTGGTCACGCGTCGCCAAGATCCGCACAACGCCGGCAACTGGTTTGCCGACGGCGCGCGGCCGCATTTTATTCATCTCCAGGAGGACGAACAACGTATTCACGTCCGCTCTTTCGCGGCCTTTTCACGTAATTAACGGAGAACGCTATGAAAAAATTGTGGTCCATGCTGCTCCTGCCATTGCTTCTGCTCGTTACTACGGCCTCGGCGCAAACGAAGTTGACGGTTCCTTTTGAGCGCTTTGTTTTGCCCAACGGCTTGAATGTGATTCTGCACGAAGATCACACCACACCGACGGTGACTGTGAATTTATGGTATCATGTCGGCTCGGGCAATGAAAAATTGGGCCGCACCGGCTTCGCGCATTTGTTCGAACACATTTTATTCGAAGGCTCGGGGCATGTGCCCGAGGGCGCGTTCGATCAATGGCTCGAAGCCGCGGGCGGTAACAACAACGGCTCGACCAATACCGATCGCACGAATTATTTCGAAGACGTTCCGAAAAACGCGCTCGAGTTGGCGCTGTTTTTGGAATCCGATCGCATGGGCTATTTGCTCGAAGCCATGTCGCCGGAGAAAGTCGACGGCCAGCGCGACGTGGTGAAAAACGAGCGCCGCCAGCGCGTGGAGAATCAGCCTTACGGCATGGCCTCCGTTATTCTTTTCGAAAGCTTGTTTGCGCCGAATCATCCTTATCATTGGCCGACGATCGGCTATATGGAAGACCTTACCGCGGCTTCGTATGAGGACGTGGTGGAGTTCTTCAAAAAATATTACACGCCTTCGAACGCGAGTCTAGTGGTTGCAGGGGATATTGACCCTGTCCAAGCGCGCGCGCTGGTGGAGAAATGGTTCAGCGACGTGCAGGGCCGTGCGCGTCCCGCGCTCATCGATGCGCCGCCCGCGGTGTTGAATGAGGAGAAGCGCCTCGTGTTCGAGGATCGCGTGCAATTGCCGCGCTTGTATATGGCATGGCTCACGCCGCCTTCGCTCGCGCCCGGCGACGCGGAATTGGATATCGTGGCCAATGTGCTCGCCGGCGGCAAAAACTCGCGGCTGTATAAACGGCTTGTTTATGATTTGCAGATCGCGCAAGAGGTTTCCGCGTTTCAGGCCTCGCAGGGTTTGGCTTCGTTCTTTGCGATCATGGCCACCGCGCGCAGCGGCCACACTTTGGCAGAGCTGGAGAAGGTGATTCAAGAAGAGATCGACCGCCTTAAACAAACCGCGCCGGAGCCGCGCGAATTGCAGCGCGCGTTGAATCAATACGAAGCAAATTTTCTCTCCGGCTTGGAAGTCGTCAGCGCGAAAGCCGATCGCCTCAACGGTTATTATAAGAGCGCCGGCAATCCGGATTATTTCAACGAAGATTTGTCGCGCTATCAAGCTTTAGAACCGAATGACATTCGCACCGCGGCTTTGACCTATCTACCCAGCCACGCGCGCGTCGTGCTCAGCATCGTGCCGCAAGGCAAAGTGGATTTGGCTTCGGGAGAAGCTCAAAAATATGAGCCGAAGAAAAAGGGCACGGATTGAGGCAATGCTTGAAGCTGGTTTCTTGATTCGGGATGCTACAAAAAATGATGCTGAATGATGAATAACTCAAAATAGGATAAACGCACGAATATGACAACGGCCATTTCTTTTTTCCGACGAACGCTAGCGGCATTTTCTCTGCTTGCGCTGCAATTGGTTCTTGCTCAAGCTCCCGATCGCGCCAAACCGCCCGAGCTGGGCCCGCCGCCGGCGTTGAAAGTACCGCCCATCCAACATCTCAAGCTTTCGAACGGCATCCCAGTTACGTTGATTGAGAAGCATCAAGTGCCATTGGTGGACATTGCGTTGCAGCTCAAAGTTGGCACGGCGATGGACCCTGCGGATAAAGTGGGACTCGCAAGCATGACGCTTGCCATGCTCGACGAAGGCGCGGGCGCGCGCACCGCCCTGCAAATCGCGGATGAAATCGATTTTCTCGGCGCTGCGCTTTCTACGAGTGCGGGTTATCACACTTCTGCGATTTCGTTGCATACCATGCTCACGCGTTTGGATGGAGCCCTCGCGATCATGTCGGACGTCGCCTTGCGGCCGACTTTTCCAGTGGAGGAATTGGAGCGGCAGCGCAAGCAACGTTTGACTTCACTCGCGCAGGCGCACGACAATCCCAATGCCATTGCAGCCGTTCTTTTTAATCGTACGCTGTTTGGCGAGCAACATCCCTACGGCCAGCGCACCGGCGGCGTGGAAAAAACTCTGCGCGCATTTACGGCGCAGGACCTCAAGAGTTTTCACACGGCGCACTTCGTTGCCAACAACGCGCATCTCATCGTCGTGGGCGACGTAACCGCCAAAAGCGTTTTGCCAAAACTCGAAGCCGCATTTGGAAAGTGGAAAGCCGGAAAAGTGTCCACACCCACTTGGCCTGAAGCAAACCAAGTTGCAGACCGGCAAATCTATCTCGTCGACAAACCTGGCGCGGCGCAATCCGTGATCCGCATCGGCCGCATTGGCGTGCCGCGCCTTACGGAAGATTATTATGCGATCACGGTGATGAATACGATTCTCGGCGGGTCTTTCACTTCGCGGCTCAATCAAAATTTGCGCGAGCAGCACGGCTATGCTTATGGCGCAGGCTCGAGCTTTAGCTTCAATCACTTGCCTGGGCCATTTGCTGCTTCGGCTTCGGTGCAGACCGATGCCACCGACAAGGCGCTCGTCGAATTCATGAAGGAGCTGAACGGCATTCGCGGCGAGATTTCAGAGGAAGAAATGCAACGGGCAAAGAACTATGAGGCGCTCAGCTACCCCAGCAGTTTTCAAACTGCTGGACAGATTGCCTCGCAGATCGCCGAACTGGTCACATACGGTTTGCCAGACACCTATTTTAATGATTACGTCACGAATATTCTGGCGGTGACCAAAGAGCAAGCGCTCGCGGCCGCAAAGAAATACGTTGATCCAGAAAAGATCGCGATCGTTGTGGTGGGTGATCGCGAAAAGATCGAAGCCGGCCTCCGTGCGTTGAATCTCGGGCAAATGCATCTGTTGACGATTGAAGAAGTGTTGGGAAAAGCGCCGGTGTTGGAAGGGTCGGATTGAGGGAAACGTGAATTGTCGGATTGAGGGAGCCATAGTTTCAAAACCCTCCCTCAATCCAACAACTCATTGAAGTGGAATTTCCGTGTCATCGCTTAAACTGCAAAACGATGTCAATATGCTTGTGCTCGCACAGCCGTGCGCAGCAATCGCTATTGTGTTCGCCGTTTCATTGCGGTCGCGTTAGCTCTCGAATAATCTCCTTTGCTTTTGCGGCCTCCATTTTTATATTGATTTCGAATCGCTGGCACAAGGAGAAGAAATGCAGAAGAGAATTTTGCATGTTTGCGCCGCCGCTTTGTTGTTGTTCATGTGCGCGCAGAGCGCGAAGGCAGGAGAGAGCAACAACAGTCGCGTGAAACTGCGCAATTCCACCGGCATTGAATTGCTCGGCAATAGCTTTTTGTATTCGTTTTACTATCAACGCATGCTGAGTCCTTCGGTCGGATTGGATGCGGGATTGGCGATGTACGGTGGCGGTGATGGAGGCAGTTCGACTTTTGTGGCGTTTATTCCCGTTGGCGCAAAAATATATTTGATTCCAAAGAGTGGATCGCTCTATCTCACCGGTGGCGGCGTTTTTTTGACTGCCACGACGGACATCGGCCTCAATGATGACGAAAGCGCCTCGCTACTCTATGGCTACGCCGGCCTTGGGTTTGAGCATCGCGCTGAAAGTGGTTTCGTGTTTCGCTTCACGGCGTACAATATATTCATCGAAGGGAGCTATTTTATTTGGCCGGGCTTGACGTTGGGATATGCGTTTTGAGTTTTGAGTTTGAGGTGAAGCCAATACGATTAACAAAGCATGCTCAAGAGCAGTGCCTTGAGCGCGGAACAAACGAAGCTGAGGTGCGAGAAGCAATTCGGTATGGCTCCCGCGAGCCTGCAAAGAAAGGGCGGGAATTGTGCCGATATAATTTCTCGTACAGCAATTTTTGGCATGGAAACTACTATGCCATCAAACAAGTCGCCCCAATAATAAAGGACGAAATCAACGAGATCGTTGTCATTACGGTTTACACGTTTTATTTTTAGTGGAGCCTTCCCAATGAGAATCAGTTATGACCCGGAGATCGACGCTCTTTACATTCGTCTGCTTGAAGGGCACTATGAGTGTCGTACGGTGCGATTGAGCGAAGAAGTTGCTTTGAATTTTGGCCCGAGCGAACAACTTGTCGGCATCGAAATTTTGGACGCAAAAGAGATTCTTGGTAAAGGTCAACTTCCCTCTGTCACACTTGAAAACCTCGCATTGGCTGGAGTTGCTTAGTTGCAATGAACACGTCATCTCAAACACTGCTTCAAACCCACTTTCCCGAACTCAACCTCCTCGGTCGCGGCAAGGTGCGCGATCTTTACGATCTCGGCGAGCATTTGCTCATCGTTGCCACCGATCGACTCTCGGCGTTCGATGTGATCATGCCGCAGGGCATTCCGCACAAGGGCCGCGTGCTCACGCAGATTTCGGCATTTTGGTTTCAACACACGGTGGACATTATCGCGAATCATCTTGTGTCGTTGAATGTCGAGGAATATCCGAGCGCGTGTTTGCCCTATCGCGAGCAGCTTGCCGGCCGCAGCATGCTCGTGGCTAAAACACAGCCGTTGCCGATTGAGTGCGTCGTGCGCGGCTATCTCTCTGGCTCCGGGTGGGTGGAATATAAAGAGACAGGCAGCGTGTGCGGCATCGAACTTCCGCGCGGGCTGAAAGAGTCTGATAAATTGCCGCGACCGATCTTCACGCCCGCAACCAAAGCCGAAGCCGGGCAGCACGACGAGAACATTTCATTCGAACGCGCCGCGCACATCATCGGCCATGAGCGCGCAGAGCAGTTGCGCGATTATAGCATTCGCATTTACGAACGCGCCAGCGCAATGGCCGAGCAGCGCGGCATCATCATCGCTGATACGAAGATGGAGTTCGGCATGCGTGACGGCAAATTGATTCTCATCGACGAACTGCTCACGCCCGACTCCTCGCGCTTTTGGCCGCAAGCGAGCTATCAACCCGGCGGCAGCCAACCGAGTTTCGACAAACAATTCGTGCGCGATTATCTGCTCTCTATTAAATGGAACAAACAACCGCCCGCGCCGAACTTGCCCGAGGAAGTCGTGCGCGTCACGAGCGAGAAGTATCTTGAAGCGTATGAGAAGCTCGTGGGCGTGAAGCTTGAGGATAGTGGATTGTAGATCGTGGATCGTAAAAAAAATGATTTGACAATCTACAATCCACGATCTACGATCCACCATCTACGATCATCAACAATGTCACCCACTCGATCAAACATACTCCTCATCAATCCCTGGATCACCGATTTCGCTGCTTACGATTTTTGGCTCAAGCCCATGGGGTTGCTCTATCTTGCGGCCATGTTGCGGCGCGAGGGTTATGCCGTGCGTTTGGTGGATTGCATGGATCGCGCGCATCCGGCGTTACTCAAGTGGCAAGGGCTGGCGCAGCCGCAGCAGCAGAGATGGAGCACGGGCAAGTTCGTGCGCACGCCGATTGCGAAGCCGGTATGTTATTGCCACGTGCCGCGCATTTACGCGCGCTACGGTTTGCCGCTCGCGCTATTCAAACAGCTTTGTGTAGAAGGAGAGAAGCCGGATGCGATACTCGTTACGAGCGGCATGACGTATTGGTATCCCGGCGTGCAAGAAGCGATTGCCGTGCTGCGCGAACTCTTTCCGCAAACGCCGATCATGCTCGGCGGCATTTATGCGACGCTCTGCACTAAGCACGCGCGCCAACATTCCGGCGCGGACGTTGTGTTCGCCGGCGAGGCGGAGCATGTGATTTGTGATCTGGTTGAAGGCGCCGCGCGCGGCAATAGGGTGGGAGAGAGGCAGGCTTCCGAAAATTTTACATTGGATGAATTGCCCTTTCCGGTTTTCGATCTTTATCCCAATTTGCCATACGCGCCGATCATGACCTCGCGCGGCTGCCCTTTGAAATGCACATTCTGCGCTTCGCGCATCGTGTCGGGACAATATCGTTGGCGCTCGATTGAAAACGTGATGGCGGAGTTGGATTGGCTGCACGAGGCCTTGGGCGTGCGCGAGTTTGCGTTTTATGACGATGCGCTGCTCACGAATCGCGATCGCCACTTTCTGCCGTTGTGCGAGCGCATCATCGCGAAGAATTTGCAATCCACTTTTCACACACCGAACGGTTTGCAAGTGAAGTTCATTAACGCCGAAACCGCGCGCCTCATGTATCGCGCGGGCTTCAAAACCGTGCGGCTCGCGTATGAAAGCGGCAGCGAAGAACGCCAGCGCGACATGAGCAAAAAAGTGAGCAACGAATCCTTCGCGGCCGGCGTGGCGCATTTGCAAGCCGCGGGCTTGGGCCCGAATGAACTCGATGCTTATGTGCTCATGGGCTTGCCCGGCCAAGCGCTCGACGAAGTTATTTTGAGCATGGCGTATGTGCATTCGCTCAAAGTCGGCATTCGTCTGGCTGCGTTCTCGCCGATTCCGGGCACAGTTGATTTCGCGCGTGCCGTCGAACGCGGCGAGATTTCCGTTGACTCGGATCCCTTGCTGACGAACAATTCGATTTTGCCCATTCATCTTCACGATGAGAACGGCTCGTTGGCGCGCCTCGCGTTGTTGGCGAAGCAGCTCAATGCGCACCTTCTGCAAACCGGCGAGGCCATGGATTCGTTCGGCGATTTGGTGGCGAGATTACAAGCGCAAATATATTCACAAGAGTTTTGGAGCGTTGGAATATGATCACCGAATTGCGAATCGAAGGCTTCAAAAGCTTTGGAACGCCGGAGCAAACGCTTCATCTTGGCCGCATTAATTTCTTGGTCGGTGCGAACGCTTCGGGCAAAACAAATTTGATTTCCGCCCTGCGTTTTCTACAACACGCTGTTTTGCAAAATGCCGAGTCCGCGGTAAATGAATGGGGCGGAGCCGCGGAAGTTCGCAACAAAAGAGTGCGCGAGAGGGCGCAGCCCAAGCCCTTGCGGCTCGGTTTTAAAATGGATTTTTCTGAAACGGAAAGAGTCGGTTTTGAAACGAGGAACGAAAGCTATTATATCTCAGCTTTCAATTATGACGTCACGCTTGATCTTAGAAACGCAACGGGCTTGCCTAAAGTCGTCGCCGAAATTCTCACTGCAGATATTCATGATGAACGGAATCAATCTCTCAAATACAATCTCAAGCGTAATGCCAGCGAAGTTGAGATCGTGGATCCAAGTGAGGTGGAGAAAACGCATGCTTACAAGATTAAAGTTCCGGAACAAGAGGCGACCAGGCTTGCCCTCGGAGTCGGCTTCTTTAGCCCGCCGTGTGTGATGCTGCGTCACATTATCTCGAATTGGCGCTTCTTTAACATTAGCCCACAAGTGGCGCGCACACCTGCGAAAGAAATCCCGGATATCGATCTCGGTCCGGCCGGAGAAAACCTCGCTGTAATTTTGCATAAGCTTGAAAGGCAGAACGGCAAAGGCGCAATAGATTCGATTATCGCTGGTTTAAAAAGCACTGTTGCTGGATTTCAAGGCATAAAAACAGCGCAATTACCGATTGAGGGGCAATGGGCGTTTCAAATTTTGGAAGAAAAAATTCGCGGCGCAATCAATCCCAATTCGGTATCAGATGGAACGATTCGCTTGCTGGCTTTTATGGTCATCACGAATTGGACCGCGCAGCACGCCACGCTGATTGCGATCGAGGAACCGGAAAATGGCCTCCATCCGCATCTCTCCGAACACCTTGTGCAGATTCTACGAGCCTCGGCGCATGAGCGGCAATTCTTAATCACAACCCACAACCCTGCGTTTTTAGATTATCTCACCCCGGACGAAGTTGTTCTGTTTGACAAAATCGAAGGCTTCACGAAAGCAAAACGCGCCTCTGAGTTTGCCGAGATCACGAGTTTTCAAAAACACTTTAGCCTCGGTGAGTTGTGGGTACAAGGCACGTTGGGAGGAATTCCATGATCATCGGCGTCGGGGTGGAAGGACCTTCAGACCGCGCGTTCTGGGACAAACTCCTTCACAAAAGTTTTCCGCACATGCGCTTTGATATTCGAAGCATGAACAATCGTGAGAAGTTGATCCGAGCGGCTCCAAGTTTGTTGGAAGCGTTTCGTGATTTGCATTATCGCGCGGGCTTTATCATTTGGGATCGAGATCAATCTCCCTGCATTGAGAGCATTCTGCAAGAGTTTGATCCGCAGATTCAGCGCGAAGCGCGCAAGCCGTTGGCGAAAAGATATTTGTTTGTCTGTGTTGCAATTCGTGAATTGGAAGCTTGGTTCTTAGCAGATGATGCCGCTATTCTATCCGTTTTGCCCAAGGCAAAATATCGCGCGCCTTCGGAGACGGGACAATTGAATGCGCAGAAAACGCTGACCGAATGTTGGCTTCAGCAATTTCCCCACGCCGCATTCAACAAGCTTGATTTCGCGAAAAGAACAGCGCCAAAATTCGAACCGGCTTTGGCAGAAAAGCATTCGCAGTCGTTCAAGTATTCCTGGAAAAAAATGAAGATGGCGTGCCACACTTCACGTATTCGTTGAGAATGAGCATTCAATTCTAACCGAGGAAGGAGAGAACCGATGTTGAAACCGACTCTGCTGTTGAGCGCGATTCTGTTTTCCGGCTGCACGCTTTTGCAACCGCCGCCGGAGCCGATCAAACGCGAACCGGTCACTTCCCCCGATGCGCCTGCGGCCATCGGGCCTTATAGTCAAGCCATCAAAATCGGCAATGCGCTCTATTGCAGCGGCCAGCTTGCCATCAACCCCGCGACCGGCGATTTGATCATCGGCGACATCAAAGATGAAACGCGCCAGGTGCTTAAAAACCTCGGCGCCGTGTTGAAAGCCGCGGGCATGGATTACAAAGACGTGGTCAAAGCCACGGTATTTTTAACCGACATGAACGATTACAAACTTTTCAACGAAGCGTATAGCGAGTTTTTCACGGACATCAAGCCCGCGCGCGAAACCGTGCAAGTGGGCCGCTTGCCGCGCGACGGCCGCATTGAAATCAGTTGCATCGCGATCAAGGTGGAAGAATGATTGCGCGCTTGTTGACTCTCGCGGCGCAATTGTTTATCATGCGCCGTGTCGAGTTTGAAGAATAAAAAATTGCCTCCGCCCTCCGGCATCATCACATTGCTCACGGATTTCGGCGCGGCCGATGGCTATGTCGCGGCGATGAAAGGCGTGATTCTCGGCATTCATCGCGCGGCGCAGATTGTTGATCTTACTCATGAAATCGCGCCGCAGAATATTGCCGCGGGTGCGTTTTTGCTCTCTGCGCAGTTCAAATACTTTCCGCCGGGCACCGTTCATGTCGCAGTGGTTGATCCGGGCGTCGGCACGGCGCGCAAAGCGATTGCATGTTATTGGGAAGAGCATTACTTCGTTGCGCCGGAGAACGGCTTGCTCGATTTTTGTGCGGAAGAAGGTTCATGCCTCGCAGTGCATTTGACGCAGCGTGAGTATTGGCGCGCGGAAGTCTCGAATACGTTTCATGGCCGCGATATTTTTGCGCCCGTGGCCGCGCACTTGGCTGGCGGCGTTCCGTTTGGCAATTTGGGAATGCCAATACAACTCACGCCGAGACTGCGCGCGAGCAAATGCCGTGTAACAAGTGATACGCTCATGGGAGAGATCATTCACTGCGACCGCTTCGGCAATTTGATCACAAATATCTCTAATACAGAGTTTGAAAATTTCGTCGGCAAAAGTTCTTTTGCAATTCAGTTGAAACAAATCTGCATCACGGCCATCACGCCCTCGTATGGCTATGCGGCGCCGGGTGAGTTGGTGGCATTGTTCAACAGTTTTGATCGCCTCGAGCTCGGCCTCGTGCAGGGCGATGCGCGAACGAGTTTGGCGGTTGCGCCAGGAACTTCCATTATCATCAAACGAGGATCGTAACGAAATCATATGTCCAATCCGAACCAATCTGCTTGGGAAGAATATTCGCAAGAAACCACGGGCACGCCCGCTAATATGTGGCTCGCGAAAGCGCTGCGCAATGACCAGCCGCGCTTGAACCTCGTGTTGTTCGTGCTCACGTGCCTCTCCACATTCTTTATCGGTTACTCGCTCGATGGCAGGCTGTCTTCCGGTTTTTGGTATAGCGGCGGCATCATCACCATTCTGTTCGCGCACGAGATGGGACATTATCTCATGTGCCTGCGTTATCGCATTCGCGCCACGCTGCCTTTCTTCATTCCGTTTCCGTCTTTGCCTTTCGGAACTTTAGGCGCGGTGATTCGCATGGATGCGCGCATGCCGAATCGGCGCGTGCTTTTCGATATCGGCGTGGCCGGACCGCTCGCGGGATTGGCGATAACTTTGCCGGCCATTTATTTCGGCCTCAAGATGTCAACCGTGTTAACCGTATCCGGCGCGGAGGGCATGTTTACTTTGGGCGATTCGCTGCTCTTCAAAGCGCTCAGCAATCTCGCGCTGGGTCCGCTGCCGGAAGGACAGGACACGTTGCTGCATCCGCTCGCCTATGCCGGATGGGCGGGCCTGTTCGTCACCGCGCTGAATCTTTTGCCCATCGGACAACTCGACGGCGGCCACATTCTCTATGCTTTGCTCGGCGACCGCGGACAAAAAATTTATCCCGTCAACATGGCTATGTTTGCATTGCTCTGCATCGTGCAATACAACGGCTGGATTCTGTTGGTGATGATGTTGTTGTGGTTCGGCTATCGCCATCCGCCCACCCAAGATGATCTCGAACCGCTGGATTTCAAACGGCAAATACTCGCGTGCCTCACGTTTATGGTTTTCGTGCTGTCGTTCACGCCCGCGCCGTTCAAAATTTAACGACCATTAACGCGTTCCTAGTGGCTTGCCATGCACACCCGCAGCAAAAAGAATTTTCTCGTTGGTATCGGCGAAGTGTTATGGGACATTTATCAAGACCAACGCCATTTGGGCGGCGCGCCGGCGAACGTGGTGATGAACGCGCACCAACTGGGCTTGCACAGTGTGCTAGTTTCGCGCGTGGGCGATGACGGAATGGGAAAGGAATTGGTGCGTACCCTCACACATCGCGGTCTTGCGACGGATTACGTGCAGCTTGATCGCAAGAAGGGGACAGGCACGGTGCTGGTTTCGCTCGACATCAAAGGTGTTCCCAGCTTTCGCTGCTCCCACGACGTTGCGTTCGATTACCTCGCCTTCAATGCGAAGCTAAAAGAACTGGCGCCGCAGGCTGATGCCGTGGTGTTTGGAACTTTAGCGCAACGCTCGAAAGTCGCGCGCCAAACGATTTTGGACTTTCTACAGTCGGCGACGAAGGCCATAAAAATTTTCGACGTCAATGCGCGCGCCAGCGAAGCGCACTTGCAGGCTCTCATTCCGGCCGCGCTGGAGCAAGCCGACGTTGTGAAGCTGAGCAAAGAGGAAGTGGGGCTTATCGCCAGAGTCTTGCGGCGAGAGGGCGATACGACTGCACGTTTTGCTGATTATCTCATCAAGCAATACCAGCTTCAACTCGTGGCTCTTACTTACGGCGCGGAAGGCTGCGAGCTTTTCAATGCGCACGGGAGTTGCCGCTTGCCGGCTTTGCCGATCCAGGTGACGGACACCACCGGCGCCGGCGATGCGTTCACCGCGGGCATGGTTTATCAGCTTTTGCACAAAGCTTCTTTGCGTGAGATTGCAGAGTTTGCCAATCTCGTTGCGAGTTTTCTGTGCACGCAGCGCGGCGCCACGCCGCATTACGACATGCACACGCTCGCAGCTTTTCGGCAGTCCTTCACTGCTTAAGACTCGAGGGCTATCGTGCTCACCTCCCGATCCACCGATGCGAAAACCGGCCGCAAAAGACTCTACATTATGTTGGCAGAGTTAGTGCTGGTCTTGGCTCTCATGCTTTTTTTGCTTCGTCTCGCCACCAACCTGGGCAAAACCGGCAGCGCAACTGGAGCGCGCGCAAATGACCCCTTGGCATATCACAACGACCGCTTCGGCTTTTTCCTGCGCGCCCCTGATACCACCTGGAAAATTCTCGCGGTGCAGGCCTCGGATTCTCTGCCGGCAGAAGAGGCTTTTGCCACGCTGCTCGAAGCGGCACAATTCGTAGTGCAGATGCACAAAATGCAAGGCGACAGTCTGCTCGCCTCTGCGGAGGTCGGTGTGCTGCGGCCCAACCCGCCGCGCGCGTCGCATGCGCTCGCCGGATTGAGCTTTCAACAAATCCAGGAGCACTTTCAAACTACGCACGATTCCGCTTTAGTGATTGCGCCAGTCACACCGGTGACTTCGAAAATCATGGACGCTTCTTTCTTCGTAATGGAACTGCCCAACGGCGCAACGCACACCATGCCGCAGCTTCCGGTTTGGGTGTGCACGTATGTGGCGCGCCGTGAAATTGTCTACGTCATTGTTTGCAAAACGAGAAGTGAAGATTATAATCGCCTGCGCGAAGAACTTGAGCAGGTGATCGCGGAATTTCGAGTGCTGTAAAAATTGCCATGGAGTTTACGATGCCTATTAGCTTTCCCGAAAAGATACACCTCGCGCATATGCCCACTCCGATTGAAAGATTGGAGCGGCTCGGCCAAGCCTGCGAGGGCCCGGAGATTTACGTCAAGCGCGATGATCTCACCGGCATGGCGAAAACCGGCAATAAAGTTCGCAAGCTGGAATATCTGGTTGCGGAAGCGCGTCGTGAAAAATGCGATATGCTTATCACCTGCGGCGGCGCGCAATCCAATCATTCGCGCGCGACGGCTGTGGCGGCCGCTAAACTAGGTATGAAAAGCCATCTCGTGCTGCGCGACCCCACGGGCGGCGATTTGGATGGCAATCTCTTTCTCGATCGCCTGGTCGGCGCGGAGACCACGTTCATCACGCCGAAGGAGTATGAGCAAGCCGACGATATCATGGCCCGCATTGCCGACGAGCACAATGCCAAAGGCGGCAAGGCCTACGTCATTCCCGAAGGCGGCTCAAATGCGCTCGGCGCGCTCGGCTACGTCGCCGCAATGGAAGAAGTCGCGCGCCAGATGAAAACGCAGCGCTTGGAGTTCGACCACATGATTTGCGCCGTTGGCTCGGGGGGCACCTTGGCGGGCATGCTGCTCGGGCGCAGTGTGTATGGCATCACAGCCGAGATCCACGGGATCAATGTTTGTGACGATGCCCCATACTTTCAAAATCGCATCTTCAGCATCATTGCTGACGCCAAGCGCAAATTCGGATTTGAGCTTAATTTGAAGAAGAGTGAGATCAACATCATTGATGGCTATGTCGGCAAAGGTTACGGTTTGAACAGCCAGGAAGAGATTGATCTCATCAAACAAGTCGCGCGCTTGGAAGGACTCATTCTCGATCCGGTTTATACGGGCAAAGCCATGTTCGCTTTGCGCGATTTGATTCGCAAGGGCCGCTTTCAGCGCGGCGAAAAAATTCTTTTTTGGCATACCGGGGGCATCTTCGGGCTGTTTCCCAAAAAAGCGTTGTTCTTTTGAATCGCAGCCGTAGCGAGGTGCTCCGCGGCATTGATTACAATTTTCGCCTCGCATGTCATTCAGGGGCTTTTTTGCGCGCGGGAAATGCCGTCATGCTTCACTCTCAAAAAGCCGCAACGCACTGCAACCGCAAGATTCGCCAGGCTGCGCAAAAAACACCATGTCTGCGACGATATTCTTTTGAAGGTCTGCAGCCTTTGCGTTCTCCATGCGTGCTTTGCGGTTCAGACAATTTTAATTTTCCAACAAAAGCTTCTCCTGTTGATTGGCCCATGGTTAAAGTTTTTCAGAGGGGGAGCGTCATGAAGCACGGGCCGCGCGGCATGAACAAAGCTTGTTTCATTCCGCCTCGATCATGAAAACGATGGCGTCGAAGCCCCTGCCTCAGCGCCGCAGCCTCTGCAAAACAGTTCTGGCTTGATGGCGACTCGTGCTTGATTGCGCTGGAACCGCGCGCAAACCCGCGGGGCGCGATTACCCTTTCATTGCGGGAAAACTTGCCTGCCGTAACCTTCATCCTCTTGGCGCAAGGCTTGCGTGTTTGAATGACAAACCACGCAAGCACTTTAGCCGGGAGAGATTGCCATGCGCCGATTTCACGAAATCATTTTGTTCCTCTTGCTCGGGATGATGAGCACGCTCGCCTCCGCCCAATCTTCCAGCCAACTTCTCAGCCTCAATTACACTTTGAACGAATCCACTGCGCCGGGCTTGTTTGCCAATCCCTCGCGCGCGGCCGGCGTTTATTTTTCTTCCGGCTCGGATTTCGTCGAATCCGCTTTCACGCTCGATCAAACGCGCGGCACGATCACTTACATCGTCAGCAGAAACGGCGTGGCCACGCTTTTCGGCGTTTATGGCGATCAAGCCGGTGAGATCACGTTCAACGCGCCGGAGGGGATTGATATTGATGCCTCGGGCAATCTCTATATTGCCGACACCGGCAACAATCATGTGGTGCGCATGAGTTTTGATTTTCAAACCGGCGCGTTCACGCACGTTGCAAACTTCACCGGCCTCACCAATCCCGTCGATGTTTTAATCACCGGCAGCTCTCTTTGGGTGTTGAGCGCGAGTCAGCATCGCGTGAGCGAGTATACTCTGAGCGGCTCGTTTCTTTATTCGCTCGGAAGCTTCGGCAGTGGCAACGGCCAATTCTCCTCGCCGCGCGGCATTTCGGCGCGCGTTTCGAGCGGCGCAATTTCTACGACCGATATTTACGTCGCCGACACCGGCAACGATCGCGTGGTCATGTTCACGAAAGGCGGCACGAGCGGCAGTTACGCGGCGTGGCACACGATTGCGATTCCCAATTCCGATCTTTATGATATTTCTTCCGATCCCGACGGCAACGCATTCGTTGCCGATCGTGGTCAGGGGCGCATTCATGTTGTGGGCTGGTATGGGAAAGATTATCTCGGTTATGCTTCGGAAAATTTCAATCAACCGCGCAGTATCAACTTCGCGCCGGGCTATTATGACGTGGGCCTCATCGAAGCCTGGAGCGCGAGTAGCGGCGTTTCGCGTTTTTATACCGGCGTCGAAATTTTGAATCTCACGGCCTCGCCCGGCGGCGCGAGCGCTTCGTTCAATTATAATCTCATCGCAAACGCGACTATGACAGGCAAAGTTTTGAACGCGAGCGGGCAAACGGTGAAAAACCTTCTCACGAACACAACGCTGCCGGCTTATTCGAATCATCAGCACACATGGGATGGCAGAGACAATAGCGGCAACACCGCTCCCGGCGGACAATACAAGTTCGAGCTCATCGCAAACACCTCGCACGGCGTGGACACGAATTTCGTGAACTTCACGTGGTCGCCGAGCGTTGGAGACACAACGCCGCCTACCATTTCAAACGTTGCCGCGAGTAATGTCAGCAGTTCGGGCGCGACGATTGCTTGGAGCACAAACGAAGCGAGCGACTCGCAAGTGGAATACGGCTTGACCACGAGCTACGGCAATGCGACAGCGCTCGATGGGTCATTGGTCATTAGTCATTCGGTCATTTTATCAGGTTTGAGCGCGAACATGCTCTATCACTATCGTGTGAAATCCAAAGACGCGAACGGGAATTTGGCCGTGAGCAGCGATTTCACTTTTACCACTGCAACCAGCGGCGGCGGAGGAAATCTCGCTTTCTCTGCCACGGCCTCAGCGAGCAGCGAGAAGCCACAATATGGTCAAACCGCGAACAAAGCGATTGACGGCGTAATTGACGGCTGGCCGGGAGATTACACCAAAGAGTGGTCTTCGAACAGCGAAGGCGTGGGCGCGTGGTTGCAACTGAATTGGTCACAGCCCGTCACGGTCGATCGCTTGGTCATGTATGATCGTCCGGTGACCGGCGTGCAGGTGCTCGGCGCGCAATTGACCTTTAGTTCCGGCGCGGCCGTGAATGTTGGCGCGTTGAACAACAACGGCACGGCGACGCAAGTAACGTTCAGTTCGCGCACCATCTCATGGTTGCGTTTTACGGTAACGAGCGCGAACGGCGCGGATGTGGGCTTGGCAGAGATCGAAGCCTTCAGTTCGGGCGGCGGCGGTGATGTGACCCCGCCGGTGATTTCGAGCGTGGCTGCGAGCAACATCACCAGTTCCGGCGGCACGATCACGTGGACCACAACCGAAAGCAGCGATTCGCAAGTGGAATATGGCTTGACCACGAGCTACGGCAATACTACAGCGCTCGATGGGTCATTGGTCATTAGCCATTCGGTCATTTTATCAGGTTTGAGCGCGAACATGCTCTATCACTATCGTGTGA
>JBBILN010000087.1:0-26891 GCA_037444905.1 bacterium | reverse complement strand
ATGCGCTGCTCAAAACCCAAACGCCGTTTCGCGCCGAAAAAAAAACCAACATTTAGTAATGCCTCAGTTATTGGTGGAAAACGTAGCGCAGACATCCTTGTCTGCAGGCGGGGACGCCTGCGCTACTCCACCGGTAACTGAGGCATTACAACATTTAATTCTCCGCCCTTGACTTTTTATAGAGTATCTCCGGAGGAATCTTTTTAAGCACTCCGCAATATCTCCAGCGAGTAAAAAGATTTCTCCGGAATGGCAATGCTAGAGATGCGCAGTCACTTGGCAAACGGCGGCGCATCTATTTGATGCCATAACTCTGCAGTTTGCGATGCAAATTCGCGCGATCCGTGCGCAGCCGCCGCGCCATCTCGCTCACG
The DNA here is from genome assembly GCA_037444905.1 of bacterium. GTDB lineage: Bacteria > Zhuqueibacterota > Zhuqueibacteria > Zhuqueibacterales > Zhuqueibacteraceae > JABWAN01. The sequence continues at coordinate 26,517 of JBBILN010000087.1, read as the reverse complement.
TTGCCTTTGGAGAGATCGAAGTAATGGCGCAGCAAGCGCTGCTCGAAATTTTCAAGCTGCTCGCGCATGGAGAGTTTGTCATCAAATGCAGACGTGCTCGCCGCCGGCGGCTTCTGTTCATTTGCAACCGAGGGCGCATGCGCCGACGCAGGCAACGCTTGTCGCACATGCTCCGCAGTCAACGTTTCTGCTTCGGTCATAATCATCAAACGCTCGATGCTGTTGCGCAACTCGCGCACGTTGCCGGGCCACGCGTGCGACATGAGTAGTTGTAGCGCGCCGGCGTTCAAACTCTTTGGTCGTCGTCCGTAAGCATTCGCAATCTGCCGCAAAAAGTATTGCGCCAGCAAAGCAATGTCTTCGCCGCGTTCACGCAAGGGCGGCACTTCAATGGGCAACACCGCGAGACGGAAAAACAAATCATCGCGAAATCTTCCCGCGCGAATTTCGGCTTCGAGATTTTTGTTTGTGGCGGTGATCACGCGCACGTCGAAGCGAATGGCTTGCGTGCCGCCCACGCGCAGCAATTCATTCTGCTGCAACACGCGCAGCAGCTTCGCCTGCGTTTCGAGCGCCATGTCGCCGACTTCATCGAGAAACAGAGTGCCGCCATGCGCTTGCTCGATCAAACCGATCTTGCGCTTCGTAGCGCCGGTGAATGCGCCGCGCTCGTGGCCGAACAACTCGCTCTCAATCAACTCGCGCGGAATCGCGGCGCAGTTCACGCGCACGAACGGACCGCGCGCGCGCAGGCTTTGGCGATGAATCGCTTCGGCGACCAATTCTTTGCCCGTGCCGTTCTCGCCGGTGATAAGCACGCGCGCCTCCGAAGGCGCGGCTTTTTGAATTGCGCGCCGCAATTGCTGCATCACGGGCGCTTCGCCGATCATCTCGCCAACTTCGCCTACACGCTGGCGCAAAGTATCGCGCTCGCGCTCCAATTCTAAACGATGCGCGACGTGTTGCACTTCGAGTAACACGCGCTCGGGTTGAATGGGTTTTTCCAGCAGATTATATGCGCCGCGCTGCGTGGCTTGCACCGCAAGCTCGATATCCGCGTGCGCAGAAATCATCACCGTGGGAATGGCGAAATGTTGCTCTTGCATGCGTTGCAAAACTTCAAGGCCGGTTATGCCGGGCAAACGCATGTCGAGCAGGATAAGATCAACGGATTGTTGTTGCAGAAGCGCGAGCGCGTCTTCGCCCGAGCTGGAAGTGTGTACGTGATGGCCGGCGTCTTGCAACAAGCCGCCCAACATTGCGCGAATTTGCGGCTCGTCATCGACGACTAGAATTTGGAGGGGCATGAGGAGAAACGCTTTACGGGCTCGTGGGTTTATGATTGCCGCGGGAGATTTTTTTGATTACGCCTCATCCACATCTTGTCATTCCGGAAGAACCTTCCCTCGCGCTTGGCACAAATCTTAAAAGAAAGTCCTTTTCAAGAACCAGGGAAGATTCTTACAGAATGACCTCACTAAAGCGGCGGCTACGCCGGCGTCGGATGAAAATTCAAGAAGCGGCGAATTTGATCTGCTGCGGGTTGGCGCGCGCGCAGCTTGATGATGACGCGATCGTCTTCGAAGCGGCGCTCGAGCACATTGGCCATGCGATGAATGCGCGCGAGCATGGCGGGTTCGGCGAGGGGCAACTCGGCTTCGAACTCGACAACGTTTGCGGTCGCGCATTCCACGATGCGGCTTTGCAGCTCGTCCAAAAACATTTTGCGCTCCGCGGAAATCATCACCGCGGGCGCATATTCATTGCGCAAGCGCGTAATCAAACCGGGCTCGTGCAAGGCATCCACTTTATTGAACACGTGCAGCACCGGATATTCGCCCAGCTCCAATTCGTTGAGCACTTCGCGCACGGTTTTGATGTGCTGCTCGAAATCCGGGTGCGTGACGTCGATGATGTGCAGCAATAGTTCCGCTTCGCGCGCTTCTTCGAGCGTGCTCTTGAATGAGGCGACCAAATGATGCGGCAGCTTGCGAATGAAGCCGACGGTGTCGATCAACAAAATCTCGCCTGCGTCTTGGTGAAAACCGTCGCTCTCGTTGCGCAGCACGCGTACGGTCGGGTCCAGGGTTGCGAACAAGCGATTCTCGACAAACACCTGCGCTTCCGTCAACGCATTCAATAAAGTTGATTTGCCCGCGTTGGTATATCCCACGAGCGCAACTTTGAATGCGTTTTCGCGATGCTGGCGCCGCACCGCACGCTGGCGCTCGATCTTTTGCAATTCCCTGGTGAGATGCGCGATGCGTTGGCGCACGATGCGGCGGTCGGTTTCAAGCTGCGTTTCACCGGGGCCGCGCAAACCGATGCCGCCGGCATGCCGTGTGAAGTGCGTCCATTGTCCGGCGAGGCGAGGTAGGAGATACTCCAACTGCGCCAACTCGACTTGTGTGCGTGCTTCTCGGGTGCGGGCGCGGCGCGCGAAGATATCCAAAATCAAACCGCTGCGATCGAGCACTTTTGTTTCGAAAAGTTTTTCCAGATTGGCGGATTGGCCGGGCGAGAGGTCGTCGTCGAAGATGACGACGTCGATATCTTGTTCGGCAACGAGCGCGGCGATGAAATCGGCTTTGCCCTGGCCGATGAAATACGCGGGATCGATCTTCGGTCGCGCGTGCAGAATTTTTTCAATCACGTCGGCGCCCGCGGTGTCGGCCAATTGCGCCAACTCTTGCAGCGAAGACTCGCTCGCATAACGCGTGTGGCCGGGCAAATTCAGCCCCACGAGCACGGCGCGCTCGCGCAGGCGCGTTCCGGTTTCGTGCAAAATTTTTTGTTTGATAAAAGCTCCTTCGTGCTGGATGCTGGTTGCTCGATCCTTGACGCTGGATAAGAAAAGTATCGAGCCTCCAGGATCAAGGATCATTATGCTTCGCGCTTCACACTGCGGACGCAGTCGAACGTGCGCGGGTTGCAGTTGCTGAAGGCTTGCCGTCAAGCGCGGGCGTTTGCGCAACACTGCTGCGCGCGAGCAACATTTCGACGATCATTGCAATGATCGCGGCGAGCAGGAACCAGCGCCACAACTCCGAGCCGTAGCGCGCGCTTTCAATGCTCGCGCGCAGGTCGCCGTCTTTCGGCAGCTCGACTATTTCTTTCACGCCCAAAGCCGCCGCAAGTTTCTCTTGCGCAACAATATTTGCGCTCATTTCTTCCGCGCTGAAATTCACGGCCCACTTGTGCAGAACTTGATCTTTATTCCACAGAGTATAAAAGCCGGGCAGATCAGTCTCTGGCACGCGCACTTGATAATTTTGTCCGACAACGTTGACTGGCGCTTGCAAGCGTTCGCCATTCGGCAACTCGACGAAGACTTCTTCTGCGGGCGCGCGCAGTATCGTGGTCAATTCCTCGCCGATGCGGGCGCTCTCTTGTTGCGTTTCGTTGTTCTGCATCACATACGCGGCGCTGCGGTGCAGCAAGGGCGCGAACACGCCTTTGAAGGCAAAGTCGGACCAACGCGGATCCGGCGCGGAAGTAAAGGCGAGCATTTTGCCGCGGCCGATTTGGCGCTCAACGAGAAACGGATGCCCGTTGCTAAAATCGAGCACGGACTTCGCGCCGGCATTCAAGCGCAATTGCACGGCGAAACGAAACTGCGGCGATTCGATCTGCGGGCCTTTGGCGTTTTTCTCAAATACGTTCGCGAACAGCGGGTGCGAGAAATCAATCTGCCCGAGCTTGAAGAAGTTTTCTCGCGCTTCGAGGCTGCCCAACGTCTCGCCGAACGCGCCGAGATTCGTTTGCGCAAAAAGCGTTTCGTTGTAATGGCGCAAATCAACTTCACTGCCGGGAAAAAAGATCACACCGCCGCCGGCGGTTATGAATTGCACCAAACGGCCGGCCATGCCCTCCGGAAGTCGCGCCACATTTTCCAGCACGAGAACTTCGTAATTTTCCAAGCGTTCGGCGGAGAAATCTTTTGCTGCGATTTCTTTCCAAGTATGGCCCGCGCTCTCGTCATGCAACACCGCGCGGAGATAGGCCAAAGCTTCAACGCGCTCGCTCACGGCGAGAATACGGCGTCGGCTTGGAATGTGAAAAGTGAAGTGGCGCACGTTGTCGAGCACGAGCGCATCGTCCTCGAGCATGACTTTACCGCTCATGAAACCAACGCTATCCGGCACGGCGCGCAGCGTGACAGAGCGTTGGCTCTGCCCGGGCACGTCGACGGTTTGTTGAGCGACACGTTTGCCGTTGAGATAAAGATGCACAAGCTGATTGCGCGCCTCGTTCGCGCCCGTGTTCGCAACGGTCGCAACGACTTCGAAACTTTTGCCGCGCTCGAAGATTTGATTGGCAAGTTTTGCATCACTCAATGTGAGATTGTTGTTGCCGGTTTCGCCATCGTGCAACGCATACGCACGCACACCGGGCAACTCGGGCGCTTGCGCGGAAAGTTCTGCACGGCCGTCGGAGAGCAGATAGAGCTCGCGATTGACGTTGCGCGAGCGCGAAAGAATATCGCGGCCCAATGCAAACGCAGCGTTGAGATCGGTGTTCGCCCACGTTTGCGGCGCGGCGCTCACGGCTTCGAGAAATTTTTCTTGTTCAAGAAAAGGGCTGCCCGCAACGATTTTCGCCGGCTGCGCCGCGGTGATGAGATGCAATTCATCGCCGCTCGCAAACATGCTCGCAATGCTCTGCGTATGCTTGCGCGCCGAGGATAAAAGCGAAACCCCGTCGGGCGCGGCAGCCATGCTCATGGAGTTGTCGAGAATGATCACCGCCGTAGCGCGGGCGCGCTGGGCAAGCGCGGAGGTTTGTTGCCGCAATGTGGGACGAGCGAACGCGAGCACGAGCAACGCGACGATCAGCATGCGTAACAAAAGCAGCAGCAATTGCCGCAATTTGAGCCGGCGAATGTTTTCGCGCTCGAGGCGTTTGAGGAAGGCAATAGTGCTCACCGCCACGACGCGCAACTTGCGCCGCGTAAGGAAGTGAATCAAGATCGGCACCGCAATCGCAGCCAGCGCCCAGAGAAGTGTGGAGTTTAAGATTCCGAACATAAAATGTGCGAGCGTTGTTGTTGGTTATGAACGCTCGTCAAAGGGACATGTTCCCGTATGAAGCTTGTTTGAAGGCGCCTTGTATCCGTCATTCAGAAGGAAACTTTTTGAACACTGGAATGCATAACAGCAAGCAAAAAGATTCTTCTGAATGGCAAATGGCTAGACGCGCTGCGAATCAACCTTGCCGTAAGAAAGCAAAAATTCCACGATGAGACAACCTGCTGCCGGTAGAAAATCAAACAAAAGTTCTAACAGATTTTCTCAGCGGAAGCGCTTTGTTGTTTAATCACGCGCCTTTCGCCACCAGCTTGCGCAGCAAATTGAACGGGCTGAAGGACGAGCGCTTTTGCACTGGCTCAACCGGCAACGGCTCCGGCGCTTTGATGTCTTCTCCCAACAGCGCTTTGCGCGGATGCTCGTAAAACATCAATTGCGCCGTGCGTTCGCCCCACAGTTCGCGAATGGTGTTGTAGATCATGCCGATGCGCATCGGGCGGCGTTGATCGTTGTGGCCGTCGCTGCCGATGAAATGAATCAAGCGGCTTTTGAGCAACGCCATGGCCAGCGCTTTCACGCCTTCGCCGTATTTGCCTTCGAGGCTGCCCGCGTTCATTTGCAAGAGCGCGCCGCGCTGCACGAATTCATACGCGCGGTCGGGATTTCTCAAAATTCCGAAATTCCGTTCGGGGTGCGCAATGATCGGCGTCTTGCCGTTGAGTATGAGATCGAAGAACTTCTCATCCACGCCGCGCGGAATGCCTTGCATGGGAAACTCGACGAGGAAGTAGCGGCCATTGTTGTTGAAGGTGGAGATGCGGTGATCCAATTCCATATCGGGCTGATAAAAGATTTCCGCGGCGAGGTGCAATTTGAGTGGAACGTTTGCTTCTTCCAAACGCTGCTGCATCTCGTCATACTTGGCGAGGATTTCCGCTTCGAGCTTGTATTGCGTGTTGTCGAGGAGGTGATGGGTGATGACGACTTCGGTCGTTCCACTTTGTACGGCCGAGCGCGCCATGCGCATCGACTCTTCCCAATTTTCCGAACCGTCGTCTATGCCTGGCAATAAATGCGAATGTATGTCGATCATGTCGTCCTGAGTTTAACAAAAGCTCTTCGTTTATGAATGCGTGATGAATCCCATTACGCGAAAGTGATGATCTTCGGTGAAAGCTTCTTTCAGCTTCTCTCTGTTCATGAGAGCAAACGAGGTGCAATCCACCCAAGAAAAATCCTGGTCGTGATACTTTGTGAAAATTTGCCAGGCTTCTTCTTCGACGGCTTCGGTGACGCGGAAAACCTTCAGCAACCTGCCTTTAATAAGCCGGGTGAAAATTTCGCGAAAGCGCAAGGCCTCTTCATAACCAACCTGATACCGCAACGTGGTAAGCGCTTCGCCGAAAACAAAATTGCTCGTAACGAAAAAATATCCATCTTCAAGCAACTTTTCATTTATTTGGTCGGCACGCTCATGTTTGCTGTCTCGCCGATCCACTAAAGCCACCCATGCCCAGCTATCGATAAAGATGCGTTTCATGGCCGGGGCTTGCCGTAAAGATACACATCATGATTATCGGCAGCATCGTGAGGAGGCTTGCCATCGCCCAAACCTTTGCCCAATTGTCGCATAAGCTGCCGCGCTTCTTGCAAACGCGCTTCGCGTTCTATCCTTTCCGATAAAAACGCGGCAAGAATTTCATCAATCATTTTCCGGCTTTGCGACGCGATTTCCTCGACAAGTTTGTATTGGGCCGTCGGGATTTTAAGTTGAACGGTCGTGGTTTCCATGATCTCACCTCTTTTGGCTTTCAATGAAAATTCTTTGAAGCTTGCCACAGTTCCGAACACTTTTAGAAAAATCTTTAAGCGTACTCGGTATATATCCGCTTCATTCCGAGCACGAGGGAAGATTCTTACAGAATGACAGCAGAAGGACGCGCGGCGTTGTGAATCGCCTCGGCAAATTCTCGAATCAAGCTTCGGCCTTCATCCTTCTCCAAGACATTGCCCGTGACCACGAACGACGCGCCTGCGTTCACGCACTGCGCCGCGGCTTCGGGCGTGCGAATACCGCCGCCGACGATGACGGGAATGTTCACATATGAAGAAACCGCAGAGATCATTTCGAGCGGCACGGCGTGTTGCGCGCCGCTGCCGGCTTCGAGATAAATCAACTTCATACCGAGATATTGCGCGGCGAGCGCCGTGGCTTTCGCGATGTCATTCTTGTCGCGCGGAATCGGGCGCGTGTTGCTCATAAACTCTACGGAAGTGACGCGGCCCGACTCGATCAACATGTAACCCGTGGGGATGGTTTCGAGGCCGAGATGACGAATGTGCGGCGCGGCCTTCATTTGCTCGCCGATCAAGTAACTGGGATTTCGCCCGCTCACGAGGGAGAGAAAGAGAATCGCGTCCGCATGTTTGGAAATTTGCATCACGCTGCCCGGGAAGATGAGGCACGGAATGCTCGCCGCAGAGCGAATGGCAGCCACCATCTCGTCGAAATTCGGAGCCATGATCAAACTGCCGCCGATGAGAATCGCGTCGGCTCCGCCCTCGCTCGCGGCCGCGGCCATGTCCGCAAGCTGCGAGAGTTCCCATTTATCGGGATCAATCAAAACGAAATAACCGGCGCGGCCGTTGGCGCATAACGCTGCGAAGCGATCTGCAACGCGCAGCTTGTGCTTGCCGTCGACTTTTTCCTCGAGCGATTCATCGCCGGAGAAAGTGACGAGAGGAGCATGTGCCGTTGCGCTAACGATTGGTCATCTCCTTCACGATTTGCGCCACGCTCGACAGCGCTTCTTGCAAACGTTGCACGTCTTTGCCGCCGGCCAATGCGAGATGCGGACGGCCGCCGCCGGAACCGCCGGTGATTTGCGCGACGCGCTTCACGAGGTCGCCGGCTTTGAGATTTTTATTTTTGATCAAATCATCCGTGACCACGCACGCGAATGAAAGCTTGCCGTCCATCACTGCGGCGAGCACGCCCACGCCGCTGCCGAGTTTTTCGCGCAGCGTATCACTCATCGCTTTCAGCTCTTCCGCGTCGGTCGCTTCCACTTTTGCGCTGATCAAGCGAAAACCGTTGAGCGTTTCCGCGCGTTGCACGAGCGCGCCGATCTCCTGCTGCGAAAGTTTGTGGCGCATCGCACGCAGCTCGCGCTCCATGTGTTTGCGATGTTCGAGCAGCTCGTGTACTTTGTCCAACAACTCTTCGCTCGAAACATTGAGCAGCGCGCGCAGACTTTCATGCAATTGACGCTCGCGGCGCAGCAAATGTTCACTGCCTTTTCCGGTTGCGGCTTCGAGACGGCGAATGCCCGCGGCCGCGGAAGATTCATTCAACAAAGTAAACATGCCCGCTTCGCCGGTGTGCTGCAAATGCGTGCCGCCGCACAATTCGAGCGAGTAGTCGCCGATCTTTACCACGCGCACGATGTCGCCGTACTTCTCTTCGAAGATCGCCATTGCGCCGAGCTTGCGCGCTTCGTCGTATGGCATCTGCGTAGTCGTGATGGGCAAATCCATGCGAATGTGTTCGTTGACGAGGCCTTCAATATCTTGCATCTGCCCGTGGCTGATCTTTTCGAAGTGCGTCACGTCGAAGCGCAAACGCTCGGGCGCAACCAGCGAGCCGGCTTGCGAAACGTGCTTGCCAATGGTGTCGCGCAGCGCGCGATGCAGCAAGTGCGTCGCCGTGTGATTGCGCGCGGTATCGAGTCGCGCTTCGCGATCGATCTTCGCCACCACGCGCGGGTCGCCGAGATTGCCTGCAACGAGGCTGCCGACATGCACGATGTGCGAGCCAATTTTTTGCGTGTCGCTGATTTCAATTTCGAACCCCTCGCCTTCAATGCGGCCCTTGTCGCCCACTTGTCCGCCGGACTCAGCGTAGAACGGCGTGTCTGCCAACGTGAGGAGAACGCGCTCGCCCTCTTGCTGCACGCGGCGAATCTCTGTGGAGACGTCATAGTCACTGTAGCCAACGAAACGCGAGGCGTTGCCTTTGCTCACTTCGCGCCATTCTTCGGGGCGAAGGTTGTCATAGCTTTTGAAAGCGCCGGCAGCGCGCGATAGCTCGCGCTGCTTTTCCATTGCGGCATTGAAACCTTCTTCATCAACCGACAAACTACGTTCGCGCGCCATGAGTTGGGTGAGATCGAGCGGGAAGCCGTAGGTGTCGTATAAACGAAAAGCATCTTCGCCGGAGATCGTCTTGCCATTTGCCGCTTGCAACTTGCCGGAGATGCCTTCGAAAATTTCAAGCCCGCGATCGAGCGTTTGATTGAAGCTCTCTTCTTCAGCTTTAATCACGCGACTGACATACTCGTGTTTTTCCCGCAACTCAGGGAAGGCGCCGGACATGATTTCAACCAGCGTGGGAGCGAGTTTGTAGATGAACGGCTCGTGCATGCCGAGCTTGCGGCCAAAACGCGCGGCGCGGCGCAAAATGCGGCGCAACACGTAACCGCGGCCCTCGTTCGAAGGCAATGCGCCGTCGGAAATCGCGAAGGTCAAGCAGCGAATGTGATCCGCAAGCACGCGATGCGCCATGCCGTTCGCGAAATCATAGCCCTTGCCGGAGAGCGCGCTCACTTTGTCGATGAGGGGCAAGAAGAGATCGGTATCGTAGTTGGAATTTTTTCCGTTGAGAATCGCAAGCGCGCGTTCGAAGCCCATGCCGGTATCCACGTGCTTGGCCGGAAGCTCTTTGAGCGACTTGTCCGCTTCGCGATTGTATTGAATGAAAACGAGATTCCAAATTTCCATCACGCGCGGATCGCCCGCATTCACGAGGCTCGCGCCGGATTTATCGGGCGTGAGATCGATGTGGATTTCCGAGCACGGACCGCACGGGCCGGTTTCGCCCATTTCCCAAAAATTGTCTTTTTCGCCGAAACGCTGCACGCGCTCCTCCGGCAGGCCGGCAATTTTTTTCCACAATGTCGCGGCCTCGTCGTCGGTTTTGTAAACCGTGGCGTAAATGCGCTCCTTCGGCAAGCCCCACACTTTCGTGATGAGTTCCCACGCCCATTCGATGGCTTCGGCTTTGTAGTAATCGCCGAAAGACCAGTTGCCGAGCATCTCGAAGAACGTGTGATGATACGTGTCGAAGCCCACGTCTTCGAGATCGTTATGCTTGCCGCTCACGCGAATGCACTTTTGGGTGTCGACCACGCGCGTGTAATCGCGCTGCTCCAATCCCAAAAAAATGCTCTTGAATTGATTCATGCCCGCGTTCGTGAAGAGCAGCGTGGGATCGCCCAACGGCACCACGGGCGCGGAAGGCACGATCGTGTGGCCCTTGCTCTTGAAAAAATCTAGAAAAGCTTGGCGTACTTCTTTGGACTTCATGAGAGTTCCTAATTGAGATTTATTTTGATTGGCAAAGCATGAGCGGATCAATGCTGCTGGGATTGGTTGTATTTCTCTTCCTTGCGCTCTTGCCGCTCCATCCACCAGATCATGTAAAGGCCGCCGAGAACGATAATGCCAATCATGATTGTGAAAGCGATCAAATTATTCATTTTTGGCCTCGCGACTTTTTGATTTCGAATCATCTTTTGGAAGATACCAGATCTTGCGACTGAGGTAGGCCATCGCAATGATCAACACAAAAATAAAACTCACCAAAATCGCCAACACGGCAAAAACATAGCTGAGTTGGCCAACCATAAACGGTATGATTGCAACCGTAACCACAATAAGCGTAACTTTCTCAAAAAAACCGAGCCAGAATTTGTAAACCTCTTTGCGGTTCTCCGCGTAGCTCTTGCGAGGTTGTGGCATTGCCCTTCTCCCGTTTCATGCCATGGCTTCTGCAATTATTTCTGAGGGCGTCATCGCTCGGCTATTGCCCTCGCGAAATTCTCGTCGCGCTTCTTCAATCTCTTTAGCTAAAACGGCCCGTCGTCGCTCGATGAGTCGCCGCTGCAATAGCTCGAGCAGCGATTCTTGCTCTTCGAGGGACAATTGTTCGGCGGCTTCTGCTACGCCGGCAAAAGATGTGATGCTTTCCATGGTTTGCACCTCTTTGGTTTATAACGTTATCACGCCAGCATCAGCCTTCGCCCTTTCGGTTGCGGAATGGATTCGCCAAATTCTTTGGCCGTATCCAGCCACAATCGCATCGCCGCTTTCGCGTTTTTCAAAGCAGTTTCTTGTGTCTTGCCGTGCGCCATGCAGCCTGGCAGTTCCGGCACTTCCGCAACGAACACTTGATCTTCGGCGCTCCAGTAAAGTATGATTTCGTATTTTTCCGTCATTCGTCGACTCCCAATTGGTATTGCAGAATAATGGCGCGCACTTGGCGAACTTGATACGTCTTGGCCTTATTGCCGTCGCGCTGCAAATTGATCATTTCATCAACACCTGTTTTTTTGAAAAGGTGATGACTGCTTCGTATTCGCTCGTCAAAACCCAAACGACGCAGCAATTGACACAAATCATCGAATGCAATATTTGCATCCGACGAGCCTTGCAAAACGTGACTGAGAGTTTTCTCGTGCTTGCTCATCTCGATGCTCTTCTCTCAATCATCCGCTTCGATGCTTTGAACTTCCCTCCACAGCGCCGTTTGCTGAATCGTCTCCCAATCAAACCCGCGCCGCCGCAGAAAATCCGCGAGGCGTTGTTGCGCCTTGGCTGCGGGCAAACTGGCGAGCCGCTTGCGCTGCTTTTCTGCAAGTTGATTGGCGAGCGAGAGTGTGTCTTCCGGCGCGAGGGCTTCATCGAGAGTCGCGGCAATGATTGCGTCGCCAATGCCTTTGTTGCGCAATTCAAGTTTCAAACGCTCACGGCCCATGGGGCGGTTGCGCAAACGACTCTGCACGAATTGCTGTGCGAACTTCGCGTCATCGATGAAGCGTTGCTCGCGGCATTTTTCCAAAACCGCTTCGATGGCTTCGGATTTATATTTTACCCGCGCGAGTGCGTCGCGCAGTTCTTTTTCGCTGCGATTGCGCACGCCCAACAAGCGATACGCTTTTGCCAACGCCGCGCGATACTCTTCTTCCCGCAAAGAATCGTCTTCGAACAAATCGGTTTGGGACTGTTCGCGAGGTTCCATGATGAGCAAAACGATTATGGGCAAAACCATGCAAAGGCAAAGACCAAGCAATTGGCTTATGCTTTTGCCGGCGGCGCAGAAGCAGGGCGCGGTTTTGTTGTAGCTGCGGCCTTCACGTCATTGTTGGAAACCACGGTCACCGCCGGATCATCTTTGAACAATCCGCTGGCCTTGCGCACTTTGAAATCCAGTTCCTTCATCACTTCGGGATTTTCGAGCAAGTGCTTCTTCAAATTCTCGCGGCCTTGCATGCGCTCGCCGTTGAGCGTGAACCATGTGCCGCTCTTTTCGATCAAGCCGAGATTAATGGCCACGTCCGCAAGATCGCCTTCGGAAGAAATGCCCGCGCCGTACATCATGTCGAACTCGGCCTCGCGAAACGGCGGGGCAACTTTGTTCTTCACGACTTTGACTTTCGTGCGATTGCCGGTGACTTCGTCGCCGTTTTTGATCGAAGCAACGCGGCGCACGTCCAAACGCACCGAGGCATAAAACTTAAGCGCACGGCCTCCGGTCGTCGTTTCCGGGCTGCCGAACATCACGCCGATCTTCTCGCGGATTTGGTTGATGAAGATGGTGCAGACGTTCGTTTTGCTGATCGTGCCCGCGAGCTTGCGCATGGCCTGGCTCATCAAACGCGCCTGCAATCCCATTTGCGCATCGCCCATCTCGCCTTCGATTTCGGCTTTGGGCACGAGCGCGGCCACCGAGTCAATAACTACCACATCCAATGCGCCGCTGCGCACCAACGTTTCAGTAATTTCCAAAGCCTGCTCGCCGGTGTCGGGTTGCGAGACGATGAGATTGTCAATATCAACGCCGAGTTTTTTGGCATAGTTCGCGTCGAGCGCATGCTCAGCATCCACGAACGCCGCGAGGCCGCCGCGTTTTTGCGCTTGCGCGATGATGTGCAACGCCAGCGTGGTCTTGCCGCTCGACTCTGGACCGAAGATTTCGACAATACGTCCGCGCGGCACGCCGCCCACGCCGAGCGCAACGTCGAGCGAGATCGAGCCGGTCGAAATGACGTCGAGCGTGACCTTCGCGCGCTCATCGCCCAATTTCATAACCGAGCCTTTGCCGAACTGCCGATCGATCGTCTGCATCGCGAGATCAAGCGCTTTTAATTTTTCATCTCTTTCCATGGGGCTGCCCCTTGTTCCGGGTTAATGGTTCAATGAGTTGAGGGTTGATTGAAAGCAATAGCTAATAAAAATAGCCTTATTCATCATCTTCTTCTGTGTCGTCATTTTTAATAGCGATTTTCTCAAGCAAAGAAACAATTTTGGGCAACTCCAATGTGGCACGATATCGAAGCTCACGCCAAAGTATTGGTGAATCAGTTTATCACGAACGCCCGCCATGTTTTTCCAAGGAATTTCAGGATATGCCGCTCGCAATTCGACGGACAGATTTTTCGTGGCTTCGCCAATGATCTCCAAATTGCGCAAGACCGCGTCTTACGTTTTGAGATCGGATAAAAAATCGTTTTCAGTCAGCCCCGCGATATAATTGTTATGCGGTCAATCGCTTCGCGGATATCGCCGAGGGAATTTTTATCTGCTCGTTCAGACATAAACAATGTTCTTAACTATATCTTTGGCCACTCGAGGGGCGCGAATTGTTTGAATACCCGCGGGCGTTAGAAGATCAACTCTCCGTCCGAGCAGATGCTCGAGATAATCCGCAAGCTCGATGAAACGCAGGCCGATGGGGCGCTCAAATTCCACTACGAGATCGATGTCGCTCGTTTCATTCGGCTCGCCCTTGACAAAAGAACCAAAGAGGCCGATCTTGCGCACGCCGTAATGCATAGAAAGATACGGATAGTTTTCCCGAAGCTGTTGTTCGATTTTTGTTCGAGTAAGCATTGCAGGTCTCTTCGTGGAAATGATCATGAATTGTGAAGCTGAGCTGCGTCCAAAAGCTTGGGGGCATCGTTCTCTTGCTCCGTCTCCATCCACGCCGGCTTCAAGCCGTGATACAGAACATCGGGGTCGATGTCGGCGCGATTATCCCAAACTAGCGTGCCCATGCGTTGATCGACTCTAACCGAGCGAAACATGGTGGGATCGTTTCGCATCGGCTCGAAGATTGGGCCGTACAAATAAGGTTCGAGATCGACGTCGCGTTGCGTGCCGTCGGTAAAATCTATTCGAACCCAAAAGCCGTTTAGCACTTCAACGGATTTGATGCGGACAAGATGCGCCAGTTTCATCTAACGCCTCACCTGAAAAACAAACTTTCTCCAACGCCGTGTAAATCGACCCCTTCGCATGCAACTGACTCCGCATCAACGTGCATTCCTGAAAAACAATTTGCTGTGAAGGAAACGGCGACTCACGTAGAGCCTTCACGACGTTCGCGGCTTTGCCCTCTTTCACGCGACCAATCGTCAAATGCGCTGTAAAGCCGCGCTCTTCTTTTTCAAAACCCAAACGCCGGCACTCGTTCTCGAGGCGTTGCGCCAATTCCGCGAGCTTGCCGGAGTTTTCTTTTATTCCAATCCACAACACGCGCGGGCGATGCTCGTTTGGAAAAACGCCGGCGCCGGAAATTTCAGCGGCAATAGGCGCGAAGTTCGTGCAGAGCTCGCGCAATGCCGTGCTCACATTTTCGATTTGCGCTTTGCTCACCTCGCCGAGAAACTTGAGCGTGAGATGCACATTCTCGGCTTTCGTCCAACTAATGCCTTTATCAAGCGCGCGCAACGGCGCGACGTAATCCGCAATGGCCTGCTTGAGTTCTTGCGGCAGTTCGAGCGCGATGAAGGCGCGGATGTCGTCGTTCTTCTGAGGCTTCATTTCCAATGACCGACAGGCACAAGCTCTTCGGCATCGGCGGGGTGTTGCTTCGTGGCAATGGCTTCAACCCGACGCAACAGATCAGCCGAGTAATAACGATTGCCGCACTTGTCGCATACGCCGATGGTCACGTTTTTCAAGATAACAAAGCCCTCACGATGCTTGAAAGCTTCACTCTCGACACGCTTGGGGAGAACCGTGCCGTCGCAATAGTTGCAGAGATAGCCGTACATTCTCATTGCACCACTCCCAGCCGAGCGCCAGGGAAGTTCCTTCCCAGGATGACATTTCAAAAGGATGCGATGCAAATTAAACTTGAGCAATACGATTGATTCCCACCACTCCACGACTCCATCACTCCATCAATCCACCCATCCAATAATCCAACAATCCAATAATCCAACAATCCAATAATCCAACAATCCAATAATCCAACAATCCAATAATCCAACAATCCAACAATCCACTAATCCAAAAATCCATCACTCCAACCGAGAGCCCTCACTCCGGCACATATTCCGCTTCGTGCAGCGCGCGATAGAGCATGGCGAGCGCGGCTTGTGCAAAGCGTTCTTTGTTCACAATGCGGTCATTCATGAAAAGAAAATGCTTCGCGCTCACGCGTTGCGGGCTTGCGAGGCCGATCCACACCGTGCCCACCGGTTTTTCAGGCGTACCGCCGCTCGGGCCGGCAATGCCGGTGATTGCAACGGCATAATCGGAGTTGCTCATTTTTTTCGCGCCCGCGGCCATAGCCAGTGCGCACGGCTCGCTCACTGCGCCGTGCTGCGCGATGATTTCTTCGGGCACGCCGAGCAACTCGATCTTCGCGGCGTTGCTGTACGTGACGTAGCCGCGCAGAAAATATTCCGAGCTGCCGGAGATATTGGTGAGGCGATGCGCGAGCAAGCCGCCGGTGCAGGATTCGGCGAGGGCGAGCGTGGCGTTCTGCTCCTTCAATTTGCGGCCGACGACTTCTTCCAAACTGTCGTCGTTGTAACCATAAACATATTTGGCGGCTTTGGCGAGAATGATTTTTTCCGCTGCGGCAACATGGCGCTCGGCTTCTTCACTCGCGTTGCCCGTCACTGAAATGCGCAAGTTCACGCCAAAGTAACTCGGCAGGAAAGCGAGCTTGCAGTATTGCTCGATCTCCGCAATCGGCGCGAGCTTCTCCGCCAGGCTCGATTCGGCGATGCCGAAAGTTTTCACGGTGTGATGGCGAATGACTTGTCCGTTTGCACGTTCTCGCAAAAAAGGCATCAATTCCGTCGTGGTGATGGCTTTCATCTCGAACGGCACGCCGGGCATGACCGCGCAATGCTTGCCGTTTTTTTCAAAGAGCAAACCGGGCGCGGTGCCGTTTGCGTTCCACAAAACTTTCGCGCCGCGCGGCACCATGGCCTGTTCTTCATTTACCGGCGACATGGGAATGTTGCGCCGCGTGAAGATATTCTTGATGTGCGCGAGCACTCCGTCATCACGCACAAGCGGGCCGGCTTCGAAAAATTCCGTCACTACTTTTTTGGTGATGTCATCGTGCGTGGGGCCCAAGCCGCCGGTGGCAATGATGAAATCCGCGCGTGTGAGCGCAATTTGCAAAGCCGCGCGAATGTCTTCGCCGTTATCACCGACCGTCGTCATGAAACGCACGGGCACGCCGGCGCGACCGAGCTGTTCGCCCAGCCACGAGGCGTTGGTGTTGACGATCTGCCCAATGAGCAATTCATCGCCGATGGCGATTATTTCAGCGGTCATCTGTGCTCCGCGCGCGACGGTTTCGAACAAGCTTTCATGCAACGGCAAAGTCGGTGTATTTCCTCACATTTTCAGGATGGAACCCGAGCACAATGGCGTCGCGTGGAATGCCGGCATCGAGCAGTTCCTCTGCAACGGGTCGATTGGTGCCGTCATATTGTATCCAAATCTTTCCGCCAATGATGTCGATGTGCACGACGGAGCTATGCACGCGGCGAATGCCATCCCAACCTACGTGCATGACTTCGTAATGATCTTTTTCCGAATCAATGACGGCTTCCGTTTCGATTTGGCCATTCGCAGGCTTGACGCTCGCGTAGTCTTGAATCAACTTACGAACGACTTGACGAAAAGAGGCTATGTTATCCATTTGACGATCCTTTCTTCTTCTTCATCAAAAGCGATCAGCCGCAGTTTTAGGCTATTGATGAGCAACTGTCCTAATTTATCCATGAGGACGTTTTCATATACTCTCAGTGGAACCGCCAAATAAACCTGGCGATCAGGTTCAGTTGCGGAAAGTATGGTGTTGTAGATATCGTATTGGCCGACCGCTTGCTCTAAATCGTGCAGGGGTGACGGACTGACAAAACTTTTGATTTCAACGGCAATTTTTCGACCGTTTTTCTCGGCAGCAATCGTCATCCGTTCGGCTCCCAAGTCAACATAAAGATCTTCACCACCATATGAAATTTTTAACGGATCATGCGTGATCGTCCAGCCATCGGCGATTAGGGCTTTGACGACCGTGTCATGATATACGTCTCGCGCAGGCATTTCGACCTCGCTTCATTTGAACAAAGGCGCTTTACAATCTTTCCCAAAGATACATCCCCGCCCGCAAAGTCACATTCGCATACACGCCCGCGATCACGTCGTCCATCACGATGCCCCACCCGCCGGGCAGCTTTTCAAATTGGCGCACGGGAAAAGGTTTGGCAATATCGAATACGCGAAAGAGCACGAAGCTCGCGAGCAATACTGTCGGCGTGAGCGGCAGAAAGGCGACCGCCACGACCATGCCCATGACTTCATCGATGACGACTTCGGAGGGATCGGGATTGTCGCTGCTCGCGTGACGATCGGCGGCCCACACTGCAATCACAAACAACGCAATGCTTGCCATTACGAACGGAACGTGCGGAAGATAAGTCGGCATCAGGATAAATGCAAGAGTGGCAACGAGGCTGGCCGCAGTACCAGGCGCGAAGGGCACATATCCGACGAAGCACACCGTCGCAATGAGTTGGGGGAGCGTTTTCAAGAGCGAGGATAGGTTATTTTGCGAGATTGCCGGGCGCGAAGAGGCGTAAACAGGCGAGCATCAAGCTCCGCACATGATGACGATTTTCGACAAGGTATTGCACCGCCGTCGCGATCGTGATGAGCGTGACGAACTGCATCATCATATTGATGTAGCCTTGCCATTCTTCCCACGCCAGCGCGGATTTGGATTCAATGAAATAGGAATGGATGATCAAGCACAGCATGATGACGTAAACCGCGATCATTTGGCTTGCGGTTTTCCATTTCGCAGTGGTGCTGGTGACCACCGGCTGGCGCTTCCAGTCGGCGTACCAACGCAAGAGGGTGATGAGCAGATCGCGTGCGGCGATAACGACGACCATCCACACGGCGATGTGGCCGTATAGTGCGAACGCAAACAAAGTGGAGAGCACGAGAATTTTATCGGCAAGCGGGTCGAGAAAATTTCCGAGCGGGGAAACGTAGCCGAGCTTGCGCGCGAGATGGCCGTCGAACCAATCCGTCAGAGCTGCAATGGCGAAAACCGACAAAGAGGCGACCCGAAAGTAGAGGGTTTCGAAATTGAGCAAGACCACCACCACGGGCGTCAGCACGATGCGCAAGATGGTCAATTTGGTCGGAAGGCTCATACAGCTCACCGCGTCCAATTTTGTAGCGTTCACGAAGCCAGGAGGAATCTATGATGGCCGATACCAAAGGACTTTTCGGCTGTACAATTTTGCTTTACCACGCCTACTTTCGAATACGAGAGCGACCCGGTGCTCGGATTGGGGCCGCGTGGGAAAATATATCTGCATCTTTCCAGTGTAACACAATCTTTGAAGTTTTTCTTATCAGACCTTCCTTTGCAAACCGGAGTGTTGACGTATGCATTCGCGGGATCACGCTTACCATGCGACCCGTCCGGACAACGCGCGCGCGAGCGTGACTTCATCGGTAAATTCCAAATCGCCGCCCACGGGCAGGCCGCGCGCAATGCGGGTGATTTTGATACCCAGCGGCTTGATGAGATTCGAGAGGTAAATCGCCGTGGCCTCGCCTTCGGTGTTGGGATTCGTGGCGAGGATAACTTCTCTCACACCGCCTTGCAAACGCAGCATCAAATCGCGAATACGGAGATCATCCGGGCCAACGCCGTCGAGAGGCGAGAGCACGCCGCCGAGCACGTGATACAGGCCGCGAAACTCGCCGGTTTTTTCCAGCGCGAGCACGTCATTCGCTTCTTCGACCACGCATATCAAACTACGCTCGCGACCGGCATTTGCGCAAATCAAACACGGATCGGAATCCGTGAGATTGAAGCACTGCGAACACGTGCGCACTTTGTCTTTGAGCGCAACGAGCGCCGCGGCGAGATCGTCCACTTCGCGCCGCGGGATTTTCATCATATAAAAAACCAAACGCTGCGCGGTTTTGCGGCCGATGCCGGGCAACTTGGAGAGTTCTGTGATCGCGGTTTCAACCGTGCCGGATAAATATTGCATGCCGTCGCGTTAATGCTTAGTAGTCAAATTTGTACCCCCAAAAAGGCAAAGACTTTTTCCAACGGATAGAAAAACCCAACGGATTACGCTTTAACAGTTGGGTTCTTGTATCCGTTGGAAATCACCTTTGGGGCTGCGGCTCGCCACCTTGCGTTAAAGTCCGGGAATCTTCATGCCGCCGGGGAGATTGCCCAACAATCCGCCCGCAGCTTTGCTCATTTGATTGCTCGCCATTTCCCGCGCATTGGCCAGTGCTTGATTCACAGCGACCACGATCAAATCTTCGAGCAACTCGAGATCGTTCGGATCGACCGCGGTTTTATCTATGCGAACCTGCAAGATTTCCTGCTTGCCATTGGCAATGGCCGTGACCATGCCGCCGGCCGCGGAGCCTTCCGCGCGCAAACTCGCCAAACTTTCCTGCGCTTGACTGAGGTCTTCTTGCAGCTTTTGGACTTGCTTCAGTATATCGCCCATGCCCATGCGGCTCATTGGAATTTTTCTCCTAAACTGAATGTACTATTGTCCGCTATTCGGAGTCTGCGTTACGGCCTGACACATCGCAGAAACTCACCGTCCACCGCTTCCACAAACTTCTTAACGACGGGATAGTTTTGAAATAATTCTTGCACAGTATACGCCGGTTCGTTTACGACATGCACCACGGGAACCGCCGGCACGGCAGCAGCCTCCGCCGGCAGCAATTCCGGCGTCACGGCCTCAACATTGACGGTCGTAACCATTGGCATTTGCGCCGCAACACGCTCATCCTTGCGGCACAACATGCGCACCGAGTAGCCGGTCTCGCTTTGAATCACTTGCTGTATCAGCGTCTTCTGATTATTGACGGTGTTGAGATGAAAACCGTTCGCGTCTTTGAAGCCCACCTCCAAAGTGCCCTCCGTGATCGCGCACGGAAAGCCTTCTTCCAAAAACGAGCCGAGCGAAATCTTCTTCGCCTTCACTTGCTCCACGATCTTCGGCCAGCACGCTTGAATGGCTTGCAGCGCGGCTTTGGCGTCGGTGATTTGGCCAGCCAAAGGAACCGCGGCCTCTTTCGCCTTGACAATCGGCACTTCCTGCACGCGCGCGAGCACGCCGCTGTTGAACAAACCCGTGGGCATGGCTCTCGGCAAAGCATTGGCGCCGTTCACGATTTTCGGCTCGTTCTTCAACTCGACTTGCGGCACGAGCGCCACGCCCTCGACTTTGACCGGAGCCGTGGTCGCAACCGGAGTTTTGTGCTCAACGCTCTGTGTTGAAGAAGAAGCGGGCGCGGGATTGTGATTGGAGCCGGCGCTCGTCATCTGCGGCTTGGGCGCGCCGAGCGCGACCATTTTGAGCAAGGTCATTTCCAACAACAAACGCGGATTCGAAGTGCGCGCGAGCTTGCTTTGCGCTTCGGTGGTGATTTGCAAATGCTGCAGCACTTCGATCTCGCTCAGCGCCGACGCGGTATCACGATAGCGCTCGACGTAACTTTCGAGGCCCACGAGATGCGCCGCGTTGCTCGTCAAGCGTGTGGTGAGAATATGGCTCAAGTGCTCGGAGAGCCGCTCGAAAAACTCGCCCAAGTGAACGCCGGAAGTGTGAATCTTATCGGAGAGCGCAACGG
Organism: bacterium; assembly: GCA_037444905.1. Classification (GTDB taxonomy): domain Bacteria; phylum Zhuqueibacterota; class Zhuqueibacteria; order Zhuqueibacterales; family Zhuqueibacteraceae; genus JABWAN01. The sequence continues at coordinate 5,485 of JBBILN010000087.1, read as the reverse complement.
CTTGACGAAAATCTTTTTTGATCACGAGGTCCGTGCATTCAAAAAACAAATCCTGTTCGAGCAACCCGAAGAGTTTGGAAACTTCGTCTTTGTTGATGTTGTTGCCGCAAAACGAAATGACTTGATCGAGCAGGCTCTGGCTGTCGCGCATGCTGCCTTCCGCGCGTTTGGCAATGATGTAGAGCGAGGCTTCATCAACCTGCACGCCTTCGTTTTGGCAAATCATTGCAAGCTGGCCGACAATATCCGCAAGCGGTACGCGGCGAAAATCAAAACGCTGGCAGCGCGAAAGGATCGTGGCGGGAACTTTGTGAATTTCGGTAGTAGCAAAGACGAAGAGAATGTGCGCCGGCGGCTCTTCAATGATTTTGAGCAGCGCATTGAACGCCGCATCCGTGAGCATGTGAACTTCATCGATGATGTAAATTTTTTTGAGGCTGCTCGCGGGCGCAAAGCGCGCGCTCTCGCGCAGATTGCGCACCTCATCGATGCCGCGATTCGAAGCGCCGTCGATTTCGATCACGTCGAGGCTGCGGCCGCCGGCAATTTCCACGCAGTTTGTGCATTCATCGCACGGCGCGGGCGTCGGGCCTTTTTGGCAATTCACCGCCTTCGCGAGCAAACGCGCCATCGTAGTTTTGCCCACCCCGCGCGGCCCGGAAAAAAGATACGCCGAGGCCAAGCGGTTTTGCTGAATGGCATTGGTGATGGTTTGGATGACGTGCTGCTGCGCGACGACTTCTTCGAATTGCTTGGGCCGCCACTTTCGAGCGAGAACGAGGTAGGACATTCGGACTCCGCACCGCTATAAAAAAAAGGCCAAGGTTCCCCGCGGCACATCATTGCTTAGCTTACCGTTGCTGCCTTCCGGCCCTGGCGGGGTTGGGCTCGCGCCGATCGCGCGGGCCTTGGCCATTTTTTACATTTTTATCGGGGAAGAAGAAATGAACTTCGCAAACTTGCGTGTGCGATCTTTTTTAAGCGCGGGCAAAATAGCCACTGAGTCTTTGAAAGGCAAGTTCTTTTTGGGGGGATATTTTGCGGAGAGGGTGGGATTCGAACCCACGGTAGCGCTTGTGGCACTACACGCGATTTCCAGTCGCGTTCCTTCGGCCTCTCGGACACCTCTCCGGTTGAACAACAACAAGCAAAAGGTCAAAGAGCCGTTTATCGTTTTCTCTAAACACCAGCCTTGAATTTTCACTTCACATTCTCTATTTTGCACAAAACGAAACAGGAGTATACAAATGACGGCAACGGTGCAACTCGACGTGAATTTGTGGAAGCAGTTCTCCGGTTTGGCCCAACAAAAACGCAAACGGCCCAACCGCCTGCTGGAAAGACTCATGGCCGAATATCTTGCCACTCAAAAAGATTTGCAGCTTGATGAAGCGATCCGGCAACAAGCCCGAAAGAGCGGCTTCAAAGAAAGTGACGCCGTGACTTTGGTCAAACAGTATCGTCAAGCAAAGAAGTCCTAAGTGGCCGCCAAGAAAAACCGTCTTCCGGTCGTTCTCGATACGAATGTCGTGATTGCCAACTACTTGAGCACAAACCCTCGATCTTCGAATGTGGTCACGGTGCGATTATGGCGAGAACGAAAACTGCAGCTTATTGTCTCCGGCGAAGTGGCGGATGAATATCTCGACATTCTCAATCGACTCGGTATTTCCGAAAAGCTGGTCGCTAATTTTACGTCTTCGCTATACGAAAGCGGCACGGTCACGCACGTCAATCTGGGAAAACGATTCACCGATAGCCGCGATCCGAAAGACAATCCGTTTCTCTCTACTGCCGCCGCAGGCCGTGCAAAATTTTTAGTGACCAATGATCCCGACTTGCTTGAAATTCCCGAATCGGCAAAGCGGAAATTCAAGTTTCGTATTGTGACTCCCAAAGCGTTTTTGAAAATCTATTTCGAGCGTTTTGCTTTAGGCATGTAAAGGCTCAATGGAAGGATTGATCACGGAAAGATTTTGGTGGGATCGGGAAAGCAAAAGCCGCCGAATCATTTTCCCCCAACTCATTCGGCAAAACGGAAAGGTCGTTCGAAAAAAGAGAGACGGTAGGTTTCTTGCGATTGGAATAGCGGAGAGGGTGGGATTCGAACCCACGGTAGCGCTTGTGGCACTACACGCGATTTCCAGTCGCGTTCCTTCGGCCTCTCGGACACCTCTCCGGGCAAATCGCAAACGGCAAGGGGCAAAAAAAAACAACAGCGTTTCGTTTTTTATGAAATTCCTCTTTGCACTTTGCCCCTTGCTACTTGCAAGCGGAGAGGGGGGGATTCGAACCCCCGATCGAGGGATTAACCCCGATAACGGTTTTCGAGACCGCCGCTTTCGACCACTCAGCCACCTCTCCGGTCGAAAAGACTGAGGATAGAAGATCGAGGATGGAGAAGCGCCGGATTATTTTCCATCATCTATCTTCCTTCCTCTACCCTCGATTTTCTATCCTCAAAAAGTGGAGCAGAGCGGGCTCGAACCGCCGACCTGTACGTTGCGAACGTACCGCTCTCCCAACTGAGCTACTGCCCCATCCGCCCTACTCTACATTTCCTCCGCAGTCGCGCTCTCGCGCAGCTTTTGGAAGAAAGTTTTGAGCAAGACTTGACACTCGTTATAATATATGTTGCGAACCACCTCGACGGGCGGCCCGAACGGATTCTTTGTTATCACGTTCACGTCTTGCACCGAGCCGCATGCGCCGAAGCGCGGGTCATCCGCGCCGTACACGACTTTGCCGACGCGCGACAAGAGAATTGCGCCGCTGCACATCGGGCACGGTTCGACCGTGACATAGAGCGTTGCGCCTTCGAGCCGCCAACTGGTTTGGTTGCCGCACGCCGCAGTGATCGCGATCATCTCCGCGTGCGCGGTGGCGTCTTGCAGGGTTTCGGAGAGATTGTGGCCGCGACCGATGATTTTATCGTCGAGCACCACCACCGCGCCGATGGGCACTTCGCCTTTTTCCAGCGCCTTTTCCGCCTCTTTGAGCGCGTGCTGCATCCAATGCTCGTGTGTCAAGGCGATTTCCTCCAAACGATTCAACTAGTAAACTGCTCCGAGGCGCTCCGCAAACAAAAAGACAAGAGCAGAGTCCCTCTCTCTTGTCTTTTTTATCTCACATTAGTACGCCCGGAAGGACTTGAACCCTCAGCCTCTTGGTCCGTAGCCAAGCGCTCTATCCAGTTGAGCTACGGGCGCATTTTTAAAGCGGAAGCAAGATAGAAGATTTTCGGAAAAAGTCAAACTCTAATTTTCGATGATGGAGAATCGAAAATGGCAAAAGCTTTTGCAATCTTCCATCTTCGATCCTCGACCTTCGAACACCAGTGGCGCATACGGGATTCGAACCCGTGTCACCGACGTGAGAGGCCAGCGTCCTGGTCCACTAGACGAATGCGCCTTATTTTGCAGATAGAAGATCGAGAATTGAGATTTGCCAGCTCGTCACTTCTATCTTCTATTCTCAATCTTCGTGCTATACACTTCGCTGGGGAGCAGGGATTCGAACCCCGATTCTACGGTCCAGAGCCGTATGTCCTGCCGTTGGACGACTCCCCAAGTTCTATTTCGCTGCCGCGAGGAATTGCGCCGCAGATTTTAAGCGCGAAACCACGTCTTGCTTCCCCAACAAAGAGAGCGTTTCAAACAAACTGGAGCTGACACCAAAACCCGTTACTGCCAATCGCGTTGCGTGAATCAGCTTCGAAGCAGAGATCGCGAGCCGTTCCGCGACTTCGCGCAAGCAACGCTCGGTTTCGGCAATATTGAAGAGCGCGAGTTGCGCGTAAGCCTCGGCGAGCGTCGTCAACCATGCGCCGGTGTGCTCGTCTTTCCAATGCTTCGCGCGCGCGGCTTCTTCGTATTCCGTTGGCGCGCGCCAAAAGTAGCGACCGTATTCGGCAAACTCGTTAATCGTTTTCACACGCGAGCGCAGCAGGCCGATCACGCCGAGCAGATATTCTTTTTTATCCACCAACTCTTCTCGCGAAATGAGGCCGGCTTCAACATAAGCGTTTGCCACCGGCGCGATCAATCGTTCAATCGCAACGCTGCTCAAATACTGCCCGTTCATCCACGCGAGCTTCTTTTCATCGAAGACCGCGTTGCTCTTGGAAACATCCTTTATATCAAAGAGCAAAAACATCTCTTCTTTTGATAAAACCTCGCGGTCATCCCCAGGCGACCAGCCCAGGAGCGTGAGAAAGTTGAACAACGCTTCGGGCAGAATGCCTTTCTTTTCATATTCACCAACCGCGGTTGCGCCGTGACGCTTGCTTAAGCGCGTTTTGTCCGGCCCGAGAATGAGGGGAACGTGCGCAAACTCGGGCGTCTCCCAGCCGAACGCGCGATAGAGCATGATTTGCTTGGGCGTATTGGAGATGTGATCCGCGCCGCGAATCACATGCGTGATGCCCATTGCGTGATCATCGACAACCACTGCGAGATGATAGGTGGGATACCCGTCGGAGCGCAGAATCACGAAATCGTCGATTTGCGCGTGTTCGAAACGCACTTCACCTTGCACTTGATCATCGAACGCCGTGTTGCCCGAGGGCACTTCGAGACGGATCGTGAAAGGCTTATTCTCTGCAAGCCATTGCGCTTCTTGTTCACGCGAGGGCTTGGGAAAGTGTTCGCGATAGATGAACGTCTTCTTTTCAGCCGTGACGCGCTCGCGCACGGCGGCGGCTTCTTCTTCGGAAGTGAAGCTGCGATACGCATAGCCGCTTTCGATGAGACGCTGCGCATGCTCGCGATAAATTTCAAGGCGTTCGGATTGTTTGATCGGCTCGCCTTCCCAGTCCAGCCCGAGCCAGTGCAGGCTATCGATGATCGCTTGCGTCATCTCTTCGCCGGAGCGCTTTACGTCCGTGTCTTCGATTCTGAGAAAGAACTTGCCGTTGTGCTTCTTGGCGTAGAGCCAATTGAAGATCGCGGTGCGCGCGCCGCCGATGTGAAGATAGCCCGTCGGGCTTGGTGCGAAGCGCACGACAACCATATCAAGAGATCCGTTGCTTTAAACACTTTGATTGGCATGGCGCAAAGAGCCAGGCGCATGGAATGAAACTTTGCGCCATGCTCCTTGCCCCATGCGCTTTTGCGGAGAGGCAGGGATTCGAACCCTGGGTAGCGCTTTTGGCACTACAACCGCTTAGCAGGCGGCTCCTTTCGGCCACTCAGGCACCTCTCCGAAATAGGATAATTTTGAATGACCAATTGTGAATGGCTAATGGTTAATTGGCCGTTCACAATTGTGCGGAGGGCGGGAGACTCGAACTCCCAAGGGTGATGAGCCCAGCGGTTTTCAAGACCGCCGCCTTACCAATTAGGTCTAGCCCTCCGGGACATAGGGTCTCAAAAAGCGGGGCAATATACAAATCCACCCATGTGTAGTCAATCTTTTTTTCCGCCAATTTTGCGCCCGCATTGCCTCAAAATAAATGTTACCGAAGCATTTTGAGCAATGTGTCGTT
>JBBILN010000086.1:0-26917 GCA_037444905.1 bacterium | reverse complement strand
TCGCGCCGGGAAAAAGTTTTTGATGCCCCGCGGCCACGACTTTCGCGCCCGCGGCGAGACCGTTGAGCACTTCGACGTTTTCGCGCATGCGTGTGCCGAGTTCGACCGGCGTTCTCGCCACCGTGCTGTCAGCTTGAATGACAAAGACGAGTGCCTGGTTGCCTTCAACAAAAACCGCTTCGCTGGGAATGACCAACGCATTTTCACGCTCGCCCAAAACTACGGTGACGTTGGCCGACATGCCCGGACGAAATTTGCCGCCGGGATTGTTGAGACGCGCGATGATTTTCACACGTCGCGTGGCTTGATCAACGATGGGTTCGATTATCTCAACCTTTCCAGTCAAAACCACATCCGCATATGCGGTCGTGGTCACTTTCACCTCCGCACCGCGCTGCAAACTCGAGTAGTAGCGCTCCGGCGCAGAGAAGTTGATGCGAAGCTGATCGATCTGCGCTAAATCCGTAATCGCCGAACCCGCGCGCACAAATGCGCCCGGGCTCACCCGCCGCGCACCCACAATGCCGGCAAATGGCGCAATGATGCGAGTTTTTCGCAGACGCGCGCGAATCACGGCAAGATCAGCTTCCGCAACTTTAAGCGCCGCGGCCGCGTCGTCCAGAGTTTGGGCCGCGCCGAGGCCTTCATCGGTGATGGTTTTAATACGGTCAAACGTGACTTTTCTTTGCTCGAGGAGCGCCAACGCCCGCGCCTCTTCCGCGCGCAATTGCGTATCATCCAACTGCGCGATCATGCCGCCTTTGGCAATCGTCTGGCCCTCGCGAAACGGCAGGCTGAGCACCAATGCATCCATTTCAGAAACGACGGTAATCGCATCTTCCGCTTCGATTGTGCCCACGGCTTCAAATGGATCGATAACGGCCTTTTGTGTCACCGTCGCCGTCTCAACGGGCATTGGCGGCATTCGAAAACCGCCGCCCTGTGCTTGCTGTTGCGAACAACCAGCCAGCGCCAGCGCCAAGATGATGAGCGTGGCAGAAATGAGCCTCCCGCTTCTCTTCGAATATCTCAACCGAGGTGTCATGCTAGATTTTACCCTTCTTAAAAAAATACTGTGCCTCATTGCTCGGGCATACGGCGGCTTATTTCTTCAGCCCGTGTGCAATGAGGCGTGATTTACAGAACAATTCAATTTTCAAATGTGATCTGCAAAGTGAAATCAGCCTTCAGCGCACGCGAGATAATGCATGTGTTCATCGCGTCCGCGGCAATCTCGTCGAATTTCGTGCGCTCAATGCCCGGCACTTTGGCCGTCAGCTCGAGATGAATCGTCGTGATGGTCCACGCGCCCTGCACCTGTTCAAGCGTCAAATTCGCGCGTGTGCTCAATTTCTCCGGATTAAAACCCGCGGCGCTCACTTTGGCCGAGACCGACATGGTGAAGCAGCCCGCATGCGCAGCGGCAATCAATTCCTCGGGATTCGTGCCCGTACCGGATTCAAAGCGGCCGGTGAAGGAATACGGCGTTTCTTGCAGCGCTCCACTCTGCGTGGTGAGCGTGCCCTTGCCTTCTTTCAAAGTGCCTTGCCAAACGGCCGAAGAGTGACGTTTCATGTTGTGCTCCTGTTCGTTGTAATAAGCGTTCCACAGCGTCGAATTGCTAAAGCGCCCACGAAACCCGTTCAACGCATCAATTTTTCTTTTGCGTCAATTGTGTATTTCATGGGCAAAAGTTGAATAGAAGTTTTACCATGCCGGCGCGCTACGATCGCGCAGAAATTGTCCTGTCAAATTTTGCGGCGCTTCAGTCGCATGCCGCACGATAGTCTCCGCGCCTTTTTCCACCTCACCCACGCTTTGCTCAAATGTTCGCAACTCAGTTCCATCACACGAGCATTACGCGGGAGTCACCTCTGCAGCGGGCTTGCTCTCTTCGATTTCCGGCTTCCCTGCGAGGCCGCAGTATCCCAGTTTCACCTTCTCATTGTCTTTCGTTACGGAGACCGCGCGCCACATCATGCAATCCGCGGCAATGCAAAAGCAATCCACGTCCGGTTTGCCGCTGCCGATCCGGCGATTGATTGTGGAGACGCTGTCTTCATAACGCCGTACCGCAGAGATCGCAAAAGGGCACCATTTGGTTTTCGCATCTTTTTCGGAGAGGAGCATGTCTTTCCTTCTAGCGCAGTCGTGGCTCAGGAGGCAATGCGTTCTGCGTGCGCTTGCGGCCTCGCGGCATGGCGTATTATTTTTTCGATCTGTCGCACATGATGCTCAAAGTGCGCTTGCATAAAAACGAGCATCTGTTTGACCGTGAGCAAGCCGGCAACGGGATGGCGATAGAGCGACAATTGCAACATTTCCGGTGTGATGCGTTCGAGCAGTTTGTGCAGCTTCTGCCGCTGAGTTTCCCACTGCACTTGCAAGTCGCTCAACGCCACTTCCGGCGTTGTCAAAATGAGCGGGCTGGGCGCTTTGAATTTTAGCGGTGAGCGCAAAGCCCACGTCATAAGCGTCGAGCGCAAACCCGCGCTCCAGCTCACCTGCCGCAAAGTCGCAACTTGATCGAGCTTCCTTCCGAAATAGGCGACCGAAAGACTTTCAGCTAAGATGAGATGGTGCACGATCTCGCCGATCGACCAGGTTTGCGGCGCAACACGAAAGCGCAATTGCTCCACGGACGATTGCGCGAGCCGTTGAAGCAATGCACTGCGCGTGCTCTCAAGGTGTTGGAACCTACGTGACAAATCTGCCAGCATAGAACTTGCTCCCACATTAGGCTGGGTCCAACTTCGCCAACAATTTTTTGCCGCGGCTCTTCATGGCCGGACTGCCGGCGCGCGTCATTCTTTTGAGTTGTTTGATTATCTCCGGGCGCAATTCTTCGTCGCGCTCGGCAATATCCGCCAAAGCTTGCATCGCAAAGGTTTTGACGATCCGGCTTTCGTCCGTAAGATATTCCGTGAGCTTTTTGAAAACAGTGCGCCGCTCGCGCTTGTTCAAATCCAACCGCGAGAACATTTGCGCCGCGTGCCAACGCACTTCTTGCTGTTTGAGGCCCGCGACTTGTTTTAGCAGCCTGGCCTTAAATGGCGCGAGCAACTCTGGCCGCTGCGCCGTCACCTTTTCCACTACGTCAGCGCAGCGCATCTGAAGGAGCGGATCGCCGCTCAACATGCCGTCAAAGACCGCGCTCAAGCGTTTGGGGTCGGCAAGCACGAGCGCAACAACCTCTTCCGATTTGCCGATGGAGCGCCGGTCTCCGCCTGCCAGCTTTTGAAGCAGAACACTCATAGTTGTTTTGGAAAAAGTGACGGTGCGCAGATGCACGCAAATACTCTTGCGGAATGGCGCTACTCGGAATTGTACGGGTTGCGCAGCCGCTGCTCTTGCGCCAGTTCATACGATTGCCGCGGCCGTGCCCCTCCGAAACAAAAATGGCGTCGCCGGCCGTTTCAAACAGCTCGCGATAGCGCTCTTCGCTTTCACGCAAAGCCGTTTGCGCTTGCTGCAACTCGTCGCCGTTTTGCAAAGGGTGCATTTTCTCCGTGTGCTTTTTTGACCAACCACAAAGCGCCAGCTCTTCAAACTTTTTGAGGCGATGAAAGAAATTTGAGGAAGCGCAAAATCTTGAGGCGAGGGCACGGCGCACAAACCCACAAAATCAAGTCTCACGCATTTGGCATGGCGTATGTATTACTCTGCGGCGACATAAGCAATCACAAAATGTCGTCAAAAAATCTTTACACCAAAGGAGGCTGTATGCATTACGACCACGTGAATTCTTCCGCCCTTTTGATCGCGCGCATAACGCTCGGCTCAGTGTTCTTCGCGCACGGCGCACAGAAAGCTTTGGGCTGGTTCGGCGGCTTTGGCATAAGCGGAACCTTCGGCTATCTGCAAAACACGCTCGGTGTGCCCGCGGCGCTGGCCGTATTCGGCGTGCTCGCCGAAATTGTTGCGAGTGTCATGCTCATCTTCGGCGCCTCAACCGGCCTGGCTGCAATCATCGTCATTCTCCAAATGGCCGCGGCAATTTATCTTTCGCATGCACACGACGGCTTCTTTATGAACTACTTCGGCCAGCTTCCGGCCGGCCGCGAGGGCTATGAGTACAATCTCGTGCTCATCGGCATGGCACTGATTCTTTTCGTTGCTGGCGCGGGCCGTTATTCACTGGATTCCGTGTGGAGTTTGGATTTCGTGCGCAAAGCTATCGGATTAGCACACTGATTCAGCTCATAGCGCATGCGTTGCACGGACTCAAAACCGCGCGACGAGGCCGCGTCACACACGTTTTTTTTCATTGCGTCGAGCAATCTCTTTGCGCACCACCGGCGCGACTTTCGTGCCGAGCAGCTCGATAGCGTGCATCATCTTGCTGTGCGTGATCGTGTTGTATCCTAAATACAGCAAGAAGCGCTGATGCTGAAAGATCTCGTGCTGAAAAAGAATCTTCTCGATGATTTCATCCGGCGTGCCCACAAAGTCGGAGCCGCGCAACGTACGTGCGGCTTCGAGCTGTTGTTGTGTCGCGGGCGCCCAACCGCGCTCGCGGCCGATCTTGTTCATCACCATCGTCGCGGTTGGATAATAATCTCCCGCCGCCTGCCGCGCATCATCCGCAATGAAGCCGTGGGAGTTGATGCTCAACGGTATGAGCGCGGGATCGTGCCCGGCTTGTTTAGCGCTGTTGCGATAGAGATCAAAAAACGGCGCGAAACGCTCGGGCATGCCGCCGATGATCGCCAATGCCATTGGCAAACCCAACGTTGCCGCGCGTATCACTGATTCGGGTGTGCCGCCGACCGCGACCCAGATGGGAAGTTGCTGTTGCACCGGGCGCGGATAGATTCCCAAATTGTCGAGCGCCGGCCGGTATTTTCCCGACCAGGTGATCTTCTCCGCTTCGCGCAGCTTTATCAGCAACCGCAGCTTCTCGTCGAAAAGACCGTCGTATTGACGCAGATCGTAGCCGAACAACGGAAACGATTCGATGAACGAACCCCGCCCGGCCATAATTTCCGCGCGGCCATTCGAAAGCAGATCGAGCGTGGCGAAATTTTGAAACACGCGCACCGGGTCATCCGAGCTGAGCACGGTGACCGCAGTCGACAGCCGAATGGATTTCGTGCGCTCTGCTGCCGCACCTAGAATTACCAACGGCGCAGAAGCGAGGTACTCGGTGCGATGATGCTCGCCAATCGCGAACACGTCCAAGCCCACTTGATCGGCCAGCTCGATGGTTTCAAGCAGATTGCGCATGCGCTCCACCGGGCTGATTTTCGCGCCGGTTGCGGGATCGGAGAGCAATTCCACAAAAGAATATATCCCTAGTTCAAACGCACGCGTTTGATTGGGAGAATTTTTGACGGGTTGGCTATTTTGCTTTTCGTTCATGGTGTTTCGTTGATCCGATTATGCGACGGCCACTGCCGCCATCATACTGCGCACGAATGCTTTCTCGTCGTGATTGACGGTGTGGTCCATATTGCGATACAACCGCGTGGTGATATTGCCGCTCAATGCTTGCAAAATTTTCGCGGCATGCTCAACGCGCTCCTTGGGGATGTGAAAATCCACCTCACTACAGCCGAGAAAGATCGGCGTGCCGTTGAAATTGCCGTGGTCATGTCGGGGTTCGCCTTCCGCGCCGATGAGACCGCCGCTCAATCCCACCACGCCGCCATAACGCCGCGCATTCCGCGCGGCATATTCCAACGCCAAACACGCGCCTTGTGAAAAGCCCAACAACATGATGCGTTCGGTTGGAATGCCGGCGGCGAGCACTTGCGCCACCACACTGTCAACAACGGCAAGCGCAGAGGATAGCCACGGCTCATTGCTCGCAGTCGGTGCGAGAAAACGATTCGGATACCACGTGCCACCCGCAGCTTGCGGCGCGAGATACGCAAAATCCTTTTGTTGAAACTCCCCGGCCAGCGCGAGAATGCTCTCCGCGGTTGCACCGCGTCCGTGCAACATTATCATGGCCGCGCGGGCTTGTTCCAATTTTGCGCCCGCATGCAAAAGCGGCTGGCCTTGATGCGGCTGTTGGTTGTTCATCGAATTTTTCCTGAAAATGTTCTTGCAGCGGCGAGGCTGTTGCATTCATGGCAGCGAAACTTAAGCACGAATTACAAAAAACCTCGGCTCAATCGAGGTTGGAGCATTTCATACTTCCATCTTCGATCATCGATCTTCTATCCGCAACCATCTTTCACACTCCTTTCCACTCTTCGACAAAAATAGGCTTTAGCGTGCGCTCAATCTCACTGCGCTGTTGCTCCAACCACGGCGGCAACTTCAAACTTTGTCCGAGTTGCGGCGCCGGCTCATCCACTGGAAAACCCGGCCCCATCGTTGCAAGCTCGACGATGTGGCCGTCTGGATCGTTCGTGTAGATGCTCTTGAAGTAAACGCGGTCCATCACCGGCGAAACGCGAATGTATGCACGCAGGATTTTCTCGCGCCATTCGAGCTGCGCTTCATCATTTGCGACCGCGAGCGCAAAGTGATGCGTTTGCCCAGCGCCCATGCGCATACGTCGCGCGGTTTTGGGGTCGTACTCAAAGTAGGTGACAATAGTTCCGGGCTTGCCTTCGCCCACGCCCCAATACCAATGCGCAACTTTCGGGCTGTCGAAATCGGAAGTCATCTTTAAACGGCGCATGCCGAGCAGTTCGCTAAAGAATGCGTGCGTCGCTGCAATATCCGAAGAGATGGCCGAGATGTGATGCATGCCTTGCCGCAACGCCATGTCCGCGGTGATCTCGGGAATCGGCTCCGGCCAAATCGCAGCTTGAATGGCGGCCTCATCGCGGTGGCCTTTGGTCATATTGATGGGCGGCTCACGAAATTCCAGGCCGACCTTTTCTTCGGCCTCATCAATCGTCCAGCCCGGCCCATTCGTGGCAATTTCCAAAAGAGCGCCGTCGGGATCATGAAAATAGATCGATTGAAAATAGTTGCGATGAAACGGCCCGGTGACGCGAACGCCGAGGTCCGTGAGCCGGCGTTTCCATTTCAACAAGCCCTCATACTCCGCGACCGCAAGCGCAAAGTGATGCGTTCCGCCAATGCCGGGCGCACCTTGCGGAGCGTGCGGCCATTCAAAAAAAGTGACCGCGGTTCCGGGCCGGCCGGTTTCGTCGCCGAAGTAAAGGTGATAACTGCCGGGGTCGTCAAAATTCACCGTGCGCTTCACGAAGCGCAGGCCGAGCATCTTTGTGTAGAAATTTACCGTGCGTTGTGCCTCGGAGCATACGAGCGTGATGTGATGAAGCCCGAGTATAGTCATTGCAGTCGATCCTTTCGGTTAGACCTGAGGCCGCGCCATCTCAAACACGCGGCCGAGCGTGGTATATTCTTCGCCGCCGAGGCGCATGATGGGCTGCAGCGCTGCAGCATCCACCAACCCGTTCGGCCGCAGCAAATCTTCACGCAAGTGATAGCGGACAATTCTGCCGAGCACCAGCGTTGCAGCCGCACCCTCAACGGGAATAATTTGTGAAACTCGCGCTTCCATAGCCACCGGCGCAGCCGCCACGCGGGGCGGCCGCACTTCCCAAGAAGGCGCGGTCTCCAGCTTTGCCAATTCAAATTCATTGGCGCCATACTCCCACTCTCCCGAAGTGAGATTCATCGCCTCCGCCAAAGCTTCGTTCACGAGCTGAAGCACGAACTCGCCGGTCTCTTGCACATTGCGTAACGTGTCTTTGCTTTGCCCTTTGCGTTGTCCAATGGAAATCATAACGACGGGGGGATTGCTCGCAACGGCATTGAAGAATGAGAACGGCGCGAGGTTCGGTTTGCCCTCGGCGCTGAGCGTTGACACCCATGCGATGGGCCGCGGCGCAACGATGCTGAGAAGCAAACGACTGGCATCACGCCTGGGCATATCATGCGGAGCGAGCGTCAAAATTTTTGCGGCGGCAGCATTTGTTTTTGAAAACATAGCAAGAATCGGGTTGAGACTAGGGTGCTCCGGCTCTATATTATCGCCCAGCAAACCAATTGCAGCAGCAATTCAAACCAAGAAGGAGTTCTCATGCATTCGTATCGTGTCATTGCCATTCCCAAAGAAATCGCGCAACGTGTTCGCACGACAATGAAATCGCCGCAATACGGCCATCCAGCGCACGCGGAGGTTGCAAAGGGCTACGGACCTTGTCGTTCATGCTTGCAAACATTTCACACCGGCGAAGAACACCGCGTTTTATTCACCTATAATCCCTTTGAAGGCTTGGCAGACTATCCTTCACCCGGACCGATTTTTATTCACAAAGAAGAGTGTCCGGAGTATGCAAGCCCCGGCTTTCCCAGTAAACTCCGCGAGCTGCCATTAATGCTCGAAGCGTTCGGGCCGGGGCGCGAATTGCTCAAACACGAGCGCGCCGACAAAGACAACATTGATGCGACCATCGCGCGATTGCTCGCCAATCCCGCGGCAGAATACCTGCACGTGCGAAATGCCGAAGCCGGATGCTACATCGCACGCATTGAGCGCGTGTAAAATAGTGCGGGAAGGACAAGAGCGCACTCCTGCCTTCCACGCCAATGGCATTTACTGTTTTGGAGCCTCAGATCTTGCCTCAATCGTCAGGTTGATATCGACGTTCTCACCGACAATGAGGCTGCCGTTATCGAGTTTATTGTCCCATTTGACGCCGTAATCGAAACGATTAATCGCAGTTGCAGCTTCGATGCCGATACGAGTGTTGCCGCGTTGATCCGTAACCGTGCCGAGAATGGTGAAGGGCAACTCGATTTGCTTGGTCACACCGCGAATTTTTAGATCGCCGATTGCGACAAGGCCATTGCCGCGCTTTTCGATCTTTTTGCTCACGAATGTGATGGTCGAATCCGTTGCGACGTCGAAGAAATCTGCGCTGCGCAAATGATTGTCTCGCCTTTCGCTGTCGGTGTCAATGCTCGCAGTTTTAATCTCGACCGAGACGGAAGATTTGGTGAGGTCTTGCTCGTCATAAATAATGGTGCCCGAGAATTTCGTAAAACCACCACTGACTTTGGCCACGACCATGTGGCGTACGGTGAAGTTGATGTTGGAATGAGACACGTCGATCTCGTACTTTTGACCGGCATGGCCATTTACCACGAACGACCCAAACACCAACATCGTCAGAAGAGCTTTGGTGAAACGCATACAACCTCCTTATAGATTTTAGAGTATTTCTCGCGCCACTGCACGGGTGGCGCGAGGCGGTAACAGGAATCAAGCGGCTTGTTGCCGCATTTCTTTTTGAACAGACTTGCCCAGCTTTTTCAGCAGCTCCGTCAGTGTACGTTTTTCCTTCGTAGAGAGTGCGCGCGTTGCGAGGCGGATCTTCTCCGCATGAGTCGGGAAAATTTCGGCTATGAGCTTCCCGCCCGAGTCGGTTAAATGAATGTGATAAGTACGGCGGTCGTCCGCCTCCATCACGCGCCGCACCAAGCCTTTTTCCTCAAGGCGATCAACCACACCCGTCACATTGGCGCCGCTCATGAGCAACTTCTCGGCGATTTCGCACATTTTCAACGGGCCGAGGTGCGCCAACGCCTCCAACACGCCGAACTGCGGCGGCGTGACCTCATATCCCTTAATGCGCAAGGCCTCGCTTTGCGCAAAAGTATCGTAGCAGCGCGCGAGCACGACCCATAGCTTCAGCGCCGACTTTTGTTCGATGCTATAGCGTTCGCGGTCGAGTAAGGCGCATTTGTTCAGACGGGCGCTCATGTTCTTTAAGCTCAAAATAGTTCCAGGCAAAATACTTTATATTTAAAGTATTCATAATTTAAAAATCTCGCTACGAAAGGCAAGCTTTTTTTCGGGAAAGCTCGTGCGGCAACGGGCACAAATTCTGCTCGGAAAGTTGCAGTCCCACCGTAAACCTCATGGCAGTTTCGTTGCGATGCAGCGCAGATTTGTATTGTGCGCCGTCGCTCAACGTGCCTGAGCCGAGTCCCCCAAGCGCGCAATGCTGCTTTCGTTGAAGTCGCTGTGCAGCAGCTCGCCCTCGCGGGAAAAGACGAAGCGCATGATAAACGGCATGGGACGCTCGGAAGCGCCGAGCGTATTGAGGAGAGCCTGATCAAAAGTGAATTGCAGGTCCGTTAGCTCAACGAGGTGATATTCCCCATGGGTGGTCGAGCGAATCCAAGGATGGCGGGCGAAAGTGAGATACCATTGCAGTTCTTTTGTCGCAATCGCGCGCGCGACGTAAGTGTCGGAGGCGTTTTCGAATTTCTGGAAGTGCAGCGGCTCTTCCTCCCACACCGAAAAAAATGCTTGGTAGATCGCTGCCTCCGTTTGCGCTAAAGCTTTCCACCGGAAAACGCTCAGCGGTTGCGGCAACACCGAAACCTTAACCGGCTTTATGCCGTTGCTCGCCAAAGCTTGTTGCGTGCGCGCATGCGCCATACGGGAGCAAACCATCTCGGTGGCGAGATAGCCCGCCATAAAAATCGCGGCGCAGAGCACGAGCAGCCTGCGCCGTTTACGCGCGAACTTACCCATACCCAACAGCACGCCGAGAGGGATCGTGAAGAACGGATCGACGATAAACATCCAATCCAACGCGAAGCGCGTTTCGGAAAGCGGCAAAAGCAAGCGCGTACCGTAGGAAGTAATCACATCGAAGGCGATGTGAAGCAGAATGCCAACGAGAGCAACGAGATAAAAACGAAGCAGCGTTTTCGATTCGTCGTGTGCTGCCTCAAAATTTCTCTTTTGCACGGCCTGTGACGAGGCTCGCATGTGGTCGAAAAAAATTTGCAGCTTCGCTGCTGCATGGCTATAGAGTCTTTTGAATTGAGCAAGACGTCCGCCAACCCTCTGCCCGGCGGGATTTGTCCGAGGTGCGGCCCAACCATACCACAACAGCGCCGGTACTAGGGCCATGACCGGGGCGAACAAAATGGAATGCGTGATGCCGCGATGGTGCTTCGTGGAAAAAATCGGATCGCCAAGGAAGCCCAAGAGAATATCGATATCCGGCAAGTTCGCGCAAAAAACAAAGAGCCAGAACAATGCGCGCTGCGATTTGGCGTCGAGCTTTGCTGCGTTTTTGGTCTCGAGAAGTTTGGCGGCGAGCGCACCCGTGAGGCTGTGCGTGAGGTTGTCCATGTCTATTCAGAGTGAAATCTTCGCCGTTACGGCAAACAGTTTTGTGATCACTAGTCGACACTAGCGGTCGCTAGTTTTTATTTGCATTAATTACCCTTATTCGCGGCCGTCTGCTTCAAACAGAAACATATCCGCGACGTGATTGGCAAGCTCTACCACCTCCGGCTCAGCGCGATTGGTGAGAATAATGACCGTGAGCTGGTCTTCGGGATAACGTTGCAGCTCGTTGCGGAAGCCGCAGGTACTCCCGCTGTGCCGCACCCTTTGATGGCCGCGATACTCCTCCACATACCAGCCGAAGCCGTATGTGGTTTTCGTCCCGTCATTGAGCGTGCCTGGCGTGAATGCCTGTGCGAGCGTAGCCGCGCTGACGAGTTGATTCGTATACAAGATTTGGTCCCATTGGAACAAGTCCTCAACGGAAGAGTAAATACCGCCATCGCCCAATACCGCGCTCGTGAGGCTTTGATCGGAGAAGATTGCTGCGCCATTCACCACACGATACCCCATGGCGCGATGCACGACTTCCGCAACGCCCTTCTCGTATGCAATGGTGTTTTTCATGCCCACGGGCGCAAAAATATTTTGCGCCAAGAACTGCGCGAACGATTGGCCGGAGAGCTTTTCGACGATCATCGCCAGTATCGCGTAAGCGGTATTGCTGTAGCGGAATTTTTCACCGGGCTTGAAATAAGTCGAGTCTTGCGCCATCATCATTCCCAACACGTCTCGATCCAATACTTGCACCGTGGCCGTATCGGGAATCAAATCTTCGTAATCGATCAAGCCGGAAGTGTGCTGCAACAACTGGCGCACGGTAATGTCGCGGCCGTAGTTGGGAAAATCGGGGAAGAGTTCTTGCAATGAAGTTTCATACGTGAGCTTATTGCGCTCGACGAGCAACATGATGCACATGGCAGTGAACTGCTTGCTCACGGAAGCGAGACGAAAGTTGGTTTGCGTGTCAACCGGGAGGTTCGCCTCGAGGTTTGCGAGGCCATAAGCCTTCTTAAAAACCGGTGCGCCGTTTCTGATGACGAGCACCGCCGCGCCGGGCTGCCAGCCTGCGTAGCCGGCAAAAAGGCGGTCGATTTTTTCAGTGAGGGTCATGCGGCATCCCGAGACAAAGAGGCACAATCCGAGTACAACAGACAACGCAAGCGAGACCAGAGGCATATTGTTTTTCCTCACAGACATTTGCATTAAAGGCAAAGGATGTCATGTAGAATATGGCAAAAGAATTTTCCCGTCAATAAAGCAAAATCTCTGCTTTCACGTAATGCCTCAGTTACGGGGGGAGTAGCGCAGGCGTCCTCGCCTGCAGACAAGATGTCTGCGCTACGTTTTCCACCAATAACTAAGGCATTACGCTTTCACTGCGAAGGCGCGCTGCTCGCCAAACTTGACGCCAGTTTCGGCGCAGCGAGGCTTTGTTCCACTTTTTTATCGATCGGAACGACCGGTAGTTTGCTCGTCCCACTCGGCAGGTTTACAGTCACACGCAATGCCTTCAAACCGTGCACACCTTGCAAATCTTCCAACTCCACCTCTTCAATCGGTTCGTGCAAGTAACCCGAGGCTTGCAGATACTCAATGTACTCTTTGTATTCCTGCGCTTCACGCACGTGCGAGTACACAATCGCGACTTTGCCCGGTTGCGTGAGGCGTTCCTGCCGGCCTTTGATCACGGCTTTGTCGATGCGCTTTTTCAAAATTTCATAACGCACGTTATACGCGCCGTCCACGTCGAATTTCTTTTCATCATACCGAAAACGAATGGCCAGCGGCAGGTTCTGCACGAGGATGAGGTGCGCCATTTCCAGCGGCACTTTCAAATTCGGCTTTTCTTGTTCCACCAAACGCGCCACTTCACACATAAGTTGCAACTGCCACAGCCGCAGGTTCCTCAAATAAAGCTGATCGTATTCGCCGTTTTCTACCAGCGAGGCGCCGATGTAAATGCCGTGCTCCACGCCGTCGCTTTTGTACTTCTCAAAATAGTGCGGGAACATCTTCTGCGCATGCACTTGCTCTTCTTCAATGTATTTCGGAATGGTTTCATTGAGCTGCATCACGCTCATGTCGAAATCTTTTCTGCGGCGGTAGATGGCGCCGACTTGCGGATCGACCGCGGCGCGATACGCGGCAATCAGCTCGCGCGCGGCATTGCCAAAATTTTGCAACTGCGCGAAATGCGTTTCCACTTCGCGGCGCAAAAATTCCATGACGCCCACGCCGTCATCCGAGCTCAAACCCTTTTCCAATTTTGCAAGCTGCCGCCCAATCGCAAAATCCTGCTTCTGCAAAAACGGCATGGGCTTGTGCTCGTAGCCGGCTTGCACGATGCTGCGCGCAAGCTGCAATTGCTCCACGAGATCGCCGCGGATCGCCTCGTTGCGCCGCGTGGAAGAGCCGCGAATATCCGACACGCCGTAAAGCGGATACACGTTCGGAAACACGAGGCTTTCCATCTCCACCATCTCGCCCGCGCGGCGATGCTGCAAGTAGTTCAGCGCGGCTTGGCGGAAACGCCACTCCACCGCGGGATGAATCGCGGTGCATTGCTCTTTGATCACGGCCTCGACGCGGTCGTTCATTTCATCCAAATTGCGTTTCACCGCAATGGAAAACAGCGCGAGCACGTCTCTCAGCTTGAACGCATTGAGGCTGTTAATGTCGCCGGCATTGGGCGAGCCGAGTTCGAGCAAGCCCATGAGCTGCTCTTCATAATACAGCGGCGCGATAAAAAGGTTTTTCACGCCCAGTTTGAGGATCTCCTCCTCCACCGGCGTGAGCTCGGCGCGCTGCGTGAGGTCTTCCACAACAATGCACTCACCGGTCTTGAACACGTGATTATAAACCGAGCCGCTCGTCGAGGTGCAGCGCGCGCGGCAAGACTCGTTCAAAATAAAACTCTGACCGATCTTTCTGCCGTGCTCGCGCAAGAGATTTTGCGCGCCCGGTATGCCCGCCAAACCCAGCTTCAACTCCGGACGCCGGAGCAGCGTGCGCAGCTTGCGTTGCAGTCCCTCGAATTGCGCTTCGGAAGTCAGCGTCTCTTTTTCGAGCAAGTCTTTTTTTATCGAAGAAAGCGCTTCTTGATCCGTCACGTCGAGCGCGTGAAAAACCGTGAAGCCGTGGAATTCAAAACACTCCGGCGGAATCAGCTCGAACCACACATTAATGTCCAGCGCGCCCGCCAGCAAACGCTTCACGTCTTCCGGACCAAGCGCCGGCGTTTCGCCGACCTTGAGAATATCGACGAAGCGCATGTCGATCAAAATTTTATGATGGCGCTCCAAGCCGGTGTGCGGGTCGGTGCTCGTGAAGATGATGGGATAATCGAAATCGAGCGCGACCCCGTAGTGCTTCGTGAGAATGTGTTTGTACGCGTTCAGCGTTCGCGCCCAAATTTGCACGTGCAGGCTTAAATTCACGCCGCCGCTAAAGCCGCCGTCGTGCACCAGCATCAACCGCTCAAACGCCGGCGTGGCATAAAACGGCTGAAATTTGAACGGCACCAAAGCCGCGGCCGCAACCTCGTCCCAATACGCTGCGGGAAATACCGTGCTCATCAATTGCGCCACCAATGGCCGGTGCTTTTCCAGCACGGCGAGATCTTCGATCGTGCCGCTCAACGCCGGCGCTTTACGCAGCTCTTCGCGCAGCTTTGGCGCAAGCGCCGCGCGCATGGTATCGTCGTTGCTTTCCGCGCGCTTCCACGTTTCGAGCAACGGCTTCAAGCTGAGATAACTTTTGAATGGGAACTGTTTCAAAACTTCGGCTTCGGGGTTGCCCTTATGCGGGCGGCGCAATGCCCCGTTGTGATCAGAATTATTTTGACTCATGCTCTATGCTCCATTCATCGTTGCAATAACAATACAAGGCCGTCATGCCGCAGAAAATCTCCTGTGCGCGCAGTCTCCTCGAAACAGCAATCGTGGCCACTGCGAAGTGAGCTTCCGCTCGTTTGACGTTCGAAAAAAAGCCAGCCCACCCTAAGTCATTCCATCCACAAATTATTGGGGGTGATACTAAGGATTTCCTGCTAATTCTGCAAGAGGGCGAGCCAAAGACCCAACCATGGAGATGCAAACGACCGGAGGGAAGAACGCGAGCCAAGACTTCTGCGAATCACCGGGAGAGCGCCGAACATGAACCCAGCACGCGAGTACTAACCGAGCAAAAGAAGCACTCGCTTGCAGAAGCAACCGCGCGTCCTGAAAATTCCCCCCTTGAGGGGGGCCAGGGGGTTAATATTCGTGCAAGTCATTCAAACTTGGGCAGAGCACGTAGAGCTTTTCATCCCCCCTAAACCTCCCTTCGAAGATGAACTTTCGCGTTAGTAAGACGCTATAATTTCCACGTAACGCGGGCAATCCACCGCGTGATCATTCACCAACCCCACAGCCTGCATGAACGCATAACAAATCGTCGAACCTACGAACTTGAAGCCACGGCGTTTGAGGTCTTTGCTCAAGGCATCGGATTCGCTCGTGCGCGGCGGAATTTCCTTGAGGCTGCGCCACGCATTCACTTTCGGCTTGCCGCCCACGAATTGCCAAACATACGCGTTGAAACTGCCGAACTCTTTTTGAATCGCCAGAAAGGCTTTCGCGTTTTGAATCGTTGCCGCGATCTTCAAACGGTTGCGCACGATGCCGGCGTTGTTCATGAGTTGGTCAAACTTGCGCTGCGTGTATTTTGCCACGAGCGCCGGCTCGAAATTATCGAACGCCGCGCGATAGTTCTCTCGCTTCTTTAAAATCGTCTCCCAGCTCAAACCCGCTTGCGCGCCTTCGAGAATGAGAAACTCGAACAGCACGCGATCATCATGCACCGGCACGCCCCATTCGCGGTCGTGATATTCGTGCATGGATTCGGAAGCCGCCCACTGGCAGCGAGACAGAGAGGTTGGTTGTGACGGCATTTTTTTCTTTCGTTATTGAACTGTGTTTGCTCGACGGCTCGCGCTGTCCTTACCTATTGTCATTCTGTAAGAACCTTCCCTCGCGCTGGGATGAGTGCCGAGTGCGAGGAAAGTGCCTTGCAGGATGACATTGAAGCGACCCGCGCCTCATTGTCATCATGGAAAGACCGTTCCTCGCACTGGGCACGATTCTCGACCTTGTGATTCAAATCTTCAGCGTGTTCCATTTCGGATTTATCGTCGCAATCAGCGCTTCTTTCCTTTTGCGCGTCATGGCTTTGATCTCTTTTTCCCGTGCGAGAGCTTGTCGAACGTCGGCGTAGTGCTCATAGTAGATGAGATCGTAACAATAATACCGTTCTGCAAAGTGCTTTTTGTCGCCGCGATTTTCGTAATGTTCCCACATGCGGCGTTTGGGATCATCCGTAATGCCGGTATAGAGTACGGTACGACCGGGGTTGGTGGTGATGTAGACGTAGTAGTTGCCTCGGGCGGTCATGGTCATGCCCTTTCAATTAAAACTGTGCGCGCCTTTCTCATGACTGTCATCCTGCGAAGGAACTTCCCTGGCAACGGGCGCTCGCTCCAGCGCGAGGGAAGGTTCTTGCAGAATGACAATCAAAAGAGAGGCGCTTCGTAAATTTCGCGCGCGTTCTCCTCACTGTCATCCTGAAAGGACCTTCCCTCGCACTTGATGATCTACTCATTCTGAGAGTGGTGCCGAGCGCGAGGGAAGGTGCTTGCAGAATGACAATCAAAAGAGAGGCGCTTCGTAAATTTCGTGCGCGTTCTCCTCACTGTCATCCTGAAAGGACCTTCCCTGGCACTTAATGATCAACTCATTCTGAGAGTGGTGCCGAGCGCGAGGGAACGTGCTTGCAGAATGACAATCAAAAGAGAGGCGCTTCGTAAATTTCGCGCGCGTTCTCCTCACTGTCATCCTGAAAGGACCTTCCCTCGCACTTGATGATCTACTCATTCTGAGAGTGGTGCCGAGCGCGAGGGAAGGTGCTTGCAGAATGACAATGAGAGGGAGGAAGCTTTATCAAACGTGCGTTCCGACAAAAGCCTCACTCCTCCGCAATGCAATACAAAAACTTCCTCCCGCGCAGATAGATTTCGTTTTCGACCAGCGCCGGCGAGGCGTCAATGTCGTCCTCCAGTTTGTTGCGGCCGAGCACTTCGAACGTTGCGCCGTGTTTGAGCACGAGCGTCATGCCGTCGCGGCCGGTGAGATACACGCGGCCTGCCGCGGCCACGGGCGAGGCGTAAATGTTCGCAATCTCTTCGAGCCGTTGCGGGCCGTAATGCACTTCGCCGGTCTTCGCATTCAAGCAGGAGAGAATGCCGCTGTTCACTTTGAGAAAATAAATTTTGTCGCCATACAACAACGGCGAGGGCACATACGGCGTGTCTTGATCATATTTCCAAACCACCGCGGGCGAATCGGTGATATCGCCTTTCGCCTCCGCAAGCCGTATCGCACGCAACGCGCTGCCGCGAAAACCGCTGGTGACGTAAACGATGCCGGCGTTCGTCACCGGCGAAGGAATTGCATTGACCGTCATGCCGCCGATTTCCCATAACAGTGCGCCGTTCGCCAAATCATAGCTGCGCACGCGATTGGTGGCGCTCACGATCACTTGCGCTTTGCCTTCTTGCGTGACGATGAGCGGCGTGCTCCATGACGTGATCTCATCGCGCGTCGCGCGCCACAGTTCTTTGCCGCTGCTTTTGTCGAGGCCGACGATGAAAGATTCCCCTTCGTGATCCCAATTGATCACCAGTGTGTTGCCATGCAGCGCGGGCGAGCTGCCTTCGCCGAAGCCGTTGCGCGTGGTCATATCGCCGAGATCTTTTTGCCAAATCAGTTTGCCTTGCAGGTCATAACAAAAAATGCCGCGCGAGCCGAAGTGCGCAATCACGTGCTCGCCGTCGGTGATCGCAGAGTTCGAGGCCCAACTGCCGTCGTTGTGCGTGCCTTCATGCGGCACGCTTTCGATCGCCGTGCGCTCCCATAAAATTTTCCCATCGCGCCGCGCGAGCGCGAGCAAGACGAATTTGTGTTTGCTCGTGGGCGCAATTCCTCTGCGCCGGCCCTCACTCGCTGCGGATTCGGCGCTTTGCTCCGTTGCAATCGCGGTGGTGATAAAGATGCGATCGCCCCACACAATCGGCGAAGAAAGCCCTTTGCCCGGCACTTCGATTTTCCAGCGAATGTTTTTGGTTTCACTCCATTCCAACGGCGGGTTGGCGTGCGGCGCGACGCCGTTGGCTTGCGGTCCGCGCCACTGCGGCCAGTTCTTGGCGTACTCCGTGGGCGTGTTGTTGGAAGACAGCAAGAGCACAACGAACGAAATGCAGGCGAGGGTTTTCATCGATACCGATTCTCCTAATAAAGTTTGCGATCAAATCGCGCGCGAGAATAAAACCGCGGCCAAGCCGTGGTTGAACTATCATCACACCTCTCTTCGAATCGCCACCAGCGTCATGTCGTCGTGCGCCGCGGTGTTGCCGCGAAACGCCGCGCCGGCTTGCATCATGTGCGCGCAAAGTTGCGGCAAGGGAAGATGATGATGTTGTTGCAACTCGACCTTGAGGCGTTCCAAGCCCCATTGCTCTTGCTTGGCGTTCATTTGCTCGCACACGCCGTCGGTATAGAGCAGCAACACGTCGTCGCGCTGCAATGTCAGCGTTTGCGGCGCGAGGCGCAGCGTTGTGTGCAAACCCAGTGCAGGGGAGGGCGTGCTCAATTCTTCCACGTTATCGCGCGCGGCGGAATAGCGCAAGAGCGGAGGATGGCCGACCGTGGCAAATTCAATCTGCGACGCGTCGGGTGAGAGCGCGACGTATCCGGCGGTGACGAACATGTTCTTGGGCGCGAGCGCGCGCACGCAGCGATTGAGCCGTTCAAAAAATCTCGCGGAGTCATGAGCCTCGGAAGCGAGGCTGAACAACTGGCTTTTGATCATGGTCATGACTAACCCGGCCGCGACGCCGTGGCCTGAGCCGTCGGCCACGAGCACGCCGAGCTTGCCGTCGATAAATTCGAGATAGTCGAAATAATCGCCGGCCACGGTGTTTGCCGGCTGCAATACGCCGTGCATCCGCCAACCCGCGATGCGTTTCTCCGCCGGCGGCAACAAACTTTCTTGAATGCGGCGCGCGATTTTCAATTCGGATTCAATCACATCGCGCTTCTTCCATTCATGATTGAAAGCTTGAATGAAGGCGATATAACTCAGCACGACCATAATCAAAGTAAAGATTACGTCGCGCAAAATCGCGGCGCGCATGCGTTGGCGATAGTCTTCCACAGCGGCGCTCGCTTCCGCAGGCGTGATAGCGGCGCGCTGTCGGGTAAACGAGGCCTGCACTTCCTTTTGCATGGAAGTGCCCCAGCGCCCCGCGACGATCATCGCCGTCACGAACAACCCGATCCAAACGAACATGAGCACGAAGCGGCCGAAGATGAGAACAAAGACGCCGGCAAATGTGCCCGAGAGCAGCATCATGGTGAGCACGAAGCGCAGCGGCATCGGCGTCGCGGTGTGATTGATCAACACCGCGAGCGTGCCCACCGTGCAAAACAAAAAAAAGACAGCGAGTGCAAAACGCAGGCGCTCGCGCCACGGCCGCCGCGCGAAAGCGTCGGCCTGTGCCGGCGACGTGGACATGAAAAGCACGTGTTGAATTTTCGGGTTGAGGCGCAATGTGGTCCTCATGTTGTTCAGCCACGGCTTGGCCGCGGCTTTGTTTTTATAAAAAGGCGAGGTTCAATTTTGGCCGGGCCAAAGTTTTCTCTATTGCTTTTGCGCTTCGGCGCTCTTAAAGAGGGATTGATACTCCAGCGCCTCGCCTTTTTCCCACGGACGATAGTCGTTGCAGAAATCGATGCGGTCGCCGAGCGTGGGATGGCTCGAACGCCACAGTTTGTAGAGCAAGCCCGGCCGCGGATTGCCGAGATTCTCCTCCTGCAATTTCACGAACGCCGTGGCTGCCGGGCGATTCTTTTGCGTGATCTCCAAGCCGAAGCGATCGGCCTCGTGCTCTTGATAGCGCGTGAACGTAAGCGCAATGGGCGTGATCACGAGGATAAACACGCTCATGAGCAAGTTCAACAACGGGAAAGAAGCAATATCGGAAAATTGGCTGAAGCCGAAACGCGTTTGGTATTTGTTGATCAAGCCGCCGGCCAAACGATGCGCCGCGTAAAGCGTGAGCATGCCCAAAAGGGCAAAGAAGAGAATGCTTTTGATCACGTGCCCGAGCACGTAATGGCCCATCTCATGGCCCATCACGAAGAGCAATTCCTCCTCGTTCAGCTTCGCGATGATCGTGTCCCACAGCACGATGCGCTTGGTGTTCATGAAACCGTTGACGTACGCATTCACGGTTTTCGTGTCCACGCTCTTCTCCACCTCGAACACGCGGCTGCCTTCGATGCCGGCGCGATCCGCGAGCGCAAGAATTTTCGTTTCGAGCGCTTGGTTTTTCATCGGCCCGAACTTGTTGAAGAGCGGATCGATCCACACCGGCCCGATGAGCATGAGCAATAAGAGAAACGGCACGAGCAGCACGCCGGTATAGAGCCACCAGCGCTGCGGGCTTTTTTTCAACAACAAATACGGCATCCACCAAAATAAAATCGCGATGACGATGTTGACCAAAAGCGACTTCACCCCGTCGCCGGCCCATTTGCCGAAGGTTTGATTGGAAAGCCCATACGCATGTTCGCGCGCGAATTCTTGGTAGTAGGTCAGCGGCAGATCAATCACGAAACTGAGCGCGGTGAAGAGCGCGAGATAAATGCCGATCACGAAGAACCACTTGCGGCCGAGGCGCTGCGCCCAATTGCGGATGCGCGCGGAAAAGCCGGTGAAAAGAAAGGCGCACGGAATGAGCAGATCCCACAACCTATTCACCCACCACAGCACGTTGCCGCTTGCATAATAGCTCTTCGCCTTCTCGCTCATCTCGGGCACGGCAACCGGACCGGTTTCTTCGCTCGCGGCTTGCAAGTTCGCCGCGGAGTCGGGCACAGTTGCGGTCGCCGGCTCTTGCGCCGACGCGGCGCACGCGAATAGCAGGAAGGAAAGCAGGAGGTGTTTCATACGCACTCCAATCTTTTGGTAAGGAACGTTATGAGCGCGATGCGCTCGTGGTAACGCCTTCAAGCGTTTGAAGCCTCTCAACGGAAAATGCCTAATGAGTTTTGACTTTCGAATTCGGTAATCACTCTACCCTCCTCAGTCTGTCATTCAGAAGGAATCTTTTTACTCGCCGACGATACTGCCCAGCGCTTAAAAGGATTCCTTCGGAATGACACGATCGGGAGAGGCTCGCACGGTTACCGAATTTGATCGTCAAAATTCGTAAGGCGTCACGACGAACTTTTATTTTCATGGCGCGGGCAGAGGATAAACCGGCAAGCTCTCATGCCCGTTCGCGTCAACGGATTGCACGGCGAAAATAAAATTGTCCTTCGAATATGGCAGCGTGTGCGTCGTCACGTTGCCGACTTCGAATTTGCTCTGCCAATACGCGCTCGTGGTTTCGCGCAGGAGAATGCGATAGCTCGCCGGCGCTTTGCCGATGGCCGGAGCTTTCCAGCGCAATGTCGTTTTGTTCGTCAACTCTTTGGTGAGAATCACAACCGAGTCGGGCGCGGCGGGCGAGAAGGCGAGATTCGCGAGCGCGGCGAGATTGATGCGCGCGACTTGTGCGACATAGGCATAATCCACAAACTCCGGCAGATCGCCGTATTGCGCGCCGTTTTCCACGCGCACGTTTTGATGTTGATGCGTGAAGTCTTCGTTCATCTCCGTCATGCGCACCGCGGTAAAACCGAGCCGGCTAAACGGCGTATGATCCCCTCCGCGCAGAAAGCGGTCGCGGCGATAGATGAGCGTGACGTTCATGTGATCGACATAACGCTCGCCGACTTCTTTGATATAGCGCGCGAACTGTCGGGCCGGGCCGTCGTTCTCGCTGCCCGTCGCTTGCCGCAAGCGCGCGCCCGCTTCGTTCTCAACCACGGGCACGCCTTCGCTGAACACCCGCACGCGCGTGTTCTCGCGCAGATTCGTTTCGCTCGAGAGCGTGTTGCCCACAATGTCGTTGGTGATCATCGCGATGACGTTCCACTTTTCATCTCTTGCACGTTGCGCGAGATGCGCTGCACCATACAGGCCTTGCTCTTCTCCGGCAACGGCAACGAAGATAATAGTCGCGGGAAAGGAGCGCGAACTCATCACGCGTGCGAGTTCCATGATCGTCGCGGTGCCCGAAGCGTCATCGTTCGCGCCGGGCGCAAAACTCTTCGCATCAAGCGGATCGGAAGCGCGCGAGTCATAATGCCCGCTCACGACGAGCACGCGATTGTCTGTGGGATCATTGCCGGGCAAACGCGCGAGCACGTTCTTCATCTCCACGCGCTGCGGTATGCGCCGGCCATCGGCCTCGACGATGAACGGATCGAACTCCACTTGGAGCTTGCCGCCCGCCTCTTTGGAATAGTGCTCCAATGCAGATTTGATCCAACGCCGCGCCGCGCCGATGCCCGTTGTGGTGCTCGTCGTATCGCTCAAAGAATGGCGCGTGCGAAACGCAACGAGGCTGCGGATGTTGCTTTCGATAATTTGCGCGGAAACTTCGTTGATCATCGAGGCGATGATGGGGTCGCGTTGCTGGAGGGTTTGCGCAGAGGAAAGATTTGAAGCGAGGAAGCAAATGAGAAGCAGCGAACTCACAACAAATCCCCCTTTGAGAGGGGTGTGCCCTAAAATTTCAAACGTCGCGAACAACCTCCCGGCCCTCCTCAAGGGGGGAATACTTTTGGTGCGGCGGGCTTTGCTAGACATGCGATCCTCCTCAATCAGCCAATGTTCGAATCAATTGTTGATGCCGGACGCGCGCAGCCGTTCTTTAGCCCACAAGGACCAACGCTCGGGCAGCGGCACTTCCGGCGGGCGGGCGTAATCAATCGCCAAGTCATAATTGAGCGCATCATAAATCTCATGCAATGCGTCTTGCAAATTCAGCTTCACGTCCGGCTCGTTATCGCGCAGAGGAATGGGAACAGTGGGCAACGGCATATCCAGTTGAATCGGCCACATTTCGGTGATCGGCCTTCTCTCCGCGCGGCTCACAAAGACAAAATATGAAGCCGCAGGCAAAGGCTTTTGCATGGGCACGCGGCGGCCCGTGCGCAGCAAATCGATCTCAACCAGGTGTGTCATACTACACAAAATGCGGCCGCGTTTATCTAAATGTTCACGATAGCCTTCGCCGCGTTTGTTGGTGGGAGAAAGAACTTCAATCGCAGTGACCAACTCGCGCCGCGCCACGTCGCGAATCTCGATGGTGAGATGAGGAACGCGCGCAGGTATCACCGTCGCCATCTGCACCGGTGCGGATAGAACTGCTGTCGAAGATTCCGCCAAGTCATCAAAGTGTGCGCTCGCGGTTACGCCGAGGTCGGGATAAAATTCTCCCGCCACAATGCCGAGGTCTTCCGGCATCTCGGTGATAAAACGTCGTGAGAGCCGCACGATATATTTCGGGCGCAATTGCGGCGCAAGTTGCCGCGCAATCCCCGAGCACAGCTCCGCGTGCAAGCTCGCCACTCCGAGCCTTCGAGATAAGGATCCATTCCAGGAAAAGATGAGGGCATAGCGCACTCCGCGTTTTGTTCGCGCATAAACTAGCAGACTTGCGCAGAAAGTCAAGGTCGAAGCTGCGCCAAGAAGCAGAGGGATATTTTCAAACTCGGTCTTGACTTTTCAACGATTCAAATTATCTTGTCGGCAGGCAACCCACCACGCACTACTTCAAAGCCTTCTCAATATCATTCTCTAAACAGCCAGGGCAACCTCCACGCACTGCTTCTTCGCGGCCAATCGGCTAACGAGCAGTTCAATTCTTAACCCGGAGGTTCGCCATGTTCTCATTTAAACCTCTCTTCATTTTCTTTTTCTCCATTTGCTGCTTGAGCAACACAGCCCTCGCGCAAGACAGTTTTACTTGGGAAAATCAATCTATCGGCGGCGGCGGCTTTTGTCTCGAGGTGCGTTTCAATCCGTACAGTTGGGATCGGCCGCTCGGCAACCCGCGTTTGTATTTGGCAACCGATGTTTCCGGCGTGTATCGTTCGGCCGATCTCGGAGCAACGTGGGAGATGTTCAAAAGCTATGGTGAAGGAACCACTGAAGCAATGATTCCGAGCCGTTATGCCACGAGCATTGCGTTCAACAATGATTTCTTTTTGATTTACCAAGCCACCAATGAGGGGATTTTTTCCACACTGTTTGATAGCCCAAACTGGCTCGGAGTCAACATGCCAACGCGCGATCAAATCTTCGCGCAGACGCAACGCAGCATGGATGACGAGGATGGGAAATATCCGTGGATCGGCATTATACGCGAATATCCCTTGAACAACACGTAGATGCTCGCCGGTATTGGCGACGTTCGGTCAACGGCTAGCACGCCGACCACCCCAAAGCCCACGACCTCTACTCGCTTCGGTCTTGGCGGCCTTTTGCGCTCCAACAACGGCGGAAACGCATGGGATTTTGTTGTGCTGAATGGCGCCGATCCCAAAGAGTTGGTGTATGACATCGATTATATTAAAAACTCTACCACGAATAAGATTCATGTGTTTATCTCCACGGGGTATCTTGAAAGAATTCTTATCAACGACGTTATTAATAACGTTTATAAAGGCGCCGTTTACCACAGCGATGATATCTTCACCGCCGCAGTTCCCACTTTTACTCAAATCACGCCGCCGACAATAACCAGCGTCGTGAATCTCGCCATTTTGACGCCAAACGGCGGAATCACGGTCAGCAACACCGGCGGCATGCTCGCTTTTCTCAGCAGTTGCAAAATGACGAGCCAAGAAGACGGAGGCGTTTATAAAGCTCTGGGATCTGGCGGATTATTCTATTTCCAACTGGCGCATTTAGGGTCAGGACCATTGTCCTGGGTGTTGAAACACAGTGAAAATAATGCTGGAAGATTAGCAGCAGCCCCCGGCAGTACTCACAGCGACTTTGAGCTTTTTTTGGGCAAGCAATTGGGCGAAAGAGCGTATCTGGCGGTGACCGATAGAGATCATTTGACCGGCACATCAATTTTCACTGAGATTACGAGCGAATGCGCAAACCTTGCCGACAAAAATATCTGCAACAATTACGACCCGCAAAATGACCTCGGCTATCGCGAATGGGAAAGCGTAAACGTGTCTTCGGGAGGAACCAAATGGCTGCACGATTTACGTTTTGGAAGTATTGATTTCAATCCGGATGATACTCAGGCGCATCCTACGGTTTACGGCTGCTGGAGCTATGGCCCGCTCAAAGCAGAGGGTCATAACGGCTCCGACTATGCCGCGCGCCGTCCCTTCAAACAAATCTTCACGCAAAAGGTCGGCCTCGATGCTTACGGCGCGGACTGCTATCAAAGCCGGGGCATGGATGAAGTCTTCTTTGTCGGATGCCCGCCGGTTTTTCATCCCATTAATTTTAGCAATGTTCTCATCGGCATGGGCGATAACGGCTTGTTGCGCACGACGAACGCGACCGCGCCCAATCCGGCGTGGAGCCAAAATCGTTTGCTGCCGGTGAATAATTGGTACGGCGGCAGCCAACAATACGTTTATCACCTCGCGTTTCATCCATTGAACGCAGATTTCTTGTTGGCCTCTGCCGGCATCAAAACCAACCACACGAATTCAATGGCAGGCCAAGGCGCACTGCTCTATTGCGAGCAAGCCGAGGCCGGCGATCCCAATGCTTGGCAGATTCTCGCCGGCGGTCCGCAGGGCTTGGGCGGGCTGCCTAATGCGGAAATCGTCTCCTTTACTTTTGACGTACAAGGAGACAAAAACGGTGTCTTTGCCGCAGTGCGCAATAATGGGCTTTATTATGGCAAAGTCAATGTGACGGCGAACGGCACATTGGAAGTCAATCCTGCTTTTGTAAAAATTGTGGATTCCGATCTCACGGCATTTATTTTCAGTGAAGCAGGAAATAACGGCAAAGGCAATCAACACAATTATTCGCGCCTCGTGTTTGATCGCGATCCGTACAATCCTGCCATCGTGTACAACCCCAACCATCTCTATTTGTCGCGCTATTGGCCGGGCGGCGGCGTGTATCGCATCGAACTTGGAGCAGATGGCTCGGGTAATCGTTTGCCGGTAGGTTCAACGGATTTCATTACGCGTGTGGATCAAGTTATTCTTGGCCGCGCGACCGGTAACACAATACCAAATGGATTTACTGACAAAAGTCATGTAGCTGAAGTGATCAATCTTTTAATAACGCCAACGGCAGTGTTTGCAGGCGCGACGTGTGGAGATTTATCTTCAGTTGTACCAGGTCAGAACTACAGTGGAGGATTGGTGCGGTGGGAAAAAACTTCCAATCCAATTGCAACTTACACATGGGTAATCGGTGGCCCTGAGAAAAAAGGCGGCACGAATACTACCACAGCCATCGGCGGCATCACGCACGATCCCTTCGTTCCCAATTTTATTCTGGCCGTGACTTTTCGCTATGCGCTCCAAAGCAACAATGGCTCGGACGCGAGCAACCCCAAGCTCCGAGGCGAAGACAATGACAAACGCATGAGTCTTTGGCAAAGCACGGATGGCGGAGAAAGCTTTGTGAAGCTCGACAACTATGCTTTGCAACACAAATGGCTGGATGCCGTGACGCTGACCTATTTCCCGAACTACAATGATCGCATTCTCATGCCCACGCACGGCAACGGCGTTTGGCTCGGAACTTATAATGGCCCGCCGCGCGCGAAAGTGCAAGCCCAAGATTCAACGCGCAGTGTAGGCTCGCTTCCTCGTCGCTTTGCTTTACACGCCAATTATCCCAATCCGT
>JBBILN010000085.1:0-30248 GCA_037444905.1 bacterium | reverse complement strand
ACCCGCGATTTTAAAGCGTTCTTTACGGTTTTTTGATTTTTCAGGAGTCCCTATCATAGCCAGCAGGCCGCCGAAAAGTACCTCAAAGGCTTCCTCGCGCTGCAAGGCGAAGAAATCAAGCGAACGCACGATTTGATTCAATTGAATAAAAGTTGCCAAAAATACGACGAGGATTTCAGGAGTATCGAAGATGCATGTTTGATGTTGACGGATTACGGCGTCAGTATGAGATGCCCGTTTCCCATGGACATTAACGAATCCGATATGGTCGTTGCATTGAAGAATGTTGAAGCAATTAGAGCACATGTTATGGCCAGGGTTGCCATGGCGTGAAATCGTGAAAATCGAAACCGATCTTTTGTTGTGAAAAAGCAATTATGAATAGTCGCAAAGCAATGAGAACGAAAAACATTCGCGTCATTTGCGGTTAAAAACTTCGGAAAACAACGAACAGGAGCATCTACATGAGCAACAACGCACCACAACCCATCAACATCAACCTCGAGCTCGGCGAGAAAGAGGCCGAGGGCATTTACGCGAACCTCGCAATCATCAATCATACGCCCGCGGAGTTCGTGTTGGATTTCGCGCGCATCTTTCCGGGCGTGCCCAAAGCCAAGATTCAAGCGCGGCTGATCATGACGCCGCAGCACACCAAATCGCTGTTGCGCGCGCTGAAAGAGAACCTCGAAAAGTATGAGAAGTCGTTCGGCGAGATCAAAATCTTCGGCGAGCAGAGCGAGCGCGAGTTTGGTTTTAAGCCGCCGAAGGAAATTTCGGAGCAAACGAACGTAGCCGGATCGTAGCGCAAACTTCCAGTTTGCTCTGGCCTCGAAAGTGGCCATTTCGCGGCACCGCTGCAGACAAATTGCGCGAGGCGATCTCGGAAGCTCAAATATGATCTTTGCGCAATGAGCTCCCCACGCTCGTTGCCAACACCTAATCCAGCAAAGAAGAAGGCCATTGCTAATAACAGCAGAAAATAGAAGTATGGTTCATGTCGTTAAAACTACCGGGAGGTGCATGATGCGATTTCAAACCA
The DNA here is from genome assembly GCA_037444905.1 of bacterium. Classification (GTDB taxonomy): domain Bacteria; phylum Zhuqueibacterota; class Zhuqueibacteria; order Zhuqueibacterales; family Zhuqueibacteraceae; genus JABWAN01. The sequence continues at coordinate 29,206 of JBBILN010000085.1, read as the reverse complement.
GGATGTGCCGAGCCCTCGTGGGGCCAGTTTTGTTTTTCTGTTTCAGCCTATCTGTCGAGGCTTTTGCGCAGACGAAGATTCAAAACTCTCTAGGCTTGCCGATGATAGAGACGCTGCACCAAGAAGACCGAGCCAAACAAGCCGGTTATACCAGTTTTGCAGCTTGGCAAAGCTTCGTTTCACAAAACGGGGCATGGACTGCGCTATGGAATGAAAGCACGGGCACACCGCATCGCGCTTTTGGCAAAGGCATCGCTATTCCGGGATACGCCGCCATCACCTCGTCAAACGTCGAGGCCGCAGCGAGAACGTTCGTGTCGGACCACAGCGACCTCTTCGGAACGCATTCGAACGACTTGCAACTCGTGCGCGCGGAAATGGTGAGCGGCAAGTGGTACGTCACCTTCGCGCAGTTCCATCACAACATTCCGGTGCATGGCGCTTTGGTCGAGCTGCGCATCACTTTGGATGGAAGAGTTTTCTGTTTCGGCTCGGATGGCCATGCCAATATCAACGTGAGCGCCGTGCCTTCTCTTTCCGAGGCCGCAGCATTGTTTGCCGCGCAAGCGGAATTTGATTTCGACCCGGCGGAAGATCGCGCGACCGGCCACGGTTTGGTCATTCTCCCAATGGTGGAGGCCGGTGCGATCCGTTATCATCTGGCCTATCGCGTGCGAATCAGTATTCAGCATCCGCGCGCCAGTTGGGAGTATTTCATTGATGCGCACTCGGGCGAAATCCTGTGGCGCTCGAACCTCATCCACGCCGCGGATATCAGCGGGCAAGTCAAGGCGATGATCATTCCCGAGTATTATAACAATCCACCGTTGGAGCAGCCGCTTCGCCACGCAAAAGTTTTCATCAGCGGCGTGACTTCCGGCGCGACTGACATCAACGGCAACTACAATATCGAAGTGGGCCAACCTGGAACGTATAATTTGCTCTCTTCTCTGAAGGGGCTTTACGCCGAGGTTTCCATCTATCCTTCATCGTTTTCAGTTCACAATAGCCCGGTCACTACCGGCACGCCCCATAATTGGACGTGGGATGCAAACACGGCGCAGCAGGATGAAATCAACGCATACTATCACGTGACCCGGGCACACGACTTTCTCAAGACACTCGATCCCTCATTTGTAGCGTTGGATGTTCCCATCAAAACGTTTGTTAAGAGACCCGATGGCGGTGCTTATTATGATGGGGGGAAGAAAGAGCTTCACTTTGACGCGGGCAACCAGAAGCACAGAAATCCCGCTCTTTTTGCCGATATCATCATTCATGAGTATTTTCACGGCGTCACCGACCTGCTCTATGAACCTGATACGGTCCCAGATCCACCGGCTTTTGTGCATGAGGCGTTGTCAGATTATTTTGCCGCAACCATGACGAACGATTCCTACATAGCAGACGGCGGGTATCTAATAAACGGCGACTACTTGCGTGATTTAGAAGAAGATCGCGTGACGCCAAATGATTGGAACCCAGACAGCGCTCATGTAAGCGGCCTCATTCTCGCCGGCGCACTGTGGGATTTGCGCACCGCGCTGGGACAGCCGATGACCGATGAGCTAGTGCATCGCGCCAGAAAAGGTTTTCCTCGCACCTTCAAAGATCATCTGGTAGAAATCTTGACGAAGGACGACGACAATGGAGACATTTCCGACGGCACACCTCATTCAACTCAAATCTACGACGCTTTCGGCAGGCACGGCATCACGCTTTCTTCCTATCATTTGACGGTGACGTTCTCGCAAAACACGTTGCCCGCGGACGGCGGCTCGGTTGCAACCGTGTCGGCGCACGTTTACGATCAAAACAACAATCTGATCCCGAGCGAGGTGGCTCAAATTACGTTTCGCATTACAAGCGGCGCGTCTTCCGGCTTGTTATTGGGACCCAATCCCGTTACGCCGAGCAACGGCTTTGCGACCATTGCTCTGCAATCGACTATGACGCCAGGAAATGTCACCATCGAAGCCAGCGCTGGTGGCATTCAATCCGGCAGCGCAACCATTCTCGTGAGCGGCGCGGCCGGCGGCACGCGCGTTTCGGGTGACATCAACTCCAACACCACGTGGAGTTTCAACAACAGTCCTTACATCGTCACGGACGACGTGCGCGTGCGGCAAGGCGTCATCCTGACTATTGAGGCGGGAGTGACGGTGAGATTCGATCCGCAACACGACATTTATGTTGACGGCATTTTAATTGCCGAAGGCTTGCCCACGAAGAAGATCGTGTTCACGGCGAATGGCGCAGCGCCGTTTCCGGGATATTGGGGCGGCATCAAATTCAACTACGCGTCGCCCGGCAATCTTTCAAAGTTGAATCATTGCCAGTTTTTTTACGCCGGGCAAAACTTCTACAGCGAGGCCGCGCCGATCGTGTTGGATGCGCGCGTCAATCCCTCGATTACCAACATAACGCTCGCGAACAACGCGCGCAACGGCGTGCGCTTGGCTGCGGGCAGCTATCGCGCCAATTTGCTCTTGAATGTCGTGGGCTTGCCCTACTTCATTCAAGACGAAGATTTTACCGTGGAGCAGAGTTATACGATGACCATCGCGCCGGGCGTGATCTTGAAATTCGGCAATGAACGGGATTTGAATATCAACGGCGCGCTCGTGGCCGACGGCAACCCCCAAGAGAAAATCATTTTCACGTCATTGGCGGATGACGCTCACGGCGGCGATACCAACGGCGACGGCGCTTCGGTTCCCACACCCGGAAGTTGGGGCGGAATCAGATTCAACTACTCCGCCGGCAACCCGCTTTCGACGCTCGATTATTGCGAGATTGATTATGGCGGCCAGAACTTTTACAGCGAAGCCGGGCCGCTCACGGTGGATGGACGAGTCAGTCCCCGCATTACGAACACCGTCACGCAAAATAACAAGCTCAACGGTGTGCGTCTTTTGGGCATGAACTACACGAGCAACGTGTTGTTGGACGTGACCGCGCTTCCCTATTTTCTAATCAATGACGACATGACGATGGCCGCGGGCGCAACGCTGACGATCAAGCCTGGCGTGACGATCAAATTCGACGTGGAAAGAGATCTCTATGTAAACGGCGCATTGGAGGCGAAAGGCGCCGCGGCGCAGCCCATCGTTTTCACCTCGCTCAAGGATGACGCGCACGGCGGCGATTCAAACGGGGACGGCAACACTCTCCCCGCGGCCGGAAACTGGGGCGGCGTGCGTTTCAATCAATCGAACATCGCTCAACTTTCAGGCCTCGACTACTGCGAGTTTCTCTACGGCGGCCAGAATTTTTACAGCGAAGCAAGCCCGTTGAGTGTTGATCCGCGCATCAATCCCGCAATGGCGCATTTAAAATTCATTGACAACAGATACAACGGCATTCGCGTTTTGGAGGGAACTTACACCAGCAACATGAAGCTCGACGTCGTGGTCGCACCCTACTTTTTGCTTTCCGAAGATCTCGTCGTTAGCCAGGGCGCAACTTTGACCGTCGCTCCCGGAGTCATCCTCAAATTTGCCGGAGAACGCGATTTGTACGTGCGCGGCGCGCTGAACGCCGTTGGAAACGCCGACGCGCCGATCACCTTCACCGCGATTACGGATGACGCGCACGGCGGAGACACCAACAACGACGGCGCGACCGCGCCGGCGGCCGGCTCATGGGGCGGCGTGCGCCTCGAAAAATCGAACAGCGATCAACTCTCGGCCTTGAGCCATTGCCAATTTTATTACGGCGGCCAGGACTTTTACAGCGAGTACGCGCCTCTCACGATCGATCCTCGCACGCATCCGCAACTCACCAACTTGACGCTTGATGAGAATGCGAGCAACGGCGTCGAGCTTGTGTCGGGTGTTTATCAAGCCAATCTATTCTTGGACGTGGTCGGCACGCCCTATACTTTGCGGCGCGATGATCTCGGCGTGGCGCAAGGCAGCCGCCTCACCATTGCGCCGGGAGTAATTTTGAAATTTGCCAAGGAAAGAGATTTGCAAATTCAAGGCGCGCTCATCGCCAACGGCACGGAGCAAGCTCCCATCATTTTTACTTCGATTAAAGAAGACGGCTACGGCGGCGACACCAATAACGACGACGCCAGCGTGGGCGTGCCGGGTGATTGGGGCGGCATTCGTTTTCACGACAGCAGCGACGATCAACTTTCCAGCCTCGATTATTGCGCGCTGTCTTTTGGCGGAGAGGGCCGTTTTTCAGAGCAGGCGATGTTGGTGTTCGACAACGCCGGTCCCAAGGTGCAGAATAGCTCAATGGCAGCATCGCAACAGCACGGCGTTCTTTGTTATAATCAAGCCAGCCCGGATTTCGGCGGCGGCAGCAAAGGCAGCGCCGGGCAAAATGGTTTTCTTGGATTCGATGGTTCTTCCAACCGTTACGCTTTTTACAACGACGGCGCGGCAGACGTCTACGCCAAATTCAATTACTGGTCCACCACGGATCTCAACACCGTGCGCAAGCTCATCTACGACCGCCTCGACAACGCTTCCAAAGGCCTCGTGATTTTCGAGCCGATCCGCGAGACGCCGACGGCAGTGACGTGGCCTGGTTTCCCGGCGGACGCGCTCGCTCCCTTACCGGAAGATTTTGGGCTTGGCCAAAACTATCCGAATCCCTTCAATCCGGAAACCGCAATCGAATTTGCATTGCCTCGCCCGGCGCAAACGAGGCTGCGCGTGCTCAACGTGCTCGGCCTCGAAGTGCGAACGCTCGTGTACGATCGCATGCCGCCAGGATTTCACAGAGCAGTTTGGGATGGGAAAGATCAACACGGCAATCCGGTTCCAAGCGGAGTATATTTTTTCCAGGTGCAAGCCGAAGATTTTGCAGCTTTTAAAAAATGTCTGCTGGTGCGTTGAAATCGCACGGAAGACAAAACACAACCATCATTTCACCCAATAGGAGAATTCCGATGAACTTGTTGTCCCGTTCCTTGCGTGCGTTTTTTGTTTTGATGTTGTCCTCCGCCCTCCTCATGTGCGTGAATAACGAAGGCAGCGCGTTCGGGCAGGAGAAAGAAAAGCCGGCCGAGCAAGTGAGCAATCGCGGCACGGCGAGCGCGAAATTTAACGGCAAGAGTGTGAGCATCAATTACGGCCGTCCGCAATTGAAAGGCCGCGACATGCTCGCGCAGGCAAAAGAGGGCACGGTGTGGCGCATGGGCATGAATGAAGCCACGGAGATCAAAACCGAGGTCGCGCTCACGTTCGGCAAGACTGTGATTCCCGCGGGCAGCTATTCTTTGTGGATGAAGAAGGTGAGCGCGGACAAGTGGGAGCTGATCTTCAACAAGAAGACCGGCATTTGGGGACATGAGCATCCGCCGGCCGAAGACCTTGCCGCGGTGCCGATGACGGTGACTGCCAACGAAAAATCGGTCGAAGCTTTCACCATTGAGATAACGAACGACGGCAAAGGCAAGGGCGAGATCAAAGCGATGTGGGGCACGAGCATCGTGTCCGCGGCGTTTATGGTTGAAGCAAAGGCAACCGCGCAGTGAACGATAGAAAATTCTTTTGAACAAAGCTCCCGCGAACGAGGTTGAGCGATTCGCGGGAGTATTTTATTTTGAGGGAGATTTTGCGATCTGTCTTCCTGTACTGGAAAAGATGCTTCTCGTGCTCCTTCGAAGCGCAAGCGCCACGCCTCACATTTTTCTTCTTACCAACCGGCGGCACACTTCCACCAACTCCACACACATTTCATAGCGCACGAACGGCGTGATGAGATAGAGGCCGTTGAAATAGTCCAGCACGCTTTCCAAAATCTCCGCGGCTATGGTGACGCCTTCGCGCCGGGCGCGATCGCCTTCAAAGCGAAAGAGACGCTGCCGCACTTTCTCCGGAATTTGAATGCCGGGCACTTCGTTGTGCAGAAAATCCGCGTTGCGGCCGCTGGTGAGGGGCATGATGCCGACGAAGACCGGGATTTGGAACTCGCGCACGGCTTCGTGAATTTCGCGCGCCTGGCGCCAATCGAAAATGGGTTGCGTCATCACGAAATCCGCGCCCGCCTCGACTTTGCGCCGCAAGCGCCGCACCTGCGTATCGAGGCGCTCGACGTTGGGATTGAACGCGACGCCGATGGTGAAGCGCGTGCCCTGCTTCATGGCGCGGCCGGAGAACGCGATGCCTTGATTCATGCGTTTGATCATTTCGATCAAGCTGAACGAGTTGAGATCATACACCGAAGTGGCGCCTTGTTGGTCGCCGAACTTTGCGGGATCGCCGGTGAGCGCGAGCACGGTATGCATGCCCAGCGCGTGCAGGCCCATCAGTTCCGCCTGTGTGCCGATAAGATTGCGATCGCGACACGCAAGATGGATGATCACCGGAATGCCGGCTTTTTCTTCCACCAAATGCCCGAGCGCGAGGTTGCTCATGCGCGTGATGCCGAGCGAGCTGTCGGCCATGGTAATCGCATCCACGCCGACGCGTTTGAGCTCGCGCGCGCCGGTGATAATGGCTTCATAGTTGAGATCGCGCGGCGGATCGAGCTCGACGATGATCGTCGGGCGCTTCTTCACATTCTCTAAAAAATCCGGAGTGGTGATTTGTTCCGCAGGCGGCGTGGGCGTGATATGCGGCGTGACTTGTTTTGTGGTGACGGGCTTGAGGCCGCGCAAGGCATTGGCCATGGCGCGCACGTGTTCGGGCGTGGTGCCGCAACAGCCGCCGATCAAACGCACGCCTTGCTCGCGCAGCTTGAGCGCGCTCTCGGCAAAATATTCGGGCGTGGAAAGATAGATGTAACGGCCTTCGACATACGCGGGCAAACCGGCGTTGGGAAACGCGGAGAGCAGGAGGCCTTCATCGAGCGGCACCTCGCGCAACGCGGCGATGATGCCGTTCGGGCCTTTGGCGCAATTGATGCCGACCACGTGCGCGCCCGCCTCGCGCAAATGACGAAAGCCCGCGGTGAGATGGCGCCCGTCGCGCGTGTAGCCCGCGTCATCGACCACGACTTGCGCGATGAGGGGCAAGCTCGTCAAGCGCCGCGCTTGTTCGAGCGCGAGTTCGAGTTCATCCACAAAAGTAAATGTTTCGAAGATGAGGGCGTCGGGTGCGGCCTCGACGAGCGCGGAGATTTGCTCCGCGAAAATCTCGCGAAACGTGGCCGGGTCGATTTCTTCACTGGCGCGATCGCGCAGCGGGCCGATGGAAGCGAGCACGTAGGCGCGGTCCTCCGCGGCTTCGCGCGCGAGCCGCACCGCGGCTTGATTGAACTCGCGCACTTTGCCTTCCAAGCCGAACCGCGCGAGGCGATGGCGATTGGTCGTGAACGTGTTCGTTTCAATCGCCTCCGCGCCGGCCTCGACATACGCGCGATGAATGCCGCGAATCAACTCCGGCTGCGTGACATTGAGTTGATCGAAGCACTGTGAGAGCGGAATGCCGTGGCTGTAAATCATCGTGCCCATCGCGCCGTCGGCGACGAGCAGGTCTTCATGCAAGCGTTGTAAGAAGGGAATGCGCATGGTGGTTGAACTTGGATTGATGGATTAGTGGATTTCTGGATTGTTGGATTTAGGGACGATGATTTTCCCAATAATCCACCTATTCAAAAATCCATCCCTCCAATGGGCTCAAATCCGATTTGCCATTTCGGGAGGTGAGATTTGTTCGAGATAAAGCGGCTCGCGGCGCGCGCTGCCCCACCAGTTGTTCCAAGAGGTGATCACGCGACGATTGAGTGCATGCGCCTCCGTGTTGAGCGCCGGGTAGTGAATCTGTCCGAAGTCTTTGCCCACTAGCCGCGACAGAGCAGCGACAAACAAGTATTGCGTTTCCGCGTTTGGCTCGCGCATGAGTGCGTCGATTAACACGCCCACCATATCGCGATGCGAGCCGGCCACCACATAATTGAGCATGGCTTGCACTTCCTCCATCTCCAAATCATAACTGCGCCAACGGCTCAACCACACCGCGAGCAACGGCAGAACTTTTTCATTTTCCAGATCGGGCATGATTTCCAGCAGCACGCGCACCCACGGGCCATCGAGTGGGCCATTTGACATTTCCACCACCACTTCGGTCGCCGCTTTGCTATTAATCTGTGTCAGGGCAACGAGCGCTTCGCGCTGCAAAGTAAAATCGTCCGTGGCTTTCTGTTCCTGCAAAACTGCAATGAGTGCAGGCACAGCTTGTTGCGCGCGCACTTCGCCGAGCACGTGCGCCGCAGTTGCGCGCCAATACGTTTCCTTTTCTTTTTTGGAATCGCTGACGACCTTGATGAGAAACGCGATGCCCTCTTTCGTGTTCAGTGCACCCAACGCCCGCAAGGCTTGCGGGTTTTGCTCATATTGCGCGAGCCGAATCAACGCCGAAGTCGCACGCGCGTCACCCAATTCTGCCAAAGCTTGACACACGGCGTTCTGCATCACCAGATCGCGCATAGGGAGCAATTCCAAAAGTGTGGACAAAGCCTGCGGATGGCGGCTGCGTCCGAGCGCCGCGATGATCGCCTCGCGTGTGTGCGCGGAGGGATACTGCGCGCGCTTGGCAAGTTCTGCAAAGCTCCATAATTCACTCCGGCTGGCTTCGAGCATCACATATTCTTGAAACACCGCGGTCTTGCGCTCGAGCGTGTGCGCATCGCTTTCGCCCTGAGCCGGCAAAATTTCGTAATCAGCAGACAACTCATATACCGCAAAGCGCGGGTGCAAGTCAATATTGAGGCGAAACGCGCGGCTGGAGAGCGGCAAAAGATCGAAGAATTCCGACGCCGTGAAATACCACGTATGGGCCGTTTGGTCGGCGCGGCCAAACAAAGGCACACTGTCTATTTCACAGGAGAAGCTCAGATTCGGCGCATTGGGGGTAAGCGGAATATCGGCCAAGGCGCGAAGCTGAATACGCTGCACGCGCACGGTTTGATCATAGCTTTGATTGCCCAGCGTCCACACGCCCTCATATTGATTCGGAACCGGCGGCGCGTTCGCCACGAAGTGCCAATACAACGCCGGCTGTTGCCAGGCGCGCAAAGTTTGCAGGCTGAAGCGATAGGCGCCAAACAAGCCGCACACCAACACCATTGTCGCCGCAATGCGATAACTCGGTTTATAACGCGCCACGGGTTTGCCGCCGCGGAAAGTGTCGATACGGGAAAGAATACGGTAAAGCAGGAAGGAGGCCACCCCGGCCGTGCCCACGATGAAGAGGATGAGCTTATTGAGGCTCATTTGATGGCTGGCGCTGGCATAAATCACATAGCCGATCGCACCGGCGCCCGCCGCCAAGGCCACGTTGGAGGCATAATATGAACCGCTTTTCATTTCGAGGTCGAGGGTTGATAAGAGATCACGCGCTGCAGTTGTGCAAAGTTGCGGCGCAAGATAAGAAAAAGCCGAAGGGATTGCAAGAGGCGTAGCGGGTTTTTATGCAAATTTTTCGGAAAAGATCGCATCCTTTCATCAGGTCATGCTGGAAGCCTCTTCCCTCGCGCTGGGGGCGCCTCTCAAAACACGGTCGCGCCCTCCAGCACAAGGGAAAATTTTTCAGAATGACAACACGAGGGCGTTGTTGATTGATTGCAGCACAGTTTTACCTCACCACCGCCATTTTGCGCACGGCCACTTCGCTGCCGGCTTGCAATCGTAAAAAATAGACGCCGCTGCGCACAAGCTCACCGGCTTCATCTTGTCCATTCCAAAACAGGGTATGCGGCCCGGCTGCGAGCGCGCCTTCGAACAACGTCGTGACTTCGCGACCGAGCACGTCGAACACGCGCACACTGGCTCTGCTCGCACGCGGCAGCATGAAGCGAATTTGTGTGGAAGGATTGCCGAAGGTTCCGTTCGCGGAAAAGGGATTTGGATAATTTTGCTGCAATTCAAAATCAGCAACAGCAGTCGAGGGTTGATCAAAAACCTCGGTCACGATGCCTGGCTCGGGCGGCGGCACTCTTTTGCTCGTGAAAATGTGAAACTCGCCCGGCTGCAAATTGAACGCGGCTTGCGTGTCGGTCACGTTGATCGAATCGCCGAGGAAGTAGTTGTACCACTTGCCCGTGCTCTGAAAATTGGGCACGACCGCGCGCGGCACCACGTGAAAGTTGCCGATGATGGTCACGTTCATGCTCGCATGCGTGAGATTGATGCGGCGATCATATTGCCCTTGGCCCACGCGCATGCTCACTTGCGTGGCCGCGCTGCGAAAGACTTCGTGCTCGTTGCGCAATTTGAGCAACGCCGCAAAAACTTTGTAGAGATTCCGGCGATTGGTCTGCGCATTATAATTCCACAGAATCGGTTTCGGATCGGTGCGGCCGTTGCTCGGCAGCGCCTGATCGTAACCCAACTCGCCGAATTGCCAGAGCATCTTCGGCCCGGGCAGCGTGAGAAAGAACGCGGCCACGAGCTTCATGCGATCGAGCGCCGTGTCTAAATTTTTCACATTATAACTGCCGCTGCTGCGGCCGAACTGCAAGTTGCGATACATGAGCCATTCTTCATCGTGGCTTTCCATATAAGTCACGAGATGCGGTTGATTCCAGCCGCGCGTTTTATAAAAGCCCCACGCGAGATCGGAAGAGAAGCTGTTGTCTTCCAGCCAGCCCATGGCCGATTGGCTATACGCGCGATTCAAATTGCCCCACAACAGCATGCCGCGTTTGTATTCCGCCAACTCTTTCATCTCGGAATTATCATCAATCAAGTGTTCGAGAATCACATAGGCAGTGGAATCCACGCTCCAAATTTGATCGGCCATGCGTTTGAGAATGGCGATGCGCGAATTGTCGCGGCCGCCGCTGCCGCCCGGCCGGTTCGTGAAGCCGCGCGTGAAATCGAAACGGAAACCGTCCACGCGATACTCTTCCAACCAATAACGATTCACGCGATCGACAAAATCTTTCGTGGCCTGGCGCTCGTGGTTGAAATCATAACCGAACGCAAAATCGGTGTGCGGCGCGGTGACGTTGTACCACGGATTATCGGGCGCGGGCGGGCCGTATGCGCCGGTGCTGTACATGCGCACGAGCGGATGCTGGCCATACGAATGCTGCAACACCATGTCGATGATCACGGCCATGTTGCGTTTGTGGCATTCGTCAATGAAGCGTTTGAGATCGAAGCGCGGGCCGTAATATTTGTCCGGCGCGAAATAGAACGAAATGTTGTAGCCCCAACTCACATTGCCCTCAAACTCCGTCGGCGGCATCAACTCAATCGCATTCACGCCGAGGCGCTGCAAATAACCGAGCGTGTCGATCAACGTTTTGTAATCATGCGCCGCGATGAAATCGCGCACGAGCAATTCATAGATCACCAAATCTTTTTGCTCCGGTCGTTTATAATTCGTCGCCTGCCAGTTATAAACGTTCTGCACGATTTGCAGCACCGAAGCAATCTCTTCGGTTTTGCCCGCGGGATATTGAATGAGATTCGGATACGTCGCCGCGCTGATGAAACGGTCATTCGCGGGATCGCTGATTTGCTCGGCATAGGGATCAGCAATGCGCAAACTGCCGTTGATCAAATATTGATAGACATATTGCTTGTTCGGCGTGAGATTGTTGAGCGTGATCCAATAGCGGCTGCTGTCCGGCGTGCGCTTCATGAAATACGCGGGCTCGATTTGCCAATTGTTGAAATCGCCGATGAGGTAGACAAAATTTTTGCGCGGGGCATAGAGCACGGCCGTGGCTGTGGTCGCGTTGATATAGTTGATGCCGTCATTCATGCCCGGCGGCAACGGCTCAACCACGAGCGGCGGATTGACGATAATGTTGAACGTCGTGCTGTCGGCATTGAGCGTGCCGCTGGTGCTGCGCGCGCTGAGTTTGAGCTTGTGCGCGCCGCCGCTCAACGCCGTGGGCGGCGTAAAGGTGAAGAGTTTGGTCGTGGCATTGTAGTTTGCGCCGAGATTGCTGTACGTGGTGTTGTCGATGGTGAGGCGCAGCGAAGCGGAATCGATCGCGCTGTTCTTTGCGGGAAAAATATACGCGGAGATTTGCGGCGTCGTGCCGGTCACCAATCCCGAAACGGAATTGGGAAGGAGGTAATGAATTGCGGGATTCTTCACATATAAAATCGAATTATTGTTGTCCGAAGTGTTGCGTCGCGGATTGAGCGGATCGGAAAGCCAGCCGGAGCTGGAGCCGTTCTCGTTGAATTTGTATTGATACGCGCCGCCCAAACCGCCGCCGTTGACGCGCAAGCGCACGGTCTTGAACCAACGCGCATTCGCCGCATCATAATTCATGCGCGAAGGCGCGTTCGCGCCGATCGTGCCGTTGCTGTTCGGTCCCCAATTATTAAACTCCCCGGGAACGAACACGCTGCCGGGGTTGCCTGCGGGTTTGTAATAAAAAGTGACGTCCACACTATCTTGCGCGCGCGCAAAGTTTTGGCAGGCGAACATGAACAGCAAAAGCAAAAAGCGACGAAACATGGTGTGCTCCTCATTCATCACATGAACGGTTTGTTAGTTTCAAAAAGCAAAGGCGCTTTGTAAGCGGATTTAAGAGCACAAGCGGAGAACACGGCTACGATTTTTTTCGCGCAAAGATTTTTCCAACGGATTGAAGAACCCAACTGCTCTAATCCGTTGGGTTCTTCAATCCGTTGGAAATTTTTTCTTTGGTTCTTGCACGGCCGGCTTACGCGTTTGCGCGGTTTAATCTGCTTACAAAAAGCTTTTGCCTCTGAAAATCGCATTGCTTGCAACGAAGATCGCCATTATCTTGCACTATGTCAAAACAAAAAACGCATTCGTTTCACGAGCGCGTGAAAGCGCTCATCAAAAAGATTCCGCGCGGCAAAGTGGCGACTTACGGCCAGATTGCGGCACTGGCAGGCAATCCGCGCGGCGCGCGGCAGGTCGCATGGGTGCTGCACTCTTCTTCGGATAGCGCAAAGCTGCCGTGGCAGCGCGTGATCAACAGCCAGGGCACGATCTCATTGCCGCGATTGGAAGGCTATGAAGTGCAGCGCGCTTTGTTGGAAAGAGAGGGCGTGCGCTTCGGCGTGCGCGAGCGCATTGATTTGGAGCGCTATCAATGGCAACCGCGTGCAAAGCGCACGCGCAGAGGCACGTCTTAGCTTGCACATGAACCCATTTGCGATCATATTTTGTGTCGTCACAAAAGCATAAATCGAGGAACAGCCCATGCAGCAAGCTGCTAGAAAATATTTGACCCCAGAGGAATATTTGCCCGCGAAGATGCCGCAGTATTCAAAAGCGAGTATTGCCGGGGAGAAATTTTTGCGCTGGCGGGAGGCTCCGACGAGCATAATACCATCGCGTTGAATTTCGTTGAAAGTTTGCGCTCTTTGCTAAAGAGCAAAGACTGCAAAATGTTCATGAGCGCTATGAAAGTATGCATCGAAAAGGTTGAAACGTTCGCATCCCGATCTGGTTATAATTTGCGGCGCGCCGAATTATTATGAAGGCCGCAAAGACATCATCATGAATCCTTTCGTTCTGATCGAAGTGCTCTCCGAATCCACTAAAAATTACGATCGCGGGGAAAAGTTCCAGCTTTATCGTTCGCTGCCGAGCCTGCGTGAATATATTTTGATCGATCAATCCGCCTTGCACGTCGAGCAGTATTCTCGCGAGGCGAAATTCCGCTGGATTCTCACGGAGCATCTCGGGAAGGACGAAATCTTAAAACTCTGCAGTGTAGATGCAGAGCTCGCCCTCAATGCAATTTATGACAGTGTGGAAATTAATCCGCCCAACAAGAAATGACTTCGCGCTCGGTGACGATCAAATCCACGCTGCAATCATGCGTCTCCGTGGGGATGCTATCGACGATCTGTGCCGCAAAAGCCAGCGCCACTTTCGGCGCCTCGATCTCCGCGAGCAAACGATCATAATACCCGCCGCCGTACCCCAAACGATTTCCCTGTCGATCAAAAGCCAGCCCGGGTACCAGCACCAAATCAAGTTCTTCCAAATTGGCAAGCACACACGCACCGCGCTCGCTGCTTGGCTCTAAAATGCCAAAAGCCCCGGGCGCGAGCGCTTCGAAATACGGGAGGAGATAATGTTCCAGCGTGCGCGTTTGCGAATTAATTTTAGGTGCGACCACTCTTTTTCCCTCTCGCAGCATGGCGCGAAAGAGTATGTGATTCTCCACTTCCTCCTGCCACGCCACGTAGGAATGGACCGCTCGTGCGCGCCGATAGCAATCCAACCCGGTCAGCCTTTGCAGGATCACAGCGCTCGCGTATGCGCGGAATTCCGGCGTTAAGCTGCGGCGCAAATCGCGCATGCGGGCGCGCAGCTCGGTTTTATCGAACGATGTATTTTCCAGGGCGGCTCCAGTTTGGCGCAAATCAAAAACACTGCAAAATCGGGGTTCTGCACTTTGGCATGCTGCTCACTTCCGAATAAACTCCACGCGCTGGTTCATCTTGTTGCCATCGACCGTGCCCGCTTCAACAATCGGTCGCGTCTCGCCCCAACCTTTAATCGAGAGCCGGTCGGAAGGAATGCGATATTCTTCCACCAACAGATCTTTGAGCGCCTCTGCGCGCGCTTGCGAGAGCTTGACGTTATCACTCTGGTCCGGTAGCTCGTTATCGTGGCATTCAATGGAGAAGCTCAGCGAAGCATCGGCTTGCAGCAATTCTGCAAATTGTTTCAGGGTCGGCGTGGATTCCGGGCGAACCGCATCTTTGCCGGCGGTGAAATAGATGCCATAAGACACGATCTTGCCCGAGGCGCTGAGTTGATTTTGCAGGGTGGTGGGGCCTTGCGCCACGAAGAAATCCGTGAGCATACATTGATCGTCGCTGCTTTCATCGCCCGGCCCGGGCATGAACACTTCGATTTGGGTGGCCGCAAAACTGCCGGTTTTGGGAATATTCAGCACGAGCCATTTGTCCACATAACATTTAAATCCGCCGCCGTCCACTTGCACGGCGAGATGATGCACCCCGGATTTCATTTCCACCGCCTTTTCAGAAGTGAGCCCGGTGGACATGCTGAAAAAAATTGAGAACGGCTCAAGCGTGATCGAAGCCCACTCCTCCGGATCTTTCCCGATGAAATCGACGCGATAGCGCCCGCTATAACCTTCGGTCAACACATTGAAATCCATCTCCAATGTGAACTGTGGAGACAAACGCAATTGTTTCGGCGAGATCGTGGATTCTTCGAGCGCGTGCAGCCAGAATTTTTCCTGCCGCTTGCGCACTTCCACTTTGCCGCCCTCGGAAACTCTCCAAACTTGCGGCGCTTCCCCTTCTTTGTCGCCGCTGAAGTCGTCATAAAAAAGCACCTGTTGCCCGGGAATGTATTCGTAGCGCGTCCAATCGACCGTCGAAGTATCCGCGGCTTGCGCCATGAGCACGGTGGGAAAAAGCAGCGGTGTGCTTGCAAAGAGTATTGCAGAAAACTTCTTCATTCAAACAAACTCCATTTGGTGTATTCGTGGAAAAGCCTTTGAGCGGCGCGCACTAAATTAGCAGAATTTCCCGAAAGTACAAGCGCGAGATTGTGTTTGCGCTCGGCGAGAGGCTTGACATTCCAAAGCAATCTGCTTACTTTGCTTCGTCTAATCGAGCCACAAGATCACCTCCGCGCCTGCAACTTGAGCTTGGTTTCCGGCCCTCAAGCTTGGGAGAAAAAATATGCTACGCCGCCTTTTTGGTGATGATGCTGCGGAGAATGATGCGCACTTGTCGGAGTATTTTATCGAAACACCGGCTTATCGCATGGCCTTGTCCGGCGAAAAGCGTTTCATCATCGGGCGCAAAGGCGCGGGCAAGAGCGCCATCTGCCAGCAATTGCAAAAGCAGTTGCCGCAGACCGGCGCGTTGTGCCTCGCGCTCGCGCCGCTGCGTTTGCAATTCACCGCGCTCAAGTTCGGCCTGCAGGATTTGACGAAATGGGGCAATGAATCAGACACACTTTTACAACGTGTTTGGTATTACGGCCTGCTGTGCGAAACCGCCCTGCTCCTCGTGCGCCGCATGAAGAAAGAACATGACTCGGACTTTGCCAAGATTGCGGCGTTCATTGAAAAGTATTACAACTACAGCGAGCCCAGCGCGTTTGCGCGCTTGCTCAAAACCACGTCACATTTTCTCGAAGAATTCGAGCTGCGCCTCGGCCCGGTGAATATGAAGCGCTCCCATCGCACGTTCGATCCCATTGCGCTCGAAATCGCGCTTGACAATTTGCGCGTCCCGCTCGCAACGTTCATCGCGCGCCATTTGCCGCAAGGCGTTTTCATTCTCATTGACAATCTCGACGAAGGCTGGGATAATTCTCTGGAAGCCAACGCGTTCCTGCGCGGGCTGCTGCTCGCGGTTTATGAAATCTGCCAGCCCAACATTCCCGTGCGCGTGCTGGTATTCTTCCGGCTGGATATGTATGACAGCGTGACGCGCCAATTTCAACACGTCGACAAATATCGTCAATTTCAAGAGCACATTTATTGGGGCCGCAAAGAGATGCTCGAGTTGGTGGCCGAACGTCTCAGCGTCAATCTCAAACTAAAGCTGGCTGCGAACGCGACCGAAGTTTGGGCAAAGGTGTTCGAACCGAGTGAAGGATTCAGCGCCGCGGATTATATCATCGAACGCAGCTTGATGCGGCCGCGCGAGGTTTTGCAGTTTTGCCGTCTGGCCGCGGAGAAAGCCGACCAACGCGGCCATGAAAAAATCTTGCCGGAAGATCTTTATGACGCCGAAAAGGAATTTTCGCGTTGGAAGATCGATGATCTCTGTAATGAATTTTTGTTTGCCTATCCCGGACTGAAAGAAGAAATTCTGCAGCGTTTTTACGGCGGCCCGGCGCGCCTTTCGCCTGAGAAGCTCCGTCATTTGTTGGAAGACGCGCTCACCGACCCGCGCAAACGGGAGCGCCCGCTGTGGTTGGAGAATTTGAACCATACAGACAGGCTCGCACAAATTCTCTATGATATCGGTTTTCTCCGAGGCGCGGCGCAAAACAAAACCTGGCAAAGCTCGCAGCATCCCGATTTCGATCTCACCCGCGCGGAAGCGTTCAACGTTCATCCCGTGTTTCGGAGTTATTTGCGCATCGGATGAAATACAAAAGCGTCGAACTCAGAAGAAAATTTTTTGGTTGCGTCGCGGCTCCACCGGCGCGTCAACTTTGCTTGTTTACCTGACCTTTATCTTTTCACGCTAGCGGACTTCAAAGCGATGGCGTCACGCCGCCTGGCGGATATTTTCAAGCAACCTGTACTGCAAAAAGCTTCACTAAAAGCCTAGTTGAAAATAAGGAGACCCATGCAAGCTCTCGGCATCGACATCGGCGGCTCGGGAATTAAAGGTGCGCCCGTGGATGTTCACAAGGGAAAGCTGCTCGCCAAGCGCGTGCGCATCGCCACCCCCGCTCCGCCCACGGCCAAAAAAGTGACGCAAGCCGTCAATGAAATCGTGCAGTATTTTGATTGGGACGGGAAAATCGGCGTGGGCTTTCCGGGCATCGTGCGCGATGGTCATATTTTGACCGCGGCGAACATGCACGAATCGTGGGTGCATGTGAACGCGGAGGAATTATTCACGCAACGCACGCAATGCGTTTGCAAGCTCATCAATGATGCGGATGCCGCCGGGCTTGCGGAGATGCGCCACGGCGCGGGCAAAGGCCACAAGGGCAAAGTGCTTCTGCTCACGTTCGGCACCGGCATCGGCAGCGCGCTCTTTCTCGACGGCCAGCTCGTGAGCAACACCGAATTCGGGCATTTGCAATTGCGCGGCAAGATCGCCGAAGCGCGGGCCTCGGATCGCGTCCGCGCCGAGAAAAAATTGAGTTGGAAAATTTGGGGCAAGCGCGTCGCGGAATATCTCGCCCACCTCGAATTGTTGTTCTCTCCCGATCTCTTTATCATCGGCGGCGGCGCGAGCAAGGATTTTGATTTGTTCAAAAAAAGTTTGAAACGCATTCATGCTGAAATCGTTCCGGCGCAGCACGGCAACACTGCCGGCATTTTAGGCGCGGCCATGGCAGCAAGCGGGGAGTAGAGGATTGGTGAGCTGGGGAATTGAGGTACTGGGGTGCTGGGTTTGAGATGTTGAGCGATTCTATCGAATTTTGCGCGCCTTGCCGGGTGAAATCAAACCATAACTAACGAATGACGGGCAAGCCGAACTTTGCATCGTCGGATGTGAATGAAAAGTCTTGCATTGAATAAGATTCGAGTTCCACAACGGTTTGCAAAGCCCGACTTCGCACGCTCTCTAACCCAAATAACCCAATAACCCAATAACCCGATACCCCGATAACCCAACCTCCATGCTCCTTCCTGAAAACGAAAACCAACGCCTTGCTGCGTTGCGACGTTATGATATTCTCGATACGCCGCCGGACGGTGCCTTTGATCGAATCACTGCGCTCGCTGCGCGTTTGTTGCAGGTGCCCATCGCGCTCGTGACGCTGGTTGATGAAGATCGCATCTGGTTCAAGTCGCGCCACGGTTTGGAGGTGCAGCAGATCGCGCGCGATCCCGGCCTCTGTGCCTCCGCCATTTTAAGTTCCGAGGTTCACAACATTCAAGACGCATTGCACGATCCGCGTACGCTGAGCAATCCCCTCGTGGCGGGAGAGATGGGCTTGCGTTTTTACGCGGGCGCGCCGCTGACCACGCATGACGGTTTCAATCTCGGCACGTTGTGCGTGATCGACAAACAGCCGCGCGAGTTGGATGAATCCCAATTAAGGGTCTTGCAGGATCTGGCGGCATTGGTGATGGATCAACTCGAACTGCGGCTTGCGGCACGCCGGCACGCGCGCTCGGAAGAGGCGCAGTTTCAGGCCCTTTTCGAAAACAGCAGCGAGGCCGTGCTTCTGACCGATGCGCGCGGCGTCGTGCTCGCGGCCAATGCCGCGGCTGCAACTTTGCTGGGAGAATCCGTTCCCGAAATTTGCGGTCGCATCTGGCATGAGCACATCGCTCCCGACGATTCGCAGTTGCAACATTTGCTCGCGGCGCGCGATCGCGGCGAAGGGTTCAACGGGGAATTGCAGCTTTTGCGACGCGACGGCGAAACGCGTCGCGTCGAAATTTCTTACGCGCGATACTTCGACGCCATGGGACAGGAGAAGGCCAGTTTGATCATGCGCGACGTTACGGAATCGCGGCGCGCGGAAAAAACTTTGCGCGCGGTGATCGAAGGCACCGCGGCCGCAACCGGCGCGGACTTCTTTCACTCCCTGGTGCGCCACCTGGCCGACGCCATGGAAGTCAAATATACGTTCATCACCGAATGCCTCAACGTCGAGAATGCGCGCGTGCGCACGCTCGCGTTTGCCGAGCACGGCGCATTCAATGAGAACATCGAATACGACGTGGAGGGCACGCCCTGCGCGCTGGTCGTGGGCGGGGCCGCATGTTTCTATCCCGATAAACTCGGCGAACTTTTTCCCAAAGAAGCCGGCATTGCGGAATCATACATGGGCGTGCCCTTGCTCAATTCCGCGGGAAGGGTCATCGGCCATCTTGCCGTGCTGGATGATCAACCCATGGCGCCCGCCTTCGAAGCGCGCAATTTGCCCATTCTGAAAATTTTTGCGGCGCGCGCGGGCGCAGAATTGGAGCGCAAGCAGGCCGAGCGCGAAGCGCACAGAACCGAGGAGCAATTTCGCGCGCTGTTCGAGAACAGCATCGATGCGGTATTGCTCGCCACGCCCGAAGGCAACGTTATTGCCGCGAATCCGGAAGCGTGTCGCGTGTTCGGGCGCAGCGAAGAGGAAATTTGCGCGCTCGGGCGCGCCGGGCTGGCTGATCCGAATGATCCCCGGCTTCCGATTTTGCTCGAAGCGCGCAGCCGCACCGGCCGTTTCAAAGGCGAATTAAATTTTAGGCGCAGCGACGGGGCAATTTTCCCCGGCGAAGTCTCCTCCGCTTTTTATCAAGACAAAGCCGGCGAGACGCGGGCCAGCATCATCATTCGCGACGTGACCGAGCGCAAACGCGCCGAGGAAGAATTGCGCGCCGCGCATCAATTCAACCAGGAAATCATCAACAACGCCGCGGAAGGCATCATTGTTTACGATACCGAATTGCGCTATGTGCTCTTCAATCGTTTCATGGAAAAGCTGACCGGCAGGCGTGCCGAAGAGGTCATTGGGCGTTATGCGCCCGAGGTCTTTCCGGTGCTGCACGAAAAGGGCATGGACGTTCATCTGCGGCGAGCCTTGCAAGGCGAGACCGTGAAAGTGCCGGACGTGTTTCTGAAATTCGACGGCCGCGAAGTTTGGGAGTCGAACACTTACGGCCCGCACCGCGACGCGCAAGGCACCATCACGGGCGTGATCGCGCTCATCAACGACATCACCGAGCGCAAACGCTCGGAAGAAGATCTGCGGCGCAGCGAAGCGCGCTTTCGCACGCTGTTCGAATCCGCGCCCATCGGCATCACCATCAACAACGCCGAGGGCCGTTTTCTGCAGGTGAATCGCGCCTTTGAAGAGATGCTGGGCTATCGCGCGGAAGATTTCGCGGGCATGAGTTTCAAGGACATCACATTGCCGGAAGATCTCGCGGAGAGCAAAATCGTGTTCGGCGAATTGGTCGCGGGCAAGCGCGCAGATTTCAACATTGAAAAACGCTATCGCAAAAAGAGCGGCGAAATTCTATGGGCCAATACCGTGTGCCGCGCGATTCGCGACGCGGAAGGAAATTTCGTTTATACCTTTGCCATGATCGTGGACATCACCGCGCGCAAACAGGCGGATGCCGCGCTGCGCAAAGCGCATGATGAATTAGAAGGCCGTGTGAAGGAGCGCACGCTTGAGCTTTCCAATTCCAACGTTCTGCTCACCAAACAGATTGAAGAGCGCTTGCGCATGGAAGCGGCATTGAAGGAGGCCAAAGAAGCCGCAGAAACGGCCAATCGCGCGAAGAGCGAGTTCCTCGCGCACATGAGCCACGAATTGCGCACGCCGCTCAACGGCATTCTCGGCTACGCGCAAATTCTCAAGCGCGACGCGGCTTTGCACGAGGCGCACAAAGAGAACGTTGAAATCATTCAGCGCAGCGGCGAGCACTTGCTCACGCTCATCAACGACGTGCTCGATCTGGCGAAGATCGAAGCAGGCAAATTCGAGTTGCGCCTCGGGGATTTTTCTTTGCCGGATTTGTTGCAGGGGGTCACGGAAATCGCGCGCGTGCGCGCGGAGCAGAAAGGCCTGGCCTTCGTTTTCGAAATGCTCTCGCCCTTGCCCGCGTTCGTGACCGGCGACGAGCGACAACTGCGTCAAGTGTTGCTCAACCTGCTCGCCAATGCCGTGAAGTTTACCGAAGCCGGCGGCGTTTCCTTCAAAGTGGGAGAAGTTGAAACTGACGCCGGTGAAACGCGCGTGCGTTTTCAAGTGGAAGACACGGGCATCGGCATTCCGCAAGAACGGCTCGCGGAAATATTTTTGCCGTTTCAACAAGTGAGCGAATTGCGCCATCGCGTCGAAGGCGCAGGCTTGGGTTTGGCCATCAGCCGCAAACTGGTCGAACTCATGGGCGGCGCGTTGCACGTGCGCAGCGCCTTGGGGCACGGCAGCGCGTTTTGGTTTGAAATCATGTTGCCGGAAACCAAGACCGCGAGTCGCATGGCATACGCGGCCGAGCGCAGCATCATCGGTTTTCACGGCGGGAAGAAAAGCATTTTGGTGGTTGATGATAAAAAAGAAAATCGCGCACTCATTCTCAAACTGCTCGCGCCGTTGGGTTTCGAAATGAAAGAGGCCCGTCACGGCCGCGAAGCTTTGGAAACGATGGCGCAAGCATCGGCCGATTTGATTTTGATGGATCTCGTCATGCCCGTGATGGACGGCTTCGAAGCCACGCGCCGCATTCGCGCATTGCCGCACGGCGCGGGCGTGCCCATTATTGCGCTCTCCGCCAGCGTGTTCGAGCACAATCGCCAGGAGAGTCTCAGCGCCGGGTGCAATGACTTCATCCCCAAGCCCGTGCGCTTCGACGTGTTGTTGGAGAAGCTGCAAACGCATTTGCACTTGCAGTGGCGCTATGCCGAGGACGAGCGCGTTGCTCGCGAGGCTGCGGCCGCGCCGCAATTTCTCGCCCCGCCGCGGCCCGAACTCGAAGCGCTGCATCAACTCGCCATGATGGGCGATGTGAGCGGCATTCTGCAGAAGCTTGAAGAAATGGCGAAGCGCGAGGGGCCGTTTGGCTCTTTTGTAGAAGAGATACGAAGCTATGCGAAGATGTATGATGTGAAGGGGATTCGGGAGGTGCTAAAGAGTTATTTGGAATGATTTTCGAAAAGCCCAAGCGGGTTGTCATCCTGTAAGGACCTTTCCTCGTGCTCGGTACATATCCTATTTTGACGGTGTTGATCATCAGCGACGCTTGAAAAAGTGATTGTAAAAAGCTTTGAAAATCCTTATGATTTTTTCAACGCTCACAATCTAACGACTGAGGATGATCATGCCCAGCATCCATCTCGACCTTACCGATAGCCAACTCGACAAAGCCACGGAAATCGCGGCCCGTTTTAGCCTCAAGCCGGAAGCTTATCTGCTGCTCGCCATCGACTACTTCAATCGTAAAAAAGAGCGCGAGTTGTTGGCGGAGCAATTCAAAACCGCTTCCGAAAAAACGCGCAGCGAAAGTCAGCTCGTTTGCGAAGAGTTCGATGAGATCGATGAAATTCCGGAATAGGAGGGCGTGTGAAACTGCAACGAGGGTGGTTTTATCTTTCTGATTTGAACCCGCGACAAGGCCCGGAGCCCGGTAAAACCCGTCCGGTGCTCGTCGTGCAAACCGACCTGTTGAATCAAGTCGGACATCCTTCCTCTCTCATCATTCCCGTTACGACCAATATTCAAGACGACGCCAAGCCGCTGCGCGTTCGCATCAAAGCCGGCTGCGACGGATTTCATATTGATTCAGACTTGATGATCGACCAAATGCGCGCGATTGATAATCGACGCCTGCACAAGCACAATAGCGACGAACTGCTCAAAAAAATCGCCCGCGCCGAGAGCGGGCTTCTGCGCGAGGTTGAAGATTGCCTCAAGAAAGTGCTCGATTTAAAATGATTCATGGATGGGGCAAACTGATCAGCCACAGCTTGGCCGTGGCTGAACCGCGCTAAACTTTTCGGAGAAAATTTCATGGGGAAAAAATCAAACAACCAAACAGCAGCCGCACAGGCAGAGCAAAAGCGGCGTTGGAAGTTGGGATTGCTCGTGCCCGCCGCAGTCGCGTTGCTCACGGCCATTATCGGTATCGTGCCCTCGCTGCGGGAATGGTTTATTACGCCATCACCTCAACCCGCTTTTGCACTGGCAAATCCCATCACGCGGCCCGACTCCGGGCTTGTCATCATTGCGCGAAATAAAGCGGCGCATAGAGAAGAGCCGCTCGATGTCGAGTTCGACGGCTTTCTCTTCGCGAGCGCGGCGCAACGTCAGCCGGAAATTTTTCCCCACGCATGGCGCTTTACTTTGCTTGGCCACAACCTGCCGGACTCGCTTTTGGCTGATGGCGGGCATCGCGTGCGCGTGGGCTTTGCGGGCGAAGCGCTTTCGGATTATTTCACGATTGGTTTCAGCACGCAAGCGCCGATTGTCGCGGTTGAAATAACCCAGCCCGAAGGCAGGCCGAATGACCGCATCTTCTCCGGCAAAGTTGCGAGCAAGCTGCAAGCGCCGGCGGAGACCATGTTTGTGGAGATTGCTTTTCACAGCGAGGGCTGGCCTGTGGAAATTGATGTGCCAGTCAAGCGCGTAGAGCTTAACGGTTTCATCTATTTTGAATTTGAAACCACTGTGAAAGGTTTGCCGAAAATTTCGCCCGAGAATTCGCGTTACAGTCAGCCATTCTTCGCTATTCGTGTGAGGGATAAGGCAGGCAATAGTTATTCTCATGAAGAAAGTTATGCGCAGTTCATGGCACCCGGCGACAAATGGTTAGTTAGTTTAAACGAGATCGAATTGCAGCGCCTGCCTGTGGAGTTGCGAAGAAGCATCACCGTAGTATTTCGCATCATACCCACAGCGCAACCGCTTACATTGTTGGAGTCGGGTCAGCCCGCACTCGTGCTCAAAGTGAAAAACCTTGCCACCAATATCAGCAAGCTAGAATGGAAATCAAACTTGCCTGAAGAGCTACGCACCGTTCCCGAACTGACTCTCATCTATCGCGACGACCAATATCTCACCACCGTTTCCTCCGGCAATGAATACACAGATGAACATGCGCTTGGCAGCGCAAACACGCTATATCGCGTGCAACAAAAAGCCCGCGACGGCCAAGACTACACGAGCTACACCGAGCAAGCCGCGCCCACTCCCGCCGAACAAACTGGTGATTATTTAACGGATGAAGAAGTCGAAAAAATGCTCAAAGACAAAGTGCTGTTTGATAGTATTCGAAATCCCTTCGGTACCGGTATTACGCATCAATACAAGTCGTTTACCCTGAATGGTGCAAAACTAGTTATGGATGAAGCTACGGGCTTGCTTTGGCAACAAGGAGGCTCGTTCGAGTCTATGACATACGAGCGGGCATTAGCTTATGTGGCGCAAATGAATGAAAAAAAACTGGGCGGCTATAACGACTGGCGTTTGCCGACTCTTGAAGAGGCAATGTCTTTGATGGAGTCAAAGAAGCGCGGCGAGTTGTATCTTGATTCGGTGTTTGATGGCTGGCAGCTGTGGATATGGACTTCAAATATGTACAGCGGGTCATTGGGGTGGGTAGCCTATTTCATCTTCGGTTGTTGCAACGATCCTCGCGTTGATGACGACCGCGGCTCTGTTCGTTTAGTGCGCTGAGGACAATCTCGACTCTTTGATCATTTGAGTTATTCGATCATTTTTTTGCTGTTGTTTTTGCTTTTTAAGAGCGAGCGCTAGCGAGCGGCCTCGAAAATTCTTAATTCGTGGATAGCCACGGCAAACCTGCACTCAGTGGAATGTCGAATGAAAAAAAGGCAACTATCCGGAAATTCCGGATTGTTCAAGCCGAGGATTGAGATTTTTGAACGACGACCGCGACGTTTTTCGCTCTGCGCCAAGCGTATTGAAACAACTCAAGGTCAAGCGTTCGCGCGCCAAGCCGCGGGTCGATCACTTTAATTTCCTTGTCGGAAACCTCTTCTGCGATGACCGCATGGGTGGAATTATAGCCGTCGATAACGAGGAGATTGATGAAGAGTATTGGAAAGAGGTTTTGCGAGAGGTGACCGTGAATGTCGTCTAAATTAGCATACTCCTTTTTCGCTTCAAAACCGAGGCCGGAGGCCGCTTGCACCAAATCATTGGCGGAAGTGCCAAACACGTCTGTTCCACATTTTGCGCTCAAGGCCTCTTCCGTCATGGACAGGCCCTGCGTCTCAAGTACCATTCGCAGACAAGCGACGGCGCACGTGTGAGGCGTTTCCTGTTTATGAAAAGGCGGCTTCAATCTGTCCCCTTTTGTCTGAGTAAACTTTTTCGGCGGCTTTATAAATCTCAGCAAAGGGCGTCCAGCCGACCACGTTGCCCAATTCGGCATCGACTGCAACGAAGCCGACTTCGCCAACCGGGCCGATTTCAGGATAGGAAAGCAGAATCGGCGTTGCCCAGATCGTTCGCGCCGGAAAAGAAAGCAGGCGCGGAATGCCCGCGCAAAAACGATCGGGTAGATGTTCTAAGATAAAACCGTTCGCCTCGGTAATGGCTTCGTCCTCGTTGATCTTTAACGCGAGAGCGAGCGGAGGAGCGGCGGTTAAAACAGTCGAGCTTGCCATCGAGTGGTCTCCCATTTTTTGACCGCGGCATTATAGCGAAAAGAAGAGAGTGAAGCAATAGACGAGTTTGAGGAAAATTCAGTTATCCGGAAATTCCGGATAACTGCCGCGACTTTAAGGTTCAGATAAAATGCATCCCACAACCAATCCCCCTGACACCCTCCTCATCGTCGACGACACGCCCACGAACATCGGCGTGCTGTTCGAATATCTCACGCAGAAGGGCTTCAAAGTGCTCGTCGCGCAGGACGGCGAGAGCGCACTGGAGCAATTGCAATTCGCGCGGCCCGATCTCATTTTGCTCGACGTGCTCATGCCCGGCATCGACGGCTTTGAAACGTGCCGGCGGTTGAAAGCGCAGCCCGCGACGAAAGACATTCCGGTGATCTTCATGACCGCGCTCGCGGAGACCGTGGACAAAGTGCGCGGCTTCGAAGCGGGCGCCGTGGATTACATCACCAAGCCGATTCAGCACGAGGAGCTGCTCGCGCGCGTGACCGCGCATCTCACCATTCGCAAGCTGCAAGAGAGTTTGATCAAACAAAACGAGGCTTTGCAAAAAGAGATTGCGGAGCGCGAGCGCTTGCACCATGAGAAAACTTATCTGCAGGAAGAGATCAAGACGCACTATAATTTCGAAGAGATCATCGGCGCTTCGGCGGTGATGCAAAAAGTTTTTCAGAACATCGCGCGCGTGGCAGCCACGGACACGACCGTGCTCCTCACCGGCGAAACCGGGACGGGCAAAGAGCTGGTCGCGCGCGCGCTTCACAATCGCAGCCCGCGCAAAGACAGCGCGCTCATCAAAGTCAATTGCGCCGCGCTGCCCAGCGGATTGATCGAAAGCGAGTTGTTCGGCCACGAGAAAGGCGCCTTCACCGGCGCGACCGCGAAGAAGAAAGGCCGCTTCGAGCTCGCGGACGGCGGAACGATTTTTCTCGATGAAGTCGGCGAGCTGCCGCTCGAAACGCAAGTGAAACTACTGCGCGTGCTGCAAGAACAGGAGTTCGAAACCGTGGGCGGCACGAAGACCCTCAAAGTAAACGTGCGCGTCATCGCTGCGACCAATCGCAATTTGCAGGAAGAAGTGAAGAAAGGCGCGTTCCGCTCGGATTTATTTTTTCGCTTGAATATTTTTCCGATTCATTTGCCCGCGCTGCGCGAACGGAGCGAAGACATTCCTTTGCTCGCGGAATACTTCCTCAAACGCTTTGCCGTAAAAACGAACAAACCGCTCAATGCCGTTTCCCGCGCCGCGCTTGATCTGCTGCAACACTATCACTGGGCCGGCAACGTGCGCGAGTTGACGAACGTGATCGAGCGCGCGGTGATTCTGTGCGATGAAGAAGTGCTGCAACCCAAGCATCTCAATCTCACCACTGCCGCTTCCGTAGGCGAAGAAGAAGTGTGGAACATGGAAGAAGTAGAGAAGCAGCATATTTTGAAGGCGCTCAAACGCACGCGCGGCCAAGTGGGCGGCGCAAACGGCGCAGCGCAATTGCTCGGCGTGAATCGCACGACCTTGATTGCGAGGATGAAGAAACTGGGGATTGGCGCGGGAAATGAAGAGGTGTGATCACTCTCAGGACGCACTCCTCGAATGTCCTCCTGGAAGGAACTTCCCTAGTGCTTGGCACGGTGCCCATTACGAGGGAAGTTTCTTCGCAGAATTACTAAAGAGAGTTTGCTCGTGTAATTTCGCTTTGCCCTCCTGTAAGTTTTTTTCTTTCCCTCCGACCAATCTCCGTTAAGAACCATGCACTCGCGACTTTGTGTTGCTTTAACGGAGAGAGAAAACATGCACGCACAACCCGCCCACGGCAGCGAATCACACAATCACAAACACGACCCGAATCGCTTCGCCGTCATTCCCACGGCAACGCGCTTGCGCGCGAATACCGAATTGACTGGCAAAGGCGTCACCATCGCGTTGATCGACTCGGGCTTTTATCCGCATCCCGATCTCATTCAACCCGTGAATCGTATTCTCGCGTACGTTGATATAACGGAGTCCGAGGCGCCGCTTGATCTGCTCGCGAAGACGCAACCCGAAACGTGGGATTGGCACGGCACGCAGACTTCGGTTTCGGCCACCGGCAACGGTTTTCTCAGCGAGGGCATTTATCGCGGTCTCGCTTCGGAAGCGCAAGTGGTGTTGATCAAAGCGAGCGAGCGCGGCAAAATTGCGGAGCCGAATATCGCGAAGGCTTTCGCGTGGGTGAGGGCCAATCGCGAGCGCTATAACATTCGCATTGTGAGCATTTCGCTCGGCGGCGATGAAGACGTGCCGTATGAAACGAATAGCGTTGATCAAGCTGCGGAGGCTTTGGTGCAAGCGGGCGTTGTCGTGGTTGTGGCTGCGGGTAATTCCGGTTGCACCGCGGAGCACAAGCCCGTGCCGCCCGCGAATTCGCCTTCGGTCATCACGGTCGGTGGGTACAGTGACAACAATCAACTCAGCGGCAATCTAGATTTGTACTGTTCAAGCTACGGTCCGACCGCGAACGATTTTCTCAAACCGGAAGTGATCGCGCCGGCAATGTGGGTGGCTGCGCCGATTTTGCCGAGCACGGAATTTTACGAACGCGCGACGGCGCTTTCGCAGCTTGCCGCGGCGCCGGATTATCTGCTCAACACGCTTGTTGCCGAGTTGTGGCAAGTCGCGGAGATGTCGCCGGAGTTTGCGCAAGCCGCACCGGAACTTATTCGTTCGATGGTCGAAGCGAAACTGCGCGAGAGCAAAATCGTGGCGACGCATTATCAGCATGTGGACGGCACCTCGTTCGCCGCGCCCATTGTGGCTTCGCTCGTCGCGCAGATGCTCGAAGCCAATCCCCAACTTTCGCCCGCGATGGTGAAGCATATTCTCATCGCAACCGCGGACCGCATACCGGGCGCGGCTGCGGTGC
Source organism: bacterium (assembly GCA_037444905.1). Taxonomy (GTDB): domain Bacteria; phylum Zhuqueibacterota; class Zhuqueibacteria; order Zhuqueibacterales; family Zhuqueibacteraceae; genus JABWAN01. The sequence continues at coordinate 625 of JBBILN010000085.1, read as the reverse complement.
GGCAGGGTTACGGTGTGATCAATGCGCGGCGCGCCGTGGATATGGCGAGTCGCGAGCAGCATCAACTCAACGGCCATCATTTTCTTCCGCCGCGCATCGAGAACGGCAAAATGGTTTTCTATTTTCATCATGACGAAGCGGAGAGCGTGTGGCTCGTGGGCGATTTCAACAATTGGCAACAAGCGCACACGCGGTTCACGAAAGATGCGGCAGAAGGAATTTGGCGCGCGGAGATCGAAGCGCCCGCGCCGGGCCGGCACGAATACAAGCTGCTCATCGACGGCCATCGCTGGCAGGATGATCCCAACAATGCGCTGAAAGCGCCGGACAATTATGGCGGATTCAATTCGGTTTTTTATGTGAAGTGAAACGCAAAGCAAGTACGGCCACGGAAGCACACAGAAGCACACAGAAAAAACATTGCTGAACAAGCACACTGTTGTCGGCAGGTATAACAGAAAGACACGGCAATCGGCGATTCTGAAAATTGCATGAACAGATTCCTTTTCAGGATTCCATTATCTGCGGCCCCGTCATTTGAAGCAAAGTTATGATAACGAAAAAGCGCATATCACCAAAGACGAACACAATCATGACGAAGCTTGCACAACAATCAAATACGATA
>JBBILN010000084.1:0-30436 GCA_037444905.1 bacterium | reverse complement strand
AATTTTCATTGAAAACACAAAGCTTAACCCTGACAACTGCGGAAGTTGGGCTAGTCGACTGAAGCGCTTCGCAGACTTCAAAAAGCAAAAGCCTGTGTTTCCCGTGAATATGACGAGCATTAGCGCGCAGAGCGTTAAATCTCATGTGCGGCAGGCATTAGGCCGCGAAAATATGCTTGACTCTGGCGAAGCTTTGTTTGTACATTCAGCAACTTTTTAAACGATGATAGACGTTATTCACGGGCGTGCAATGGCATCTCTGAATCGAAACGTGCTCATCGTGAATCAAAACTACGAGCCGATGAGCGTAATCACCGCGAAAAAAGCGGTGGTGTTGATTTACCTGGGCAAGGCCGAGATTATCGAGCGGCATCCGCGATTGGAGATTCGTTCGGTGCGCACGGCCATGCCGTTCCCGAGCATCGTGCGCTTGATTTCGTTCATCCACATTCCGCGCAAACGCGTGGTGCTTTCGCGCAAAAACATTATCAAGCGTGACAGTAGTCGTTGCCAATACTGCGGCTCGCTACAAAAACCGCTGACCGTCGATCACGTGTTGCCGAAGAACCGTGGCGGCGAAGACTCGTGGGAGAATTTGGTGTGTGCGTGTGTGTGGTGCAACAATCGCAAAGGCAATCGCACACCTGAAGAAGCGCGAATGCCGTTGCTGCGCCGGCCGCAACGTCCAAATCACATTTTTTTCATGCAGCATTTCGTGGGAGTCGTTGACGAGCGTTGGAAACCTTATTTGTTTATGAACTAGATTACTCTCGTCGTTACGCCTCGGTTGCGGCACGAAAAGCAGCGCGGGCAGTTTAATGGATGCGTCCTCGGCTTGGGTGCATTTGAATGAGCAGGCACGAGACGCATTTTGTTTTTCGCCATAATTCAGACCTTCCAGGTCTATAAGGCCGGGAAGGTCTTTTCACGTTTAATCTTGAAAATTTTTACACTTGATGAACAAACGACGCATTCTCAGCGGTATGCGTCCGACCGGCCGCCTGCACATCGGCCACTACGTCGGCGCGCTCGAAAACTGGGTTCAACTTCAAAAAGAATTCCACAACTTTCATCTCATCGCAGATTACCATTCGCTGACCACCACGCTCGATACCTCCGCGTTTTATCAAAACACCATCGATATGGTGATCGACTGGCTGGCCGCCGGCATCCTGCCCGAACAAAGCCCCATCTTTCGGCAATCGCAAATCAAAGAGCACGCGGAATTGTACCTCATCTTCGGAATGCTCATCACCAAGGAACGTTTGGAAAGAAATCCCACGCTCAAAGAGCAAGCCCGCGATTTGCACTTGGACACGCTCATCTACGGCCATCTCGGTTATCCCGTGTTGCAGGCCGCGGACATTTTGCTCTATAAGGGCGACCTCGTGCCCGTGGGCGAAGATCAAGCGCCGCACGTCGAGATCACGCGTGAGATTGCACGAAAATTCAATAACAGCTATGGGCGTGTGTTCCCCGAGCCGGAAGTGCGTCTCACGCAATTCGCGCGCTTGCCTGGACTCGACGGCGACGCCAAGATGAGCAAGTCGCTCGGCAATACGATTCTACTTTCCGATCCGCTGCCGGAGGTGCAGGGCAAGCTGCGCAAAGCCGTGACCGATCCCCAAAAAATTCGCAAAGGCGATCCGGGCCGCCCCGATATTTGCCTGGTTTTCACGTATCATAAAAAATTTAATCCGAATGAAACGGGCGAGATCCGTACCGGCTGCGAAAGCGGTGCGCTCGGTTGCGTGGAGTGCAAGAGTCGTTGCGCGAATCGCATTGCGGAGTTTTTGGCGCCGATGCAAGAGAAACGCGCGCACTATGAAGCACACCTCAACGAAGTGAAAGACATTTTGCATCAGGGCGAAACCGTGGCGCGCGCGGAAGCGCAGAAAACAATGGACGAAGTACGCAATGCCATGCAATTGGGCGTGATTGAATAATGTGTGCTTCGATTGATTGTGACGAACGAGTTAGATAATGGCTTTCCCTCGGCATGTCATCCTGAAAGGAACTTCTCTAGAACTTGCGACACATTCGCGCGCATGGATTCTTCCGAGTGCGAGGGAAGGTTCTTACAGAATGACAAATTAGTTGGAAGGCTCTCGGGACAAAGCATTCTATGGCGTATCGCGTCAAACTGAACATGTTCGAAGGTCCGCTCGACCTTCTGCTGTTTCTGATTAAGAAAGAAGAAGTCGATATCTACGACATTCCGATCGCTGAAATCACGCGGCAATTTTTGGAATACGTCGAGATCATCACCTTGCTGGATTTGGAAACCGCGGGCGATTTCATTTTGGTCGCGGCTACGCTCATTCGCATCAAAGCGCAAATGCTCCTGCCCAGAAATCCCGAAGAGGGTGAGGAAGAGGAAGAAGACCCGCGGCAAGAGTTGGTGCGCCGGCTGCTCGAATATCAACAATTCAAAGAGGTGGCTTTGCAGTTCGGCGAGTTGGAAGTGCGGCAGCGCGATTTTTTCCGCCGCGGATTTTTTGACTATGATTTCAGCGACGCCGAGCCGGAGTTTGTGCCGAACACGAGCAATCTCACGCTCTTCGATCTCATGGCCGCGTTCAAACGCGTGCTCATGCGCGTGCCGAAAGAAACGCAGCACCGCATCGAGCAAATTCCGGTGACCATCGAAGACCAAATCGATTATATTCTGCAGGAAATCGAAGTCGAGCGCCAGTTGTTATTCGTCAATCTGCTGCAAAAGCTGCCCGGCAAGATTTATATGATCGTGACCTTCATTGCCTTGTTGGAAATGATGCGTCGCGGTCTGATCGAGGCCACGCAATCTAGCCCCTATGGAGAAATTTGGATTCGCAAAATTTGATGGACTCAAACGACCTCAAACGCGTGATCGAAGCGCTCATCTTTGCTGCCGACGCGCCTTTGACGCCGGAGCGCATTCGCGAGACGCTGGAAACGTGCAGCGATGAAGAGCTTGCGCAAACCGTCGAAACCTTGAACCGCGAGTATGAAGCCTCCGGCCATGCGTTTATGATTCGCCACGTGGCCGGCGGTTATCAAGTGACCACGCGCCCGCAATTCAGCAATTGGATCAAGAAGCTTTACCTCGGCCGGCAAAAGACGCGTTTGTCGCAAGCCGCGCTGGAATCGCTCGCGATCATTGCCTTCAAACAACCGATCAGCCGCGTGGACATTGCGCAGATTCGCGGCGTCAATTCTGACGCCGTAATCGGCACGCTGCTGGAGCGCAAGCTCGTGACGATTAGCGGCCGCTCCGATGCCGTCGGCCGCCCGTTGCTCTATAGCACCACGCCGGAATTCATGGAATTTTTCGGCATCAATGATTTGGCGGAATTGCCCAAGCCGCGCGAGATTGAAGAGTTGATCGGCAAAGAAGGCATGCCCGAAGAAGTATTGCAAGCTTTAAGCAGCGACAAACAACTCAAGCTGCCTATCAGTTTCGAGCCGGAAGCTGCAGTGGAGAATGTCAGTTTGCCACTGCTCATGCCGGTCGCGACTGAGGCCGCAGTCGAACAGGTCGAAGCCGTTGTGCGGGAGAACGCGACCACTGAAGAGCTTGCAGCGCAAATTGAAAAATCCGACGAACCGGCCTTGTCTTCTGAACTAGACTCTACCGTTTCCGCCAATCTCGAAGAGAATGCCGAGGCCGCGCCTTTCATACCCGAAGAAGCGCTGCATGAAGAAGAAACGCTGGCTTCCGATGCGCTTGCTGAAAGCGCCCTCTCTTCTTCTGTCGTTGCGGCAAAGGCGCAGAATGAAGCAGAGCCTGCGACGGTTGCTTCATATGATGACGCCCCGGCGCTTCTTTCAGCTAGTGAGTCACCCCAGCCAGTGGAGGACGCGCTGCCGGAGACTGTCGTGCCGCAATCAAATGCAGACACACCAGAGCCAACACTTTTCAATAAGAAGAAAGAACGCAAACGCGGCAAACGCGCGACAACAAATATTGATGACGTCGATGGCCGCGCGGAAGCCGTTGCGCCGCAAGTTCAAAGAGAGGTGCTCGCGGTAGAGACTCCGGTGGAAAGCTTTGTGGCTGAAAAAGAAAATGAGTCGCTCGCTTCGGATTTGGCAAGCGAGGTTATGGAAGATTCTACCGAAGCCTCTAATTCGGAAAAAGCGACCGAGGGCGGTGGTTCTGAAACGCAAGCTGCGTCGGCACTCGAAGCAACGTCGCCCTCGGAGATCGAGCTTGATGCTGTGGCGATTGCAGAAGATGCGCTCGAACCCGAGCCGGACGTGCAATTGTTCGCCGTCTCCGAAGTTGAACCTTTGGCCGAGCCGATGGTCGTTGAAAGCAGCGCCACCGAAAATCTTAAAATCGCCGCGCCATTGTTCGAAGAAGCCATGCCGGATTCGTTGCCAGAATTATTCGAGCCGCAAGTTGTGGAGGTCGCAGCGAACGCGCCTATTATGATGGCGTATTCGGCAGCGCCGGCAAGTTCACATGCAAAAGCAGAAGACGAGCACATCACCGCGGTCGTAAACTCGGAAGCTTTAGCGGAGGGGCCCGCAGTGGAATTAGACGCCCCAGCGACGGAAACTGCGCCGGTGGTGGTGCATGTCGCCTCGCGCGCAGCAATGAACGAACACGAAAACATTCACACCGAACAATTTGAACTTGCAACGCCTAGCGCTTTAGCCACGACTGCCGAAGCCTCGCACAACGACGCGGCAATCATCGTCACGTCCGCGAATGACAGCGAGGCAATGCAGGAAATCGACTCGTGGCCGGAGGTCACGGAAGTGCGAGTCGAAGAGCCCGTGAATTTTTCGGATGAGTTGGCCCCGATCGCGGTGTCGGCAAGCGAGCATGATCATGAACCGCCAACTCTGAGCGCGACTGCAACGCGCGCGTTCGAGAGCGAGTCATTCGCACCCGACGAGTCTTCCTCGCCCGAACCGGTTGCGGACGTTGAGCTGGCTTTAGCAGCAAAGCCGGTTGGATCAGAAACAGTAATGCTCGCGGCTTCGCCGAATCCTGTTGGCGAAGCATCCGCTCCGCAGGTTGTTGCCACGCCGCCGAATGGCGAGCAAATGCGCGCAGGCCTCACGCCAGAAGAGGATCTTGCCGCCGATTTAGAGCTGCGAGAATCCGAGAGTTCTTATGAGGAGGAAAAACGTTTTTTCGTATGACCCCGCCGTTGCGCGGGGAATGGGAAGAGGCGCAAGCCGAGAGCGAGCGCGGCCTCGTAAGTCTGCTTAAGAGAGCGGTGGGATGGCTGAAGAACACTTTTCAAAAATTGTTGGGCAGATGATCCGACTCAATCGCTTTCTCGCCATGTCCGGCGTGTGCTCGCGGCGCGAGGCCGACCGTTTGATCGAAACCGGCGAAGTGCAAATCAACGGCAAAACCGTGCGCACGCTCGGCGTGCAGATCGATCCCGAGCACGATGCGGTGCGCGTGCGCGGCAACAGCGTCGGATCGAATTACACACGCACGTATGTTTTGCTCAATAAACCCACGGGCTTTGTGACGACTGCCAAAGACGAGAAGGAACGCCCCACGGTTCTAAGCTTGGTGCGCACGCCGTTGCGTTTATTTCCCGTCGGCAGATTGGACCTCGACAGCGAAGGCTTGCTGTTGCTCACGAACGACGGCGATCTCTCGCATCGTTTGCTGCACCCGCGCTATAAAATTCCCAAAGTCTATCGTGTATTGTTGAAGCAACCCGCGGAAGAAAGCGTGGCGCGGCTCTTCGAACGCGGCGTGCAGATCGATGAAGAAGGCAAACCGGTGCGCGGCGAATTGCGCTTTACGCATCCACGCGACCGCAGTTTATGCGAAGTTACAATTTGGGAAGGCCGCAATCGCCAAGTGCGGCGCATGTTTGCGAAGTGCGGCTGCCGCGTGAAAGCTTTGCAGCGCGTGCAAATGGGCCCGCTGCGTCTCGGCAAATTGCAATTGGGCGCGTGGCGTTATTTGACGGACGATGAAATCGAGCGGTTGTTCGAAGCGGTCAATCTCGAACGAACGGCAAAATGATTTTGGAAAGCAAAGCGACTGCCGGCGAAGCTATTGAAAAGCTCTTTGGTAGGATGATGCAACGGCAGAATAATTTTCTAATCATTCTGTCTTTGGGCCAAAAAATAGTCTTGCCAGTAATAGTTTTGCATTGCACTCTTTGAAATGATTCGGCGGTGAGGGTATGGAAATTCGCAATAAACGTGTGATGGTGCTTGGCGGCTGGGGTTTGGTCGGCATGGCGGTTTGCCGCAAATTCTTGCGCGAAGCGCCAGATGAACTCATCGTCGCCTCGTTGACCGAAGAGGAGGCGCGTGAGGCCGTTGCGCGTTTAAACAAAGAGCACGGCGAGCCTTGCCGCGTGACGCCACATTGGGGCAATATCTTCGTGCGCGAGGCCTTGCAGAGCAAATCGCGCGCGGAAATTCTGGGCGACGAAACTTTGCGCAACATGCTCATCGAAGACGTATTGGATGAGTTGAACAGCACAATTTTGGAGCGCTCTGCGCTCTATCAAGCCATTCAGCGCTATCGCCCGCAAGTTATCGTTGATTGCGTCAATTCCGCCACGGCGTTGGCGTATCAGGATATTTTTGGCAGCTACTATCGCATCAAGAATCACCTCGGGCGCGTGAAGACACAGCGGACGCACGATCCGCTCTTGGTCGATGAAGTCGAAAAGTTGCTGTGCACGCTCTATATTCCGCAGTTGATTCGGCACGTGCAGATTCTATATGAAGCCATGCGCCGCTTTCGCACGGAAGTGTATTGCAAAGTCGGCACGAGCGGCACCGGCGGCATGGGCTTGAATATTCCATATACGCACTCGGAGGAAAAACCCTCGCGCGTGTTGTTGAGCAAGTCGTCGATCGCGGGCGCGCATTCGTTGTTGCTCTTTCTCATGGCGCGCACGCCTGATGCGCCCATCACCAAAGAAGTGAAGCCCACGGCTGCGATTGCATGGAAGAGCATTGGGTATGGCCCGATTCGCAAGCAAGGCAGGCCGATTCAACTTTGCGATTGTCCGCCCGAGCGCGCGCAACTGCTCGATCAAGTGCTCTGCAATCGCGTCGAGCCCGGCGCTGAGAATTGGGAGCAACTTCCCGGCGAAGTTCTGCAATCGGTGTTTGTCGATACCGGCGAGAATGGCATCTTTTCTTTGGGAGAATTCGCGGCCATTTCGGATTCCGGACAGATGGAATTCATCACGCCGGAAGAAATCGCAAAGAGCGTGATCTACGAAATCAAAGGCGGCAACACCGGGCATGACATCATCAATGCGCTCGACAACGCCGTGATGGGGCCGACGTATCGCGCGGGCTTCTTGCGCAGCAAAGTGCTCGCGCGCATGAAAGAGTTGGTGAAGGAGCACGGCTGCGACAGTGTCGCGTTCGAATTGCTCGGACCGCCGCGGCTTTCGAAACTGCTCTATGAAGCACATCTTCTGAAATTGACCTGCGGAACGTTGGAAACCTTGCGCAACGGCAACGCGCAAGCGATCGCGCAGCAGGTGCAAGCGTTGATTGCCTCGGATCGCAAACTGCGCGCGGAAATTATCTCGATCGGGATTCCCATTCTGTTGCCGGATGGGCGGCGTTTGTTGCGCGGACCGGAAATCAAGATTCCGCCGTTCAAAGGCAAAGAGCAACTGGAAGTCACTGCAGAGAATATCGAGCACTGGGCGCACGAAGGCTGGGTTGACTTGCGCGTGAAGAATATGCAGGTTTGGCAAGCACGCGCACAGGATATCTTTCAAGCGCTCCGTGCGATTCCGGAAGATGACACCAGCTCGCAATTCGAGCACGACCGCCGTTATTGGATGGAAGATGAAACTATCGACGTCGGCAAAATCGTCGGCTGGATTTTTTCGAACGAAGAAAAAGGCTTGCGGATGAAGGACTAAAAGCTTATGACAGAAAAATGAAAGACAGAAAAATAAAGCTTGGCATTATGTCGGGAAGTTGACGATGGCAGGATAGGGACAACGCCAAACATTTTTCTGTCCTCCATCTTTCTGTCTTCGCTTCTAAAATATCTCAGCAGGCAAATGATACCCACGGACGCGCGCCTGCTGTTTGGGCAGAAGGGATAGGGAAGTCGAATCACTTATTCTTTGGATGATGGCAAATGATTCACAGGATGACTGAAGATCAACTCTCGCACGCGCAACTTTCGCAGAGTGATCGACGACCGATTATTGCGATTGACGGCCCGGCCGGCTCGGGCAAGAGCACGACCGCGCGCATGTTGGCGAAACGCTTGGGCTTCACGTACCTCGACACCGGCGCGTTCTATCGCGCGCTCACTTTGAAAATTTTGGAAAGCGGCATTGCGCCGGAAGACGAGGGCGTAGTTGTGCAGCAGGCGGAGAGCACGACGATCGCGATCAAAACTCTGCCCGAAGGCGACCGCGTGTTTGTGGACGGCCGCGACGTGACCATGCAAATCCGCGCTCCGCACGTCACCAACGCCATCGCGCCGATTTCGAGCAACCCGCGCGTGCGCGCGATCATGGTCAATCGCCAGCGTGAAATCGGCCGCTGCGGCGGCGTGGTGATGGAAGGCCGCGACATTGGCACCGTGGTGTTTCCGAACGCGGATTTGAAAATTTTCATGTCCGCTTCGATTGACGAGCGCGCCAAACGCCGGCATCTCGAATTGCAAAAGCAAGGCGTCGAGCGCGACTTTGCGACATTGCGCGCCGAGATTGCCGCGCGCGATGAAAAGGACACGAAGCGCTCCGCTGGCCCGCTCCGTCCCGCTGAAGATGCGGTGATGCTCGACACCACGGATATGAGCATCGAAGAGCAAGTAGAGTTTATCGTTCGCGCTTTGCAGAAGAAGTTTCCGATGGTTGTTCGCTGAAATAAAAATTCCCCCCTTGAGGGGGGCTAGGGGGGTGTCGCTCGTAGCATCATGTGGCAAAGACAAACGATGTTCGCAAAGATAGATTAATTTGAACGAGATCGCGGCCCTCAAGAACACCCCCCTAACCCCCCTCAAGGGGGGAAATGATGAGGTGGCCTTGCTGAAGTGAAGTAAACGCGCACGCGCCGTTGAAGAACGACGAGCAAGGTCGAGAGGAATGCGAGCCTCGCAAATAGAGCTTGGCCGTGAGGCACTTTTTATTTAGATTCTCGCAATGGCTGGTGCGCTGCTGCTTTCACGCGCAATATCGCATCGAAGTGCGCGGGCAGGAGCGCATTCCGCGCAAAGGCCGGTTGCTCTTTGCGGTCAATCACGTCTCTGCGGTCGATCCGTTTGTCGTGGGCTGCCACGTGCCGCGCGTCTTGTTCTTCATGGCGAAGAAAGAGTTGTTCGAGCATCCGTTGCTCGCCCCGCTCGTGCGGTTTTATAATTGCATCCCCATCGACCGCGCGGAGTTCAGCTTGAGCAGCATGAAGCGCATTGAAAAACTCTTGCAGCAAGACGAAGCCGTGCTGCTCTTCCCCGAAGGCACGCGCACAAAGACCGGCAAGCTCGGCGCGCTGAAAAACGGCGTGGCCATGATCGCCGCGCGTAATCAAGCGGACATCATGCCGGTGTATATCGAAGGCCTGTTCCGCGTGCGCGGCTCAATCTTCAAACGCCCGCGCGTGCGCATCACGTTCGGAGAGGTCGTGCCCATTGCGCCGTTCCTGCAAAACGGCAGCGCGAGCAAAGAAGTTTATGGCGAGATCACGGCGAAGGTGGAGGAGAGGTTGATAAAGTTGGCGAACTTGTAGAATTCGTCGTTCAGAAATGGAGAAGCAAATATGAAATACACAGTCATGCTCAAAGAAGAAAACGGTCACGTTCAAGCGACTGTGCCGGCATTGCCTGAATGTATGATCATCGCGCCGACCCGCTCCGAAGCGATCGCCACGATTCGGAAAACTATTTCTGAAATCATCAGTCGCACCGAAATCATTCAAATCGACGTGAGCGCTGAACCCAAGTCAGGCAGCTTGCTGCATGAAACGCCGTGGGAGTGGTACGGCGCATTTAAAAATGACCCCACGTGGGGCGAGTTGTTTGATGACATCGAACGCCGAAGAAATTCCGAGCAAAACTAGAGGCGCATATGTATTTGTGGGATTCCAATATCCTGCGGCATTATGGTGAGGAACACCCGACTCTTCTCCGTCATGTGCAAGGCGTCTCTTGGGCAGAGATCGGTGTTCCCTCGGTGGTCGTTGCCGAGGTTCTGCGTGGCCGGTGCGAGTTTGCGTTAAAAGCGTCTCCAGAAAAAGCGGCATTGGCGCATTCGCTTTTTGTAGAAACGCAGAAGTTTTTGGCTCAGTTTAACCAGATACTGTTTGATGACAAATGCGGCAAAGCATTAGAAGAGTTGAAGCGATTGCACAAAGCTCATAAAAAGTACGCGGACTTGATGATTGTTGCTATGGCTCAAGTCGGGAAGCACGTCGTTGTCACGCGCAATCAAAAAGATTTTGAAAACCTGCTCCCGCCAAACCAGCTTGCGAATTGGATTGATGATGAGCCGAGATGATCTCATCATCGTTTGTACATGAAAGCTATGAAAGGCGATTTTTGCCGCATGTGCGACTCGAAAAAACTGCGCCGCGAAGCGCGTGATATTTTCCTTGAAAAGAGGAACAAAACGATCAAGGCCGTTGGCGTTTGGATCTGTGAAAACTGCCATGAAGAATTTCTCGATGACGCGTCGCGGGAAAAATTGTATCAACCGGCGCGAGTAGCTCGAAAGAGAAGTGCGCTGGCGGCATGAGCGAATATGAATATGCCAAAAATAAAATCGGTGCTCCCTCTCAAAGAGAAACACCTTTTGGTGACATTTACCAATGGCGTTCAAAAAGTTTATGACTGCCGAGGGATTTTGAAGCTTGAACGTTTTCAGTTGTTGCAGCACGAAGCCTTTTCAAGGCCGTGAGAGTTGACGCTGGAGGATATGGCGTATCTTGGGATGATGAAAGAGATTTGAGCGAGTACGAAGTATGGAATAGCGGCGTTGAGGTTGAGGAAGGCACGGCTTGGGGAAGGGAAGGGGCTGTCATACAAGAAGCATTGCGCGACTAAGCAGCGCTGGTGAGATCACAGCGAAATGAAGGAGATGTTGAAGAAGTTAGTCGAAAGCTACTAATATGTGTGAGGCAAATTTTTGAGGCCGACATGGAGCTATCTAATATTCTCACTGTTGCTGCCATCGTACTATCTGCAATCGGTTTATTAATGGTGGCTTGGCAAATAAAGGAATCTGAGAAATCAAGGCAACTACAGGCGACAGTGGCAATTTTTGATAGTTTGGATTCCGATGAAAGCAGATCCCTTCGACGATTTGTTTATAATGATTTGCCTCAAAACGTTGCGGTTCTTTCTGATGAGATGATTGAGAAGGTTGAAAAAATCTGCGCAGATTTTGAAAAGATTGCTGTGTTGGCGAACAGAAAATTAGTCAACAAAAATTTGATTTTTGCAATGCATGTAGGGACATTTATATTATCTTGGGAAAGATTGGAATTCTTTATAAGACATGCACGACCTCAGCGCGGTAACTTGTATTTCATCGAATTTGAGAAGCTTGTACAAAGTGCGAGGAAATACTGGAAAAGATATGGGAAAGAACGATCCTTTCCTAATCATAGAAAATTGAGCATTGAAAACAAAGCTGATGTCTCGTCCTAAAAAAGATTCATCCTGAATGACAACGCTCTGAAGTTGTGGTAACGCTCAACGCAAATCTCAAATTGAGAATTCACCATTGAAAATTCAAAATGCTTTTCAACTCTCGACGATTCCTCCTTTCCTCACCCGAAGGGAGATTCGTGCTGCGACATGAACGTGTTGCAGCTCAATAAATAATTCCCAAGGAGGTTTTTAACCATGTTCAAACCCATTGATTCAACTCACGCGTCCGCCGAAGCACCGGCCGGCGCACAGGCTGCTCACCAACCTCTCTCCACAACAAACGGCAAAAAGACGGTAGGATACTTCACGACCGGCAAAACGATCTTGCAACAAGATTTGCCGGAGGAGCGCGAATATTCGGAAGAAGAGTTCGGCAATTTCAAGCGTCTCTATGAAGACACGCTTTCCGAATTTGTTGAAGGCCAATTGCTCGTCGGGAAAGTGCTGGCGATCACCAACAAAGAAGTGGCGGTAGATATTGGCTTCAAGAGTGAAGGCGTCATTCCACTCGAAGAATTTCTCAATCCGCAAGAGCTGAAGATTGGCGACGACATCGAAGTCTTCCTCGACAACGTCGAGAACAAAGACGGCCAGCTCGTGCTCTCCAAGAAGAAAGCGGATTTCATGCGCGTGTGGGAGCGCGTGATTGCCGCGCACGACAAAAGCGAAATCATTCGCGGCCGTTGCGTGCGTCGCATCAAGGGCGGCATCGTCGTGGATTTGCTGGGCATCGACGCGTTTCTGCCGGGCTCACAAATTGACGTGAAGCCCATTCGCGATTTCGATGCGTACATCGGACAGACGATGGACTTCCGCGTCGTAAAAGTGAATGAGCTGCGCAAAAACATCGTGGTCTCGCATCGCGTGCTCGTGGAAGAAGCCATGTCCGAGCAGCGCGGCAAGATTCTCACCAACCTCGCCAAAGGCCAGGTGCTCGAAGGCACGGTGAAGAACATCACCGATTTTGGCGTGTTCATCGATCTCGGCGGCGTGGACGGCTTGCTCCACATCAACGATCTCTCGTGGGGCCGCGTCAATCATCCCTCTGAAATCGTCACGTTGGATGAGAAGATCAAAGTACAAGTGCTCGACTATAACGAGGCCAAAGACCGGATCTCGCTCGGCCTCAAGCAGCTCTTGCCGCATCCGTGGGTCGAGGTCGACAAGAAGTATCCCATGGGCACGACCATTCGCGGCAAGGTGGTGAGCATTTCGGATTACGGCGCATTCGTGGAATTGGAAAAGGGCGTCGAAGGCTTGATCCACATCTCCGAAATGAGTTGGACGCAGCACATTCGCCATCCGAGCAAGGTGGTTTCGGTGGGCGAAATGGTGGACGCCAAAGTGTTGAACATCGATTTGGAAGAGCGCAAAATCTCGCTCGGCCTCAAACAGCTTGAACCCGATCCTTGGGACGGCATCGAACAGAAGTATCCCATCGGCTCGCATCAAAAAGGCGTGGTGCGCAATCTCACCAACTTCGGCGCGTTCGTGGAGTTGGAAGAAGGCATCGACGGCTTGGTGCATATTTCCGACTTGTCGTGGACGAAGAAGATTCGCCATCCCGGCGAAGTCGTGAAGAAGGGCGACGAGGTCGATGTCGTTGTGCTCAACGTGGACAAAGGCAATCGCCGCATTTCGCTGGGTTACAAGCAAACGCGCGATAATCCTTGGGACACGTTCGAGAGCGACTACAAAGTCCACACGAAAACCACGGGCAAGATCGTGCGCATGATCGACAAAGGTGTGATCGTGGAATTGCCTTCGGAAGTGGACGGCTTCGTGCCGCTTTCGCACCTTGCGAAGACCAATCTCACCAAGCCAGCGGAAGGTTATGCGGTCGGTGACACGATCGAGCTGGTGGTGATTGAGTTCAACAAGGACAACAAGAAGATCATCCTTTCCGAGCGTTTGACCAAAGAAGCCGCGGAAGGCGAAGGCAAGCGCAAGAAGAAAGGCAAGAAGGGCGCGGAAGCTGGAGTCGCTGAAGGCGCGACTGAGGCTCCTGCCGAAGCCGAGAGCGTTGTTGCTGATAGCATTGATTTCAGCATCGATGAAACTTATCCCATCGAAGAAACGCCGTCCCCTTCGCAGCCGCAATCCTGAAGTAAAAACATTGAGCCACGGTCGCAAGCCGTGGCTCTTTTTTTGTTTATAATTCCCCCCTTGAGGGGGGCCAGGGAGTCTCGTTCGCAGCGTCAAAGCGAACAGCAGTATCGTTTCGAAAGAGGAATCAAAAAAGTAGCCGCTCCAAGAACACCCCCTCAAGGGGGGAATTCATGGAGCATCTTTCTTATCATGAAAATGCCTCGCTCTCTCTTTGCTCTTGCGCTGCTGTGCTTCAGCCTTTCCTCGCCGCCCGCCGTATTTAGTCAAATCACCGAAGAAGAAATTCTCGCATTGATCGCCAGCAATGATTTGGTGCTGGCGCGTGAGCGCGTGCAACAAGCCCGGCGCGACGCTCCCACTTCGGCCATGTCCGCCTATTACAGCGCCCTCCTGGAAGAGGATGCGGATGCCGCCGCCTCTGCCTTTTTGGATTTCATCAAGCGCTTCAACGATTCCGAATATAGCGATGACGCGCGGTATCGCCTCGGCCAATATTATTTCGCGCGCGGGAAATATGATCGCAGCCGCCAATACTTTGTGGAATTGGCGAACACGCAAGCGAACTCGCCGCTCGCGCCTTCCGCGCGTTATCAAGCTGCAAAAGCTTTGCTGCTCTCGAATGATTTGTACGGCGCAAAAGCCGAACTGGAAAACATCGCGCGGCAATACCCCGGAACATGGATGGCCAAGTTCGCGCAGGAAGATTTGCAGCAAGAGGCGCTGAAATCTCTTCCCGCGAATGCCGCACCGCCGCGCGTGGAAGAGAAGCCAGCCGCGACTAAAACTGAAACGCCCATCGCAGCGCGCAAAGAAGAGCCTCGCGTCGAGCCCGAAGCTTCTTCAAATAAAGAACAAGCAAAAGCCGCAACGCAGCCCGCAACACCGCCGCGCAAAGAAGAACGCAAAACCGAGCCGCCGGCCTCGACTTCTAAAAAAGTGGAAGCCAAATCGAAGCCCAAAGCCGCGCCTTCGTATGCCGTGCAAGTCGGCGCGTATTTGCAGCGCAAGAATGCCGATGACCAAAAGAAGAGATACGCGCAGGCGGGATACAAAACCGAAGTGGTCGAAAAGCAGGACGGCAAACGGACGTATTACGCGGTGTGGGTGGGCGAGTTGGCCACGCGCGATCAAGCTTACGCGCTGGCGGATGAGCTGAAAAAGAAATTCAAAGTGCGCGCACACACGGTGCGAAGGGATGAGTAGCTCTGCACCTCCGTTGTCATTCCGTAGGAAACTTCCCTAGTGCTCGGCACAAAACTCGTTTTTAGAAGTGCGCCGAGCACTAGAGGAGATTCTTCAGAATGACAGCATGAGGGGAGTGAGGCGACTAAATTGATGTTGTAACACAGAGTGTGTTTCAAAATTCTCATATGATCAAACTGCACGAAGCTTTTGAGATCGTTTTGCAACGCACCTCGCGTTTGGAAGCGGAGCGTGTGCCGTTGTTGCAAGCGCGCGGGCGTGTGCTGGCGGAAGACGCGGCGAGCGATATGAATATGCCGCCGTTTCCGCGCAGCAGTGTGGATGGCTATGCACTCATCGCGGAAGATCTACAGCGCCTGCCTGCGCGTTTGCAAGTGGTCGGCACCATCGCAGCGGGCACGTATCCGGAGTTTGCGATTGCATCGGGGCAGGCTGCAAAAATCATGACCGGCGCGCCGGTTCCCGCAGGTGCGGACGCGGTGCAAATGATCGAGCGCTCGCGCTCTACTTCCACTGCAAATGAAGTTGAGATTCTCGAGGCAGCGTCGAAAGGTGCGAATATCTCGCCGTTCGGCAGTGAAGCGAGGCTCGGACAAGTCGTTGCGCCCGTGGGCAGTTTTGTTTCTCCGGCGATGGTCGGTTTGCTCGCTGCGGTTGGAAAGCGCGAAGTTGTCGTCTATCGCGCGCCTGCCGTGGGTGTGATTGCAACCGGTGATGAACTCGTGGAAATTTCGGAGCAGCCGGTGGCCGCGCAGATTCGCAATTCCAACAGCTATGCTTTGTTTGCGCAGATTGAGAGCGCCGGAGCGCGGCCGCACGTGCTCGGCATTGCGCGCGATCAAAAGAGCCAATTGCGCGAGCTGATGCAGCGCGGTTTGCAGTATGATTTGCTGCTGCTCACCGGCGGCGTTTCCATGGGAGATTTGGATTTGGTGGAAGACGTGTTTGCGGAGCTCGGCTTCAAAATCTTTTTCAACAAAGTGGCGGTGAAGCCGGGCAAGCCTGTGGTGTTCGCGCGCGCAGGCAACACGCTCGTTTTCGGTTTGCCGGGCAATCCGGTTTCCGCGGCAACGATATTCGAGCTATTGGTGCGCCCGGCGATTCGCAAAATGCTGGGCAACGTCGTTTATCAAAATCAAATCGTCAATGCGCACTTGACGCAACGCTTCGTCAATCGTTCGGGCCGCGAGAATTATGCGCCGGCTTGGACATGGTATGAGAACGGCGCGTATCACGTGCGCGCTCTTCCTTCCAAAGGCAGCGGCGACGTGGTGAGTTATGCCGCGAGCAATTCCTACCTCATTTGCCCCATTGACCGCACCGAGTTGGCTGCGGAAGAGCAAGTGCACGCTATGCTGCGACCAGAGTTTTTCTGAAAGTGAGAAACTCTAAAATACAAATCCGATTTATCGGAATTTGGCTGCCCTACCCTCCTCTTCGACATCGGTTAATTGTTGGATTAACAGTAAAAGATTCATGCTGAAATAATTCCTGTCTTTGGCATGGGTCTTGAGAAAGATTGCTGCAACAGAATCATTTTCTGCAACGGGCTGTGTCCAAAGTGGGGAACCTCGCTTTTCTTTTGCCTGCCATTGGCTGGTTTTTTGACGGGAAAACCGCAACACCCGCCGGGATGGAAGAATCACAAAGCGCGAAAAATTTAAGCATACGGTGTGGAATCGTATGTTCATTTGTAGTCGATAATGAAGATCTTCATTCGTGAACGGGCATGGTTCGCCGCCTAAATCACTTTGTCGAGCCATGTGAGTTCTTCCTCAGGAAAGGAGTTGTCATGTTCTGTTCATCTGTTTCGCGTCGCGTTATTTTGCCGATGACGACCTGCGTTTTGTTTTTCGCAAGCTGTTCTCAAAACCGTCTTGAAAGAGCAGCGCCCACGGCCCCGAGTGCGTCTTCCTCGCAAGAGCAATACGCTCCCGCGACCTCTCCGATTGAAGCTGCACTCGCAACAAATCGTTTGAGTAATCTCGAAAAATCATTCTCAGCGAAAGCGCCGTCGCAACAACAGGCCGTTGCTTCAACGGCCTCGACGCCGATTTATTCCGTGACCGACCTCGGCACGCTCGGCGGCGTGTTTAGCGCCGCGCTCGATATCAATGCCGCGGGACAAATCGTCGGCGGCGCGAGGCTCGCGAACGGCGTATTGCATCCATTTTTATATGAAAACGGGCAAATGATCGATCTCGGAACTTTGGGAGGCAATGAAGGCATCGCTTCGGGCATCAATGATGCCGGCGATATCGTGGGCCAAGCCGACAACGCGCAAGGCTTCCGTCGCGGATTTCTCTGGCGCAACGGTGTGATGACTGAGATTCCCACGTTCGGCGGCACCGAGAGTCGCGCGGGCAGCATCAATGCCGCAGGCCAAATCGTCGGGCGCGCGCGCCTCGCCGACAATTACGAGCATGCGTTTCTTTATGAAAACGAAATCATGCGCGACCTCAGCACGCTCAACGGCACCACGAGTTGGGCGAATAGCATCAATGCCTCGGGCCAAATCGTGGGCGGCTCGCATACGTTGCCGAATCAAGATTGGCATGCTTTCATCTACGACAACAACGCGATGACGGACCTCGGCACGTTCGGCGGTTTGCGCAGCGTTGCGTTCAATCTCAATGACGTCGGACAGGTTGCGGGCTGGTCCTATTTAACCGGTGCGCAAGTCTTTCGCGCCGCGCTGTGGAGCAACGGCGTGATAACCGATCTCGGCACGCTCGGCGGAGAAAGCATTGCGTATGACATTAACAACGTTGGGCAAGTGGTCGGCCATTCCTTCACCGTTGACAATCGGCAGCATGCGTTTTTGATCAACAACGGGCCGATGCTGGATTTGAATGATTTGATTCCGGCGGATTCCGGTTGGGAGCTTGACATTGCGAGCGAGATCAGCCATGACGGAAAGAAGATCATCGGCAGAGGCATCATCAATGGGCAATATCATGCTTTCCTGCTCACGCTGGATCCGGCTCAGGCAATCGACTCGCTCATCGATCTCGTGTACAGCTTTAATCTCGACCAAGGAATTGAAAACAGCTTGATCAAGAAGCTGCAGCACGCGCTCGACGGCGTTGCAACGGGCGAAGCGTGCAATGACCTTGTCGCGTTCCTCAACGAAGTGAATGCGCAGGCGGGCAAGAAGCTCACGTTGGAGCAGGCACAACAGCTCATTGACGGCGCCAATCAGATTCGGACGGCGTTGGATTGCCCGTGACGAGGCTCTCTTCATGCCGGAGAGAGGAATTTGTTCGAAATAATCAATTGAAAAGTTGAAAGCAAGAAGAGGAGTCGAAAAATGAGAACGAATTGGATTCTGACGCTGTGTTTGAGCTGGTTCGTGGCCTTTGCCTTGGGCAATGGCTTGCTGGCGCAAAACACACAAGAATTAACCCAACCCAACGTGCCGCTGGAGCAAATGCTCAACCGCGACGGAACGCTGGATCTCAATAAAGACTTTCACGGCAGTCTTGACCCGACGGGTTGGCAAATGACGACCGGCCCGAATGGCGAGCCGCGCTTTGTGCCCGTCAGCGCGGCGCAACAGACAGCGGGCAGTGCCCAGATTATGGCTTTGGCTGGCGATGAGAATTGGGATGACGAGTTTGGCACACAAGGACTCAACGGCCCTGTCGGGGGAATTGCCGTAAGCGGCAGCGAAGTGTATGTTGGGGGTGCATTCACAGTAGCAGGGACAGTTGAAGCGAACAACATTGCAAAGTGGGATGGCGCAAGTTGGTCTGCGTTGGGTAGCGGAATGAACGGCCAGGTCTTGACAATCGCCATAAGCGGGGGAGACGTGTATGCCGGAGGCCGGTTCACCACTGCCGGGGGAGTTGCCGCGAATTATATTGCGAAATGGGATGGTGTGAGTTGGTCTGCGCTAGATGATGTGATCGCAAGTGGGCCGTATTTTGGTGTCTTTGCCATGGCAGCAAATGACCGCGAGGTTTATGTCGGAGGCAAGTTCACCACAGTGGGGGATATTGCGGTAAACAATATCGCGAAATGGAACGGCAAGGGGTGGTCTGCAGTGGGAGGTGGAATGAACGGAGATGTCCATGCCCTCGCTATAAGTGGCAATACGGTGTATGCGGGGGGAGATTTCAGCAGAGCGGGGGGAGTTGCAGCAAACAGGATTGCCAAGTGGGACGGCATGAACTGGTCTGCGTTGGGAAGCGGCATGGATAATACCAATGTCCGGACAATTGCCGTGAGCGGCAGCAAAGTGTATGCTGGCGGCGAATTCATCAGAGCAGGGGAAGTTACGGCAAATTATATCGCGGCATGGGACGGCACGATTTGGTCTGCAATGGCAGGCGGCGTTGAAAGCCTTGAGGGTTATGATCAGGTCATGGTCTTTTCACTCGCCGTGCACGGCAATGATGTTTATGCCGGAGGCTTGTTCATAAAAGCCGGAGGAGTTGTGGTAAATCGCATTGCGAAATGGGACGGCACAAATTGGTCTGCGCTGGGAAGCGGAGTCAATTCCAATGAATACTTCACCAATGTTTTTGCCCTTGCCGTGGGGAGCGGCGAATTGTATGCGGGCGGCACTTTCACCACCGCGGGCGGCAAACCATCTTTATACTTTGGGAGGTACTCGCTGAATCAGCCGCCGATCGCAAACGCCGGCGCTGATCAAACCGTCATCGTCAATGAGACGGTGCAACTCGATGGCAGCGGTTCCAACGATCCGGATGGTGATCCCATCACCTATAGTTGGGAAATCACCACAAAACCTGCCGGAAGCATTGCCACGCTTTCCGATCCTGCCATTGTCAACCCAACATTTGTTGCTGATATGGCTGGCGAATACACGGTATCTTTGATCGTGAATGACGGCACAATCTACAGCGCGCCGGATGAAGTGATCATCACTGCCATCACTGCACAAAATGCTGTTCAAAATCTCATCGACCAAATAAACGCGCTTGTGGCCTCCGGCGATTTGGAACCGAATCAAGCCAAGCCTTTAGCGGATAAGCTCACGGCGATTATAGCCTTGCTGGACAATGACAAAACTGAGGTCGCGATAAACCAGCTCGAGGCTTTCATTAATATGGTCAGCGCGGATATCAAGTCGGGCAAGCTCGAGACGGAACAAGGGGAAGCGTTGATCGACGCCGCGAATGCGATCATCGCGGCGCTGAACGCTGGCGGAGCGCTTCCTAAAAATGCTGCGGATGATTTTGTGAATCGCGCTGAGAACGTGCCGCCTTCGGAATTTCGCTTGGAGCAAAATGCTCCCAACCCTTTCAATCCAACCACGACGATCAGCTTTGCATTGCCTGAAGCGCAAGAAGTGACATTGGCGATCTACTCCATGCAAGGCCAGCTCGTGCGCACGCTGCTGGCGCGTGAGATGAGTTCCGGCCGCCACAGCGTTGTTTGGGATGCGCGCGATGAGCACGGCCGGCAAGTTGCGAGCGGCATGTATGTGTGCGTGCTCAAAGCCAGCGCTTTCATTGCACAAAAAAAGCTTTTGTTGATGAAGTAACTCAGTCGGCTCGACTGGCAGTGATCAATGAAGAGGAGTCGAAACATGAGAACATATCGGATTTTGACGCTCGGTTTGAGTTGCTCTTTGTGTTTTGTCTTGAACGATGGCGCATTGGCACAAAAGGGATGTGTCACCCGGTCCATCACGGATCCGATGCAATTGCCATATCATGAGTTCAGATCGGTCAAAAATGGCGATTGGGAAGATTGCGAAACTTGGGAAGAATACTATCCCGAAACACACGAGTGGCACTGGCCTGCCGAACATGTACCCAACTTTGAGAAAGGGTATATAAAAATTCAAAGCTATGTGAACGGCACTGCAGATACGGTCAGTATTACGACGCCCGTTGCTGTGGACCAATTGACCATTCATGGTCAGCTTAAAGTACTTGGGCCAAAGGGCTACCTCACCGTGACCAAGGACCCCAATAATGACGCTTACGATTTGGAGGCCTTCGATGAACTGTTAATCGAGGGCGGGCTTAATGGCGGACGCTTCCGAGTATTAAGCGGAGCAAAAGCGCACATCACATTCGAAGGGGAATTCAAAATTGTGGAAGGCCCGTTTGTAAATGCTGCCGTGCAGGATTCCTCCGCGAGCATAGAAAATCTGGGCGAGATTTTTATCGAAGGGCAATTTGTATCAGAAGCAGGATCGGTGACAGGCAATCCCTTTCGCTACGGCATAAATGCCACGCTATATTTGAACAATATAGCCGGCAGCGTGATAGACAGTGCGTGCGCCTTTTGGCCGAGCACAAACGGGCCGCTGCGTGTAAACGCTCGTGGGCCTGTGCTCATGAATGCGCCTCGAACTTTATATGTGTTTACCGCCGCAGCTCATATCACCAACGCCTATCATCTTTCATTCGGCGCGAACGGCACGGCAATGATTGATCCTGGCGGCTTCTTCGATTCCTCTCCAATTTACAGCGATTTTGTGACGCTGATCTATCAGAGCGGCGGCACATACAATGTGGGAAAGGAATGGGCGAGCGGAACAGCCGTTGGTCGTGGTGTCCCTCAAAACATCAAAATCACGAACAATACCACGGTCATTATGCCGAACAGCCCACGAAGGTGTCCGGGAGTGTTGGATATACAAGGGGATTTTCCTCTTATTTCTCGCGGAACGCTTATTTTGAGCACATTGCCGGGAGCGGATTTGGCCATTGGAATAGGATGGTCAAAGGGTTCTCGCGGCACATTCATACCCAACTCAAGACAAGTTGTGTTTGACGGAAATAAGCAAGGCCATTTCTTTGGCTCGACTACCTTCGACAATCTGACTATCAACAATCCTGCCGGCGTTTATTTGGATGGAGGGCCGATAGAAGTGAAGCAGACGCTCACATTTATCGTCGGCAATATCGTGACTCAAGGCCCGTCACTCGTTCTCTCTGGAGATGTAGTCGGCGCCTCGCCCAGCGCCCATGTTTTAACCCTCGGGACTGATTATGGTCGCGTCGAGCGCACAATTTCCGGCGGCGATAGTTTCCAATTTCCGATCGGGCCGACTGCGATGACTTATAATCCCATCACGATCGTGCTTGATCCCAATGATCCGACGGAAACATTTGGTGTTATCGTTTCCAATACAGCCACGCCCCCATCCCTTTTTGTGCAGCCCATATGGAGTATCCGCGAGGCGACAGAAGGCGGCAATCATGCTGCGCTTACGTTCCAATGGGCCGGAGTGGAAGAAGGTGTCGGCTTCAAGCGAAACGCTTCCTCGACGTATTATTCTGCAGGAGGAGATTATGTTGAAGTCGTCCGCAATGGTGTTGTTTCAGGAAATGACCCGTATATCGTCACCACCGAGGGCGGATTTTCCTGCACAGAGTTCCATCCCAACAGTCTCTCATCGGCTTATACGCTCGGCAACTCAAAGAGCTCGAACATTGGTGAAGAGACCCATGGAATGCCCACGGCTTTCACATTGAATCAAAATTATCCCAACCCTTTCAATCCGAGCACGACGATCAGCTTTGCATTGCCTGAAGCGCAAGAAGTGACATTGGCGATCTACTCCATGCAAGGCCAGCTCGTGCGCACGCTAGTCGCGAGCGCGTTGCATGCCGGTCATCACAGCGTAGTTTGGAATGGGCATGATGCGCACGGCCGGCAAGTCGCGAGCGGAATCTATGTGTACATTCTGAAGGCCGGAGAATTTGTAGCGCAACGCAAACTTGTGTTGATGAGGTAGCTTCTGCTCGCTGCTTGAGCAATGCCACGCCCTTGGTTCAGAATTATGGCCTGGGGCGTTTTTTATTTTTGTTGAAATTTATGGAAGACTTCCTATCTTGCATTCCGAAATGGAGCGGTAAATCCAGCGAAAGCACCTCTAACTGAAGAAGGAGATTATACCATATGAAAAGAGCCTTAGTTTTATTTTTGAGCGCTGCTCTGATGGTGGCTGCAATAGGTTGCGGAGCTAGCAAGAAAGTGCAATACGGCACCGCAGGCGCTGCGGGCGGCGCGGTGGTTGGCGGTTTGATCGGCAAAGCTGCGGGCAATACCGCGCTGGGCGCAATCATTGGCGCCGCGGTTGGCGGCGCGGCCGGCGTTTACATTGGCAATTATATGGACAAACAAGCCGCGGAGATTCAACAAGACATTGCCGGCGCGAAGGTGGAGCGTGTGGGCGAAGGCATCCACATCGTGTTTGACAGCGGCATTTTGTTCGACGTCAACAAGGCGACGCTCAAACCCGTGAGCCAGCAAAATCTCGCCAAGCTTGCCACCATTCTCAACAAGTACCCCGATACCAACATTTTGTTGGAAGGCCATACGGATGCGACCGGTTCCGAAGAGCACAACCTCGAGCTCTCGCGGCAGCGTGCACAATCCGTGGCGAACTATCTTGCCAGCCTGCAAGTAGCCGCGAACCGCTTCACGATCATGGGCTATGGCGAGGCGAATCCCACCGCCAGCAATGATACGGAAGTCGGTCGCGCTGCGAATCGTCGCGTGGAAGTCGCGATCATGGCGAACGAAAAACTGAAAAAAGCGGCGCAAGCCAACGCGGGATGAGCGCGAACGCAACGTGCGTAACAAAATCTGCATTGCAAATTTTAAATTGGAAGTTTTCAATTAAAATTTGCAATGCTTTTGGCTATGGCTCATCCTCGTTAGAAAATTCTCACCGTGGAGCCGACCTTGCCTTTCCGACACTCCAGTTCTCCGCTATTGCAACAGACTTCCTTTTGGCGCATGCTTTGGCATTTGCCCAGCACAGCGAAGCTTGCGTGGCGCTTGCTCAAGGATTACCGCGTGCCGCTTTTTGGAAAGTTTGTCTTCGCGCTTGCGCTCGCATACGTGGTCTGGCCGATTGATTTCGTCCCTGATTTCGCGCTGCCCATTCTAGGGCAGATTGACGACGTAGCGGTCTTGCTTGCCGGGCTGCGTTTTTTCTTGCGGCAAACCCCACCTGAAATTCTCGAGGAGCACCTTGCGCAGATCAAATAGAAATTTCTACAACCCGCTTAGGTTTTGTTATTCAGGAGGAATTTTTTTGAGCGCTCGGCAGAATCTCCAGCGAGTAAAAAGATTCCTACTGAATGACAACATAAAAAAGGGCATGCCTCTAGCATGCAAGAACATTTCCCCCTTGAGGGGGGTGTGCTTCTACATACTTCAGAGTTTTTTTGAGAAGGCCATGACACCCCCCTGCCCCCCTCAAGGGGGGAATATCTGGAAAATCACGCTCACGAAGACTTTTCTGTTCACGCTCGCTTTTATCACTCCTCTCGCCGCGCAAAATCTGAAACTCGAAGTTATCTACCCGCGCGAAGATTTGACCATTACGGCGCGCGACTCGACTTTTGTGTTCGGCAATTATGCGCCCGACGCGGCGCGCGTTTTCATTAACGGCCTGGCCGCAAAGCAATACCCCAATCGCACGTTCATGGCTATGGTCCCCGTGCAAACCGGGCGCTTCACTTTTCGCGCAGTCGCGCGCGTGGATTCCTCTTCGAGTCGAAACGCCGATTCAGTAGTCGTCGCACGCAATGTTTACATTCCACATTTCCTGGTTACCTCGCCACGCGCGCCTACGATCCTTGACACGAGTTATGTTTTCCCGCAAAACGATCTCGTTCTCGAACCCGGCGATTTGCTCGGCGTGGTGATGAAAGGCTCGCCGAAAAATTCTGCGAGCTTTATGATCGAGGGTTTGCCGCAAGCTTTGCCCATGGCCGAACAACCGGCGCGCAAGCAATTCTATTGGGGCGAGGCAGTGTTTGGCAGAGCGCAACCGCCGCGCACGAAAGAAGTCGAGGGCATTTACACCGGCGCGTATCTTTTGCAACCCGGCGACACGCTGCGCAATGCCGCGATTCGTTTTTATTTGAAAGACAGCGCTGGCAGCGTACACGAAACCATTGCGCCGGGCAAGTTGAGTGTAATTCCGAACGCGGTGCCGCGCGTCGTGCGCCTCACCTCAGAGATGACCGTCGGTCGCACGGCCCCAGGGCAAGCGTATCAATTCTTCCTTCCTGCGGGAGTGAAGCTGCGCGTGACCGGCCGCGACGGCGAATATTTGCGCGTGCGTCTGCTTAAGGATGAGACGATGTGGATTCCGCGCGCAAATTGCGAAGCTTTGCCGTTGGGGACAATGCCGCCGAAGAGTTCGGTTGAAGTTGCGCGCGCCGCAAGCTTTGCCGATCGCGTGCGCGTGACCATCTTTCTTAGCGAACGGTTGCCTTTCAAAATCGAGCAACGCACCAAACCGAATCGTCTCGAGGTCGTGCTGTATGGCGTGACTTCGGATACCGATTGGATTCGGCAAGAGGCCATTGACCCGCTGCTCGGCGACATGCGGTGGTCACAGGAGCGCGACGAAAAGTATCGGCTCAGCATCGACCTCAACCAAAAGCAGCAATGGGGCTATCGTGCATTTTATGAAGACACGAATTTAATTTTGGAGATTAAAAAAACGCCGAGCCTTGCCGGTTGGCCCAACCATCCTTTGCAAGATTTGTTGATCTGCGTTGATCCCGGCCACGGCCCGGATTTGGGCGCGATCGGCCCAACCGGATTGAGCGAGAGTGTGGCCACGCCTATGCTCGCGCAAGAATTACAAGCAAAGCTGGAAGCACGTGGCGCGCGCGTCATCCTTACGCGCAACGCGATCGAAGGCATCACGCTCGGCGCGCGGCCGAAATTTGCAGACGTTGCGAACGCCGATCTTTTCATCAGCCTGCACTATAATGCTCTGCCCGATGGCGTGAATCCATTCATAAATCACGGCGTGAGCGCCTATTATTTTCATCCGCAGAGCTACGGCTTGGCGAATCTCATATTGAAGCAGTTGCTAAAGAGCACGAAACTTCCTAACTTTGGTTTGTATTATGATAATCTCGCCGTGTGCCGAATCACGAGCATGCCCGCGGTGTTGATCGAGCCGGCGTTCATTATGCACCCCCGTGAAGAAGCGATGATTCTTGATCCGTTGTTTCGACAAAAAGTTGCCGGGGCTATCGTGCAAGGCCTCGAAGAATTCGTAAAGGCCGCGAAGGATTAGCCACGACTATGGAGTTTGACTACAAGTTTTGTCCCAAGTGCGGCGGACAGCTCTTGGTGAAATTTACGGAAGGACGCGACCGTCAAGTTTGTTCGGCGTGTAATTTTATTTTCTATCGCAATCCCATTCCCGCGGTGGCGATCATTCTGCGCAGCGAGCAAAGCATTCTTTTGGTGCGGCGCAAGTACGAACCGTGTCAAGGTGATTGGAGCTTGCCCGCCGGCTTTGTGGAATGGGGCGAGAGTCCGGACGAAACCGCGGTGCGGGAAGCCAAAGAGGAGACGAACCTGGATATCGCCCTGCAGGAACTGTACGGCGTCTTCCGTGCGCGCGGGGAGTTGAACTATGAGATTCTCCTCGTCGTCTATCGCGCGGAAATCTTGAGCGGCGAGCTGCAAGCCGGCGATGATGCCATGGAAGCCCGATATTTCAAACTTGCGGAATTGCCGGATAACATTGCGTTTCGAGTTCACCGCCAAATTCTGGCGAAGCTGGCAGCAGAAAAACTTGAGCAAAGCACGGCAACAAATTTAAAGACATGAGCAAGAAAAGAACTGGGTTGTATTATCATCCGGCATGCCTCGAGCACGACACCGGCCCGGGCCACCCCGAACGGCCGGCTCGCCTCACTGCGATTATGGAGCATTTGACGAATACGGGTATGTTGAATAAGTTGGACGTGTGCGAGCCGGAGCCGATTGCCCTCGAAACCATTTCGCTGGTGCATCCGCCAAATTATGTCGACTATGTGAGCCGCAGTTGCAAAGAGGAGTTGACGTTTTTGGATTCCGATACGGTGGTTTCGAAGAATTCGTTTATGGCAGCACGAGTCGCTGTCGGCGCGGTAGTCGCCGCAGTTGATCAAGTTAGTTCGGGGAAATGGCAAAACGCCTTCTGTGCGATTCGCCCGCCCGGCCATCATGCGGAATTCGAGCAGGCCATGGGCTTTTGTTTGTTCAATAACGTTGCGATTGCGGCAGAGTGGCTGCGGCGCGAACAGCGCGCCGAGCGCGTGTTGATTATCGATTGGGACGTGCACCACGGCAACGGCACGCAGAATATTTTCTATGAGCGCGGCGACGTATTTTATTTCAGCGCGCATCAGTGGCCGCTCTATCCCGGAACCGGCAGGGTAGAGGAGACGGGCAACGGCGGCGGTTCGGGCACAACGCGAAATTTGACGATCCCGCCACTGACTGCTGAAGCAGAATACCTCGAGCGCTTTTGTGAAGCCACAAGAGAAATTTATGAATCTTTCCAGCCGGACTTCACCCTCATCTCTGCCGGCTTCGATGCGCATCGCGACGATCCGCTTGCACATCTCGAATTGACCGAAGCCGGTTTTGCGGTGCTCACAGATCATGTGCTCAGTTTGTCGGCAGAGCATTGTGGGCATCGCGTCGTGTCGGTGTTGGAGGGAGGTTATAATTTGACGGCGCTGGCCCAATCCGTAGCAGCGCATTTGGAACGCATACTTGCAGCAACGGCGAGGACATGAATACCAATTGGTGGGAAGAAGACGATTTGAGCGGAACCGAATTCTCCGTGCAACGCGAGCAAATGGTGCAGCGCCAAATCGAGCGGCGCGGCATTACCGACGTGCGTTTGCTCGAAGCCATGCGCCAGGTTCCGCGGCATTTGTTTGTGCCGGAGCGCTTTCAAGCCGTGGCATATGAAGACAATCCGGTGCCGATCGGCTATGAGCAAACCGTTTCACAGCCCTACATTGTTGCCTTTATGTTGGAGCAATTGCAGTTGCAAGGCCTTGAAAGTGTGTTGGAAGTCGGCACCGGCTCCGGTTATCAAGCCGCGCTGTTGGCGCATTTGTGCGAAAAAGTCTATAGCGTCGAAATCATTCCGGAGCTTGCGCACCGCGCCGAGCAGCTTTTGGAGCGGTTGGGATTTACGAATGTGGTCGTGCATTGTGGCGATGGTTATTTGGGCTGGCCCGCGCCCAAAGCGTTCGATCGTATCATCGTTGCGGCCGCGCCCAGTCACGTGCCGGAAAGATTGACGGAGCAGCTCGCGCCCAATGGAAAAATGATTCTGCCGCTCGGCGCACAAGATCAAAGATTGGTGATTATTTCGAAGGATGGCTCCGGCCAGATTGCGCGCCGTGATTCCGTGGCCGTGAAATTCGTGCCGATGACCGGGTTGATCAATTCGGTGAATTGAGTGAAAGATGAAAATCTATGCGTTGGAAAATTTTTTTGTTTTTTGAGTAAGACAAATTTGGCTGCAAGTATATGCCCTCTTCCTCCCACAAACCCAAACGCGTCATCACCGAGCGCGACGTGCTGCAAGCGTGGCAAGAGCGCAAGACGCAGTTGCTCGTTCCTGCCGGCGTTTTGATCACACCCGCGGCGCGCGATGCCGCGAAAGTCAAGAAAATCGCACTCCTCAATCCTTCCCAAGAGAAAACACAAGCTGAAGCTCCTGCGCAATCTTCTGGATCAATTCCTGCTTCCACCGGCGTCATCGTGATCGGCTCCGATCACGGCGGCTATGCGCTCAAAGAACAAATGAAGGATTACATGCGCAGCCTTGGATATCGTTATGAAGACGTGGGTACTTTTAGCGAAGCCGCGGTTGATTACCCCGACATTGCCGAGTTGGTCGCGCAAAAAGTGGCAAGCGGTTCGGCTTCCTGCGGGATCGTCATCGATGGTGCGGGCGTCGGTTCCGCCATTGCCGCGAATAAAATTCCTGGGGTGCGTGCTGCGGCTTGTTATGACACCTACACTGCGAAGAACAGCCGCGAGCACAATAACGCGAACGTCTTGTCGCTGGGAAGTAGAAACCTCGGGATTGACATCGTGAAGGAAATCGTCAAAGTCTGGCTCACAACCGGCTTCGGCGGCGGGCGGCATCTCAAACGCGTGGAGAAAATCCTTGCCCTCGAACAGAAATACTTCCGCGGCAAATGAAACTTCAGCTTAGGCTTTACGTTTACACGCCTGTACGAATTGTCCCCCAACCCATCAATTTTAGATCATGAACGAACAGACTCAAAATCAGGCAACGCCGAATTCAACCGGGCCGCGGCGACTTTACCGCTCTGTCGTTGATCGCAAACTCGCGGGAGTGTGCGGGGGAGTCGCCGAATATTTTGGCATCGACACTGGCCTCGTGCGTGTGCTCTGGGTGATCAGTTGCTTTTTTGGATTGGTCGGCGCGGTTGCATATATCGTGGTGTGGGCCATAGTTCCGGATAACCCTCTCGGCATGTCTGCGCCGGTACGGCCGCCCTCGAACACGAGCCGCTACATTTGGGGAACATTGCTCATTGTTTTGGGCTTGGTCTGGTTGGCCGATCGCCATGACTTCTATTTCTTGGTTCCGTGGCGCTGGCATTATTTCTGGCCCGATTGGTTGGGCTTCGGAGTGATTTTTTCCGTTTTGCTCATAGGCGTAGGATTGTTTTTGGTTTTTCGCGGTGTTCCGGAGAACAAGTTCACGCAGCCTTCCGGCATGTCAACGACCTCGAACTTTATCCCTATGGGAGATGCAAACATGAATGCAAAACGATTGACGCGCTCACGAAATGATCGCATGATCGGCGGTGTATGCGGCGGCATGGCCGAATACTTCAATATCGACCCGTCGCTCGTGCGCGTCGGCTGGGTGCTTCTGACGTTCTTTAGCGGATTTTTTCTCGGCATCATCGCTTATGTCGTGCTCATGGCAGTGGTGCCCGAGCACGGGCCGGAGCACACCAATACGACTTCGGTGGCGCGGTAGAAACTTTTGAGCGAGAAGTGCGGCGGACAAAAGGAGGTAAGTAAAAGCCCTCCGAAAATCATTTGATGACGAGTGATGGTAGTTTTCTGTTTTTGACTCTTTTCCCCGCTTGTGAAAGGGCCTTATGGCGAAGCAAAGAAGTTCCATCGTGCCTGGAATCATTTTGATTCTTATCGGCCTTTATTTTTTGGCCAATCGTTTAGACTGGCCCATTCCGGATTTCTTCGAAATCTATCCATTTGTCTTCTTGCTTCTGGCGATCGCCAGCGCGACGCGCATTCGTGGCTGGGGCAATCGCGATGGCGTGTTCGGCACTTTCTTCTTCTTGACGCTTGGCCTCTTCTTCATACTGCGCAATTACGACTTCATCCCCTACATCTATCATCCCTGGCCGATTTGGTTGATTGCCGCAGGCATTGGTTGCATCGCCGTATTCGTATTCGCGCCGAGCCAGTGGGGTATGCTTATTCCCGGCAGCGCATTTTTGTTGTTCGGTGGCGCGTTTCTGCTGCGTGAATTCGATATCATTTACAATGTCGATCGCTACTGGCCGGTTATTTTGATTGCCATTGGTGTCGGCATCTTGCTCAAAGGCCTGCGCAAGCAAGTGTAGTTCTTGTCTTGATTCATTCCCACCTTCCGGTTCATTCCTTTCTTCCTCTTTGCTTGACGAAGCTTCTAGCCCAACTTCCGCAGGAAAAGAATTTTTTCGGGCTTTTTCGCGTGCGGGC
>JBBILN010000083.1:0-30479 GCA_037444905.1 bacterium | reverse complement strand
CCGCCCACGCGCCAAAATTGCTTGGTATCGATCACGCGCAACAATTTGGTCTGCAAGTCTTGGTCGAGATTTTCGATCTCATCAAGAAACAACGTTCCGCCGCACACCATGTCGAGATAGCCGGCTTTCTTTTCCGTTGCTCCGGTAAAAGCGCCTTTCTCATGACCAAACAATTCGCTCTCCAAAAGATTGCGGCTCAACACGGCGCAATCAAGGTGCAGGAATGAGCCATTCTGGCGCCCGCTGCGGCGATGAATATGCTCGGCCAGAACGTTCTTCCCGGTGCCGGTTTCACCAAGAATGAGGATGGAGGCTTCGGAAGCGGCGAGGGCTTCAGTCTCGCTCACCAATTGCTGCATGGTTGGACTTTGGAAGAGGAGTAAGTGCTGCATGTTTCACCCGGTGGAACTATCATGAACGCGGCAAGTCGTCCCAAAGATGATTTGAATGGTTTGTGTTGAACAAGGTAAAAGAGTGGGCGGCAACAGACAAGATTTTTTTCTGACAACAAGACTGGGAGGATTAATCAAAACAAAAAAGCCCACACCGTTGGCGGCGTGGGCTGAGTAATGTTCAAAGTGTTCGGCTTGTTTTGTATGCGCTCCGGTCTTGGGTCACTTCGCGAGCGCCATCTTCTTCGTTCGCACCACGCCCTGAACTTCCATGCGATAGAGATACACGCCGGTCGCAACGAACTCGCCTCTTTCGTTTTTGCCATCCCACACCACGGAATGCTTGCCCGCGACGACTTCGCGATCAACCAACGTGCGCACCAGTTGGCCGAGCATGTTGTAAAGGCGCAAACTCACGCGGCCGGCTTCGGGAATTTGATATGTGATCGTGGTCGTCGGGTTAAATGGATTCGGATAGTTGTTGAACAACTCATAGCTCGTGATCAACTCCGAAGCCGTTTCTTCTTCAAAAAAAGAAGCGGGAGCTTTGACCGCGCCGAGGCCGCTATAATACGCGAGACGATTCGCATCGCCGGTTGCAATCGCAGCGGAGGTTGCAGCATCGACCGCATAAAGCCGCGTGTTCGCGGGCAGATTCACCGTCATCGCGGTGACGACATCGGATGAAGCCGAGCTTGTCATCACACCCGTGCGATAGATGCGCGGCACATAGCTGCCGCTTGAGCCGGTGAAGCCGGTGATATAAAGCCGCTTCGTGTTCGCGTTCCACGAAACGTCTTCGACCGTCATGCTCGAAGCCAAGCCGCTGCCGGAAACGGTCGAGAACGTGGTGCCGTTCGTGGTTTGATAATACTTCGAAGAAGTGCCCACGGCATAGCCCCAATTGCTGTCGATCATCTCGATGCTATAAAACGGCGTCACCGTGGAAAGCCCGCTCCACGTCGGCGTTCCGGCAGTGCCGTTCGTCGTGCGATAGATGCTGTTGCCGCCCGTGGCATACGCGCCGCAGATATAAACAAGATCAGCGGTCACGACATCGATGCCATAAAACGCGGTCGATGACGAAGTGCTCGTGCTGCCGAGTGTGCCGCCATCGATGCGCGTCCACGTTGCGCCGCCGTCGGTGGAGCGCACGACGCGCA
Organism: bacterium; assembly: GCA_037444905.1. GTDB lineage: Bacteria > Zhuqueibacterota > Zhuqueibacteria > Zhuqueibacterales > Zhuqueibacteraceae > JABWAN01. The sequence continues at coordinate 28,924 of JBBILN010000083.1, read as the reverse complement.
CGCGCCGCGAGCCGCTCGTCACATAGCCAATCGCATAGAGCGTGTTGCCCGTGCCCTCGATGCCGCGCCACGTGGTGCCGCTCAACGTGCCGAGCGCAACCGAAGTCCAATTCGTGCCGCCATCAATCGAGCGCCGCACGGTGTTGCTCGCGCCAACCACCACAACCGTGTTCGCATCAACGGCCTTCACGCCATACAGCGCGCTTGAAGTGCCGCTCGTGAGCGCGCTCCACGCGAGGCCGCCGTTCGTGGTCTTCGCAATCTTGCCGCTGCTGGCGACTGCGTAGCCCGTGTCTTTATCGAGCATATCGACTTCATTAAAAGCATACGTTGAAGCGCCGAAGCCGCTCACGCTCGCTTGATTCCACGCGCCGCCGTCTTCGACAAACACGGCATAGCTGCGCGAAGGCACTTGCACGATCACTTGCCCGCCGCTCACGGTGAGTGTTGCGCTCGTCGCGTTGCCCGTGGCATCGACGAGCGTTGCGCCGTTGGGCAAGTCCGTCGTGTTCACGCCGTGCGTCACGTTCAAAGCTTCGCCCGCGAAGTTGATGGCAACGATGACATCGCGCCCCGCAGCCGCGCCGCGCAATTGATAGAGCAATGTCGTGTTGGGATAGCCGGTCGTGTACGTCGCGCTATACGGCGTGCTGAAGCGGCTCAAGTAATCGCGGCTCGTCGCGCCGTAGCAATAGTTTTTGTGAATCTCGAGTAGTTGATCGATCTTCGTTTTCAAACCGGCATTGTAATAGTCGGGGTAAAACACGCTCGCCACGCCGAGTTGATTGTTCGTGAGCGTGTACGCGTAAGCGAGAATGGGCTGATTGTCAACGGGCTGGCCGGGATCGCGGAAATCATGATTGTTCACGAAGGTCACGGCATAATCGCCGCTCACGCCTTGCGCGTCGACAATGCTCGCGTTGAACACGTTGCGCGCGTCGTAGCCGAACGAGTCGCACGCTTTTTCGATCGCATCGCGCAGGGAGAAATCAAACACGCGCGGTTTGATCGCGGCCAGCGTGCCCGCGTCCATATTACTCTTCACGTCATCGACCCAGTCTTTCAAGATGAACGAGTTCGAATCGAACCATTCGCCCACGACCATGCCGGGGTCCATGCCGTTCGCGTGCATGTTGTCGAGCAGATCGCCGACGAACTGCGGGGTGAAGTGCTTCACGGCATCCATGCGCAAACCGCGCATGCCCACGTTGCTCCACATCCAACGCGTCCACGCGAAGAGCGTGTCGCGCGTGCTCGGAACGGTTTGGTCGTAATCATAAAAGAAGTACATGTAATCCCAATCGCCGCACAAGCACGTGGGATTGCCGTTGGGCTTGAAGTTGGTGTGATTCATGCCGCCGCGACCGCTGGGCATGCCGAAGAAATTCGTGTAGGTTTGATATTTGATCGCGCTTTGATGATTCGTGCCGTTGTGCCAAACTTCATACACGTAATGATCGGTGTAGCCGCTGGAGTTGCTCGTGTAAATCCAAATCGTGTCGCCCGCGGTGTTGTACTGGCCGGCACTGATCGTGAGCGCGAACTCGTCGATTTTGCAGCCGAGGCCGTCGATGTTGGCCTGCATGTCGACGCCGAGCGTGATCGTGTTGTTGGCTTCGCCGCAACCGCCGCCGCCGTTCGGCTCGGATTCATTTTGCGGCGGCAAGCCTTGATAGCCGACGACGTTGGTTTGCATATAAACTTTGTAGGGTTTGCCGTAGAAGTTCGAATGCTCGGAGGCGGATTTGAATTTGAAATAGTACGTGCCCGCGCCGCGACCGGTCGCGCCGCCAATGGGGAGATAGCTGCGATAACGATCCGAAGGATAGGGTTGATCGCCGTTCGAAATCTTCGTGGCGTTCATGTTCTCGATCCAGCCTTCGACCGAGGGATTGTCTTCGGCCTTGCCGCCGTCGCGATGGTTGTAGATCATGTCCGCAACCATTTTGAGGCCTTGCGCGTTGAACGCGGTCATGAGATCATTCAAGTCCGTGCGCGTGCCGAAGCGCGTGGGTCCGCCGCCGAACTCGCCGAGATCGAAGAGGTCTTTGGGATCATAGCCATTGCTGGTTTGCCCGAAACTCGCGCGCGAGAGCGGCGGGAGCCACACATAGGTGAAGCCCGCGTTCTTCAACTCCTGCGCTTTGTTGGCAAGCGTATCGGCCCACACGTGGCCGTCCGCGGTGCCGGGATAATCCCAATACCATCCTTGCAGCATAAAGTCCTGCGCGTGCGCGGAGGGAACAGCACACAGCAACATGAGCATGAGAGAAAGCGTTTTCAAAGTTTTCATGACGACTCCTTGCCCTTGAGATCAAGACGCACCACGGTTCTACTCACAGCAAATTGTTTTTCGTAATTCAGAGGAGTGCTCGCGCACGGTGGGGAGAAAAGTGGCGATAGGTAACGAATCTCCGTGTAAAAAGCAAGAGGCGGGAAATGACAAACAACGGGGGGATGGGCCAGAGGAAATTTTGTTATTGCTTCAGTTCGATTCGAAAAACTTGCGGAGAATACATGGTCGTGCCATAAACGTATCCATCTGGCCCGAATTCCATGCTGGTAATGTACTCCAAATGGAAAATGTGTTGCTCCTCCTCGATATATCCGTCTTCCAACAATTTCGCCGCACGCACATACCCTTGAAACACATCAAAAAAAAGCAAGCGTCCATCCAAGAGATTATCATAGGGATCACTCCCAGCTTGCTCATAAACCACACCGACGCCAATGGACAAGCGATTTATGTTGCTCTTTTGCGGATCTTGGGTTTGATAAAACGGATCGGCGTGGCTAACGGTGAGCACGGGACGATTGTATCCTCCGGACTCGCAATAACCTTCGCAATATGGCCAGCCAAAATTGGCTTTGCTTCCAATTGTGTACATTTCGATCTCTTCATACCTGTTGCGCCCGACGTTTGCAACATAAATCTTATCCCTCCAGCAAAGCGAACGAAAAGGTGTGCGCAAGCCAAACGCTGCAATTTCCGGCAATGTGCCTTCGTCGCCCAAATAAGGATTGTCTTCTGGAATGGCGTACCCACCTAGCGGCCCAGAACTTGGCCGAATGCGCAGCAACTTGCCAAGCAAAGACTGCGGATCTTGTGCGTACTCGGGCTGGAGCGCATCGCCCATCGGCACATATAAATTACTATCCGGGCCGAAGCAGAGCGAATAAACACCATGCTGCGGCTCATCCGGCAGCAAACGATCAACATTGAGCACCGTCACGTGCGATTGTTCGATTTCGGCGTAACTTCCCACCCAACGATAACGGAGAACCCTGCTCCACTTATTGTCCCCAGTCACGAAACAAACATAGAAAAAACGGTTAATCTCAAACTGCGGATCAAACGCTAGGCCCGTCAGCCCAATCTCCTCCGGTGCAGGTGCGACTTCTGGAACGGTAAATGCGCCAAGCAATCGCGCACTGGCTTGTTCGAGCATATAATGCCGAACTTCACCCGCCTTGCCCAACACTAAAAACTCCTGCGCATTGGGAAAGAATTTGAGGTTTGTCGGCAACATCGGCAAATCTGTTTCTGGAACGATTTGGCGGATGGAGAACTTGTCAAAGAGATCGGCACGGGAGGGACCGACGATGCGCTCCTTGTTTGAGCAGGCGGATAAGATGAAGCCCAGGCAGCCCAATAAGATTGCTTTCGCGGCGAATTGCAAGCGTTTCCTCGCGGTGAAATGAGAAGGCTATTCGTGAATCATGCTGGGAGAAAGGCTTTTCGACGCTCTCTCCACGCGGCTATTGATCATGGCATTATATAAAGCGATCAACAGAATCTTAAGATCCATACGCAGCGACATATTTTCAATATAAAAAAAATCATACTGCAATGCACGCTGTAAATTGCCGTGCAAGCCGTCCTTTTCGCCTTTGATTTGCGCCCACCCTGTAAGCCCCGGCTGGACGTGCAGGCGGCGCGAGTAAATGGGACACTCTTGCAGATTCTTTCTCACGATATCCGGAGCTTCAGCCGAAGGCCCGACCAAACTTAAGTTGCCTTTGAGAACATTGAGAAGGTGAGGCATTTTGTCCCAACCCATGCTGCGAATGAAGGACAGCCATCCCCCGGGCATTGTATCCTCTGTTGCGCTCGCATTGAAACGATACAGCTTGAATAATTTGCCGTCTCGACCAATTCGCAAGTCCGCAGTCAAAACTCCACCACGCCTATGAGAACGAACAGCGCCAGCGATTATCACTCCCAAAGGCAAAAGAAAAATCAAAGCCAGCAACGCAACACCAATATCGAACCACCGTTTGGCGCGACGCTCCCACGCAGGCATAAGATCGGGCATGATCTCAATGAGCGGCAAACCGTAAATCTGATGCGTGCGCACGTGCCCCATAACCGCATCATGCAAATCCGGCACGACCTTGATCTTCACCGGCAAATCTTCGCAGCGCGCCAGCACTTCTGAAACTTGCGCACGCGCTTCGTTTTCAAACGCCACGATGACTTCCTCCACGTTTTCGCGCTTAATAACTTCTGCGATCTCGCACAACTCTCCCAACCGCGGCGCGCCTTTGTAATTTTGGAATGCGCCCGCTCCAAGAAAACCGGCGATTTCATAACCGAGCGCAGGAAATTTTCTGAGCTCATCAAAAATATCTTGCGCCGCTTTGCCGTCACCGACTATGAGCGTATTGCGCATGCCGATTCCAGATTCCAGCAACGTGCGTTGAAAGGTACGCAACGCCAGCCGCCCCATACTCACGAAAACCGCCAACAACAGCCAGTAAGAAACGATCATCGCACGGCTAAACCGCAAAGGACCCGCCACATCCTGCTGCAGGTCAATCGTCATGAGAAATATCAAAAAAACGCCAATCGAAACGGTCTTGCCGACATTGATCAGCTCATCGACGCGGGATTGCGCATACCACGTGCGATACAGGCCGTAGAAGATAAAAAGCAAAAACCAGAACAGAAAAATAACGAGGGCATTAATTAAAAATTGTTGCGGGAGGGGTTCGGAGAAATAGCCAGCGTGTACGCGCAACCTGGACCAGAGCCAGAATGTCGCGTTGATCGTGAGGAAGTCCGAGCAAAAGAGCAAAACTTTCTCAACCGGTTTCGACATGCGAACCTCAGCGTTCCGTTCGCGCCCATGCCGGTTTTTGCGAGCCGGAGAGAAACTTAAAAAAACCGAGCAGCAGCGCGAGGTTGACTGTAACAAAGTAGTACGGATAAATCAAAATCGGCACCTGGGTACCGCGACGGTCCAATTGCCAAGACATGAATGCTACACCGTAAAACAATAGTTGCAGCACAAAAAGAACATCATAAACCAGCCTGCCCAAAAGCGCGAAGTTCGCGCCGAAAATCGTGAGCAAAAAAAACGGCACGAACCAACGAATGATTTTATGCGACCATAAACCGAACGCCACGAAACCACGTCTTGGGTTCAGCAAGGGCAGAATCTCCCGAATGCCGTGAAAGTTACCCGCACCGATGCGGACTTTGCGTTTGAACTCTGCGCTTAGGTTTTCCGCAGCGAACTCACAGGCTACGGCGTCTTTGTCATAAACCACGTCGTAACCGGATTCCACGACTTTCAGGGGAATCAAGAAATCGTCCGCTACGACTTTGTGCGAAGGCAACGCTTGAAACAAATGCCGCCGAATCGCATAGATCGCGCCATTCGCGCCCAAAACGGTTTTGAGTTTTCCTTCGAGGTGCTTCAGATAGTTTTCATAGTCCCAATAAAAGCGTTCCCCTTCTGCGTCGATCTGATGCGCTTCACTAAGTAATACCAGCCGTCCACACACTCCGCCGACTTTGGAATCGGCAAAATGTGGCGCCAGACGAACCACAGCGTCGCGACGATACATCGAATTCGCGTCGGAGAAAATCAGAATTTCGCCTTGTGCGGCAGCAGCAATATCGTTCAAGACTGCCGCTTTGCCGCGTCGCTGTTGGAACGGAAAAAGCCTAATGTGGTCTTGGGAATAATGCGCGACCATGGCGTTGGTTTGATCATCCGAGCCATCCGATCCGACGAGAACTTCCAATTTGTCTTTGGGATAATCCAGCGCTAGACAATTTTTCATCTTCTCATCGATTACGGCTTCTTCATTGTAAGCCGCGATCAACAAAGACACGGTGGGAAAATAGTCGTCATCCACCCGGCGATATTTGCGCCAAAAAATGGAGAGGCCGAGCAAAAGGGCGGGATACAAAATGTAAGTGTACAATACTAAAAAACAGCACAGCCAGAAAATGATCTCAACCCAATTCATGTTTGTGCTTTAGGTGTTTTGTGCAGGGCCTGCGTGCTGTACTAATCCTTCCAGGCTCACGAGAGGATATTTGCCGGTGGTATTTGGCCAAGACCGCGTGTGCACTGCAAAGTTTATCTATTTCTCTTTGCACGGATTTGCGGTTGTCATTCAGAAAAATCCCGTGAGCGATTCCTTGCTTTTCGCGCTCTTCTCGCACCATTTGCAAAATGGCGCAGGCTGAAGATAGTCATAACTTTGATGCAGTGCAAAGCGGAATCATGTATGGCGCGTTACAAAGACGCGCTCATGCTCCCGACTCCAAGCCACCTCGCACGAAGAGGCCACCTCGGTAAACAAGAGAAGAACCCTCGGTCGAGCAGCGACAAAACAAAAAAACAGCCCTAGCATTTTGCGATGAACTTCAGAGTCATTCAGAGTTGGCCCGATTATGTTCTCCACCAATGACCTCCTCACTTGTCTTTTTTGCTGACCTCCCAATATACCTGCTCGAAATCTGCCGCAATTTGGCGCCAATCATATCTCGTTTCCACCAGCGTGCGAGCATTCTCTCCCAATCTTGCGCGCAAGTCGGGGGTTTGCAGAGCACGCAGGACTTGCTGCGCAAACGTCTCCGCGCGTTCCGCTACGAGCAATTCGCGGCCGTCTTGCACGGCAATGCCCTCACATCCCACGGGCGTGGAGACCACACACTTGCCATGGGCGAACATTTCCAAAATTTTGAGCCGCATGCCGCCGCCGGTGAGCAAGGGCACAATGCAGACTTGTGCGCTTGCGAAATATGGTGAGAGATCATGCACAAAACCAACAAAGTTTACGTTCGAATGTGAAAGCTGCTCAAGCTCCGGAGCCGCGCCTTTGCCAACAACTGTGACTTTGGTTTTCGGCTCCTGCTGCAACACCATGGGCAAAACGTGCTGATAAAACCAAAGGAACCCCTCGACGTTAGGCCGCCAATCCAATGAAGCGAGGAACAAAATATTGTGCGGCATTTCCGCAGCGCGAGCCGGCAAAACGGGAAGATACACGCCCGCAGGGATGACCGTCGTGCGCGCTTGCGGTGAGACCGCCAATAAGCGCCGCTCGTCTTCGTCCGTGATCATCACACAACGCTCGAACCGGGAACACATATCCGCTTCATAGCGCAGGAGCCGGCGGTATTGCAATTGTGCGTAGGCGCGGAGCGCGGGGTTCTTTTGATTGTCGGCAAAACGCGCCATGATGGTGGCTTCGAAATTATGCTCGCGCATCACGATTGGCAACCCGAACTTTTCTTTTAGAAAGGCGCCGTAGATCGCCATGTGTACGTGATCGACATGTACCACGTCAAATTTGTCCCGCGCCGCAATTTCTTCCAGTTTCCGAAACATCTCCGGTGCGCGATATTTGGCCATATTGTAGGGCACGCGCGAGGGCAGATTCATCAGCGCACCTTGCCAGCGATTCCTCAAATCGTGTGGCAGTGTGGTCAGCTCACAATATTCTCGCAATTCGTCGCACGTTGGAGTTTCGCCGATGTCGAACGTGACCATGTGAACGCGATGCCCACGCAAAGCCAGGTGCTTGGTGATGTTGAAAATGCTCAAGGCGCGACCGTCATGCAACGGATACGGTATGCGTGGACAAATCTGCAAAATGTGCAAAATGCGGGCGCTCATCGCAAGGCCCTTACCAACACACGAGCATACAATAAAGATTTTTTCAGGAGATCATGCTTGCCGGGCAGCATCCCAACCAAACCATAAACCGGTATGCGCAAAGCAATGCCGAAGCGTTTTAACGAAAGCCCAAGCACTTTCTTGAGGCCCCGAAAATGTTTGCGAATAAATCGTATTTGGCTGAGGTGAAGCTGATCGAAATAACTTTGACGATTGCTGGTCGAGCCGCCCAGCACGTGAATGATGCGGGCCGACGGAGTGAAATGCACCTGATGACCGAGCTGTGCGGCGCGATAGCACCAATCCATTTCTTCGGTATACATGAAATACTCTTCGTCGAGCAGACCGACGCGCTCAAATACCTCGCGCTTGATGAGCATGAAAGCGCCCATTACGAAATCGACTCGGCGAGAAGTTTTGTGATCGAAATGGCTCATGTAATACTTGCCGAACAGTCGCGTGCGCTTGAACAGCAAATAGAGAAAAGAGGCTTCGCAGAATAAGTTCCACAGCGTGGGAAAGCTGCGGCACGAAGGCTGCAAAGTGCCATCGGGATTGAGCAGCTTGCAGCCGACAATGCCCGCTTCCGGATGCTCCGCGAGGTATAGCAGGGTCATTTGAACGGCGCAATCAAGAATAACGGTATCCGAATTTAAGAGCAAAATATATTTGCCGGTGGCGAGGCGAATCCCTTGATTGTTGGCCGCCGCGAAACCGCGATTGTTCTCGTTATGAATGACGAGAACTTGTGGAAAATCGTCGCGCAGCATCTCACGGCTGCCGTCGGTGGAGGCATTGTCAATGACGATGATCTCGAAAGCAATTTCGCGCGTTTGTTCAAAAACGGATTGCAGGCATGCGCGTAACAACTCACGGGTGTTGTAATTGACGATGATAATCGAGAGGGTCACAAACAACTCGAGGAATTTTATAACTCATGTACGAAAGTTTCTGAAGCCCGGACTTTTTGTGAGAGCACAACAAAGAATCATTTTGATCCGTATGCAAGAACCCAATCCCGCGTTGACCATTGCGCTATCCTAAAACGGCTTGATATGCCTCCGAAATTTTGGCTGCGATTTGCATGCGATCAAAGTGCATTTCCACGCGCGCACGTGCTTTACGCCCCAACTCTTCGCGAAGTATTGCATCCGAGAGCAATCTGCGCAGCGCGAGATAGAGCGAAAAATGATCATAGGGTTGAACCAAAACGCCGGCCTCTCCAACGACTTCCGGAATCGAGCCGGACAAAGTTGCGATGACGGCTTTGCCGCAAGCCATGCTTTCCAACAAAACCATCCCCAATTGCTCACGCCAATAATGCGTCGGCAAACTCGGCAGCACAAAAACCTCGGCGAGATTGTGCACGGCGGGCATGTGATCATACGGCATGCCGCCGATCATGCGCACCTGTTCGGCAATGCCAAGACGTTGAATCAAGTGATTAAAAAAATCCGAATCGCCGGCGCCGACGCACAGCAGCTTTAGTGCTTGCGTCGGCATGTCGGAATCTTTCAACAGTCGTGCGAAGGCACAGAGCAATTCGATCAGGCCCTTGGAGCGCGCCAGCCGGCCGACATAGAGAATGATTCGGTCCGTTGGCGCCATGCCGAGTTTGTCGCGCAAAATTGTTTCGCGGGGGGCCGGGCGGAATCTTTCCAAATCAATTCCCATGGGGAGAACGCGAATCTTTTCTTCGGCTGCTCCGGCAAGCAGCAAAGCTTCCTTGGCGCGCTCGGTGATTGCAAGAAATAAATCTGCATGCGCAATGGTCTCGCGATTGCGGTTTTGCGAAGCGCGTCTTCGCTCCAACGCAAACGGAATATTTTCCCATTGCGTCACAACCACTTTGTTGCCGTAGCGCTTCTTCGCTTGCACCGCTTGATAGGAATAATAGTATTGCACGTCCGCAGTGTGAATGATGTCGAAGTGCTGCAAATATTTCATGAGATTCATGCACGGGACTTGCAGCTCCAAAAGCTGGCGCAGCAGAAAGTCGGGGTACTTGCGCAGAGCGCGTGGAAATAATTTCAGCAACTCCGTATACGCGTGCACTTTTTGCACCGGCACCGGAATGTTCTCGGCAGCGAATTGATTATCCCACGTGGTGACGCCGACCAAATCCCACTCCAACAACAAAGGCGCATACGACTGCATTTCATAGGGATTCAACGAATTGCCACGCAACAACGCCACGCGCTTTTTCATGGTTTGAGAACGGAGACCGAAGTACGTATGGCAGAACGAAAAATCGCCATTTCTTCCTTGTTGAAAACCTTCAAAGTCAAAACCAATGACACAAACAATATTGGTGCAGCTATGATCGAAGCTAGTGGCTGAAGTTTCATAAAAAAAGCCAGCCCCAGGGCAAACAGGCTGCCGACGAGCGTGGCACGAAGCAGAAAGCCTCTCACATGCACGTTGAAGTTTTTACAGATAGCGTGGAATAAAATTGCAAAGCCGCACCCGGAGGAAATCAACTTGCCCAGAGCCGCTCCGGGGAGGCCAAACTTCGGAATCAACACTACGAGCGCACTAGCATTAATCAAGAGCATGACCGCTGCCGCCGCGAAGTTAATACGTTGTTGATCAACTGAGGTCAACGTATCAACAAAAAAGAAATTTAGGAAGAAAAAAACTTGTGCCCACATCAGGATGACCAGCGGCACAATGGCAGCATGATAACGCTCGGAATAAAGCAACGTGATGATTGATTCCCCCCAGAAGGAAAAGCAAATCGCCAAAACCAGAGCGATAAGGCTCACGATTTTCAAAGCAAGATTGAGAGCTAACGCAACGTGCTGGGGGGAACTTTCGTGGTAGCGTGAAAAAATCGGGAACAAAGAAACCACCACACCATGTGGAATAAAGAGCAGTGGTGTAACAAGGCGCGTCGCGGCCGCATATTGGCCGACTGCGCTTTCCCCCAGCCATGCTTCCAACATGAGAACGTCAATGCTGTTATACAGGGTCATGATGAGAATATAGATTCCCAGCGGCCAAGATTCCTTCAGAATGAACCGAATCAAAGCCGGATTCGGAGTGAACTGATAGTGAACACGCTGCCTTGCCAAGTAAATCGTCAACAACATTCCAGGCATGTTGCACACGACATAAGCAAGCACCAAAGCTTGCAAAGATGCACCCTGCAAAGCTAAAACGTAGATCACGCCAAGCGAAAGGAGATTATCCAATAGCTGCAACAACATAGGCACTGCCATCTGCAGGTTTGCGTGGAACGGAGCTTCAAACGCAATTCGCAATGCGAACAACTTTGAGGTCACCAAGACATTACATGCAAACATGGCGACAACGAGAACGAACTCGCGAGGATATCCACAGAACCAGGAAGTCACAATCGCCAGTGCGATCGTTAAGCCGGAAAGCAACAGCTTTATCAGAACGGCATTTCCTAGTAACTCTCCCGATTGCCAATGTTCACGGGAAAGCTCCCGCACTAGAATCGGTTTCATTCCGAAATCAGCCAGTATGGCAAACATATTTACCAACACCAATCCGTAGGAAAACAATCCGAACTGGCTTTCTCCGAGGCTGCGAGCCAAGATGACTGTGATGCCTGTATTGGCCAAAAGTGTGAGCAACTGGCTCGAAAACGCTGCGAAACTATTTTGCGCCAAGCGTTGGGTTAGTTGAGGGCTAGCAGACAAATCATGTTGGGAAAAATCGCCTTGCTGCCTTGAAATTTCTCCAAATGCTTTTTCGCTCGAACTCATACAACTGTTCGGGAAGGGTCCCGCCCGTGAGGTAGAGAAGAAGAATTAGTTGGGGTATGTCGGCAACTGCGTTCTGCCGCCATGACCATGGCAAACAGAAAAGCCAGCATAACAGTAGACTCATGCGCATAATCCAGCACCCAGAAGAGCCCGCCAATCGCCCACAAAACAAGGATGCCGATCAGTGCATAGGCAGTGGCCTGCCATTCTTTGTCGTTCGCAATCTGCTTCAGGTTCTTGAGCCGTCGATAGATCAAAACTATCAACCAAATCCAACCGATTGCGCCCAGAATACCGGTCTCAAAAAGTACATTGAAGTATTGATTGTCCACGAAACCCGCGTCTTCATCATCGGGCCATCCTAACTCGCCGGTGAACATATTGCGGAAGCGGAGATTTCCCAACCCTACCCCCAACAGCGGAAACTGTTGATAAGCTTTAAAGCCATACCACCAAACAATGGGGCGCATGAGACCGGAAAGCAATTTGGCTTTGTCATCGGATTCTAATAGGCCGGTCTGCAAAGCTTTCCCCGCAGCGCCTTCCAGACTGCCCGAGGAAATCATCCCAAATAATCCATTTTGTATCAGCCAGACAATTATACCTCCAATCACCGCTAAGCCAAATACTATTTTGAATTTTCCAGATTTAGCGCCATGAAGAAACACAATCAGCAACACTGCAAACAAGGTCCCGAAGGTCCAAGCGCGCGTTTGGCTGAGCAGCAACGCCATCACCATAACTGGTAGCATCGCCCAAAGCATGTAACGCATATAAACCCGAGGTTCGGCCCACGTCAAGGCAATTGCGGAGATGATCGCCATTCCAATGAAGCCGCCATACATGCCTCCGTGTAATGCAAAGACGCGCGTCTCCAAGCCAAGCTGAAAGCGCAGGATGCCATGAATACCGGCCATCACGCCTCCCCATGCAATCGCCCATAGGATTCGGCGAAAATCTCTTTTCTCATGTAAAAAATTGACGACCACAAAATAGACGACCACAAAAGCTTCAATATGTTTGAAAAAGAGCAGCAAGCCGGCGATTGGAGCACGAGCATTCTTAAGGGAGAACACGCTGCCGAGCAGCATAAACATGATGGGAATAAATGCTGGAAACGTATAGCGTTTTTCCACATCAGTTAGGCAAATGGCAGCGAATCCGCTGAAGATAAGAAGTATGGCGCCCAATTCGGATAATTGCAGACCCGTGCCCTCCATCAAGGCGATCGGCATATACAAAAAAATTGGCAACAAGATAATACTGTTGACCGTGCGTTGAAGATAGTAAGGCACAAACAAAGTGCCGCCCACGGCAACAAGCAGCGCGGTGTACTGTTCGAGCAGCAAGAGCGTGACGAAACATGCTTGCAGTAGAAGAAGGCTTAGCAAGAGCGTTGGAGAAAGCCGAGAAAACGAATTACTTTCCACTGTCGCGGGGTAGGAGATCATGAGCATGGATTCATAGGAATTCAACGACGACGTATTCTAGACCAATCAGCGTGAATTTGCTCCCGAATCCATTGCCACCGCATCGCTTTTGTGCCGCCGCTGTTTTCAATTTGGAAGAGAAATTCGCGCAGGAAAACGTAGAGAGCCGTAACAAAAAGACTAATCAACGCCGCACCTAAGACCAACAAAGCACGTTTGGGTTTCGACTTACGCAGTGGAATTTGCGCGGCATCCAACATTTGGATCGTTGGAGTATCTTTAGACTCTTGAATCTTAGCTTGCTCGTACATTTGAAAGATGACTTCATATAACTTGTTTTGCACGACCATATCGCGATAAAGTCTAGCGTACTGTAAGCCAAGATCCGGAACGGCATTAAAAGGAATGAAGATGCTGGCAGTGCCTGCTGTGCCATTGGTGTTTTCGTGCAAATTCCCCGTTTGCAGTTCTCCTAGTTTACGCTTTAACTGGTCAAGTTTTGTCTTGAGTTCGAGCACCTCTGCGTGATCTGATCTCAAGTATTTCTCTTTGATGCCCAGTTCCACCTCCGTCATGTAGATCATGGCTTGTAAATCGGCCGCGCCTGTAATGGCGGCTTTGGTTTGTTCCGGGATGTCGATGACGCCGTACTTCTCTTGAAAAGATTTGAGGCGCTGTTCGGCCTCGTGCAAAGCCTCAATGTTCTCCGTGAATCGCTTCTCGACTAAAATGCGGTGGTTACGCGCGCGTGTGAGTTTGAATTTGGTGTTAATGCTGTCCAGAAGCGTCACAAAAGTATTGGCCATATCTGCCGCACGCTGGGGTGATTTATCCAAAACTTCGATGACGATTTGACCTTCTTTGCCGATGATGAAATCTATATTGTCATCCATTTCTTGCAAAGTTTTCTCGATATCTTCCTGGTCGTAAATTTCTTGCAACTGAAATCGCTCAGCAATGGCTTGTCGTACCGTCCGGCTTTTCAAAATGGCGATGAAGTTGGTGAGTTGGCTTGTTCCCAGATTCAAGCCCAGCCCGCTAATCGGCAGATTCGCGGCCAGCGCTGCAAGATTGAACGATTCCATGTCATTCTCTTTAGAAGGCAGAATGACGGAAGTGGCGCGATACCACTTCGGCATAATTAGGCTGATAATGGCTGTCACCACGGAAACAACAAGGAAATTAATAATAAAAAGACGCCGCCATTTAATCATGACGGCCAGATAATCAAAAAGACTAAGTTCCTTTTCTTCCATGTTACCTACTCGATTAAAATGCTCCAACGGCTTTGGCTGCAATCAGAAGTGTTGCAATTTGTGAGGAGATGGCAAGTAGTTGTGTAATTTTTGTTCGGCTGGATGCGGGTACAATGATCGTATCTCCTCTTCTCACTTCATGGTGCAGACCTTTTGCAATTTCGGAGGAATCGCGATGGATAATTTTCACGCTTTCAAGGTTGCCGGTTTCCGCAGTTGCTCCAGCCATGCCGATATAATCAAGCGCTTTATTGCCTACGTGATAGGGAAAGTTTCCGGGCTTCTGCACGGAACCCATGACGTAAACAAATTCTCTACGCGCGGGTATAAAAATATGATCTCCAGGCTTCAAACGTGTCGTATCGGCGAGAACTCCTTCTGCACTATTACCAAAGAAATTCAAGCGGCTTGGTGGATTTTCCCTTCGCACTAAAAAGAATTCTTCAAGGTCGGAACCACGATTCAGAGCCTCAATACGGTGAAGAAAGTCAATCACCGTTTCATCTTTCGTGATTCTGTGTGGACCGGGAAATGGGATTTCACCATCGACATAAACTAAATTATCCGTCAACTCGATTCTTGGAAAATAAATGACATCTCCACCACGAATGTAGGCATTTTGAGACAGTTCACCCTTTTGATAGAGCTTGGATAAATCCAGGGTGTCAACCGTGCCATCAAGATGTCGGACCTCGACATGTTGTTCGTCGGCCCATTCCGTCCAGCCTGCAGCTTCGCTGATGTAGTGTGCAATACGGTCTATTGCAGTTGCGGTATAAAAGCCTGGGTTCCTCACTTCGCCATAAATATGGGCTCGCACTAGACGCAATTGCGTCAAATGTGTCGTGATTTTGACCTTGTGCGGATCGTACTTGGCTCCGCACGCCAGAACCACGTCTTCCTGCACGCGCTGCAAGGTCTTATTGTTCACGTCTATTACGCCGACACTTGGAATAAGCATCTTGCCTTCTGGCGTGATTTGGATAGAAAGCCCAAGTGCTTCCTCTGAAGAAAGCCCCCAAAAGTTAATTTTCAAAACATCGCCGGGGCCGACTAGGTAAGTGGCAGGATCGATCGAGCCTTCAATTGCTTGGGTTGGGAGAGGCCGTTCACTTTCTTTTTGCAGATATTTGGCTAGCTCTTTTTCGTCAACTACGGAAGCGGAGGCTGGTTGACGAGTTTGTCCAAACACGATGGTACTTGGTAAAACGAAGAAAAAAGCTGAAAAAGTGACGGCCGCGAAATGATGACGCAAAGATATCCTCCACTCCAAAACCTTTCATGCTTTGCTCCTGCCGATTTTTCTCCTCTTTGAATGCCTTAAGCCATAATGCAAGGCCCGAAAATATAAGCCGCGATTGCCAAGTAAGTCAACATAATTCTTGGCGCAAAAGCTGGTTTTATAAACTGCTAACTATTTCACCAATCCCACGGCACTGGCTGCAATGATGAGCGTGGCGAACTGCGAAGCGATGCCGACGTACTGCGAGAGTTTGTTGCGACCCGAGGTGGGCACGAGGATCGTGTCGCCGCGATGCACTTCGCGTGTGGCGCCCTTTTCGGTTTTGCCGGTTTCGGGATGAATGACTTTGACGCCGCTCAAGCTCGCCATTTCCGCGGTGCCGCCCGCGAGACCGACATAGTCCCCGGCTTTGTATCCCACCACAAAAGGAAAGCTGCCGGGGTTCTTCACCGCGCCGTGCACGTACACATACTCTTTGATGCGCGTGATCAGAATGCGGTCGCCGTCTTGCAGGGGTTGATTCTGCGCCGTGACGTAAGCGAGCCCATTCGTGCCTGGCTTGTGCTCTGCATCGCCGTTACTCGCTTGCGCATTGGCAGACTTGTCCAGATTAAGAAAACTCAAATGCACCGGCGCTTGATTTTTACGGTAAAGATAAATCGCGTTCAAATCCGCGGTGCGATCCAGAGCTTTGATGCGATGCAGAAAACCTTCGGCAGATTCATTTTGCACGATCTGATGCGGCCCGGGCAATTCGACTTCGCCGTCCACAAACACGGTTTTGCCGCTCAACTCGATGCGCGGCACATAAATCACCTCACCCCCTTGCACAAAAGAATTCTGCCCCAGCTCGCCTTTTTGATAAACCTGTGACAGATTCAAAACCTCGACGCGGCCATCCGCACGGCGCACTTCGACCCGGCTTTCGTCAGCCCATTGCGTGCTGCCCCCGGCTTGCTCGAGAAAATACGATACGCGGTCAACCGCAGTGCCGATGAACGAACCCGGCATTTCCACTTCGCCATAAACGTGCACACGCACTTGCCGCACCTGCGTTAAATGCGCCGTCGCCGAAATCGTTTTGGCGTTGAACTTCTCCGCGCAGGCGCGGCGCACGGCTTCTTGCACTTGCTGCAAAGAAAGTTTATTGACATCTAATGCGCCGATGCTGGGAATGAGCAGCTTGCCTTCGGGTGTGATCGGAATGTTGAGAGCGGGCTGTTCATCGAACAAACCCCATAAGTTGATCGCCAAAACGTCACCCGGCCCAACGTGATAGGCGGCGGGATCAATTGCGGTTTCTACGGCCCCTAACGAAGGGGCCTGCGGTATTTCGCGTTTGACAGTTTTGGTTTTATCATTTTCTCCGCGTTGTTCGGATGGAAAGAAGCTGGGCTTGGGTTCGCGTAAAGGTGTTTGCGCAGATACGATCGCGGCGGCGGTGAGCGAAGCGAGGAACGCATTTGAAAAAAAACGAGGATGCACCGAAGTCCTCCGGTCTTGTAGTGTTCGTCCTGAATGCTGCGGAAGACGCAGAGTTGTTTTTCAAGAGAATGATTATATACCGGCAGGGAGTGCAAGTGCGGAAAAAGGGAGCCAAATTGCAAATCGCAAAAAACAAATTTTAGGACACAAAAGATCAAAGGCCAAATGCTTGGCCGTGTGAAATGGCTAAAACGAAGTTGCTCGACAGTTTTAATGAAGTCCCGGCCAGTTTGCAACTGGCTCGGTCGAGCGAACGATGTGCATGCCCGCGTTCGCAAATTTTTGGAATGCGGCATCGGCTTGCTCGGTGTAATCAATCACACCGGGCACGACGACCGGCGAAGTGCAATCTTCCAATAAATAGACTTTTTTTGCTAGGGTGCCATGCGCGATCATCAGGTCTTTCAAAAGATCGTCAATTGTCCACGCGACGCAGTGGCTTTTGGCCTGTCCGGCGATGATGACGGCGTCAAAGGTTTTGAGCTTTTGCACCAAACGCGTATTGCTTTCTGCGATCATTTTGTTTTCCACCTCGCCGACGATCTCCGGACGCAACACCGAATAGTTTTCCGTGAAGGGATTGTCGCCTTTCACTTGAAAATCCGGCTGACTGAAACGCGCGAGGCTGTGAAAAAAAATCGCTTCTTCAATCGCGGGCACCAAAGCATGTCCGATGCCTCCCAACATGGCGTGATAGGGCCAGATGGTGAGATCGTATTTGCCGCCCTCTTTCAATCTGCGAACGTAGTGCTGCAAGTAACGTTGACCGAAAGCGGCGTTGATCTCCAAGTTCGCTGCAATGGCGGAATTGAAACGCCACACGCCTGTTTCGATGTCCTCCACTGAAACGAGCGTGAACGGTTGGGGATGCTCGCCTTTTTCATTTACCAAAAACACGCCATGAAAAATCTGCATGGCCATGTGCGTGTCCAGCGTCGGGCAAATTTGCGTGATCGCATGGAGATTGCGATAGATGAATTCGCACAGGCGGCGATTGTCATCCACCGCACCGGTTCCCGAACGGCCGCCGACATACAACTCAAAGGTGGGAATGCAAAATGTGTTTTGCACATCAACGAGCAGCAAGCAGATTTTAAATTGATCCTGCGCTGCCGGCGGAATGCCGTGCCGTTCCGCCCAGCCTTTCGCCTCTTGCGCGCGGTCTTCGTACGATACCCGCCAGATTTCACCGACGCGATTGGGATTGAAGTGTGAGGGAATGGGAAGAGTTTTAGCTACCATAGCGACCACCATGTTTTGAGCAATGCTTCAGATAAAAAAAGCCACTCCGCTAGCGGAGTGGCGACTTTCAAGAACTTCCTTTCGCGATCATTCCTTAAGGTATCTCACCAGCGTAAACACCGCGTCCGCGCTTGGGCAAGATTCCGAACGGGTTTGCCGCTTATTCCTTTATTCCAAAAAAATTTTTGATGACATAGCCCGCGATCTCCGGATTCTCTTGCAAGCGGCGCACGGAATAAGCATACCAATGTTTGCCAAAGGGCACATAAATGCGCAAACGATGCCCGGCGCCAACGATCACGTCGCGCAGCTCTTCATCCACGCCCAGCAGCATTTGGAATTCGTATTTGTCTTTCGGAAGTTTGAGCTGATCGACGAGCCGCATGCCGTCCCACACCAAACGCTCGTCATGCGTGGCGATGCCGACATAGGCCCCGCCGCGCAGCAGCTCATCGAGCAAAAAAGTAAAATTCTTGTTGATCAGTTCGCGGTTCTTATAGGCAATGCTGCGCGGCTCGACATAGATGCCTTTGCACAATCGGACGTTGGTGGGCGCGCCGTTCGCCATGAAGCTGCGAATATCGGTGAGTGCGCGGCGCATATACGCTTGCATGGCAATGCCGACGTTGTCGAAATCATTGCGGAGCGTTTGATAGACGCGGATCGTGTCGGAGGTGCAGGAAGAGTCTTCCATATCCAGACGCACGAAGTTGCCGAGGCTGCGCGCGTGCTGCACGACTTTGCGGACGTTCTCCAAACAAAAATCAAAATTCAATTTTAAGCCGAAAGCGGTGAGCTTGATGGAGATGTTGCCGTTCAGCTTCTCTTTGGCGATGACGTCCAACGCTTGCATGTATGCCGTCGCGGTTGCCGTCGCCTCTTCGCGTTTCGAAATGAATTCTCCCAAAATGTCGAGCGTCGCCATCATGCCCCGTTGATTCAAATCGCGCACAACGCGCACGGCGTCATCCAGCGTAGCGCCCGCAATGTAACGTTGCGAGGCGCGACGCACTATGGGTTTCGGCACGATCGGCATGGTTTTGACGATGAGCCGGTTGAGCAGTTCCAAGTTTTCCTCTCTCCAGTACTGAGTAAATCGTAGATCGTGAATGGAAGATGGTAGATCGTAGATCGTTCAAAAACTGCAAACCAAGTGCGCTCCTTTAAACAACATTCAGGATCCACGATTTACAATCTTCTATCTGCTATCTTCGCTGCTTGCCCCACACTTCTTCATTTACCAAGTTAGTTGGGCGTTCGCCTTTTAAACCGGATAGAAGATTATTCACCGCCATTGTCGCCATATTCGCACGCGTCGCAATTGTCGCGCTGGCGGTGTGCGGGGTGAGCACGACATTGTCAAGTTCCAATAACCCGTGATGAACCTCCGGCTCGTTTTCAAAAACATCCAATGCCGCACCGGCAATGACACCGGCGCGCAACGCTTCCGCCAACGCGGCTTCATCCACCACCGGACCGCGGCTGGTGTTGATGAGATACGCCGTCGATTTCATCTTGCGCAAAGAAGTCGCGTTCATCAAATGTCGCGTGGCCGGCAGCAACGGCACATGCAGCGAGACGAAATCCGATTCATGCAGCAGTTCGTCGAGGCCGACTTTGCGCGCGCCGATTTCATGTTCCAGCGCCGTGTTCACGAATTCGTCGGTATAGAGCACGCGCATATTGAAACCGCGCGAACGCAAAGCCATGTGATGTCCGATGCGACCCACGCCGACCACGCCCAAGGTGCGGCCGGCCACGTCTCCACCCAAAAACATGAGCGGACCCCAGCCTTTGAACTTGCCCGCGCGCAAAAAGTTTTCCGATTCCGGAATGCGGCGCGCGACGGCAAACAACAATGCCCACGCGTGATCCGCTGTGGCGTCGGTCAAAACTCCGGGGGTGTTCGTAATGAGCACGCCGCGCTCGGTTGCAGCTTTGAGATCGACATTGTCAAAACCCACCGCGTGATTCGCGACGATTTTGAGCTGCGGTCCGGCGGCCTCGAGCAATTCCGCGTCGATGCGATCGGTCAACAACGAAAGCAGCCCATCCAAGCCGGGCACGGCCGCGAGCAATTCGTCGCGCGTAAGCACGCGGTCTTCCATGTTCATTTGGAAATGGGGATAAGCTTTGCGGAGAATATCGAGGCCGGCTTGTGGGATGGGGCGAGTGACAAAAATCTTCATGTCGCGGATAAGAAGAATGGCATCTGCACGGGTCCTGTCAATCGATCACGCTTTGGCTCCGCTCAGCATGATTTTGTGATTCGAACAAAGCTTGGCGGCCCAAAATTCACAGCCGCCGGGCCATCACTCCGAGAATCGGAACGCAGATTTCCGCGGGTTCATGCAACTCAAGCCGCGTTGATCTGCGTTCCTATTTTCAATTTGCACATCAAAGTGCGCAAGGGATCAAATCCCTCAAAAAATAATTCTACGGCTCACAAGATCAATCAAAAATCATCAGGCCGCCACGCGGACGAAGCGCAAATGGTCCATGTAAATGCAGTGATCCTGTATCACTTTGATGCCGGCGGCCGCCAATTTATGCGCTGCTTCTTGATGTCGAATGCCGGTTTGCATCCAAAAGGCTCTGGGTTTGGGTTTCATTTTGAGCGCCGCAAGCGCATGCGGCATGACGTTCTTGGGCGCGCGAAAAACCTGCACAATGTCGACGTGCTCGTGAATATCTGCTAGCGAGTCGACGCAGGGAATACCAAAAACGCTTTTGTAGCTTGGATTGACCGGGATGATGCGATAGCCACGGGAGTAGAGATAGGCGGGAACGCTGTGTGCGGCTTCCTGAGCGTGGGTTTCATCCTTGATGCCGACCACAGCGATCACGTGGCTCGTTTTGAGGATCTCACGGATTTCATTGTCGTCTTCGACAATGTTGTCATGCCAATCCATCATAACACCTCCTAATGGGTTAGGTAAGCTACAGGCTTCTTGGATTATTCCAATCCAACGGGATTGCGTGTAGAAGTTGAGTTGTTGTTGGCAATGACCGTCCTAGGTGAAGGGGCCGTCCTAAGCGCAAGGGCCTGACTAGTCTCTGCGCGACGGCAGAGGCCAGCCAGGCCCTTGTCGGTTTCTTTTTTGCGCCGCGCTTTCCCGAGGGCGGCGCAACAATTTGCAGCTCAATTGCATGCGAGAGCCTCCTTTATGATTGTTGCGTTGTTGCGGGCGGCATCCGAAGTTCCAAACAGCAAGGTCAAAACTCCGCTTGTCCCTTTGGCACGCAACTCTTCGAGATAACGTTTCTTTTCCGCCGACTGTAACTCTTCCAAATAACGCCGGCGATAGTCCTCCCATTTTTCCAAATCATATGCGTGACGCCACAATTCATAGGAAGGCGCGATTTCTTGCATCCACTTGCCGACCGCAGCGGTGCGGGTGTTAATGCCCTCCGGCCACAAACGATCGATATAAACTCGCTCACCGTCCGAAGGGTGAGGCTTATCATATATGCTTTTACTTTTGATCATGCGCTGCTTCTAAGGAGAAGGAAGCCACAACTTGCTGACTTCCCGGCGCGGTTTGGCGCGATGCGTAGGCCCGCGCTCCGCCGTGTGCGGTCAAGTCGGGCTATTTGCTCAAGCCAAAGGCTTCATAGTTCAGCGGGATGTACGAACTCATGTTCGCGGGAACTTCGCTCTCCGCGAAGATAGCTGCGGGCGGGCACTCCGGCTCACAAGCGCCGCAATCAATACACTCTTGCGGGTGAATAAAGAGAATGTCCATGGCCACGCCGTCCTTCATAATCGGATTGCTGACCATTTTGAGATTTTTAGTATCGAGCTTGGGATTCGCGTCATTATTGAGGTAGATGCAATCAACGGGGCAAACATCAACACATGCGGTATCGGTGGTATTCAAACAGGGTTCAGCGATAATGTAGGTCATACTGCCTCCGGTGAAGTAGCTTTGTGATGATTCATGTCGAGGAGCTGCTACGAAAGAAGAAACGGTCTCAAAAGACGGGCGCAATATAATAAACGAGCCCTATCAGTGCAACCATTATTTTCGCACATAAAAGCCTTTGCAAAACTTTTTTGTTGAAAATTTCGAGCTGAGCGGTTATATACCGGCCGTGGGTTATTTTGCCGGCATTCTCCGCGATCGTCATGCCCTGGAAAAGTTATTACACGGCGGCTACAAGCTTCTTTTCTCAATTTTTTGTCCGTGCTGAAAGAAATTTCTGCAAATGACTTTCGCGCGTGTGCGTCATAAACCAACCCACCATGGACCTAATCACGGGCAGCAAGTTAAACTCTCAAAATCACAATTCCACTATGGCAGAAACCTCGACCCCGCAAATCCTTTGGGCGCCGTGGCGCATGGAATATATCAAAGGCGCCAAAGAGGAAGGTTGCATTTTTTGCGACAAGCCCAAGCAAACACAAGATCGCGAGAATCTTATCGTGCATCGCGGCCGCTTGGCGTTCGTAATCATGAACAAATATCCCTACAACAACGGCCATTTGATGGTGGTGCCGTACCGCCACGAAGCGGAATTGGACCAACTCACCGCTGAAGAAAATGCTGAGATGATGGCGCTGCTGCAACGGTGCGCCCGTGCGCTTAGAAAAATCTGTGCACCGCATGGTTTCAATATCGGCATGAATGTCGGCGCCGTGGCCGGCGCGGGCATCGACGGCCATTTGCACTTTCACATTGTGCCGCGCTGGGACGCGGATACGAATTTCATGCCTATTCTCGGCCATACCAAAGTCGTGTCCGAGGGATTGTGGGAGACTTGGGCGCAATTACGCGAGGCGTTCGAAAAAAGGTAGCTTGACTTTGCCGGTCTCGCGCCCTATTTTTTGTCGACAAAATTTGAGACGAAAACATGTCCGCAATCACAGCACAACCTCTGCTAGCGCGCGCCGAGCGGGAACACTTACCGGAATCGGACGGGAAACCCATGGCAGAAACCGACCGCCATCGCAAGCAACTGATCGAGCTGCTCAATAGTCTCGAGGATTTTTTTCGTGACGATCCGTTCGTCTACGTCACCGGAAATATTTTTTTTTACTATCTCGACGAAGACGGCGAACGCCGATCCGTTTCGCCAGACGTGATGGTAATTCGCGGCGTGCCGAAAAAGAATCGTCGATATTATAAACTCGATGAGGAGGGTCGCGCGCCCGAGGTGATTATTGAATTGATGTCGCGCAGCACCAAGCTGGAAGATTTGGGCAGCAAGAAGGTGCTCTATGCAAGCCTCGGCGTGCGTGAATATTTTGTTTTCGACCCTCTCAAAGAAGTGTCGAGCACCGCGTTGCGCGGTTTTCGTTTGGAGCAGGGCGAGTATACTGCCATGCACGGCGCGCGCTTGCACAGCGAGGCTTTGGGCTTGGAATTGGCCGCCGAAAACGAGGTCTTGCGTCTGTACGATCCGCTTTCGAAAAAATACTTGCGCACGCACGAGGAATCCGAAGCCGCCTATCGCGAAGCTGAGGGCCGCGTCAGGATTGAAGCCGCCGCTCGCCGTTTAGCAGAAGTATCGGCGGAGCAGGAAGCCGCGGCGCGGCGCAACGCCGAAACACTCGCGGCGCAAGAAGCCGAGGCACGGAAAAAAATAGAAGCTGAGTTACAGACTTTGCGTGAAGCTTTTGCGCGCGCGCAAGCCCGGAAGAATTGATCTCATGTCAACGGTAAACGCGATATTGCGTAGTTAGTCGCTTTAATGTGAAAGCCGTGCTTAAAAGGCATAAAGCAAATGCCGGAATGATTGCACGGCGGAATAATTCTGCCGAAAAATTGTTCCGCCGATTTGGTTCTGGCTCGCCCAGCTTGTGTATGATGAAGAGGCTCACGCAGTTTTTTCCTCTCGGCGCTCTAATTCTCTCGACGCTTTTTTTCTTCAGCACCTATCTTCCAGTTTCCTCCTCTCGCCTCTCGCCTTCCCGTTTTGAATCTCTCTTTCTAGTTGATCGCCACGGCACATTGCTGCGAGAAGTGCTTTCTTCCGCGGAGGGCCGCAGTCGCTGGGTGGAACTGGAACAAGTTTCGCCGTGGGTGCTGGCAAGTTTGATTCACACCGAGGATAGAAACTTCTACCACCATCACGGCCTCGATCCGTTTGCGCTGCTGCGCGCGGCATATCAAAATTTCGCCAATAAAAAAATCATTAGCGGCGGCTCGACACTCACGCAACAACTCGCGCGGCAAATCTATGCCTTGCCGCCGCAACCATTGGGCAAGGCGGTGGAAATGTGGCTGGCGTTGCGCCTCGAACGCAGCTTATCCAAAGCAGAAATTCTCGCGCAATATTTAAATCGTGCGCCGTTCGGCAATCAATGTTTCGGCATCGGCGCTGCAAGCCGCTTATATTTCGGCAAACCGGCGGCGCATCTCACGCTCGCGGAATCTGCGTATCTCGCGGGCTTGCCGCAAGCGCCTTCGGCGTACGATCCGTTTCGCCATCCCGCACGGGCGCGGGCGCGGCAACAACGTGTTTTGCGCGCGCTGTGGCAAAGCGGGCGCATTGACTCCGTGCAATTCATCGCGGCTTTGAGCGAATCATTGCATGTCGCGCGGCGCCCGAAAAACTTTCTCGCGCCGCATGCCTGCGACCTCGCGCGCGAGCTGCTTGCCGAAGAACAATTTTCCTCCGCGAATACGATCCGGCTCACGCTCGATGCCGGCTTGCAAAAGAACATTGAAAAAATTCTTGCCAGCAATTTGCAATTGCTGCAGCGCGCCAACGTGACGAACGGCGCGGTGCTCGTGCTCGACAATCGCGCCGGCGAGATTCTCGCGCTCGTTGGTTCGGGCGATTACTTCGACGCGCGGCACGACGGGCAAGTGAACGGCGCGCTTGCATTGCGACAACCCGGATCTGCACTCAAACCTTTCACGTATGGCCTTGCGCTCGAACGCGATCACACCGCGGCGAGCATTCTTCCCGACATTCCCACCAAAGCGCCGATCTTTGCCGGCGGCGGCGATTTCACGCCGACGAATTATGACGGCCGCTTTCACGGCCCGGTGCGCTTGCGCACGGCGCTGGCCTGCTCATATAACGTGCCCGCAGTGCGCGTGTTGGAGTCGATGGGCGCAGAGCTGCTCTTGCAGCGTTTGCGTCGCGCCGGCTTCACCTCTCTCCAACAAAACGCGCAACATTATGGCTTGGGTTTAACGCTCGGCAACGGCGAAGTTTCTTTGCTGGAATTGACGCGAGGCTTTCTCGCCCTGGCCAATGAAGGGCGCCTAAAAAATCTCCGATTATTTGCAGAGGCGAATTTTCCCGCGCTCATGCCGGTGGAAGAACAACAAATCTTCTCGCGCGAAATTGCTTTTGTGCTGGGAGATATTCTGCGCGACGATGCGGCGCGCGCTCCGGCATTCGGAGAGGGCAGCGTGCTCGATTTGCCGTTTGCGTGCGCGGTGAAAACCGGCACCACGAAAGATTTTCGCGACAATTGGTGCATGGGCTTCACGAGCGACTATACCGTGGGCGTGTGGCTCGGCAATTTCGACGGCACGGCCATGAAAAAAATTTCCGGCGTGGCTGGCGCAGGTCCCATCTTCCGCGAAGTGATGTTGTTGCTGCACCGCGATTTTCCGCCGTCGCCGCCGATGCGTCCAACAAACTTAGTGAAGGCCGCCATCTGCACGGCTTCGGGTGCTCGTCCCAATCCGTTTTGTCCGAATCAAATGCAGGAAGTTTTTCTTCCCGACAATGTCCCGAGCGCAACTTGTGAATGGCATCGCTTCATGGCCATTCCCGAAGCGAACAAAGACCTGCTCTCGCAAGCTGCCATGCAAGACTTCAGGCCGCGTGTTGCATTGTTTTATCCCGCGCTTTATCAACCCTGGGCAAAAGCCGAAGGCATCGCGCAGCCTTTGGTTTTATCCGAAGCATTCAATCCCACCAGCAATCAGCAACCAGTATCGAGCATCCAGCAACCAGCATCCAGCATCACGATTACTTTCCCGGACGACGGCGACATCTTCAAAATAGATCCGATACTGCGTCTTGAATTTCAAACTTTGTTGTTGGAATGTGTGGCTGCGGAGGGCATAAAAGAAGTGACGTGGTTGATCGACGGTGAGCCTTTGAAAACGGTCGCCCCTCCCTTTCGCGTGCGCTGGCAATTGCGCAAAGGCGAGCACATCGTGCAAGCGCGCGGCCGGCTTGATGCGACGATAATTGCAAGCGCCCCGAGAAAGTTTCGCGTGTTATAGTCTCCCCTCAAATTCTCTCCGACTCTTTTTATCTCCAATAAAAGCGCTCAAAACACTGAAAGCCTCGGCTAAACCAGAGGCTTTCAGTTTACAATCTGCTTCCCTCTTGCCCGCTATCGGCTCCGAGGGCGAGCATGGTGAGAACGCCACATACTTTGTAAGTGTGCGGCGTTTTATCGAGAGCTATTTCATCAACACCATCTTTTTCGTCTGGCTGAAGCTTTCGGCTTCGAGCTTATAGAAGTACACGCCGGAGGGAACGCTCTTCGCATCCCAAACCACGGTGTGCTGACCGGCTGCAACTTTGCCGTTCACCAGCGTCGCAACCACCTGGCCGATCGCATTGACCACGGTCAGTTTCACTTGACCAGCCGCGGACAAAGAGTAGTCAATCGTCGTGCTGGGGTTGAAGGGGTTGGGATAATTTTGGCCCAAGCTGTAGGTTGTCGGCGCGCCGGACGGGCGGTCATTCACGCCCACGGTGCTGAGGTCTGCAAAAGGCTCATTCGTGTACCAAATGCCCTGGGATTGGCGGAAAATGTTAACATTGTCCGCGCCAAGGGCTTGGTAAATGAACTCAAAGCGATAGATATTTGGATTCTCCGGCTCGGGGACCAACAAAATGCCAACAGAAGAACCCGGCCACGAGCCTTGCTCTCCAGCACCCGTGCCCGCTGTCCCTTCCGGAAGACCGCCGTCGACGAAGAAAGCTTTGGCTTCCGTCCAATTCTTGCCCTTATCGGGCGAAGCCGCGACCACAAAGCAGCCTTTCTTCTCATAGCCATTGTGACCCGGACCCGGAGTATAAGCCGGCAAACGCGAAGACCACGAAATGCCAATCGCTTTTTCATCCGCAGATTTTGACATTTCCGCGAACCAAGCTTGACCAAAGCGTGGATCAAGCTCCGTTGCCGTGCTGTCAAAGCCTAAAGTCGTTCCAACAAAATCGACCTTATAGGACCATTGTCCGTTCGCGTCGCGACGGCCGTAGCAAGGAACGTTATAGTTGGAACCAATGCCCACGGCCAAACCGCCGGCGGGCACGTCTTCGAACAACGTCGGCATAAAAGCGATGTGAAAACTGCCGTCCGAGGTGTAAACCGGCTGATAAAGGAACGCCCAGAAAAACGCGCCGCCATAGAGATAGGCTTTGTTGGAGACATCAAAATTGCCGTCACCCGTGGTGTCGATGCCGGTCGTGAACTCCCATTGCCGACGCGCGATCGGGTCACGACCCAGCAACATTTCGGGGGTCGACCACGTGTCGCCCGCATCGCGAGACTCGATGAAATAGTATTGATAATCAGTATCGCCGTAAGTGCCGTAAGGATGAAGCAAGCTGTCGGCCGAGTTCGGATCATAGTTCGGCATGTTGTTGCTGATAAACACGCCGCCGATGTGCTTGGAGTCGTTGGGGTCCACGGCCATGGCCAGAGCGCAATAATTGCCTTGCGCCGAACCAAACTGCCCGGTTTGATAAAGTTTTGGCACTTGGCCTGGAGCATCACTGAAAATGAACTTCGGCGCGCTCCAAGTTTGGCCGTTGTCCGTGGACTTCACGAAGATAATATTGTCTTTTTCGGTCGCATGACCGGTGGCATACTCGGATACGTAGATGCTCCATGTGCCGTCGCCGTTGGGGGCAGCAGCCGCATGCGTGAACACCATGTCCAACGTCGGGTCGGGCGCCGGAATATTCGTCGTGGTAATCAAGGGCCGCGGGGAGTCAAAAATCAACGAGCCGGGCACGAGGTCTTGAATGATGTCGAGGCGCTTGCTGTCACGCTCGGACCACGTAATCCATTCCGTAACGCCGCCGGCGTCATTCGAACCGGCGCGAAAAACGTCGCTGTAGTATCCACGGCTGGAGGTTTGCTCATCCAAGGGACCGTTCACGGTCCAGGTTGCGCCTCCATCCACGGAGTTGGCCGAGAAAATGGTGCGGGGTTTCGGCGCGCCGGTCGGCGTGCGTGACCAACCGCCGGTCAGTCTGCCTGATTCGGGATCGCGCACCAAATTTCTTCCGGGACCGTAAATTCCCCATACCGTTGTGTTGCTGGTCGCGTCGTCGACTTGTGCGGTCATGGCCGCGGCCGATTTGTACAGCTTCTGGCCTTGATAAAAACTCACCGGCGCCTGGCTGGCAGCAGCATCCGCGGAATAAAACGCTTTGGAGTACTGACCTTTCTGCTGGAGCCGGGCTTGGGCGCGTTTCAGCACACCCTTCCCCTCCCCGGCCCAAAGCGCTCCGGTTGTGAAGGCGAGCAAAACGAACAACAGTGTAGACTTTCGCATCATAGGATCTCTCCCTGATTTGTTTTTAGGAACGTGACCACAATTGAATTGATCACAACGAATTGGGCTACTTAGGGACTCCTGAAAAATCAAAAAACCGTAAAGAACGCTTTAAAATCGCG